>JBFKDQ010000021.1:0-60131 GCA_041619555.1 Oceanococcus sp. | reverse complement strand
GGCATTTTCCTGACATCAAGACGAACGGACTCTTGCCGTCCCGCTCGGCCCGCTGTTCTGGACGGTCATCAATGCAGGGCTGTAACCAACTTCTGTCCCGGCGGGGCACGCACACCCGGACGATGATAAGCCTGCGGCATGGCGCCCTGATTCTCCAGGTGATCGAGAATCTTCCTGATGGCGACCGGGTCTTCGATAGCCGCGACGATCTGGACTGCGCCGCCACACGCTTCGCATGTCTGAACATCGATGTCGAACACGCGCTTCAATCGTTTCGCCCAGCTCATGGCCGCGTGCGTCTCGGCAGGCGTTTTCTCTTCCGATTCGGTTGCTATCCTTCGGTGCCCCTTCCCACGCTTGGCTGGCGTGACCTGTGCACGCCATTGGCTATTGGGTGCGAACACGCCGTGGAAGCGAGTCAGGTTGACCCGTGGCTTTGGCACCAGCGCCGCCAGCCTGGCCAGGAAATCCAGAGGCTCAAAGAACACATGCGTCGTTCCATCCCGGTACGGCGTTTTGAGTTGGTAGCGCACCAGACCGTTGCTCGTCAGTGAAAGCCGCTTCTCGGAGACCGCTGGCCGGCTGATGTAGCGACATAATCGCTCCAGTTTGTCACGCTGATCAGCACCGGCCGCCACGCCGGCATGCAACGAGAAGCCGCTGATCTTCCCAGCTTCCTCACCAAACGCGGGATCATCCGCCGGCAGGGCTTGCAGCGTCATCACCTTGCGACCAGTGTTGGGCCCCACCGCGATCCGGTACGTGATCGAGTGCCCCAGCACGCTGCTCATCGGGTCTTCGTCGACGTCATCTCCGGCCAACCAGGCATTCTCGGCATCGCGCTCCAGCAGTCCCTGCCGCTCCAGACACCGGCCGACGCGGCGGGCGATTGTGTCCGCCAGTTGCGTCAGCTCAGCAGTGGTCGGCGCCGTCACCCAGCGAAAGCGCAGTCGGCCATCCGGCTGCTCAACATACACACCGTCCAGAAATAGCATGTGAAAGTGAACATTGAGATTCAGCGCGCTGCCAAAACGCTGGATCAGCGTGACGGCACCGGTGTACGCGGTATCTCGACTGAAACCCGCTGATTGAATCAGACGGGTGGAGATCACCCGGTAGACAATGCCCAGCACCCGCCCCATCGCCTCGGGCCGACTGGCGAAAAGGAAGCGGAGCGGATACGGGAAGCTCAATACCCACTGACGGACTGGCTGCTTGGGGAAAACCTCATCCACCAGCAATGCAGCAACCTCGACCATTCGCCTGGCACCGCAGCTGGGGCAGAAACCACGCCGCTTGCACGAAAATGCGATGAGACGCTCAGCGTGGCAGCTGTCACAGCGCACCCGCAGGAACCCATGCTCCAGTCGCCCGCAGCGCAGAAACTCATCAAATTCCCTGCGAACGTAGTCTGGCAACGCCCTGCCCTCACAGACCATCTGCTCAGCAAACGCCGGGTAGTGCTCCTCGACGAGCTTGTAGAACAGCGTTTGCTCGGGCCGGTGACGCTGGTAACTGTGCGCATCCACTTTCGCCTGCGCCGCGCATGCTGATCCGATATCGCATCACCCTTGTCTTACTCGATAAGGGTTTCAACGAGATTCCTGGGTTGACCCGGACGCGCGCTGCAGCGTGTGAATGGCAGCTTTCCGGGATACGGAAGGCTACTGGTCCCCGAACGGGACTGGCTTCTTTGTTCTGGTTGGAGAAATAGCCCCAACGGTGGCGAAACGCTAGTAAGCGGACCTTCATCATCACATAGGTCGGTAGACCTTTCGGCAGGCTCACGAATGTCGGGGCCCTGCCCCATTCCAACCGTTGGCCCGAATTCCGAAACGGGCGCAAAGCGGTCATCGCGGTGCATCGACAAAAACTAACCTACTTGCCAAATAATAACCAACTAGGTTAGTATTGCCGAATGGAGAAACGCACTCCTCACTGCAAGCTGACGACGGTCAAATCGTTGGTTAATGCTGGAAAGTTCAGGACGACGGCTTCGGCACGTTCTGGTGCGGTGGAAATGGGCCTTGATCTTGCAGGCATGCTCGAAGTTGTACTGGCCTTCACTCCCGCCGACTTCTACAAGAGCATGACCACATACGCTGACCACACGGTATGGCAAGACGTCTACCGTCCCAGCACGCAGGCGGGAGATGTTTATCTCAAGCTAACTGTGGTCGATGACGTTCTCATCGTGTCTTTCAAGGAGCTATGACCATGAAATGCCCGGTTTGTGGTGCAGCCGAACTAATCCATGACACACGTGACTTGCCCTATGTGTATAAGGGCGAAAGCACATCGATTGAGTCGGTGAGAGGTGATTTTTGTCCCGCTTGTTCTGAGTCGATTCTTGATGCCAATGAATCAGAACGAGTCATGCATGAAATGCGTGAGTTCTCGAAGCAGGTAAATGCGGCCATTGTAGATCCAGCATTCATTGTCTCGGTACGCAAGAAACTCCATCTTGATCAGAAGACTGCTGCCGAAATTTTCGGAGGTGGTGTGAATGCTTTTTCCCGATACGAAAATGGTAAGACAAAGCCGCCTCTCGCATTGATCAAGTTGCTCAAGGTTCTGGACAAGCACCCAGAACTCATCAACGAAGTCCGGGCTGCCTAACGGCAGGACGTACGTCGGCTTCAGGCGCAACTCTGCCCTACCCGACTCAACTTGATCGGCCGCTACCTGCCTGACAGCCCTCATTCAAGTGGTGAAGTTGCACCTGACGCTTGAACGACCGCTATCGAGCGAATCGCCCGAGTAAAACTGCTCTGTTTTGGGTCGACAATGGAAGTACCATGGACAAACCAACAAGGGCTTATTAAGGCTGCGCCGGATCGAGGCCAGGCATTGTGTGTCGTTCCATCGCGTACAATTGCGCATCGATCATGCAGTTCTCAGCTATAGCGCAATCTGCTGCGATATTTAGCACCTTCATGGTGATCCGAAACCAGCATTCGCATTGCATAAAAGATCACAAGTGACGACAACAAAAATACCATTTAGCCCATGGCGCTTCTCGGTTGCCCCGATGATGGACTGGACCACGCGTGAGTGCCGGGTCTTTCATCGCACGCTGACGCGACATGCGCGCCTGTACAGCGAGATGCTGACGGCCAATGCCATCATCCATGGCGATCGTGATCGCCTCCTCGGCTTTGAAGCCACCGAGCACCCGCTGGCCCTGCAACTCGGCGGCAGTGACCCGGCAGCCCTGGCGGAGGCGGCGCGAATTGGCGAGCACTATGGCTACGACGAGATCAATCTGAACTGCGGCTGTCCCAGCGACCGCGTGCAGAACGGACGTTTTGGCGCCTGCCTGCTCGGTGAACCGGCCCTGGTCGCAGACTGCGTGGCGGCAATGCGGGCCGCGGTAACGATCCCGGTCACGGTCAAGACCCGGCTGGGCATCGATGATCTGGATTGCGATGAGCACCTCGCCAGCTTCATCGAACAGGTGGCCGCAGCCGGCTGTGACACCTTCATCCTGCACGCGCGCAAAGCCTGGCTCAACGGACTGAGCCCGAAGGAGAACCGGGAGATTCCGCCACTGCAGTATGAGCGCGTCTACGGCATGAAACAGCGCTTTCCCAAGCTGCGCATCATCATCAATGGCGGCATCGAAACCCTGGATCAGGCGCAACTGCACCTGCGTCATGTGGACGGCGTGATGCTCGGCCGTGCCGCCTACAAGGACCCCTATCTGCTGGCAGAGGTCGATCAGCGCCTTTACGGCGCCAGCGATCCCTCGCCCTCTCGTCTATCGGCGGTCGAATCGCTGCTGCCATTCGTGGCTCAGGAGCAGCAGCGCGGCGCGCCAATCAAACATGTCAGCCGCCACATTCTTGGCCTGTACAACGGCCAGCCCGGCGCCAAGATCTGGCGTCGTCGTCTGTCACAGCCGCAGAGCGGTTGTGGACTTGCTTATATCCGCCATGCCCTCGACGCCGTCCAATAAAAAGGAAATCACCATGCTTCGGACCACCGGTCTGCTACTACTAGGACTACTGATGAGCACACAGCTGTACGCGGGAACCCGCGTGGACATCCTCACCAATCGCGGCACCATTACGATGGAGCTCAATGATGAGCAGGCCCCGGTCAGCGTGGCCAATTTTCTGCGCTACGTCGACTCAGGCTTTTACGATGGCACGATCTTCCATCGCATCATCGCCGGGTTCATGATCCAGGGCGGCGGTTACACCGAGAGCTTCGAACGCAAGGATACGGCCGCGTCGATCAAGAACGAAGCGGACAATGGCCTGAAGAATCTGCGTGGCACCATTGCCATGGCCAGAACCTCCGATCCGCATTCCGCCACCGCCCAGTTTTTCATCAATCACAATGACAACGGCAATCTGGATCATCGCGGACCCACGCCTCACGGCTGGGGCTATGCGGTGTTCGGCAAGGTTGTAGAGGGCATGGACGTGGTGGATGAAATCGCGGTGCTGCCGACTACATCCGGCGGACCTTTCCGCAGCGATGTACCGACCAGCCCGGTGGTGATCGAAAAGATGGTCCGCCGCCACATCGATGAGCCGGCATCCTGATCAAGGCCATGGCAGAAAGGCCGATTCATTTCATCGCCGACCTGCATCTGGATCCGCGCCGCCCTGAACTTGGCCGGCTGTTCCTGGCCTACCTCGCCGGCCCGGCCCGCGAGGCCTCCCATCTGTATATCCTCGGCGACCTGTTCGAAGTCTGGGCAGGCGATGAGGTGTCTGTTGAGCATTACCCGAACGAGATCAGGGCCCTGAAAGAGCTGGCCGATCAGGGCGTCGAGATTCATTTCATCTGTGGCAATCGCGATTTTCTCTGCGGCCCTGATTTTGCCCGGGCGGCCGGCCTGAAGATCGTGCGCGAGCCCTGTTCAGCCGAGTTGGCCGGTCACCGTTTGATCTTGATGCATGGCGATGTCCTGTGTACCGATGATGTGGCCTATCAGCGCTTTCGCCGCGTGGTGCGCATGGCCTGGCTGCAGAACCTCTACAGCCTGCTGCCGAAAACGCTGAAACTCAGATTGGTTCGCAGGATCCGGGGGCAGACCAGCAAGGCCACGCGGCGCAAGCCGCAGGACATTCTGGACGTCAACCCACAGGCGGTGACGCAACTGATGAGCGCGCATGCAGACCGGCAGGTGCTGATCCATGGCCACACCCACCGCCCTGCCGATCACGCCCTGCCGGAAGGCCGATGGCGTCTGGTCCTGGCAGACTGGTCCGAACAGGCCGGCGAGGTTCTGATTCTCGACCGGCAAGGCTGGCGTCGCCAGCCGCTGGATTCACTCGGCTGAAACGTCCAGTTCCACGAGCAGCTGCCGGTTCGCCACCTGATCGCCCGGGCTGACATGAACCGCGCTCACCGTGCCGGCCACCGGGGTGGCGAGTTGGAACTCCATTTTCATCGCTTCCAGCACGACAATGGCCTGACCGGCTTCGACCTGCTCGCCTGCCGCCACCGCGACCTGCAGCACGCGGCCGTCACTGCCGGCGCAGATGCGCCCATCGCTGCCCGCCACGGCCGCCGCGGGCGGGGCCAGGGTCAGATCCTGAAAGCACCAGGTGCGGCCACCGAAGCTCAGCCAAAGTTCGCTGCCATCCCGGGTATAGCGCGCGGTGCGCCGCACCCCCTCGAAATAGAACTGCCGCTCGAAACCATCGCAGCGATCCACATCGAAATGGAACTCGGCCTCGCCGATCTGCACCGTGCAATGGCGTTCGGCATCGTTGCTCAACAGGGCAAGCCGCTGCTCGCCCTCCCACTGCAGCATCACTCTTGCGGGCACCGGATTCGAGTTCTGCCACGCCGTCATGTCGGCGGCGAAATCGGCTTGCTGCAGCAGGCGCCAGGCGTCATCCCAGAACAGCACCATCGCCGCCACCGCCCACTGTGCGATTTCCGGCGCGGCGTTGGCACGCTCGGCGTCGGGAAAATGGGCCGGAATGTAGCCCGTATGAAAATCACCGCTGGCGAAATCGGCCTCGCTGACGATGTCCATCAGGAAATCCAGATTGCTCTTGACCCCATGCAGGCAAACATCTTCCAGCGCCCGACGCAGACGCATCCGCGCTGACTCCCGGTCGTGGCCATGCACGATGAGCTTGCCGATCATGGAATCATAGTAGGGACTGACCTCGCCACCCTCGACCACGCAATGGTCCATTCGCGCACCCTCGCCCTGCGCGGATCGCCAGCGCAGCACCCGACCGGTCTGCGGCAGGTCACCATGCCGGCTGTCCTCCGCGCACAGTCGCACCTCGATCGCATGGCCCTGCTGCCGAATTTGCGCCTGTGACAGGGGCAAAGGCTCGCCATCGGCGACGCGGAACTGCCACTCCACCAGATCCACCCCGGTGACCATCTCGGTCACCGGGTGCTCCACCTGCAGGCGGGTGTTCATCTCGAGAAAGTAGAATGCGCCATCCGGCGCGAGCAGGAACTCCACCGTGCCCGCGCCCTGGTAGGCAATGCTCTGCGCCGCCGTGACCGCAGCCGCGCCCATGCGTGCACGCAGATCCTCATCCACCGCAGGCGACGGGCTTTCCTCGATCACTTTCTGATGCCGACGCTGGATCGAGCAGTCCCGCTCCCCCAGATGCACGACCTGACCTGCGACGTCGCCGAACACCTGGATTTCGACATGGCGGGCGCCGACCACCGCCTTTTCCAGAATCAGTTCGCTGCTGCCGAAGGCCGACTGCGCCTCGCTGCGGGCCGAACGGATCTGCGCCAGGGCATCCTTTTCATCCAGGCACAGACGCATGCCGCGTCCACCCCCACCCGCCGCCGCCTTGATCATCACCGGACACGCAATCGCACGCAGTTCCTCCAGCAAGCGCGCTTCATCCTGCTCGCCGCCTTCATATCCCGGCACGCAAGGCACGCCGGCCTCGATCATTTTCAACTTTGCGGCGCGCTTGTTGCCCATCAGATCGATGGCCTCCGCGCTGGGGCCAACAAAGATCAGACCGGCCTCGCCACAGGCGCGGGCGAAGTCGGCGTTCTCGGCGAGAAAACCATAACCGGGGTGAATTGCCTCGGCGCCGGCGGCGCGCGCGGCCTGCAACAGCTTTTCCGCAACCAGGTAGGACTGCCCGACGGTCGAGGCGCCGATATGCACCGCCTCATCCGCTTCCAGCACATGACGGGCATGGCGGTCGGCATCGCTGTAAACCGCAACGGTGCGCAAACCCAGTCGTTTCGCCCCCTGGATGATCCGGACCGCAATTTCACCCCGGTTGGCAATAAGAACCTTGTGTATCGAGCGCATCTCTACCTCGTCTTGCATGTTCAGGTGGCGGAGCTCACATCGCTTCGTGGTCCCTGCCCCTGCTTGGTGTGTGATTCGGGCTCAAGCAGCGGTGTCCGCCCGGCGCTGGCCACGGCCTGCTTCGCCACTTCTGGCCGCCCCGCGTCGTTCGCCTTACAGGCGGGCGATGCCGAAACTGTTGGTCTTGACCTCACGCTGTCGCGCCTCGCGACAGATCGACAAGGTATAGGCGAGCACGCGCCTGGAGTCGCGCGGGTCGATGAGGCCATCATCGATCATCCTCCCGCTGACCTTGAACGGATGCGACTGCGCCTCGAACATGCCGATGATCTGCTGTTTCATCGCATCGATCTGGGCGGTGTCGACCGGCTGGCCCGCGGCCTTGAGCTTGCCTTCGGTCACGATCGCCATCACCCCGGCCGCCTGCTCCCCGCCCATCACCGCAGTACGACTGTTGGGCCAGGAAAAGATGAAATCCGGGCCGAAACCGCGGCCGCACATGCCGTAGTTGCCGGCCCCGAACGAGCCGCCGATGACCAGGGTGATCTGCGGCACCGACGCATTCGCCACGGCCTGGATCATCTTCGCGCCATGCTTGACGATACCGGCCTGCTCGGATTCGCTACCAACCATGTAGCCGGTGATGTTCTGCAGGTAAATGATCGGAATATCGGCCTGGCAGCACAACTGGATGAACTGCCCGGCCTTGTTCGCCCCCCGGGTCGTGATCGGACCATTGTTGCCGATGATGCCCAGTGGATAACCCTCAATCATCGCCCGGCCACAAATGGTCTGGGCATCGAACTCCGCCTTGAACTCGGAGAAATCCGAATCATCGACGATTCGTGCAATCACCTCGCGGCAATCATAGGGTTTCTTGTAATCCACCGGCACGACGCCGGCGAGTTCGTCGATCGCGTAGCGCGGTGGCGAGAATTCGCGTCGCTGTTCAGCCGCGGGTCGTGCATTCCAGTCCAGCTTGGCGACCACTTCCCGCGCAAGGCGAATGCCATCGGCGTCGTCTTCGGCCAGAAACTCGCAGGTGCCGGCCACGCCGGCATGCATTTCCGCGCCGCCAAGGTCCTCGTCCTCCGCGATCTCGCCAGTCGCGGCCTTGAGCAGCGGCGGGCCGGCGAGAAACACCTTGGCCTTGCCCCGCACCATGATGACGTAATCCGACAGTCCTGGCATGTACGCGCCACCGGCTGTGGAGGAGCCGTGGACCACGGTAATCTGGGGAATCCCGGCAGCCGACAGGCGGGCCTGATTGCAGAAGGTCCGACCACCCTCGATGAACATTTCCGACTGATACGGCAGGTTGGCCCCGCCGGATTCGATCATCGACAGCACCGGCAGTTTCTGGGCCAGCGCAATTTCCTGAATGCGCAAGGTCTTCTGCACCCCCCAGGGCGACATGGTGCCGCCTTTGATGGCGCTGTTGGAGGCGATCAGGAGACAGCGAACACCGGCCACATAGCCAATGCCGCAGATCTGATTGCCGCCGGCCAGCGAACCGTCCTTGTCGTCGTGTTCCTTGTAACCACACAGGGTCGAGAGCTCAAGAAACGGCGAGCCCCGATCGAGCATCAGCGCGACCCGCTCGCGCGGCATCAATTGTCCACGCGCCTCGAAGCGGCTACGGCGTTTTTCTTCCGAGTCCCGCACCATGGCTTCCACCGAGCGGAACTCGCCGATGCATTCCAGCATGTCCTGCCGATTCTTCTGAAAACTCTCGGCGTGGCTGTCAATACGTGTTTCTAGGACGGGCATGCTCGGCCGGTCTCCCTGTTGTTGATCTGTTGCAGTTGCCGGCCGATGGCCCGCCAACCTACTCCTGTTCGAGTATTCTGGGCCGAACCGCCCGATGAAAGCCACCAAAGGGCGGCGCCTTTTGATGATCTGGCAGATCGAAGGCACGTACATTGAGCGTCGATCCACCATCGATGGGCACGCAGACCCCGGTCAGATAGGCGGCGCCGGCTGACAGCAGAAAACAGATCACGCTGGACACCTCCGCCTCTTCCGCAAGGCGCTTCAAGGGCACCTGATGCCGCAGTCGGGGCAGCCGTTTGCGTACATTCGGATCGGTATAGCTGTCCAGCCCGCTGGATGCGACCCAGCCCGGCGCCACCGCATTGACCCGGACCCCGGCACTGGCCCATTCCACCGCGGCGCTCTGGGTGAAATTCACCATGCCGGCGCGCGCGGCGCCCGAATGCCCCATCAGCGGCATTCCGCCCCACATATCGGCGGCCACATTCACAATCGCTCCGCCGTGATCGCGCATGCTCTGCAGAAAACACTCGCGCGCCATGAGAAACCCACCGGTCAGATTGGTCCGGATCACGGTTTCCCAGCCGCGCTGACTCATCAGCGCCAGCGGCGCGGGAAACTGACCGCCCGCGTTGTTGACCAGGCCGTGGATATCGCCGTGGCGCGTCACCAGTTGAGCCACCCCGGCGCGCACCGCTTCTTCTTCCCGGATGTCCAGGCTCAGCGTATCCGCAGCGCCGCCATCCTCAAGAATTTCCTGCTGAACCCGGGCCAGCTTGTCGGCATTGCGACCGACCAGGATCGGCGTGGCGCCCAGCGAGGCCAGTTCATGCGCGACGCAACGCCCGATGCCGCTGCCACCACCGGTCACGATGAGGTTCTGGCCAGCGAAGACTTGAGCGCGAAGAATCGACTGATACGGCATCACGCTACTTCTTCTTGCCAGGCAGGATGCCCATCAGCTTGCAGATGATGCCCAGCATGATTTCATCGGCGCCGCCACCAATGGAAATCAGGCGACCATCCCGGAAGAACCGCGACACCGGCGAATCCCAGACATAGCCCATGCCGCCCCAGTACTGCAGGCAGCTGTCCGCCACTTCGCGCGCCAGGCGTCCGGCCTTGAGCTTGGCCATGGAGGCCTGTCGCACCACATCCCGGCCCGCGACATAGTCCTCACAGGTCTGATAGCACAGGGCGCGCAAGGCCTCGACTTCGGTCTGCAGTTCAGCCAGACGGAAATGCACCACCTGATTGTCCAGCAGCGGCTGACCAAAGGTCTGGCGCTGCCGGGTGTAATCAATGGTGGTGTCGATGCAATGCTCCATGCCCTTGAGAATGCTGGTCGCACCAAAGATCCGTTCTTCCTGGAACTGCATCATCTGATACATGAAGCCGGCGCCTTCCTGGCCGATCAGGTAACGTTGCGGCACCCGCACATTGTCGAAAAAAAGCTGCGCGGTATCCGATGACCACATGCCCAGTTTGTGCAGCTTCTGGGCACGCTCGACCCCCGGCGCATCCATCGGCACGATGATCAGCGACTTGTTGCCATGCCGGCTGCCTTCCGAGGTATTGCACAGCAGGCAGATCCAGTCCGCCTGCATGCCATTGGTAATCCACATCTTGCTGCCATTGATGATGTAATCGTCGCCATCCTTGACCGCGGTGGTGCGGATATTGGCAACATCCGAACCCGCGCCGGGCTCGGACACGCCGATCGAACACACCAACTCGCCGGCCAGAGTCGGGGCGAGAAATTCCCGCTTGAGCTCATCCGAGCCAAACCGCGCCAGCGCCGGCGTCGCCATGTCGGTCACCACACCGATTGCCATCGGAATGCCGCCACAATGGCTGGCGCCCAGTTCCTCTGCGTAGACCATCTGGTAGCTGTAATCCAGGCCCATGCCGCCATATTCAACCGGCTTGTTGATGCCCAGAATGCCAAGTTCCGCCGCCTGCCTGAGGACCTCACGCGCGGGGAAAATCTGCTCCGCCTCCCATTGATCGACGTTGGGGTTGATGACTTCGTCGACAAATCGTCGAACGGTCCGACGGATCTCCTCATGTTCTGCGGTGAACTGCATCTCGATCTACCTGTATTGGCAATGGGTGGCGGCATCTGCTGTGCATCCGGTCCAGGAGCCCCGCGCGGCGGTAACTTTGTTTACCCCCTGACCGGACTCCGGAATAAGACGCCTGCAAGAAATTAGCATAGTCGGCTTTCGGGGTGGGAAGCGGGAGCGCACGCAATCGTAAGCGTCATTACCAAGTAGGCAAAAATGCGCGCCTGAGCTAGACTCGCAGGCGCATAAATTCCACTGCCTACAGCAAAGCCGGATTACGCGGACGATTACGGCAGATCAAATGGCAGATCAACCCCATACCAACAGATGCTCAGGAGTAGACAATGACTTTGGATGAGATTTTCGAACACATGCCCGGCAGACTGAACGCCGATGCTGCATCCGGCGTGGACGCTGTCATTCAGTTCAATTGCAGCAATCCCCGCACGGTTACGATCAAGGACGGCGCCTGCACCGTCGTTGCCGGCAATGCCGACGATTACACCGTCGCCGTCACCATGGAAGACGAGGACATGATCGCGATGCTGACCGGAGAACTTGACGGCATGACGGCGTTCATGACCGGCAAGATTCAGCTGGACGGCGACATGATGTTCGCCCAGCAGCTTGGCGCCCTGTTCCCCCAGTAAGACATCGGTTCAGGGGCAGCCGGATCGGGCTGCCCCTGAACATCCGGCAAAGCCTTAGCCAAACTCGACGCCAGACCGTCCACGACGACGCCGGCGCCAGCATTTAAAGACCGTCATTGAGTCTTGGCACACCTGGCAAAGCCTGGCATCAAACCGCATCGGCGCCCATTTCCCCTGTGCGGATGCGAATCACCTGCTCCAGTTCGCTGACGAAAATCTTGCCGTCACCGATCTTGCCGGTCTTTCCCGCACTGGCAATCGCCTCGATTGCGGCTTCGAGCTGCTCATCATTGAGGGCGACCTCCAGTTTGACCTTGGGCAGAAAATCCACCACGTATTCCGCTCCGCGATAGAGTTCCGTGTGTCCTTTCTGACGCCCGAAGCCCTTGACCTCGGTCACCGTCATGCCACTGATGCCGATGGCCGAAAGCGCTTCACGCACCTCATCGAGCCTGAAGGGTTTGATCACGGCGCTGACAAGCTTCATTGTGGTTTCCTTGTTTGGTCGGGCTGGAACATGGCCATGATTCTAGCCTGTCTGCATGGCCGAAGCCCGCAAGATCAGTCACGATCGAAACCACTGCCTGAAATGAACCCGCTGCGCTCAAGCCCGTTTGCGCCTCCCCGTCTTGCTCTGGGGTGCATGGCTCGGCCCCAGCTGGCCCGAACGAGCATTGGAACCAGGCCCCGATCTGGCGTGCTTACAGCAACCGCTAAGATGCGGGCAATTGGATTCACCTTTACACTAGGGTTTTGCTAATACCAACCTGGGCTCGCATGCTTTATACAAAATCTGCACTCCGCCACCAGCTGGGCGCCGCCAATGGGCCAATGCTGATCGGCGTCTCCCTGATCATCATCGTCATCGTGATCGGTACGATTGCCAGTCTGCGCAACAATGCCGACACCGAAGAAGCGACTGTGGCCAGCAACGAATCCTCGATGCAAGGCCCCGCCGAACCCCCACCGATCAAGACCGTCGACATGCAGGCCACCGCGGTCGAAGCAGTGGCCAAGACCGCACCGACCATGCCCGCCACGCAGAAATCCCGCAATGATGAGATGTTCGCCCGTGACCAGGGCCGGGTCCTGCCGCTCAAGGATGGTCTGGCGGGCGGCAGTGAAGCCAGCAACAAACCCGCGGCACCGGCTTCCGTCGCCAATGCGGTGGACGCGTTCGACTTCGGCGTGCTGGATGGACGGGTCCGTATCGGCGTTTTCGGCAAGAGTTCGATTCCGGACTATCGCGCAACGGTCAGCAAGAACGAATATCTGATCGAAATGCCGGGTCAGTTCCAGTATGTCGAGGAGTTCAGCCGGACCCTGAAAATCGAGCAGTTCGGCGTGCTGTCCGCCCGCATCGCCCGCGACGCGCGCGGCATGAATCTGCGCATTGCGGTCAGCAGCGACCTGGCACACGAACCCTTCCTGATCGAAGACCCCCATGGTCTGATGGTGGCGTTCGAGCCACGCCGGGTCGCGACCCCCTGAGTCGCTCGGCAATCCTCTGATTGACCCAATCCGCAGGGTGGAGCCGGCCGGCTCCACCCTGCTTTGCGACTGGCTCTGCGCGGTGTCCCGGAACGGCGCGCCGCCATCAAGCCAATTGCCTGCGTCGCGCCTGCGCGGCGCCTGTTAGGGCGCCCAGAACGGCCGGACGTTCGGCCAGTTTCACCGCCGGCGCCAGGACCGGTTCACCCCGGTGAATCCATCCCAGAAGCTCCCCATCGCGATACAGCACCGGGTGCTTCGCGCCGAGCGCGGGCAACGCCGGACCGGGCAGCACACCGCCGCTCAGATGGGCCGGGTCTGCAGCGATCAGCCGGATGTAATCACCCGTAGGCGACGTTGTGGCCAGGCGCGTGAGCTGTTCCTGCGCTTCGGGCAAGGCAAACTGCTCACCCGCCATCGCGTCGATGAAGCGACCGCCGCAAATTTCACCCCGCGCCTCCAGTCGCCAGGCCAGCCGCAACATCAGCCGCCAGGGCGGGCGCACGCTTTCTTTCGCCAAAATACTGCGGGAAATCACGCCGTAGCGCGCCAGCACCGCCCAGAGATAATGCTCCAGAGCGTCCTCCGCATCGGCAAGCGGCGGTAGAGCGGCCCAGCGCCCGGCATCCTGCATGCCAGAGAACAAGGCCCGCCGACGGCGGGTCCGCGGCGCGGAACGAGGCTTGCCGCGCACCGGCTGCAACAAGGCCCGCAGCCCGGCGAAACTGTCCGCATTGATCAGTCCTAGCGCCACGAGTTCGCCCAGTGCATCTTCCAGCTGCGCCCTGAGCAGGCCTGTCGCCTGCGCCAGATCACTGAAAAATACCGCGCCATGGCTGCGCAGCTTTTCCAGCACCCGCGCGGCATCGCCGCTGGCTTCGCCGGCTGCCGATGCAGGCGCCAGGGCCCGCCACAAGGCCAGGCTTTCGCGTGGGGCAAACGCGATCGGGGTGTTTCTGATCGGCCCCCTGCCCTTGCTCCCGCTGCCCGGATTGATGCGCGCCCAGCTCAGCTTGCCTGCCGCACACAGGGCATCGAGCTGTGAGGGCAGAAACAGGCTGATTCGCGCGGGCAGCAGGTCCTGCTCCCAGCTCGCAGCCGGCGCGCTGTACCCTTCCAGCTTATCCATGGCCCGCAAGATGGCCTCGCCGCCTTCCGGCCGTTCGCCCTCCAGACCATGCCACTGCAGCAGGAAACGCTGATAGGTCTGCGGCGAGACCGGTTTGCAGGAGGCGCGCTTCTGATCCCGGCTGTAGCGATGGATCCGGGCCAGCAGGCGACGCTCGCACCATTGCTCGCCGCAGTTTTCAAATGCGCCGCGCACCGCAAAACCTTCCTGCTCCAGTGCAATCAGGGGCTGCTGTACCGCAGCGATGGGCAATTCCAGACTGGCGGCCAGGGCTGCGGCGGACAGCGGCCCGAGCGCCTCCAGCCGACCACGCACAATCTCCCGCAAGGGCTCGGCAGCAGCGGCCGCCTGCGCCACCGCCGCGATCGGCGGATCCAGTACCACCTCGCCCAGGATCATCTGCAGCTCATGCAGTCGCTCGGCGCAGACCAGCAAGATCCCGCCACCGCCAAGCCGTAACCGGGTGGCACGACGCTGCGCGATCAGCGCCTGCAACCAGGACGGCCAGGCCGCCCCTTCACTTGCGGTCAGAAAGCCATGAATCTGCATCGCATCATGCAGCTCGTCGGCCGAACGAACGAGCGGCCAGGCTTCCTCCCGCACCCGCGCCACCGCGGCGGGCGAGAGTTGTCGCTGCGCCCTAGCATCCTCGAGACTGCCGGGCTGGCTGCGCGCAATCGCCATGGTGCGACGATTCTCTGCATCACCATCATCCAGAAAGGCATAGGGCCGGGCATTAATGATTTCCTGCGCCAGCACCGAGGGTGCGGTGAGGTCCGCCGCCACCACCCGAATCTTGCCAGTCTCCATGGCTTGCAGCACCGACTCCAGTCCCGGCAGATCCATGACGTCATACAGGCAGTCTTCCATCGTCTGCCTGACCAGAGGATGGTCCGGAATCTCGCGTTTGCCATTGAGATTTTCGGCACAGGCGATCTGGTCCGGGAACACCACGGCCATCAGGTCCTCAGCATCATTGCGCTGCCAGATCGGAGGCGCCTTGCGTGAGCCCAGATGACGACGGACCGCCAGCGCAATCGATGCATTCCAGCGCCAGTGCAGGGGAAACATCGGCGCATCGAGCAGGGCCTGCTCCAGCACCGCGCGCACCGAGGCGGAGTGCAGATACTGACTGACCTCGAGCAGCGGAAAACTGTGCGTCACCCCAAGCGACAGGACAATGCTGTCTTCCAGCGCCGCGGCCTGTAATTCAAAGTTGAACTTGCGGCAAAAGCGTTTGCGCAGGGCCAGACCCCAGGCCCGGTTAATGCGCGAGCCATAAGACGAATGCAGGACCAGATGCATGTCGCCGGTCTCATCGAAAAAGCGCTCAAGCACGATTGTGTCATGACAGGGCATGGCGCCAAGCGCCAGCTGGCCGGCGGCAAGGTATTCGGCCAGTTGCACGGCCGCGGCAGGCGCCAGTTCATAGTCCTGCTGCAACAGCGTCGTCGCGGCATCCAGTCCGGATCCCAGCGCCAGCCCGACTGCCTTGCGCAGGCGGGAGACTGCGGCAGACAGCTCATCACTGCGGCCCGGCGCCTCCCCGACCCAGAACGGAACGGTCGGCGGCTGCCCCTGCGCATCCTCGGCCAGCAGGCGCCCGGATTCGGTTCGCAGCACCCGATAGGACTGATTTCCCAACTGGAAGATGTCGCCCGGCAAGGTCTCGAATGCGAAATCCTCATTCAGGGTGCCAACCTTGAAGCCCTCCGGCATCAAGATCACGTCATAGTCGAACTGGTCCGGAATCACACCGGCATTGGTCAGGGCGACCAGTCGGGCACCACGGCGGGCGCGCACCTGCCCCTGGACCTGGTCCCAGTGCAGGTAGGCACCGCGCCGACCACGCCGCGTGGTATACCCCTCCGCCAGCATGCGCAGAACCTGGAACCAGGTTTTTTCATCCAGGTGGCGATAGGGCCAGGCTGTACGCACGCGGGCCAGCAACGCATCGACCGACCAATCCCGGGCAGCCACTTCGGCCACCAGGTGCTGGGCCAGCACATCGCACGCCGCCCCGCAGACCTGCAACCGGTCCAGCTCGCCACATCGCACCGCATGCAGCAAGGCGGCGCATTCGATCGCCTCATCCAGGGTGGTCGGAAACAGACGTCCTTTCGGCACCGCGCCCACCGCATGACCGGAACGTCCGATGCGCTGCAGGCAGGCATTGATCGCACGCGGCGAGCCCAGTTGGCAAACCAGATCGACCTCGCCAATATCAATACCCAGTTCCAGGGAAGCGGTGGCCACCAGCACGGTCAACTGCCCCGCCTTGAGTCGCTGCTCGGCATCCAGTCGGTGTTCTTTCGCCAGGCTGCCATGGTGAGCCGCCACCGCCGCCTCGCCCAGATGTTCGGCCAGATGGCGGCATGCCCGTTCGGCCAGGCGGCGGGTATTGACGAAAACCAGGGTGGTGCGGTGGTCGCGCGCTAGCTCGGCAATGCGGGCATAGATCTCGCCCCAGACCTCGGTTGCCATCACCGCGGTGAGCGGCGAGCCCGGCACCTCCATCGCCAGATCACGGGCCCGGCTGTGGCCGGCGTCCACGATCTCGCAAGCCTGATCCGCGCACAGGTAGCGGGCCACGGCTTCCAGCGGCTTCTGCGTCGCCGACAGGCCAATCTTCTGCACCGGCCCGGCGACCAATGCGTCCAGGCGGGCCAGACTGAGAGCCAGATGCGCCCCCCGCTTGCTGCCGGCCAGCGCATGGATTTCGTCGACAATGACCGTTCGCACCGTGCTCAGCATGCTGCGACCGGACTCCGAGCCCAGCAAGATGAACAGGGACTCCGGCGTGGTCACGAGAATATGCGGCGGCTTGCGCCGCATCCGATCGCGCTCTCTCTGGCTGGTATCGCCGGTCCGCACCATGGCCTGGATCTCCGGCGCGCAGCGGCCCTGCGCCAGCATTTCATCCGCAATGCCCTGCAGGGGGGCTTCCAGATTCTTGCGGATGTCGTTGGACAGGGCTTTCAGCGGGCTGATGTAGAGCACCTGCGTATCCGCGGCCAACTCATGCCGCGCGGCGCGCCGCATCAGTCCATCGATCACGGCAAGAAAGGCCGCGAGGGTTTTGCCTGAGCCTGTGGGCGCGGCAATCAGCACATTGCGACTCTGCTGAATCAGCGGCCAGGCCTGCAGCTGCACTGGCGTCGCCGCGCCCAGCGCCGCCGCGAACCAGGCCGGCACCGCAGGATCGAAGCCGCGCCAGCAGTCGCTTGTGGGTTGCAGGTTCATGATGTCACTCTGACCGGCCACAGGCGCAAAAGTTGAGCCTGTGGCCGGCGTTTACGCTCAGCGTCCCGACGCGGCCCCTTCCGGCGCGGTGCCTTCCAGCGCGGCAAAATACTCCTCGATGCGCGCCTGGGCCTGGTCGCCGAACAGAATGCGACAGGCTTCAAGCAGACCAGGCGCCTGCCGGATCACGTCCGGCCGCTCCACCAGCGCAATCTTCGATCGGCGGCGCAGGAAATCATCCAGCTTGACCACCATTTCGCGCCGGGCCGCCTGACGCAATTCGCAGCGGGTGTACTCCGTACCCTTGATCAGCACCTCGGCTTCCTGCGGATTTTCCCGGATATTCTCCAGCAGGCCGATCGCCTGGGCGCCGTAACGTCGCCACAAGCGGGTCGACAGCGGCTCGCTGGACTCGGCGGCGGTATAGGCATCCAGTTCCATCAGCTCGGCCTGGTGAAAGAACTCGTCCCGCACCTCCGCAGGCGGCTCGCCGTACCATTTGAAACGCGGATGCGCGAGGGCCACCCCGAGCGCCTTGACCTCATCACAGATTTCATCCCCCACATTGATGCAGTCAGTCAGCTTGCCGCCAAAAATGCTGATATGGCGGCTTGCTGCATCCACATCCACCGCATGCTTGCGCGAGAGCTGCAGGAAATCCTCGAATTCCTGATTGTCACCCTTGATGACCAGCGGGCGGACCCCGCAGCGCGTGGCAATCACATCCTCCGGTCCCAGCGGCCGCGCCAGTTTCAGCCGCTTGTTGATGTTTTCGAGCACGAAATCCCGATCTTCCGCCGTCACACTGACCTCGGCGCGATCGACCTTGGTATCCGTCGTGCCGATACAGGTCCGCGGCCCCATCGGAATGGCGAAAAACAGCCGTCCATCATCGGCAAAGAAGGTCAGCACGCGCTTGACGGAACTGATGCGATCCACGATCAGGTGGATGCCCTTGGACAGCACATGATGATGCTCGGTGCGCTGGCCGCTCATTGCATTGTGTTCATCCACCCAGGGACCGGCGGCATTGATCAGCACCCGCGCGCGGATCGGGAAGTCATCGCCGGTCGTTTCATCGCGAGCCGATACCAGCCAGTCCTGGTTTTCCCGCCTGGCCCCCTGTGAGCTCACATAATTCGCCGCGATACACCCGCGGCTCAGTGCCGAGCGGATGAAGTTGAAGACGAAACGCGCATCATTGTCGTGCAGGTAGGCATCGGAATACTCGAAGCCACCGATGGCATCCCTGACCTCGATCTGCGGCTCTTCCTGTCGAATTCTCGTCTTGCTGAGCAGCCGCGGAATCCGGGTAAAGCCGTTGCCAATCATCCAGTACAGCCAGGTGCCCAGATAGAGCATCACCGGATGCCAGCGGAAGCCCTTCTCAATGGTGGTGTAAAAGCGGATTTCCTGCACGGTGGACGGATAGTTCCGCATCAAGCGGTTGCGACTCATGCACAGGGCCCGCACCAGGGGATATTCCCAGGTTTCCATGTACTTGATGCCGCCCCAGGCCAGGTTCGATGAGTGCTGACTGGTTCCTCCGGCGAAATCCTGCCGGTCGATCAGGGCCACGGATGCGCCGCGCGCGCTCAGGGCCGCGGCAGCAACCGCGCCATTGATCCCCCCGCCAACAATCAGCACGTCAAAGGTCCGCGCCTGCAGCTTTTCCAGATTGCTGTTTCGAAGTTTCATGCTCGCTCTAAAATGAACCCGAATGCCTCAGCGGCATCCGGGGGAAAGCCAGGGCCGGAATTCTAGTCCCGTTTGCTGCGACCGCGCTTGGCCATGTTCTTGGCCATGATCTGCACATCCTCGATCTGGCCGAAAATGTCGCTGAAGATCTGTCCCACCTGGCGATTGATCGTACGCACCGCATCGTAGGCAATGCCGATGGTGGCGGCCTGCTTGTCCTTGACCCGGCTCGCCTGCTTCTCGAAAAAGCCGAGTTTTTCCAGGGTCTCAAACGGCAAGGCCGCAATATACTGATGCACCTGTTCAACATTGGTCGCGCCATTGTCGACGGCCTGTTGGACGGTGTCTTTGAGTAGTTCCATACGTTCGACAGCTTTCATCCGGGGAATCCTCTTCATGTCAGGGATGGCGATGGGTAACGCGTAGATTTTCAAACTCCGAGCCGGCTTTCCACTGCGGCCACTGCGGGTTTGAGGCAACACTTCGTCCGGTGGCTTCCAGCAGCCGCAGATCCTGCACCGCACCGGCCAGATCCCAGGCCGGGCCGTACTCGTCGCTGACCTGATGATAGTGATTCCGGACATAGTCCTGCCGTGTCGACAGGCCGAAGCCCGCCTGCTGGCCAACGAAATCAATGCCGCCCGAGGTAAACAGCCCGGGGACGCCGCGGCGGGCGAATTCGAAATGATCCGAACGGAAGTACAGGCCTTTCTCAGGCTCCGGCTCGGGCCTGAGCTGCCGTCCGTGGGCCTGCGCCTGACGCGAGAGCTCATCCTCCAGGCTGTTCTGTCCGGCCCCGATGACGACCAGATCACGCGTTTCACCCCAGACGTTCAGACTGTCCATGTTGATGACGGCCAGGCTGCGCTCCAACGGCACCAGGGGCTGGGCCACATAATGGCGAGCCCCGAGCAGACCTTGTTCCTCGGCCGTGGTCGCCACAAACAGGACACTGCGCGGTGCCGGCCGGGCAGCAAACGCCGCGGCCAGTTCCAACAGCCCCGCCACACCAGAGGCATTGTCGATCGCACCATTGAAAATCTGATCACCCACCAGGCTTTCATCGCGCCCCAGATGGTCCCAGTGCGCGGTGTAGATCAGCCATTCATCGGGCCTTAGCGTGCCACGCACCTGGGCCACCAGGTTCGCCGAGCGAACCTGCCGGATCTGATTGCGGACCTGCATGCTGGCCCGCGCCGGCAAATCCATGGGCTGGAAGTCCTCTGTTGCGGCCGCGCGTCTGGCCATGCCGAAATCCAGCTCCGCGCCGGCGAACAGCCGGCTGACGGCGGTGTCGCGGATCCAGCCCTGAACCGGCACCCGCTGGCGATTGCCATCGGCCGCATCGAGCGTGAAATGCTCGCGTCCGGCATGATTGGCCACCACGCCCCAGGGATACCCTGCCGCAGCTTCGTCATGAATCACCAGCACGGCAGCGGCACCGAGCCGGGATGCGATTTCGTATTTGTAGGTCCAGCGTCCGTAGTAGGTCATCGCCGCACCCTTGAAACGCAACGGATCCAGGCGATCCGTCTGCCCGGGCGCAGGCAGGGGCGGGTCACCCACCAGCATCAGCACGGTCTTGCCGCGCACATCCCTGCCCTTGTAATCGTCCCAGCCATACTCCGGTGCCTGAATGCCATACCCGACGAACACCACCGGCGCGCTGCGGATGCGGATCAGCGGCTCAACACGCTCGGTCGCGAGGACCACATCCTGCGGTTGCCGCAAGGTCAGCGGCCGGCCGGCCACCTCCATGCCGATATCCGCCTCGGCGACCAGACCGACCAAGGGCACGACCTGACGATAGCTGCCCTGCAGCAGCGCGGCCCCGACCAGCCGCATCTGCTGTTCCAGATAGTCCAGCGTCAGCCGTTCACCCTCGCCGCCCGGCAGGCGCCCGAGATACGCATCCGAACTCAGGATCTCAACATGCGCCTTAAGATCCCCTGCGGAGATCTCGGGGCTGATGCTCATCGAACCGGTCTGGGCGTTCTTCAGGCCGACCCAACTCAGGGGGGCTTCAAGCAGCGTCCCCATCGAGGCACAACCCATGAGCTGCAGAACGAGCCCAACGCACCCCAGCCTTCGCCACATCGACTTACCCTCCAAGCAGTTCGATCAACATTAGCAAGCGGCGTTGCGTGCGTCACCCTTGCGCAGACGGCAGCCGCACATTCGGCATTGATAAGGTGTGCCCTGTTCCGCCCGCCGATGGCGGATGCTGCTGAGTTCATGCAGGCGGCAGTCGCAACGGTAGACATAGCGCTTGAGGCGGCGGCTGGGACTGACTTCATAGTCATGACTGACCCGCACCGGGCGCTGCAGCCACTCCAGCATCGCACGCCATTCTCGACCATGCGGCCGGATCTGCGCGCCATGGCATCGAAAAGCCATGAGGTGGGCCAGTTCATGCGGAACGGTTTCTTCAATGAAGCGGTCACCATGGCCTTGCATCAGGACCGGGTTCAAGCGGATCACCCAGTCCTGATAACGCGCCTGACCGGCACAACGCCCCCGCAGATCAAAACGCAGCCGCGGCAGCGGCTCGTTGCGCCCCAGCATCTGGTTGAGGCGCTGCCAGTCATGCTCCAGCAAACGCTGTGCGCGGCGCTCGGGCAGATCGTCCGGCGACCGCTGCGCGATCTGCGCGTCCGCGCTAAATTCCGCTAGACTCTGCGCGGCAGGCTCGCCCTGCCATTCGTCTTTTCGAGCCCGTCTCGCCATGAAAATCACCCTGTCCGCGTGCAGGCCATCGCCGTGGCATGCGTCATTGTCTCGTCGCAGCGTTTGGCCCCTGCTGATTTGCGCACTGCTCGGCGCCTGCCATCTAACGCCAGAGCAGACCTGGGCGCGCGCCGTTGCCGGCAGCCCCGGCGAGTCCGCTGAGCGGGCCGCCGCTTTGGCCATTGTACCTGCACAGACGCCTCCTGCCGTGGCCACGCTTGAGGAACTGAGCACAAGGGATCTTGCCGAGGCCAGCGGGCTGGTGGCCGATCGCCGCCAGGCGCAGCGCTTCTGGGCGCTCAACGACAGCGGCAATGGTCCAAACCTGTATACCATTTCGGGCGCCCGGCGCGAGGTTCGCCGCTACGCGCTGCCGGAACTGAACAATGTGGACTGGGAAGACCTCAGCTGGATGTATTTTCGTGGCGCCGACTACCTTGTGGTGGGCGACATTGGTGACAATCGGGCACGCAGGGCGTTCGTGCAGTTGCATTTCTTCAAGCCGCCACCAGATGAGAAGGCGGCAGTGCAACGGGTTCACAGCCTGCGCCTGCGCTACCCCGATGGACCTCGGGACGCCGAATCCCTGGCCTATGATCCACGCAGCAAGCAGTTGATCATCCTGAGCAAACGCAGCGACACACCGCATCTGTATGCCCTGGATGTCGCCCAGGCACTGGAATCGAATGAGATGACTCTGACCAGGGTCGGTGCCCTGGCACCGTTTCCGGCGGCCGCTGGTGGCCCGAACAGGCACCTGCGACCTGGTGCGAACTGGCCGACCGCCATGGACATCAGCCCGGAAGGCAGCCATTGGATCGTCCTCAACTATGTCGCCGCCTATATCTACCGGCGCGCACCACAGGACAGCCTGGACGACCTGCTGGTCCAGACCCCTCAGCGCATCGCCCTGCCCGAGCTGCCGCAGGCCGAGGGCGTGTGTTTCGGCAAAACGGCAACGGAGTTCTTCGTGATTTCGGAACAACTGCCCACCCGCCTCGCCCACATTGTCCTGTCCCCTGCGGCATAATCGCAGCCCTTTCACCTGCCCGACCCCGCAATGACTTCCTGGACACCCGACAGCTGGCGCGATCTGCCTGCCTTGCAGCAGCCAAGCTATGCCGACCGCGAGCACCTGAATGCGGCCGTCAGCGAACTGGCTCAACGCCCGCCGCTGGTCACTGCAGGCGAGATCCTGCGCCTCAAGGCGGAGCTGGCCGATGTCGCCAGGGGCGATGGCTTCGTCCTGCAGGGCGGCGATTGCGCCGAGTCCTTCTCCGAATGCCGGCAGGACATCATCGCCAATCGCCTGCGCGTGCTGTTGCAGATGAGCCTGGTGCTGACCCATGGCCTGAAGCAGCGCGTCCTGCGCATTGGCCGCTTCGCCGGCCAATACGCCAAACCGCGCTCCTCCGACTGGGAACAGCGCGATGGCCTGGAGTTGCCCAGCTTCCGAGGTGACCTGGTCAACGCCGCCGAATTCAATCCGCAGGCCCGTGCGCCCGATCCGGACCGTTTGTTACGTGGCCACGCCCATGCGGCACTGAGCCTGAACTATGTCCGGTCGCTGATCGAGGGTGGCTTTGCCGATCTGCATCATCCGGAAAACTGGGACCTGGCCTGGATGCAGCACACGCCGCACGCCCAGCGTTACGGTCAGCTGGTCGATGAAATCGAGAACGCGGTGAGTTTTTTCGAAACCCTTTCAGGTCAACGCATGCAGCACCTGGACCGGGTTCAGCTGTACAGCTCGCATGAAGCCCTGGTGCTGGAGTATGAGGCCGCACTGACCCGCCTTGAAGCCGATGGCGCCTACTTCAATCTAGGCTGTCACATGCCCTGGATCGGCATGCGCACGGCGCAGCCGGATCATGCCCATGTGGCCTACGCCAGCGGCATCTCCAACCCAATTGGCGTCAAACTGGGTCCAGGAATGAACGCCGCATGGCTGACCCGATTGCTGGACACCCTGGATCCCCAGCGTGAGCCCGGTCGCCTGGTCCTGATCCACCGTTATGGCAGCGAGCGGCTGGCCGATGAACTGCCGGCCCTGATCGAACTGGTGCAGGCCCAAGATCACCCTGTGGTCTGGTTGTGCGACCCCATGCACGGCAACACCCACACCACCGCCAACGGCCACAAGACCCGGGATTTCAAGGCCATTCTGGGCGAGTTGCTCAGCGCATTTCGCATTCACCGCCAACTTGGCAGTCGCCTGGGCGGTGTGCACCTGGAGCTGACCGGCGAAAACGTGACCGAATGCACCGGCGGCGCCCGGGATCTGAACGCGAACGACCTCAACCGGCGTTACGAATCCCAGGTCGACCCGCGGCTCAATGGCGAACAAGCGCTGGAACTCGCGATGGCCATCGCGACCGAGGCGCGCCAGCCGGCCTGATCAAAGCACCAGCAAGCCCTGATGACCTGTCAGTCGGCGAGATCGGACACCAGAATCTCGAAGGCCTCGTCCACCGTATCGACATGCTGAACCAGGGCCAGATCGCTGGCGTCGATCAGACCCTGGCGCGCCAGAGCCGGCAGATTGATCACCTCCTGCCAGTACGTTTCGCCGAACAGCACCAGGGTCCGGCGGCCGGTCTTGCGCGTCTGGATCAGGGTCAGAACCTCGAACAATTCATCCAGGGTGCCGAAGCCCCCTGGAAAGACCACGAGGGCCTTGGCCAGATTGAGAAACCAGAACTTGCGCATGAAGAAATACTGGAACTGGAACACCTGCTCCGGCGGGATGTACGGATTGCTTTTCTGCTCGAAAGGCAGGGCAATATTGAAGCCGACATTCAACATGCGATTCACGGTTGCCGCCCCCGCATGAGCGGCTTCCATGATTCCGGGACCACCCCCCGTGAGGATGTGGTAGCGGCGACCGACCGGATGCGCTTCCATGGTCCACTGCGCCAGCCGACGCCCGAGTTCCGAGGCCTTGGTGAAGTAGTCCCGACCGTCCCCCACCTGATCCTGGCCCTGCTTGATGCGGGCCGAACCCCAGAACGTCACCGCACGTCGGATCCGGTGGCGACGCAGGCGCGCCTGTGGCTCCAGATACTCCGACAGGATCCGCAGGGGCCGCGCCACATCCTGTTTGAGAAAGTCGAGATTTTCGTAGGCTTTTTTCATGCTTCCTCGGCTACCGCAGCCGCGGCATGGCGGCTTGTTCTGATCGACAGGAAGCCGGGGGCATCGCGACCGCAAGCTGATCTGCTTCGGGCTGAGTCCGCCCGCGCAAACTGCGGCCCGGCGGAACTCGAAACACTCGACTACTCGCGTTCTTCACGCGAGGTCTCATCCAGCCTGGTGATCAGGGAAGACGTATCCAGACGTCCGCCTCCATGGTCGCTGATTTCATCGTAGTAGCGGCTGACCTGCTGCGTCACGGGCAGATTCAGCCGCATCGCCGCAGCCTGCTGCAGGACAATCGCCAGGTCCTTGCGCATCCAGTCCACCGCGAAGCCGAAATCAAATTCGCGCAGATGCATGGATCGGCCGCGGTGACTCATCTGCCATGAACCGGCGGCGCCCCCTTCAATCACGTCCAGAACCTTGTTCAGATCAAGCCCGGCGCGTTCACCGAACACCACGGCCTCCGACAGGCCCTGTATCAGTCCGCCGATACAGATCTGATTGACCATTTTGGTCAGCTGCCCGTGACCTGCCGGCCCCATCCGACCGCTGCGTTTGGCGTAGGCCGAAAACACATCAGCCGCCCGTTCGTAGGCCAGCTCTTCGCCGCCGCACATGATGGTGAGACTGCCGTTTTCCGCCCCCGCCTGGCCGCCTGAAACCGGCGCATCGACAAAGCCAATTCCGCGCTGCCGGGCGCAAGCCGCAAGCTCGTGGGCAAGCTCGGCAGAGGTCGTCGTGTGATCGATGTGCAGGGCGTCTTCGGCCAGATGCGCATAGGCGCCGTCGGCGCCAAGACAGACCTGCCGGACATCCGCATCCGCACCCACACAGGTGATCAGAACCTCGGCGCCAGCAGCGGCCTGCGGCACGGACTCGCAGGCCTCGCCGCCATAGCGTGCCTGCCAGGTCAGGGCCTTGTCCGAACTGCGGTTATAGACCCGCACCCGATGTCCTTCGGCATGCAGGTGGCCTGCCATCGGGCCGCCCATCACGCCCAATCCGATAAATGCGATGTCCATGACTGTCCTTCAGCTGGTGAAACGCACGCGCCCTATGATCGCACCGAATGAGTCCCGGACCCTAAAAGGCCCGCCGCGGCGCGCGATTGCGATCAGGCTTTGCCCTGATTCGCGACTTCGGCCGCCGCTTTGGCCACCGCCTCCGCATCGCCCAGATAACCGGAGGACAGGACATTGAGCTCGCCATCAAGCTCGAAACGCAGGGGCATGCCGGTCGGGATGTTGACCTCGAGGATTTCCGCATCCGACAGGCCATTCAGGTATTTGTACAGTGCGCGCAAGCTGTTGCCGTGGGCGGTGATCAACACATTGCGCCCCTGCTTCAATTGCGGTGCGATTTCGTCGAACCAGAAAGGCAGAACCCGCTCCAGTGTCAATTTCAGGGATTCGGTGCCCGGCAGGACGCGCGCATCGAGCGCGGCATAACGCGCCTCATGCACCGGATGACCGGGGTCTTCGATCGGCATCGGGGGTGGCGGAATATCGTAGGAACGCCGCCAGATCTTGACCTGGTCTTCGCCGTGCTGGGCGGCCGTTTCGGCCTTGTTCAGGCCTTGCAAGGCGCCGTAGTGACGCTCGTTCAGACGCCATGAACGCGTGATCGGCAGCCACATGAGATCCATTTCATCAAGTGCGATCCAGAGCGTGCGAATGGCCCGCTTGAGCACCGAGGTGTACACCACATCGAAACTCAGGCCCTCATCCCGCATCAACTGTCCCGCAGCCTGCGCTTCTGCACGCCCCTGCTCGGTCAGATCCACGTCGACCCAGCCGGTGAAACGGTTTTCCAGGTTCCACTGGCTCTGGCCGTGGCGAAGTAGGACAAGTGTACTCATGCCGTCATCATTTCATTCAAGTGAGCCCGGCATTGTAGCGCCTGCGCGGCGCCGATTCCTCTTGCCCGGCCGGCACCAGGCCCGGCGCAGCCTCAAGCCAGGTCAGGCGTTCAGCATGTGCGCCCGTTCGAGCTTGATCATTCCCCGGCGCGAAACCGCAAAGTGTTCCGGACCATAGGGCTTGATCAGATCGTGCTCCAGCAATTTGTCGAAGAACTGCGGCGCGATTTCACGCTTGCGCAAGCCTTCCGCGCCGCTGTCGTGAATCCGCGCCAACTCTTCGATCTCGGTCCTTCCATAGCAATCAAAAAAGTCCGCCATGCCTGTACTCCTGCATCTGACCCGGCACCATGATCCGGGCGGAAACTTCTATTCTGCGCCAGCAAGATGCATACCGCGAGCAGCGGCCTGCGCGGTCTTCAGTGGATGCGCCATTGGTGGAAACGCTTGACCCAGCGCAACAGCGATTCCGGCGCATGCGCCCGCTTCCATTCTCCGGCGGCGAACTTGTTCGCTTCAGCCAGGGTCGGGTAGATGTGGATCGTACCCAGGATCTTGTTCATGCCCAGTCCGTATTTCATCGCCTGCACATATTCGGAGATCAGATCACCGGCATGCTCGCCGACGATCGTCACCCCGAGAATGCGATCCTTGCCCGGCTCGGTCAGCACCTTGACCATCCCGAAGGCGGATTCATCCGCAATCGCGCGGTCCAGATCATCAATGCCGTAACGGGTCACTTCGTAGGCAATGCCCTGCTCTTTGGCTTCGAGTTCGTTGAGACCGACCCGCGCCACCTCCGGATCCGTAAACGTGGCCCAGGGAATGACCGAGTAATCGACCTTGAACTTTTTCAGATCGCCAAACAGGGCATTGACCGCCGCATACCAGGCCTGATGGGCCGCCGTGTGGGTGAACTGATAGGGTCCGGCCACATCGCCGCAGGCGTAGATGTTGGGGAAATTGGTCTGCAGGAATTCGTTGGTTGTCACCGTCCTGTCGACCTGCACGCCAAGCTCTTCGAGACCGAACCCCTGCACGTTCGCGGCCCGCCCAACCGCCACCAGAATCTGATCAAAAGGCAGCTCCAACTCTTGCCCCTGGTGCTCGCAGACCAGCCGCTTTTCCCCCTCTACAATCCGAACCGCCTTGGCACGGGTGTTGACCCGCACGTCGATCCCTTCCTCGGTGAACCGCTGGCTGACCATTTCGGAAACTTCCTCGTCTTCGCGCAGCATGATGCGCGGCAACATCTCGACCTGGGTCACCTTGCTGCCCAGACGCGCGAAAGCCTGCGTCAATTCCGAGCCTATTGGCCCGCCACCAAGCACGATCAGCCTGGCGGGCAGTTCGCGCAGACCCCAGACGGTGTCGGATGTGAGATAGCCGGCTTCCGCCAGGCCATCAATCGGCGGCACAAAGGGGCGCGCGCCGGTGGCAATCACGATCTTGCGCGCGCTCAGACGCTGGCCGTTGACCTCGACCTCCCACGGCGAAACCAGCCGCGCTTCGCCCTGGATGCATTCCACCCCGAGTTCGCTGTAGCGCTCCACCGAATCGTGTGGCTCAATCTGCCGGATCACCCGTTGAACCCGTTCCATCACCTTGGAAAAATCAAAGTCCACGGTGAGCTTGTTCAGTCCGAGAGCTTCCGCACGGTGTTGCAGATGCACCGTCTTCGCGGTCTTGATCAGTGCCTTGGACGGCACACAACCGGTGTTCAGGCAGTCACCCCCCATCTTGTGCTTCTCGATCAGGGTGACCTTGGCTTTCACCGCCGCGGCGATGTACGCCGTCACCAGGCCAGCTGAACCTGCGCCAATGACAATCAGATTGCGATCGAAATTCTTGGGCGCGCGATGCCCTTTATAGACTTTCTGGGCTTGCAAACCGGCCAGAATCTTCTTTGCAACCAATGGAAATACCCCCAGCAATGCAAATGAGCCCAGCAAGCCCGGCGAGAGCAATCCCGACAAGGTGCTGAGTTGTCCCAGTTGGGTGCCCGCATTGACGAACACCACGGTGCCGGGGAGCATACCGATCTGGCTGACGAAAAAGAATGTCAGCGTCCGCATCGGCGTCAGCCCCATCAGCAGATTGATCACGAAAAACGGAAAGGCCGGCACCAGACGCAATGCGAACAGATAGAAAGCCCCGTCTTTTTCAACCCCCTGATTGATCGCCTTGAGATGGCGGCCAAACCGGGCCTGCACCGCATCCCGCAGCACGAAGCGAGAAACCAGAAACGCCAGGCTTGCCCCCAGGGTGGAGGCGAACGACACCAGAACCAGGCCCTTGGCCAGACCAAACAAAGCGCCGCCGAGCAGCGTCATCAGCGCGGCGCCGGGCAGGGACAGGCCGGTGACGGCAACATAGACCAGAAAATAGATCGCTGCGGCCTGCAGGGGATGCGCCTGATCGTAGCTGGAGAATGCAGCCTGCTGCGTCTGCAGATACTCAAGGCTGAGAAAACGCCCCAGGTCCAGCGCATAAAACAGGCCCGCAAGACTCAAGATCAGGGCGAGCAACAGCCAGCGTTTGAAATTCATCGTTGTACTTTTGGCAAGGCAATCATGGGCCTGTCAGCACATGCGACGCCTGTTCGCATGTACCAGGGCATTTTGGCCGACCAGGACAGCCAGCCTGCACGCGTCTGCGCGAGTCCGAGAGCTTAGCAGGCGATCAGATCTGCTCGCGCCTGCGCTCCTGCAGACGCTTGAGGTCACGAGCGGTTTCCAGGCGCTGCTCCCGCCGCAAGGCCGCCGCCTCGTAGCGCAGAACCTCCTCGGGCGATTGTGCGCGCACCGCGGGCACCCGGGTCGGTCTGCCCTGATCATCCAGGGCGATGAAAGTCAGGTAGGCGGACAGAATATGCCGCCGCAATCCGGTATGGGACAGTTCCGCTTCGACCTTCACGCCGATCTCCATCGACGAGTTCCAGGCGCGATTGCAGGATGCCGCAAACACCAGGGTATCCGCGCCCGTTGCCGGCGCAATGAAGTTCACCGCATCGACGCCAACCGTCACGCAGAGCCTGCGGCTATGCCGTTCTGCGATGACGACCGCCAGCCGATCCATCTCCGCCATGATCAGACCGCCGAATACATTGCCCTGGGAGTTCAGGTCATTGGGGAAGATCTTGTAGATCTGTTCGGCAACCGCCGTGTCAGCCACCGGTCTTGCGGCATCAGACTCGTTCAATTTTCCAGGTCCTTGAACGCGGTACGCAGCTGATACTCATGCCCGTGCAGATAGGCCTCGACCTGCCTCATGCGCGCCTCGATACGCGCATAGCGCTCTTTCAATGGCCCGACATAATCCGGCCGGACAGACTGCGGGCCGCGCCCCGGCGTCCCGCCATCCTGCCCCCCCGCCGCGGACGCACCGATGTCATCCGCATTCGGCAACACGAACACCGCAATCAGATAGGCCAGCAACACCGGCCAGCTCAGCAGCAGGGCCAGTGCGACGACCGCGAAGCGCAGATTGCGGGTACGCCAGCCGTAGTATTGCGCCAGCCCGGCACAAACCCCGAAAGCCAGCCCTTTGTCGGGATAGCGGACCAGCCTGGGTCGTGTTGTATATGCATTCATTTGTGCGTTCTCCATGCCGGCGCATCGTTGTCAAGAATACTCTCGATCGCATCCAGCCTGTCTTCAAGTCTGTGGGCGAGTTCCTGCAGCTCCTGATCCCGGTGGACCTCACCTGCGTGCTGACGCCGCTCTCGCTTCCACAACGTGAGGTAGTGAAACACGATCCACAGCGGCATGACCAGCACCAGGAACAGCACCAGCGGCACGAAGATCAGTTCCGTGAGCTCCATTGATGACCTCTTCGAAAAGTTGCTTATTCAGAGTCTTTCTTGGCGTTCAGCTTACTGCGCAGGCGCGCCAATTCGGCCTCCACCTTGTCACTGGCCTCGAGTTCTGCAAAGGCCTGATCCAGTTCATCGCCGCCTGCGCCCAGTTCATGCGCCTCAACCTGAGCCTCCAGCCCTTCAATCCGCTGCTCGAACGCCTCGAAGCGCAACTTGGCATCATTCAGCCGCGATTCGTCAAGCTGCTGCTTGGCTTTGAGTCGCGTGCCGGCATGATCTTTGCGCATCACCAGGCCGCGCTGGCGCGCCTTGGCGTCCTTGAGCTTGGCATTGAGTTGGCGGATGTCGCTGTCCAGTTTCTGCAGTTGCTCGCCCACCAGATCCAGTTCCTCGCCCAGCAACTGCCGCTTCTCCGCCAGCTGTGACTTGTAGGTCAGGGCACCACGGGCCAGATCATCGCGCCCCCGGCTCAAAGCCAGCTCGGCCTTGCCTTCCCATTCCTCCATGCTGCCGTCCAGAAACTTGATTTCGCGCTCGATTTCCTTGCGCCGGGCGATGGTTTTTACCGAGGTGGAACGGACCTCCACCAGCGTGTCTTCCATCTCCTGAATAATCATGCGGATCATCTTGGCTGGATCTTCCGCCTTGTCGAGTAAGGCGTGAAGATTCGAGTTGATGATGTCAGACAAACGTGTGTACACACCCATGGGTGACTCCTTCAAAGTTGTTTCGAGGCCAGTTGTGCGCGACGGGCGGCGCGCAATTGTTGCATTTGCTGCCGTATGGGGAATCCGCTGGGGAGCGCCTGCAGTTGTTCCCGCTGTAGATGATGCAGGGCGTGAGCACCCGCCATGCTGATTCCGGCGGTCAGTTCATGCCGCATCCTGTCCTTGGCCGAGTTCTCGCCCTGGTTTTGGCCAGGGTTCTGGCCCGCCTGCACGGTCCCTCCAACAAACAGTCCCAGGACGGCCAGTGTGGTGATTGCTTTTTGCATCTCTCTCTCCTCTTTTCGGGGTTTCGCCATGCAGATCAATCAATTGCCGTGCCAGAATCACACATGCCTCTATGGCATTGTTTTTATGGATTATTTAAAAATCATCGCCAAACAACCATAAAGATCCTTGGTTTATTCCGCCTTTTATTGGTATTTTTGACCGATGAACTTCAAGCCGCCGCCGCTACTCGGAGAATCCGAAGCCTTCCTGGAAACCGTCGAGGCTGCCTCGCGCCTTGCACCACTGGACAAGCCGGCGCTGATCATTGGCGAGCGCGGCACCGGCAAGGAACTCATCGCCGCACGCATTCATTACCTGTCCAGACGCTGGCAGGGCCCGTTCATCAAGCTGAACTGCGCGGCCTTGAGCGATGAATTGCTCGACGCCGAATTGTTTGGTCATGTCGCCGGCGCATTCACCGGCGCAACCCGAGCCCGCGCGGGCCGCTTCGAGGTCGCCGATGGCGGCAGTCTGTTTCTCGATGAACTCGCAACCATGAGCCCGCGCTTGCAGGAGAAGGTCCTGCGGGTCATCGAATACGGTGAATTCGAGACCCTCGGATCGAGCACCACCCGCAGCGTGTCGGTCCGGGTGATTGGCGCCACCAACGAGGACCTGCCCCGGGCCGTCGAGGCCGGCCGGTTCCGCGGCGACCTGCTGGACCGCCTGAGCTTTGACGTCATCACCCTGCCACCCTTGCGCGCCCGCCCCGAGGACATCCGCTTGCTGGCCGAACATTTCGCCACCAGCATGACCAAGGAAATGGGCCGGGACGCCTTTGGCGGCTTCAGCGATGCGTGCATGCAATCCTTACTGCAGCACGCCTGGCCGGGTAATGTGCGGGAATTGCGCAATGTGGTGGAACGCGCCGTCTATCGCCATGACGGCGGCCTGCGCCCCCTGCGACACGTGATCTTCGATCCTTTTGACTCTCCCTATCGGCCCGCCACTGGCGGCACCCAACCAGCGCCGCAAGCCGCCAAGAACACGGCACAAATCCGACCGTCAGGGTATCCTTACAGCCTGCGTGAACATCTTGAGCAGGCGGAGATCCGCCTGCTGAAGCAGGCTCTGGCCGACCATCAGTTTCATCAGCGCCGTACCGCCAAAGCCCTGCAGCTGACTTACGACCAGCTGCGCAGCGCAATCCGCAAGTTCGAACTCAGCTGAGGAAACTCCGATCAAGATCAAAACGCGTTTTCGCAGGACCGGAACTACCCCTTCGAACCCGAGAATTCTTGCTGACAGTACAGGATTTGGCTGTCATGCCCGTCTTGCATGGATGATGGCATCCACTCGCATCGCTCGCGCCCGCATGCAAGCGAAGCCTTCCCAAACCCGTCCTAACAACACCTAGAGAGACCCATCGTGGCCAAACTGCCAGCCTTCAAAGCCTACGACATCCGCGGCCGCCTCGGCGAAGAACTCAACCGCGACATCGCCTATCGCATCGGCAAGGCCTATGCCCAGGTCATCGCACCCGACAAGGTCGTCATCGGCCAGGATGTACGCCTGAGCAGCAAGGAACTGAGCGACGCCCTGGCCCTGGGGCTGGCCGAACACGGCGTGACCGTCTACGACATTGGTCTGTGCGGCACCGAAGAAGTCTATTTCGCCACCTTCTACTTCCAGCTTGATGGCGGCATCATGACCACAGCCAGCCATAATCCGATGGATTACAACGGCATGAAACTGGTGCGCGAGAATTCCAGGCCGGTTGGCGCTGACACCGGACTGGGTGAAATCGAAGCTCTGGTTGCCGCGGACACCACACGCTGCCCGCTGCATCCGCCGACCACCCAGCCCCTGAACCATCGCCAGGCCTATATCCAGCATCTGCTGGGCTACATCGCCGGCATTCCCATGAAGCCTTATCGGATCGTGGTCAATGCGGGCAACGGACCGGCGGGCGCGATCATCGATGCGCTGGCGCCGCACCTGCCCTTCGAGTTCATCCGCATCCATCATGAACCGGATGGCCGATTCCCCAACGGCATCCCGAATCCTTTGCTGCCGGAAAATCGTCCGGCGACGGCGGATGCCGTGCGACAACACCAGGCCGACTTCGGCGTCGCCTGGGATGGCGACTTCGACCGCTGTTTTCTGTTCGATGAAAATGGCGACTTCATCGAGGGCTACTACATCGTCGGCCTTCTCGCTGCGGCGTTTCTCGCCAAGCAACCCGGCGCACGCATCATTCACGATGTGCGCCTGACCTGGAACACCATGGATATCGTCAGCGAGGCGGGGGGCGAGGCGATCGAAGGCCGCACCGGCCACGCATTCATCAAGCAGCGCATGCGGGAACTCGACGCGATTTATGGCGGAGAAATGAGCGCCCATCACTATTTTCGCGATTTCGCCTATTGCGACAATGGCAATATCCCCTGGCTGATGACCGCGGCACTGATGAGCCAGAAAGCTGCGCCGCTGTCCTCCCTGGTCGCCGAGCGCATCGCTGCGTTTCCATCCAGCGGCGAGATCAATCGCGTCGTCACGGACGCACCGGCCTGCATTGCGGCCATCAAGGCCCACTTCGAGAACGGCCACACTCGCATCAGCACGCTCGATGGTCTGAGCCTTGAATTCCCGCTATGGCGCTTCAACCTGCGCAGCAGCAATACCGAGCCGGTCATCCGCCTCAATGTGGAAAGTCGTGGTGACCGAGCACTCATGGAAGCCAAGACCAGGGAGATCCTGGATTTGATGGCGCCATTTGCGCGCCAGACCGAAGCATCGGAGTGAGATCAGCCAGCAGCGTCGGCTGAACGGGCGGCCTGCCCAAGCAAGGCCGCCCGAACGAGTCTGAGCCGGACCGCGCTAGGCGCCGGCCGCCTGCGCCTGGCAGTTGGCCAGGGCGAACCCATGGCCATGGCTGAGGCAATACTCCAGCCATTTGTTCAGGAGCAGGTTTCGCTCCCATTGCCGCTCCAGGTGGTGTCCGAACTGCGCCGGGGGCGCATCCATGGCCTGCGCCACCCTCGCATCGTGATAAATCCGCACGCGCAGGCGCGGCAGTTCGCCGGCGTCGCCGAAGCGGTAGGTCAAGAGCAATGTCAGCGTATACGGACTGCGCTCCAGCACCTGCAGGTACAAAGGTGCATCGGTCTGGCTGACAGAACGCGCCTGATCGATTTCCAGCCGCCATTGCGGCAGCAAACGCTGCAGGCGCAGGTAGTTGCTTTCCCAGAGATTCACCAACCCGGCGAAGGAACGCGGACGATTCAGGCTGGCCCAGTCCGGCGGCGCCGCATCGATCGGCTTGTCATCGCGCATGGCTGCTCTCAGAAAGTCTGTCGGCGCAGGGCTTTTTCCTGCATCACCAAGGTCGCGATTTCTTCGATCGACATGGACGTTGAATTGACGAAGGGCACGGCGTATTTGCGATACAGTTGCTCGGCACGATTCAGTTCATAGGTGCATTGCTGAAACGAGGCATACCGGCTGCCCGGCCTGCGTTCCTGGCGCACCTGCTGCAGGCGCTCGGCATCCAGCACCAGACCGAACAACTTGCTGCGATATTCCACCAGATGCTGCGGCAGACGACCGCTTTCCATGTCTTCCTCCGTGAGTGGATAATTCGCGCAAAACAGACCATGCTGCAAGGCCATGTACAGACAGGCCGGCGTCTTGCCGCAACGTGACGGCCCCAGAACGATGACATCTGCACGATCCAGGCCACGCTTGGTCTGCCCGTCATCATGATGCATGCTGAAATTCATCGCATCGATGCGAGATTCGTAGCGACGGGGATCGGGCATCCCATGTGCCCTGCCCTCCAGATACATCGATTTTTCCTGCAAATTGCGCTCCAGCTCCGGCACATAGGTATCGAAAGGGTCGATAAACACGCCTTTGGCCTGCCGGAGCTGCGCCCGGATTTCATTGTTGACGGTCGTACTGAATATAATGGCAGGCTCGCCATCCTGGGCGGTTCGATTGATCGACTCGACCGTGGCCCTGGCTTTTTCCGGCGAGTTGATAAACGGAAGGGTTGTACGCTGAAATTCAATGTCGTCGAATTGCGAAAGCAGGCTGTTGCCGAGTGTCTCGGCGGTGATGCCTGTGCGGTCAGACAGAAAAAAGACCCGGCGTTTTTTCGTCATCTCTGATTGATTCCTCGATTTCCGTGTTCGCAGACCCACCCCATCATCTAGAGGTAACACGTGGATAACAAGTACGTAATTTGGTTTCGTGAACTCGGCATGCAGGATGTCGAACGCGTGGGCGGCAAGAATGCCTCGCTGGGCGAGATGATCTCGAATCTGGCCTCTGCCGGCGTCAGCGTGCCGGACGGATTCGCCACCACCGCCGATGCGTATCGCGAGTTTCTCGACCATGGCGGCCTGGCCACGCGAATTCGCGAAACCCTGGATGAACTGGACCCGGAAGACGTCGTCGCCCTGGCCACAACCGGCAAGCAGATCCGCCAATGGGTCATGGATCAGCCCTTTCCCGGCGAACTGGAATCCGCCATCCGGACGGCTTTCGGACAACTGACCACAAGCGACCCGGATCTGTCCGTCGCCGTACGATCCTCTGCCACTGCCGAGGATCTGCCGGAAGCCTCGTTTGCCGGGCAGCAGGAAACCTTTCTGAATGTCCAGGGCCTGGACAACGTCATGCACGCGATCAAAGAGGTGTTCGCCTCGCTCTACAATGACCGCGCCATTTCCTATCGGGTTCACCAGGGCTTCGCCCATGAACAGGTGGCACTGTCCGCCGGCATCCAGCGCATGGTCCGCTCCGACAAGGGCGCCTCCGGCGTGATGTTCACGATCGACACCGAATCAGGCTTTGACGATGTGGTGTTCATCACATCGGCCTTCGGTCTCGGCGAAGGCGTGGTTCAGGGCGCAGTCAATCCGGACGAGTTCTATCTGTACAAACCGAATCTGCGTGCCGGTCGCCCAGCGGTCCTGCGCCGCAATGTGGGCGCCAAAGCCACCCAGATGGTCTATACCGCCGACCGCTCGCTGGGCAAAACCGTCGAGTTCGTCGACGTTCCTGACGCCATGCGCGGCCAACTCAGCCTGAGCGATGCCGAAGCCGAGTCACTGGCGCGCCAGGCCCTGACCATCGAGGCGCATTATGGCCGACCGATGGACATCGAATGGGGCAAAGATGGCATCGACGGCCAGCTCTACATCCTGCAGGCCCGTCCGGAAACGGTGAAGAGCCGTGCCGGCTCCGGCAGCCTGCAGCGCTATCGCCTGTCCAGGCGCAGCGAGATCCTCACCGAAGGACGCGCCATCGGCCAGAAAATCGGCGCCGGGGTGGTGCGAAATGTACGCGACATCGCCGAAATGGCGCGCGTGCAGCCCGGCGACGTGCTGGTGACCGACATGACCGATCCGGACTGGGAACCGGTCATGAAACGATGCGCCGCGATCGTCACCAATCGCGGCGGTCGCACCTGTCACGCTGCCATCATCGCCCGCGAACTGGGCATTCCTGCGGTTGTGGGCTGCGGCGATGCAACGAGCGCCCTGCGCGACGGCGAAAAGGTCACGGTGTCCTGCGCCGAAGGCGATACGGGCTTCGTTTACGCCGGCCATCTGGAATTCAACGTAGATGAGGTCGATCTTGGCGACATGCCGCCGGTGCCGCTGAAGATCATGATGAATGTCGGCAATCCGGACCGGGCTTTCGACTTCGCATCCATTCCGAATGCCGGGGTTGGATTGGCGCGCCTGGAATTCATCATCAACCGCATGATTGGCGTGCATCCCCAGGCGCTGCTGGAGTTCGACAAGCAAACCCCGGAATTGCAGGCCACCATCGCGCAACTCGCCGCACCCTATGCGGACCCGGTCGATTTCTATGTCAAACGCCTGGCCGAAGGCATCTCTTCGATTGCCGCCGCGTTCGCGCCGGAACCCGTCATCGTCAGATTGTCAGACTTCAAATCCAACGAGTACGCCAATCTGATCGGTGGCCGGCAGTATGAGCCCCATGAAGAAAACCCGATGCTCGGCTTCCGCGGCGCCTCACGCTACATTGACCCGAACTTCCAGGCCTGCTTCGAGTTGGAATGCCGGGCGGTGCGCTATGTGCGCGAGGACATGGGGCTTAGCAATGTGCAGATCATGGTGCCTTTCGTGCGCACGGTTGCCGGCGCCGCCAAGGTCATCGACATTCTCGCCGGATTTGGTCTGGAACGCGGCAAGAATGACCTGAAAATCATGATGATGTGCGAACTGCCTTCCAATGCCCTGCTGGCGGAACAGTTCCTGGAGCACTTCGATGGCTTCTCCATCGGATCCAACGACATGACCCAGTTGACGCTCGGGCTTGATCGCGATTCCGGTCTGATCGCGCACATGTTCGATGAACGCAATGAAGCGGTGAAGGCGCTGCTGCATCTGGCCATCCAGGCCTGCCGCAAGGCCGGCAAGTATGTCGGCATCTGCGGACAGGGCCCGTCCGACCATCCTGACCTGGCGCAGTGGCTGCTGGATGAGGGGATCGAAAGCATGTCACTGAATCCGGACACCGTGCTGAGCACCTGGCTGTATCTGGCCGGCCAGAAAGCCCCGAACTGATCCGTTCGCGCCAGCACGGCAGCGAATCGCCTGCCGTGCTGCGCTTTGTCAGGTGCGCAAACCCTGCACCAGCAACAAGGTCCAGGCCGCGAGAAAGAGCACGCCGCCCAGCGGCGTGATGGCGCCCAGGCCCTTGATGCCAGTCAGGGCCAGGGCGTACAGACTGCCACTGAACAGGGGGATGCCAATCGCCAAACAGATCACCGCGTGGCGGCCAGGCCCGTGCTGCCACTGCTCCGTTCCCAGCAGGATGGCCACCATCAGCACCGCGTGCAGCAACTGGTACTGGGTCGCGGTCTGCATGATACCTAGCGCATAGGCATCAAGCCTGGTTTTCAGGGCATGCGCGGCAAAGGCCCCCATCGCCACGCCGCTGAAGCCGTAGAAAGCTGCCAGGCCGAGCCAGAATTTGTCCATCACGGCCTATTCCTTGGGCGGAAATTCGGCGAAGCGCATCCAGAAAGAGCGAATGGACTCGACCAGCTCAATGAACTCGTCCAGATCGATGGGTTTGCAGATATAGGCGTTGGCCTGCAATTCGTAGCAGGTGAGAACGTCGCGTGGCGCATTGGAGGTCGACAGAACCATCACCGGAATGCGCTTGAGCACCGGATCCTTCTTGATTTCGGCCAGGACTTCACGGCCATCCATACGGGGCAGATTCAGATCCAGCAGGACGAAGTCGGGCATGGTCAGGTCGCCATACTCACCGACCCGACGCAACATCTGCAAAGCCTGCTCGCCATCCCGCGCCACCTGCATGTTGAAGGACAGACCACCTTCCTTGAAGATTTCCTCCGCCAACCGGACATCGGCGGCATTGTCTTCAACCAGTAAGATTTCCGCTTTGCGTTCGTTCATTGCATCCTTTTCCAATCAATCGCTCAATTCACAGGCTAAAAGCCCCTCCAGGCCTACATGCTACACCGAGCGCCCCACCGGATTCTCTTCTTGCCCTCGCGACTGCACCAAGCCGGCTTTTTCGCTCTTTGCGCCGCCTTTGCGTTCAGCATCATGGGCGCCGCGATCAAGCAGGCCGCCCTGGAGCTGAACACCCCGATGGTGGTGTTTCTCCGCAACGCTTTCGGCCTGCTGGCGCTGTCGCCCTGGCTGCTGCGCGCCGGTCGCAGCGGCCTGCGAACGCGCCGATGGGGCATGCATCTGGCGCGCTGCGCCATCGGCCTGAGCGCGATGTACTGCTTTTTCTTCGCCATCGCGCACATGCCGCTGGCCGAAGCCATGCTGCTGAACTACTCGACCCCTCTTTATGTGCCGTTGATCGCATGGCTCTGGCTCGCCGAACGTCCACGCGCCGGCCTGCTGCCGATCATCCTGCTCGGATTTCTCGGTGTGGCCCTGCTGCTGCGCCCCAGCAACCCCGGCGTCAATGGCTGGGCCGGGCTTGTCGGCCTTGCCGCCGGCGTGATGGCCGCTGGCGCTTTCGTCGCCATTCGCCGGCTGTCGAGGACGGAGCCGGCACTGCGCATCGTCTTCTACTTCACACTGCTGAGCTTGATCATCTCCTTGTTCCCGCTGCTCAGCTTCTGGCAATTCCCGTCCTGCCAGGCGCTGCTGTTGATGGCCGGCGCCGGCCTCAGCGCCAGTCTTGCGCAGCTCGCCCTGACCCGGGCCTACTCTCTGGCGCCCGCGGCACAGGTCGCGCCATTCAATTATCTGGTGGTGGTATTTGCCGCGCTGCTGGGCTGGTATCTGTGGGACGAGAGATCTGATGCGCTGAGTCTGGCCGGCGCCGCCCTGGTGGTGCTCAGCAGTTTGCTTGCCTTGCGACAGAAATAGGCCAGCGAATCATCCTGATGCGCCGCAATGCCGCGTCCGAAGACACCCTGTCCCGCGACCCGCCGGGCTGCTTGCAGCGGGCCATCCAGGCTACTATCAGCGCCCCTGACCTGCCGCCGCACCATCCATGAGCCTCTGGCCTGCCCCTGCACACTATCAAAGCTATTTCAGCCGCAGCTATGCGGAAGCCCGGCAGTGCTGGCTCGATCGCGTGCGGCGCTCGAACTGGCAGCATCAGGCGTTCAGCTACCCCCTGCACAAGGCGTTTGCACCGGATGGCAGCGTACTGCATACCGATGGCCTCTGGCTGGGACCGGCGGATGCCCGCCGGGTCCTGGTCCTGCTTTCCGGCACCCATGGCGTCGAAGGCTATGCCGGCAGCGCCATCCAGTCCTATTTGCTGGAAGGCTGCATTCAGGAGCAATTGTCGCTGCCTGCCGAAACCGCCATCTTGTTCGTGCATGCCCTGACCCCGTGGGGCATGGCCTGGTACCGTCGCTGCGACGAGCACGGCATCGACCTGAACCGGAATTTCATCGACTTCACCGACCCGCCCACCAATCCCGGATTCCGGACCATTCGCCCCTGCCTGCAGATCAGCGAGCCGGCATTGCGCACGCAAACCTTGCAAACCCTGGCCAAGACGCTGGGCCGTCGCGATTACGATATCGCGGTGAGCGCGGGCCAGTACGTTGATGCGCTGGCCCCGTACTATGGCGGAAAGGCTCCCGCGCATGGCCACCGAGTGGTCGACACACTGATCTGCGAACACCAGTTGGCCCAGCGCGAGCTTGTGGTTCTCGACCTCCACACCGGCCTCGGCCCCTGGGCCTACGGCGAACTCATTTGCGACCATCCCGCGAACTCCAGCGGCGCCCAAACCGCGCAGGGACTCTTCGGCCCCCAGGTCAGCCACACCGAACTCGGCACCTCAAGCTCGGTTCCCAAGCACGGCCTGCTCGACTACGCCTGGCACCGAATCATGAATGCGCACAGCTGTTTCCTGACCCTGGAGTTTGGCAGCTACAACACGGATGAATTGTTCACCCGCGTGATCGAGGATCACCTGCAATGGCGCCGCAGCGGCAAGGCCGCCCTGGCAGCCGGCGAGCCTCTGACCACCGCAGCCGCCATGCTCGAGCATTTCTGCCCGGCAGATCCGTACTGGCGTGCCGCCGTGCTTTGGCGCGCCCTGCAGGTCGTCCGCCAGGCCCTGGAGCGGTCATGAGCGAGCACCCCGCCAGCCTCCGGGTCGTTCGTGATGCGGATCTCGATGCCCTGTGCGCGCTGGAAAAAGCCAGTTTCAAAACCGACCGCCTGAGCCGACGCCGGCTCAAGCACTGGATCGGGGCCCGCAACCGGGTGTTTCTGGTGGCCTGCCTGCAAGGCGAACTGGTGGCATACGGGCTGGTGCTGCTGCATCGCGGCACCCGGCTGGCGCGGCTCTACTCCCTGGCCGTTGCCCGCGCGGCGCGCGGCCGCGGCATTGGCGCGGATCTGATGCAGGCGCTGGAACAGCAGGCCTCGGATCAGGGCCGCCTGTACATGCGACTGGAAGTCGCCGAAGACAATCACGGCGCCATCGCCCTGTATCAGAACATGGGCTACGTGACTTTCGGCACCTACGAGAACTATTACGAGGATCATCAGCGCGCGCTGCGCATGCAGAAGCGCATCCGCTACGTGCCGGAAAATCTGCGTCATCTGCATGTGCCCTGGTACCAGCAGACCACGGAGTTCACCTGCGGCCCGGCCGCCGCGATGATGGCCATGGCGGCGCTCAACCCCAAGTTCGCGCTCGAACGCGGCGTTGAACTCGACATCTGGCGCGAGGCCACCACGATCTACATGACCTCAGGCCATGGCGGTTGCCATCCGGTCGGCCTGGCTCTGGCCATCCAGCGCAGAGGTTTCGATGCCAGCGTGCATCTCAATCTCTCCGGCCCCCTGTTCGTCGAAGGGGTGCGCAACAGCGGCAAGAAGGCGGTGGTCGAACTCGTCCACCAGCAATTCATCGAGCAGGCAAGGCACCAGGGCCTGGCCGTCCATCATCAGGAAGTGAGCCAGTTGCAGATCGAGGACTGGATCGGCCAAGGCCACCTGGTGCTGGCCCTGATCAGCACCTATCGCATGGACCGTCGCAAAGCCCCGCACTGGGTCACGGTCAATGCGATCGACGATCAATGCCTGTATGTTCATGACCCGGACCCGACCAGCGGCGAACAGACCGCAATGGATTGCCAGTATCTGCCCATTGCCCGAGCCGATTTCGCCAGAATGTCGCAATTTGGCCGGGAGAGACTGCGCGCCTTTGTCGTGGTCCGAGATGGCGACAAAGCGCCGATCTATTCAGAACCGTACGCGCGACACCACGATCGCCGAGCTGAGTGAATCACCTAGCCTGATTGGCCATCGATTGCGCTCACCAGAACCCGCATTCACGTGCGCAGGACTAGCGGCCGAGCAGCCGCCGAATCTGCTGCCGCGCGTGCTTGTCCGGCCGCGCCGCCGGCGCTACCGGGGCGCTCAGACGTTGCGCCCGCCGGGTCTGGGCGGCCAGTTCCCGCGCTTGCTGACTGGCTGCCGTTTCCGCGTACAGGGCTTGCGCCTCAACGGCTGGCCCGCGACGTTCCGACACGCCCTGCACGATGACGGTGAACTGTTCCGATCCGCGTCGGATCCGCAGCTCATCACCCGAACGTACAGGCCGGCTCGGCTTGGGCTTGCAGCCATTGCATTCAATCTGACCCAGGCGGATGGCATCGAGCGCCAGGCTACGGGTCTTGTAGAACCGCGCCGCCCACAGCCACTTGTCGATCCTGACCGCCTCAGCCGGTGCTTCGCCAGCGCATGACGATTGGCTTTTAGCCACGCTCCGAGAATCCTCTGTCGACCGACCCCGCAATCAGGCCATCACCACCAAGACCGCGGACGCTGCAGCGAACTCTCATCCTGCCGCAGATCCGCTCACAGCTGTTCCGCAGGGCTTCCGGGATCGGTGGTCGGCCCAGGTTTCGCCGCCGCCGGACGCTCACCCGTTTCGGCGCCAGACGCTGGCGGCTCCCGGTCATTCCAGCTTTCTGGCGGGCCGGGCGGTTTGCCTTCCATCAACTGCGCCAATTGCGCCGCGTCGATGGTTTCATACTTCATCAGAGCGTCGGCCATCAGATGCAGAATCGATTCGTGCTCGCGCAGGACATTCTCCGCCCGCTTGTAGCTTTCATCGATCAGGCGGGAAATTTCACCATCGATGATGTGCGCCGTTTCATCCGACATCTGCTTGTGCTGGGTGACCGAACGGCCCAGGAACACCTCGCCATCCTCCTCGCTGTAGGATTGCGGCCCCAGGCGATCCGACATGCCGAACTTGGTCACCATCTTGCGGGCGATATCCGTCGCTCGCTCGATGTCGTTGGACGCGCCGGTGGTCACCGCATTGGCCCCGAAAATCATCTCCTCGGCAATGCGACCACCAAACAAGGAGTCGATCTGCGACATCAGGCGCTGCTTGGTATAGCTGTGGCGGTCCTCTTCCGGCAGGAACATGGTCACACCCAGGGCACGGCCGCGGGGAATGATGGACACCTTGTACACCGGATCATGTTCTTTCGATTTCAGGCCCACGATCGCATGGCCCGCCTCGTGATAGGCGGTCAGCCGTTTCTCATCATCGGACATCACCATGGACTTGCGTTCGGCGCCCATCATGATCTTGTCTTTGGCGCGCTCGAAATCGTCCATGTCAACGACACGCTTGTCCCCACGGGCGGCAAACAGCGCTGCTTCATTGACCAGGTTGGCCAGATCGGCGCCGGAAAAGCCCGGGGTGGCACGAGCAAGAATGTCCGCTTTGACATTGCTGGCCAGGGGCACCGTCCGCATATGCACCTTGAGAATCTGCTCGCGTCCGCGAACATCCGGCAGGGGCACGACCACCTGGCGATCGACGCGACCGGGCCGGAGCAAGGCCGGATCAAGCACATCCGGACGGTTGGTCGCCGCAATCACAATAATGCCTTCGTTGCCCTCGAAACCATCCATTTCGACCAGCAACTGGTTCAGGGTCTGTTCCCGCTCGTCATGCCCGCCGCCCAGTCCGGCGCCGCGATGGCGGCCAACCGCGTCGATTTCATCGATGAAAATGATGCAGGGCGCCTGTTTCTTGGCCTGTTCGAACATGTCACGGACGCGCGAAGCACCGACGCCGACAAACATCTCCACGAAATCGGAACCGGAAATCGTGAAAAACGGCACCCCGGCCTCACCGGCGATGGCTTTGGCCAGCAAGGTCTTGCCGGTACCGGGGGAGCCGACCATCAGCACACCGCGCGGGATCTTCCCTCCCAGGCGCTGAAACTTGGCCGGATCCTTCAGGAATTCGACCAGTTCGCTGACTTCCTGCTTCGCTTCTTCCACCCCGGCCACATCGGCAAAGGTGATCTTGATCTGATCCGCATTGAGCATGCGCGCACGACTTTTGCCGAAACTCAAGGCACCGCGTCCGCCGCCACCACCCTGCATCTGCCGCATGAAGTAAATCCAGACCGCGATCAGCAGCAGGATCGGGAACGAGGAAATCAGGATCTGCAGCAGCAAGGGCTGACCCTGTGGCGGCTCACCGACGATCAGCACATGATGATCCAGCAGTGTGCCAATCATCGCCGCATTGTCGGTTTCCGGGCTGTAGGTGCTGAAGCGCATGCCGCCGGCGGTTTCGCCTCGAATATCCTGGCCTTCAATGGCCACTGAACGGATGTTGCCGTCCTTGACCTGCTCCAGGAATTGCGAGTAACTGATGACTTCAGGGGCGCGACCGGTGGGTGAGAAACTGCTGAACACGCTCATCAGCACCACCGCGATCACGATCCAGAGCAACAGATTTTTGGCTAAGTCGTTCACTTAAACTCCATCGGCTCCCGAAAGCGGGACACCTTTTTCATTTTTTCCATTGTGTGCTTTTCGCAAGCCCTGCGCCAACAGGTACAGTTCCCGGCTCTCCGCGCGGGATGCTTCCGGCTTGCGACTTTGCACCCGACTGAAACCTTGTCTCAATCGGGCTCGATACTCTTCAAAACCGCTGCCCTGGAAGACTTTTACAAGAAACGTGCCACCTGGGGCCAGGTGTTGGACCGCAAAATCTGCCGCCAATTCCGCCAATTCGTACGCCCGGGCGAGATCAGACAGCCTGACCCCACTCAAGTTGGGGGCCATATCGCAAAGCACAAGGTCCAGGGGGCGATTTTCCAGCGTGGCGGTCAGTTCCTCAAGCACCTTGGCCTCGAGGAAATCACCCTGAATGAAGTGAACCCCGTCCAGCGCTTCGATCGGCAACAGATCCAGCCCCACAATCGTACACTGGCGTTTGAGCTTGCGCACCGCGTACTGGCACCAGCCACCGGGCGCCGCGCCTAAATCGACTATCCGTTGTCCCGCCTGCAGCAGACGGTCACGACGATCGATTTCCTCAAGTTTGAAAACCGCGCGCGAACGCCAGCCAGCCTCCTGCGCCCGTTTGACGTAAGGGTCTTTCTGCTGCCGGTCAAGCCAGCGGCCGCTGGAGCCTTTTCGCGCCATGCTTCAGGCAACTGGCGCAGTGCAGACCGGCGGCGACGGCATCACTGCCTTCACCTGAGCGGATGCGGCGCTCAGCCCGGGACAGGCCGGCGGGCTATTGATAATGAACCTCGAGCACTTCGAAACTGCGAGTGCCACCGGGAACGGCCACCTCGACCTCGTCACCCTCTTCCTTGCCCAGCAGCGCACGGGCAATCGGCGTGGAATAGGCCAACAGCCCTTTCTTGACATCGGCCTCATCTTCCCCGACGAGTCGATAGCTGAGTTCTTCCCCACTGTCGATGTCCATCAGGTCAACCGTGACCCCGAATACGACTTTGCCAGATTTCGGCAGCTTGCTGACGTCGATGATCTGGCTGTTGGAGAGCTTGCCTTCGATATCTGCGATCCGGCCCTCGATGAAACCCTGCTCCTCGCGGGCAGCATGATATTCGGCATTTTCCTTCAGATCACCATGCTCACGCGCCTCGGCGATGGCCGCGATCACACGCGGGCGATCTTCGGTTTTCAGACGCTTGAGCTCTTCCTCGAGCATCTTCGCGCCATGTACGGTCAGCGGTATCCTGTTCATGCCTTGAGTTCCCCGTGCAGATCCCTGATTGCATTGACCTCGATTCGGTCAAGATGCTCCATTGCCAGACAAGCGGCTTCCGCCCCGGCGATCGTCGTAAAATATGCCACCTTGTGATGGATGGCGGCGGTGCGGATGGAATGCGATTCGGCAATCGACTTCTTCCCCTCGGCCGTATTGACCACCAGCGTCACCGCATGATTCTTGATCAGGTCGACACAGTGCGGCCTTCCTTCATTGACTTTCTTGACCACCTGGCAGGCAATGCCTTCCTCGGCCAGCACCGCCGCCGTGCCGCGTGTCGCATGAATCTCGAAGCCCTGTTTCGCAAGCTTGTGCCCCAGCGAGCGCACCGCCTGCTTGTCGGACGGCCTCACCGACAGCAACACGCCTCCCGAGGTTGGCAGATTGACCCCGCTGCCCACCTGCGCCTTGGCAAAAGCGCTGCCGAAATCATGTGAAATCCCCATGACTTCCCCGGTCGATTTCATTTCCGGGCCGAGGATGGGATCGGCCCCCGGAAACTTGTTGAAGGGGAATACGGACTCCTTGACCGAATAGTACGCCGGCCGCATCGCGGACGTGAACCCCTGCGAGGCCAGACTCTGCCCGGCCATGCACAGCGCCGCGATCTTGGCCAGCGGTGCGCCAATCGCCTTGGACACGAAGGGAATCGTGCGCGAGGCTCGGGGATTCACCTCCAGCAGATAGATTTCATCGCCCTGAACCGCAAATTGCGTGTTCATCAGACCCTTGACCTTCAAGGCCAAGGCCAGAGCAACCGCCTGTTCGCACAGCTTGGCCTCGATCTCGGGCTTCAGCGAATGCGGCGGCAGGCAGCAGGACGAGTCGCCTGAATGCACACCGGCCTGTTCGATGTGTTCCATCACGCCGGCAATCACCACCTGCTCGCCATCCGACACGGCGTCGACATCGACTTCAATCGCACTTTCGAGGAAGCGGTCGAGCAGCACCGGGCTGGAATCGGAAGCCTTGACCGCTTCGTCCATGTAGCGGCGTAGATCTTCCAGATCGTAGACCACTTCCATGGCGCGGCCACCCAGCACATAGGAGGGACGCACCACCAACGGGAAGCCCACTTCCACCGCCATCTGCACCGCCTGATCGCTCGACATGGCAATCCGGTTGTTGGGCTGCTTCAGACCCAGACGCTGCACCAGCTTCTGAAAACGCTCACGGTCTTCCGCAAGATCGATCGAATCCGGCGAGGTGCCGATGATCGGCGCGCCGGCGGCCTCCAGTTTCTGCGCCAGCTTGAGCGGCGTCTGACCACCAAACTGAACGATCACACCGACCGGCTTTTCCCGCTCGATGATTTCCATCACGTCTTCGAACACCAGCGGTTCGAAATACAGACGATCAGATGTGTCGTAGTCGGTCGACACGGTCTCGGGATTGCAGTTGACCATGATGGTTTCAAAACCCGCATCCCGCAGCGCTAAAGCGGCGTGCACACAGCAGTAGTCGAATTCGATGCCCTGGCCGATGCGGTTCGGGCCACCGCCCAGCACGATGATCTTGTCTCGCTGGCTGACCTCGGCCTCGCATTCTTCCTCGTAGGTCGAATACAGATAGGCGGTATCGCTTGGAAACTCCGCGGCACAGGTATCCACGCGCTTGTACACCGGACGCACGTCCAGGTCATAACGCCGCTTGCGCACGTATTCCTTGGTGCTGCCAAGCAGGGTCGCGAGACGCCGGTCCGACAGGCCCAGCTTCTTCAGGCCTCGCAGCTCTTCGGCGTCAAGATCGCCCAGCTGGCGGCCGAACAACGCCTGCTCCGCCCGGATCACCTCCTCGATCTGCTCGAGGAACCAGGGATCGATGAAACACAACTGATGGATTTCATCAACGCTCATGCCGAAGCGAAAGGCCTCGCCGACATACCACAGACGGCGCCCGCGCGGGACCGACAGTTCCAGCCGCAGCACCGCCTCATGCCGCTCGCCGGGCACATCGACCAGCATTTCATCGAATCCGTCAGAATCGATCTCCATGCTGCGCATGGCCTTGAGCAAGGATTCCTGAAAACTGCGCCCGATCGCCATCACCTCGCCGACCGACTTCATCTGCGTGGTCAGTCGCGAATCGGCCTGCGGAAATTTCTCGAAGGTAAAGCGCGGAATCTTGGTGACGACGTAGTCGATGCTGGGCTCGAAAGACGCCGGGGTCGCCCCGCCGGTAATCTCGTTGCGAAGCTCGTCCAGGGTATAGCCAACCGCAAGCTTGGCCGCCACCTTGGCGATCGGAAAGCCGGTGGCCTTGGAAGCCAGCGCCGATGAGCGCGAAACGCGTGGATTCATCTCGATAATGACCAGGCGACCATCGACCGGATTGACGGCAAACTGGACATTGGACCCGCCGGTGTCCACGCCGATCTTGCGCAACACCGCCAGCGAGGCGTCGCGCATGATTTGGTATTCCTTGTCGGTCAGCGTCTGCGCCGGCGCCACCGTGATGGAGTCGCCCGTATGCACGCCCATGGGGTCGAAATTCTCGATCGAACAGATGATGATGCAGTTGTCCTTGCGATCACGCACCACCTCCATTTCGAACTCTTTCCAGCCAAGCAGCGATTCCTCCAGCAGGACCTCATCGGTGGGCGAAAGATCCAGCCCGCGCGCGACGATTTCCTCGAATTCATCGATGTTGTAGGCGATCCCGCCGCCGGAACCGCCCATCGTGAACGAGGGCCGGATAATGATCGGAAAACCGATTTCCTTCTGCGCTTCGCGCGCCTGCTCCATGCTGTGGGCGAGCAGGCTGGAGGCGGACTCCAGACCGATCTCATTCATCGCCTCACGAAATTTTTCCCGATCTTCGGCCATGTCGATGGCTTCCTTCGAAGCCCCGATCATCTCCACCCCGTATCTTTCCAGCACCCCTTCGCGCGCCAGATCCAGAGCGCAATTCAGAGCCGTCTGCCCCCCCATGGTCGGCAGCAAGGCGTCGGGTCGTTCCTTTTCGATGATCTGGGCAAGAAACTGCCAGGTGATCGGCTCGATATAGGTCGCATCCGCCAGATCCGGATCGGTCATGATCGTGGCGGGATTCGAATTGACCAGAATGACCCGAAAACCTTCCTCACGCAGCGCCTTGCAGGCCTGTGCGCCGGAGTAGTCAAACTCACAGGCCTGTCCGATGACGATCGGGCCTGCTCCGATGATCAGAACGCTTCGAATATCAGATCTTTTGGGCATCTAGTTGCAAATCCACAGCATGGCGATCAACGCCGAAATTCATGAGGCCCCTGGAATTCAGGGACCCGCGTGGGCGCGAGCGCAGGGGCTCGCACATTTCAAGTCCTGGCTTCCAGCATGTCGATGAAGCGCTGGAACAGGGGTCGGACATCATGCGGTCCTGGACTGGCTTCCGGGTGCCCCTGGAAGCTGAAGGCCGGACAATCCGTGCGCGCGATGCCCTGCAGGCTCTGATCGAATAGCGACCGATGCGTCGCCTGCAAATGGGCAGGCAGGCTCGCCTCGTCGACCGCAAACCCGTGGTTCTGGCTGCTGATCCAGACCTGACCGCTGGCCAGATCCTGCACCGGATGGTTGGCGCCATGGTGGCCAAACTTCATCTTCACCGTCTCCGCCCCGCTGGCGATGGCGAGGATCTGATGGCCAAGACAGATGCCGAACACCGGAAGCTGACGCTCCATCAGTACCCGCGCAGCTTCGATGCCATTGGCGACCACTTCCGGGTCCCCGGGACCATTGGACAGCATCACGCCATCGGGAGCCATCGCCAGAACCTCCTCGACCGGGGTACTGGCCGGCACGACCGTCAAATGACAACCCAGATGAACCAATTCCCGCAGGATATTGCGCTTCACACCAAAATCGTAGACGACAACGCGAAAACGAGACGCAGGCACCGGCTGACGCCAGAGGCCGGCGGTCCATTCATAGCCTTCGGCACAGGAAACCTCGGTGGCCAGATCCGCCCCCTTCAGACCGCCGAAGGCGCGCGCCTGCGCCAGGGCGTCCTCGACATCGAGGTTCTCCCCCACCATCAGGCAGCCATTCTGCGCCCCATGATCACGCAAATGACGGGTCAGACGCCGGGTATCGATATCGCAGATCCCCGGTTTGTCATGCTCTGACAGATAGGCATCCAGTCCCTGTTGGCTGCGCCAGTTGGATGGCGCGCGCGGCGCCAGGCGCAGCGCTAATCCGGCGACATGCACGGCGGCAGATTCCGCGTCCTCGTCGTTCACACCGACATTCCCCACATGAGGATAGGTCAGCACCACGATCTGACGCGCGTAGGAAGGGTCGGTCAGAATTTCCTGATAGCCGGTCATCGCGGTGTTGAATACAACTTCACCGACCGTGCAACCGTTTGATCCAAATCCCTTGCCGTGGAACAGCGTTCCATCGGCCAGTGCGAGCAAGGCTTTTTTACGGCTCAATCCAGCAATCCTTCGGTGGCCTCACGCTGACACGTGGGCAAAAAAAGGGGGGCTCAAGCCCCCGCAGACGGCGGGATTATACAGAGTGCCGGCGGCAAATTGTAGAAGCCTGACCGAACACGTCCGACATCCTTCAGGCGGCTGCGATGGCGCCTCGCGCGGAATGTGCCGCTAGAATACGCCTATGCAACTTGCCCACTACCATTTCGATCACCCGGTCTCTCTCGCCCCGATGGCCGGGATTACCGACCGTCCCTGGCGCCAGCTGTGCCGCCAATGGGGCGCGAGCTTCGCGGTTGGCGAAATGCTGACCAGTGATACCTCTTTATGGCACACGCCAAAATCCCGCCTGCGGATGGATCATCGCGGCGAGGACGGCCCCAGAATCGTGCAGATCGCCGGCGCCGAACCCGGCCTGCTCGCCGCGGCGGCGGCCGCCAATGTACGGCGTGGCGCCGAAGTCATTGACATCAATATGGGCTGTCCGGCCAAGAAGGTCTGCCGGCGGGCGGCCGGATCTGCTCTGCTCGCGGACGAAAGCCTGGTGGCCCGCATCCTTGAGTCCGTGGTCGCGGCGGTCAATGTCCCCGTCACCCTCAAGTTTCGTACCGGACCTGCGCGCGAGCACAACAATGCGATCCGCATCGCGCGCATCGCGGAGGAAGCCGGTATCCAGGGCCTCGCCCTGCATGGTCGCAGCCGGGCGGACGCATTCCGGGGCGAGGCGGAGCATGAGACGGTGGCAGCGGTCAAGCAGGCCGTCGGAATTCCGGTGCTGGCCAATGGCGACATCTGCAGCCCGCAACACGCGGCGCAGGTGCTGCGGGATACCGGCGTAGATGGTCTGCTGATCGGACGCGCAGCCCAGGGTCGCCCCTGGTTGTTTCGGCAGATCCGGGCATGGCTGGACCACGGACAGCTGATGCCGGAGCCCGATCTGGCCACCCGCGCCGACCTCATCCTCGAACATGTTCGCGCCATTCACGACTTCTACGGCGAGGCTCAGGGCGTACGCATCGCCCGCAAGCACATCGGCTGGTATCTGCAAGCCTGGCCAGGCGGGCAGGCGATCCGCCGCGAGGTCTTCCGCCGGGACGATGCAGAACAGCAACTCGCAGCCTTGCGTGATCACCTCGGCCGCAAGCCCTGGCAGGACGCCGCCTGAATCAGGCCTCACAAAAACCACATGAATACCACAGAAGACGCCATGGCCAAGCCCTCCCTGCCCTTCGGGCTCAGCAAGAACCTGGTCGCCGCCCTGATCTTGGGGCTCTGCATCATCATCTTCCTGTTTCTCAAGTCCACCCGACCGGATGCCCAGGTCGCGACCGACGCTGAGGCGGTCTATACGGTGCGGGCCACCCACGTCACGCCAAGCCAGCTCAAGCCATCCCTGCATCTGTATGGCACCGTGGTCGCGCCCGGCCGCGCCCGCCTCACCGCAGCGATTGCCGCCGACGTCGAGGCGGTACACGTCCTGGCTGGCGATACCGCTTCCGCCGGCTCCGTGCTGATTGAACTGGATCCGACCGAGGCCGAAATCGCGCTGACCCAGGCGCGCGCCGGCCTGCAGCAGGCGGACGCACAGATGAGTCTGGATCGAAGCCAGCGCGAGACCAACCGGCGCAACCTCGCCGCAGAGCGCGAACTTCTGACGCTGAGCGAGAAATCCCTCAAGCGCGCAATCGATCTGCGCAAACAGGGCCTGCTGTCCGAATCCGATCTCGATCTCGCCCGCCAGAACCTGCAGCGCCAGCAACTGGCTGTGCTGCAGCGCGAGCTGGCAGTGCAGCAGGCCGACGCCCAGACCGGCCAACTGGAGGCCTCCAGACTCGCCGCCGAAGCACGCCTGCAACGTGCTGAACTCGATCTGCAACGCACCCGAATTCGCGCCGGAGTCGAGGCCGCCATCATCCAGACCCATGTCGCGCCCGGTGATCGCGTCAACCCCGGATCCCCGCTGGTGGACCTGTATGACCTGGCGCAACTGGAAGTTCGGGCGCAGGTACCGAATCGACACATTGACGCCTTGCGCCGCGCCCAGCGCGAGAAACGAACTGTGGCCGCCTTCGCGCTCAGCCATAACCGTCGCGTACCGGCTCATTTTGTGCGTCTGGCCGCCAGCGGCCAGGGCGGCGGCCAGGACGCCTACTTCCGTTTGGATGAGCAGGCCCAGATCCCGATTGATGCTCGGCTGACGCTGGAGCTGGAACTGCCGGCCGAAGCCGATGCGGTTGCCCTGCCCTTTACCGCCATCTATGACCTGGGTCGAATCTTTCGCATCCGGAACGATCGCCTGGAAAGCCTGCCCATCGAAACACTTGGCGACTACCGACCACCGCAGAATCAGGCCGCCGGCGGGCGCCAGTCCTTGCTGGTGCGCGCAGCCGGCCTCGAGGCCGGCGACGAGGTCGTGATCAGCCAACTGCCCAACGCGATGACCGGACTCAAAGTCCAGGTCATCGGCAACTGAAGCCCGCCATGTCCGCTTCCGCCTATGTCCACAAGAACGACCTGATCGGCCGGTTCGCCCAGCATCCGGTGGCCTGCAATCTGCTGATGATCATGATGCTGATGGCCGGATTCTGGGCGCTGGCCAAGCTCAACACCCAGCTGTTCCCGACCTTCTCGATCGATTACATCCACGTTCAGGTGCCCTGGAGCGGCGCCAGCACCGAAGACGTGGAAGAGGCCATCATCGAACCGCTGGAAGACAAGGTGCGCAACCTGGCCGACGTCAAGGAGATGACCTCGGTCGCACGCCGCGGCTGGGGCGGGGTGTGGCTGCGCTTCGAGGAGCATACCGATCTGGACGCGGCCGCCGATGATGTGCGGCAGGCGATCAGCGGTGTCCGCAACTTCCCCAAGGATGCGGAAGAGCCGGTGATCACGATTCTGGAAAACCGCGAACTGATCAATCGGCTGGTTCTGACCGGGCCTGCCAACCTGGCTGAACTGCGGCCGCTGGCAAAACGGATGGAAACCGAACTGCTGGAGGTGGGCATTGCGGAAATCCGCATCGTCGGTTTGCCTGAGGAAGAGATCGCCCTGCAGTTCGAGCGCCAGATGCTGCATGACCTGGGCATGACCCTGCCGCAGATCGCCGAACGGATCCGCGCGCAGAGCCAGGATGTGCCCGCCGGGCAGCTGGGCCAGTCCGATATCACGCGCGAGCTGCGCGCCATCGAGAAACGTCGTTCCGAACTCGGTTTCGCGCGCCTGCCGCTGATCACCCAGCGTGACGGCCAGTTGCTGACCCTTGGCGATGTCGCCACCGTAAGCCGGCGCAACAAGGACGGCGCGCTGACCATGCGCAAGGATGGCAAACCGGCGGTGGAACTCGCGCTGTATCGCGCCAGCAAGGATGACACCCTGCAAATGGCCCGAACCGTGGAAACCTGGTTGAGCCAGTTCCGCGCCAGCCTGCCGCCTGAGGTCGAGGTCGAGGTCTATGACGAACAGTGGCTGCCGCTGCAGGATCGCATTCAGCTGCTGGTCAAGAATGGCGCTTCCGGCCTGGTCCTGGTGGTGTTGATCCTGTATCTCTTCCTCAGCGGCAGGGTCGCGTTCTGGGTCACGGTCGGCATCCCGGTTTCATTCATGGCCACGCTGATGGTGCTGTACCTGATCGGCGGCAGCATCAACATGATCTCCCTGTTCGCGCTGATCATGGCGCTGGGCATCATCGTCGATGACGCCATTGTCGTCGGCGAGGACGCGCTGACCCATTATCAGACCGGTGAAGACCCGCTCAAGGCCGCCGAAGGGGGCGCCCGCCGGATGTTCTGGCCGGTACTGTCCTCCTCCCTCACCACCGTCGCCGCCTTTCTCCCGCTGATGCTGGTCGGCGATTACATCGGCGCCATTCTGGGAGCGATTCCCTGGGTCATCGTCTGCGTCATCGTCGCCTCTCTGATCGAAAGTTTTCTCATCCTGCCGGGGCATCTACAACACAGTTTCCGCAAGCAGCATGCGGCCGGCGAGCGGCCCGCCCGTCAAAAGCTCAATCAGCGTTTCGACCAGTTCCGTGACCGGATCTTTCGACCGATCATCAGCCATGCCCTGGATCACCGGCGCCTGGTTCTGGCCGGGGCATTTGGTGCGCTGATTCTGGCCTTCGGCCTGCTCGCCGGGGGACGCGTGGCCTTTGTCTTCTTCCCCACCCCGGAAGTGAACATGCTGATTGCGAACGCCAGTTTCGCGGCCGGCACACCCAAGGAAGACGTCTCCCGATACATGGCGGCGATCGAGCGGGAGTTGCAGGCCACCGACGAAGCGCTCGGCGGCGGGCTGGTCACCATTGCGGTGACGCGCATGGGCATGGCCATCCAGCCCGGCACCAATTTCACCCGCACGGGGGATCAGTACGCTCACATGCAGATCGAGTTGCTGGCTTCCGACCACCGTGAGGTGCGCAACAGCCAGTTCATCCAGGAACTGGAGCGCCGCGTTCCCCGCTTTCCTGAGATGATCAGCTTCGGCGTTTTCGAGCCCTCGATCGGGCCGCCGGGGCGCGATCTTGAGATCCGCGTCAGCGGGCATGATCCGGTGGTGATCAAACGCGCCGCCACCGAACTGGCCGGCATTCTCGCCAAGGTGCCCGGCGTCGCCGGGGTCGAGGATGACACGCCCTATGGCAGCGAGCAGCTCATCTTCGAGCTCAATGCCACCGGCGAGGCGCTAGGGCTGAATACCGCGGAGATCGGGCGTCAGCTGCGCGCAACATTCGATGGCGAGATCGTGCAGATCATCCAGATTGATGGCGACGAGGTGGAAGTCCGGGTGGTCGGCGCCGATGCGGAAAGAAATTTCCTGCACGGCCTGGACAGCCTGCCGATTCAGCTGCCCGATGGGCGCATCCTGCCGCTCAGCAATGCCGTCAACTTCCGTGCCGAACGGGGTTTCGAACGCCTGCGCCACGCCGACGGACGCCTGGCGATCAAGATCACCGGCGATGTGATCGAGTCGGTCGCCAACGCCAACCTGATCCGTGCCGATCTCGCACGTGAAGTGCTGCCCGAACTGCACCGCAAATATCCGGTGGAATTTGAATTCACCGGTCAGGCCCGCGATCAGGCGGCAACGCTTGGCGACATGCAGCGCGGCCTGTTCTATGGCCTGGCCATGATCTATCTGGTGCTTGCCTGGGTCTTCGGATCCTACGGCTGGCCGCTGATCGTGATGAGCATCATCCCCTTCGGGCTGATCGGCGCCCTGTTCGGCCACTGGCTCATGGGACTGGATCTGACGATCCTGTCCATTTTCGGCCTGTTCGGATTGTCAGGCATCGTGGTCAACGATTCCATCATTCTCGTCGCGTTTTACAAGGAACTACGCGACAAGGGCCTGGAGATTCGCGCAGCCCTGATCGAAGCAAGCTGCCAACGTCTGCGCGCGGTGTTGCTGACCTCGCTGACCACCATTGCCGGTCTCACCCCATTGATGTTCGAAACCAGCCTGCAGGCGACCTTTCTGATCCCGATGGCGACCTCGATCACCTTCGGCCTCGCCTTCTCCACCGCCCTGGTCCTGATCGTCGTGCCGAGCCTCCTCAGCCTGTATGAACAACACATGCGGAGACCGGCGGCCGTCAGCGCGGCGGCGACCCAGCCCGTGCAGACCTGATTCCCGACTGTTACCAGGGCACAAAACGCCCACGTTTGCGCTGGCCAAACAGGCTGTCGAGCCCGCCACCAACAATCTCGGCGCCGGTGCGCGCCACCGTGCGTGCCACATCGCCTCCTGCGACGCCCCGCAAGGCATCGCGAAAGCCCTCGGTCACTTCCTTGCGGAATTCGGGCAACAGCTCTTCGCCGGCTGCAATCGCCCCCCGGCGCACCCGCTCCTCAACCTCTTCCGCCAGTTGGTCGCGCACTCGATCCAGTTGATCCTGCAGGCGATGACGATAAAACAGGTAGGCAATCACCCAGGTCAGGGCACTGCTCAACAGGGCCGTCACTACCGCCAGAAATACTTGACTCATCGCGCTCTCGTCCTGTTAGCCGGGGCCGGGAGGTCTACGGGCGCGAAGCCTCATGGTCCCGGTATACTGCAATGATAATTCAAATCGTTTGCATTGCCCCGAGATTTCATCCGGGCTGGGGAGACCTTTACACATGATTTCCGCACAGACCATCCTGCGAGTGGTCGAGCCGATTGTCTTTGGACGCCGCTGGCTTGGACTGGCCTTTCTTGCCGCGCTGACGGCCTGGTTTGGCTGGCATGCGTCCCAGGTCGAGATTGACGCAGGTTTTGCCAAGCAACTGCCGCAAAGCCATCCCTACATGGAAACCTTCAATCGCCACAAGGAAGCCTTTGGCGGCGCCAATCTGATCAGCATCGCCCTGCTGCAGAAAGACGGCGACATCTACAACGAAGAGTTTCTGCAACGCCTCAAGCAAGTCACCGACGAGATCTTCTTCCTGCCGGGCATTGATCGCTCACGGGTAACCTCGCTCTTCACCCCTGGCGTGCGCTACATCGAGATCGTCGAAGGTGGCTTCAAAGGTGGCGATGTGGTGCCACGCAACTACAAGCCCAGCCCGCAGATGTTCCAGCAAATCCGTGACAATGTCGGCAAGGCCGGCATCATCGGCCGGCTGGTGTCCACTGACCAGCGCGGGGCCATGATCGTGGCGGAACTGCTGGAGATTCATCCCAGCACCGGGGAGAAACTCGACTATCGCGAGGTGGCGGCGAAACTGGAGGACATTCGCCAGCGCTACGAAGACGAAGAGATCAGCATCCATATCATCGGTTTTGCCAAGATCGTGGGCAATGTCACCGACGCCGCCACCGAGGTGGTGCTGTTCTTCGCCATAGCCCTGTTGATGACTGCGATTCTGCTGCGCATCTACTGCGCGTCCTGGAAGCTGTCCTTCCTGCCCCTGGCCTGCTCCGTCATCGCGGTGATCTGGGAATTCGGTCTGCTGCACATTTTCGGCATGGGACTGGACCCGTTCGCAATCCTGGTGCCGTTTCTGGTCCTGGCCAATGGTGTCGAACACGGCATCCAGATGGTCAACGCCTGGGCGGATGAGATCACCACCTACAAGGCGACCAGCCTCAAAGCCTCCATCAATTCCTTCCGCCGGGTCGCCATTCCTGGCACCGCCGCCTTGCTGACCGACGTTTTCGGCTTCGTCACGATCGCCCTGATCGACATCCAGATCATCCAGGAAATGGCCCTGAATGCCGCCTTTGGTATGGCCGCCATCATCGTCACCAACAAGTGGCTGATGCCAATCCTGCTGAGTTTCATCAGCATCCGCAATCATGACGAATACAGCGCACGGCTCGCCTGGCGCGAAAAAATGGGCAATCGGGTCTGGCGCATCATCGCCGAGGCGACGGAGACCCGCAATGCGGTGATCATTCTGGTCATCGCCACCGGCCTGTTCGGCTGGGGCCTGTGGAAAGGCCAGGATCTGCAGATTGGCGATTTCCATGAAGGCGTGCCGGAACTGCGGCCGGATTCGCGCTACAACCAGGACTCCCGCGCCATTACCAGGAATTTCCGCATTGGCGTGGACCAACTCAAGATCATGGCCGAAACCGAAGCGCAGGCCTGTATCCGCCATGAGGTGCTGGACCTCATCGACCGTTTCGCATGGCGCATGCAGAACACGCCTGGGGTGGACTCGGTCGCCTCGCTGCCGCAGATCGCCAAACAGGTGCGCAAGGCCTGGAATGAAGGCAGTCCGGACTGGGCGGTGTTGCCACGCAACCAGTACGCCATCGTCCAGGCCATCAGCCCCGTGCCCTCCTCTGCGGGCCTGCAAAACCCGGACTGCAGCGTGATGCCGATCATCGTTTTCACCCGGGACCACAAGGCCGGCACCCTGGAAGGCATCATTGCCGCAGCGGAGGAATTCCGCGCCGAAGTGGCGCAGGAGTATGACGCTGATCCACCGGTTCATTTCGCCCTGGCCAGCGGCAACGTCGGGGTCATGGCGGCCACCAACGAAGTCATCAAGGCAGAGGAAAAACCGATCCTGCTCTGGGTCTACCTGGCGGTCGGATTGATGTGCTGGCTCTCCTTCCGCTCGCTTTCCGCGATCATCTGCATCATGACCCCGCTGGCCATTGTGTCTTTTATCGCCTATGCAGTAATGGCGGTAATGGAGATCGGCCTGAAGGTTGCCACCCTGCCGGTGACCGCGCTGGCGGTCGGCATCGGCATCGACTTTGGGATCTATACCTTCAGCGTTCTGCAGGATCACCTGGATGATGGGCTGCCGCTGAAGGAAGCCTATTTCCGCACCCTCAATCTCACCGGCAAAGCCGTCGCATTCACCGGCGTGGCACTCTCCATCGGCGTCATCACCTGGCTGTGGTCCGATCTGCAGTTCCAGCGCGACATGGGCGTGCTGATGGTGTTCATGTTCCTCGCCAACATGATCGGCGCACTGCTGGTGCTACCAGCCCTCGCCCGTTTTTTCGCCCGACCCTCGAAGCATCTGGATCAGGAACGCCTGCGCGCCACCCATGCGAACGACTGAAGGGAGATAGAGGACCAATGATACTCAGACCTCATGTGCTGCTCGCCGCCGCCCTGCTCGGTGGCACGGCCGCAGCCAAGGCGCCGACTGAACAGGCTCAGCGTCTTGGCGCTGACCTGACACCGCTGGGCGGAGAAGTCGCCGGCAATGGCAGCGTCATCCCAGACTGGGCCGGCGGACTGCCACAAAAGCCGATGGGACGCAGCGACAATCCGTTCGGCGACGACCAGCCACTCTTTGTCATCAATGGCAAGAATTACCAGAAATACGAGAAAAATCTTTCGGCTGGCAAGATCGCGCTGTTCAAGACCTTTCCCGACACCTACACCATGCCGGTCTACCCCACCCGGCGCAGCGCCTCATTCCCCCAGTACATCTATGACCACACCAAGGACAATGCAACCAAGGTCAAACTGACCAATGAGGGGCACGGATTCTGCTGCACCGCCCATGGTTTCCCGTTCCCCTTGCCGCAATCCGGTATCGAGGCCCTGTGGAATCATGTCATGCGATACAACACCCAGGGTTACCGAGGCTTCGTCAATCACGCCATTGTCGGTGCCGATGGCGACTACGTGGTGGAACGCAGCTATCTGGAATTGTCGTATCACTACAACCACCCGGAAACCACGCTGGCGAATCTGGACAACCAGAATCTCTGGTTGCTGACCAAGGTCGTCGCGCCATCCAACAAGGTCGGGGACTCCACCCTGATTCATGTCCCGATCGACCGGATGAAAGAAATTACCGGCGTCTGGGTTTTCAATCCTGGCTTGAAACGCGTGCGCCGCATTGGCGAGGTCGGCTATGACAATCCGGCTTTTGATGGTCTGATGACCCATGACCAGAT
>JBFKDQ010000020.1:0-61217 GCA_041619555.1 Oceanococcus sp. | reverse complement strand
GGTCGCGCCCGGACGGGCGCGACCTGTAGCCGGCTCAGGCCGGATCGTATTCTTCCAGCAGTTTTTCTGCTTTGGCATTCGAGAGGCGGTTGATCAGCTTGCTGGATTCGAACTGATCGCGCAGGGTTTTGGACAGGGTGAAGCTGGAGCCCACCAGAAAGAAGGTGCCCATGGCGAGGTAGCCGCGGACCCACAGATCCACTGGCATCATCACGATCCCGGCGAGCATGCCCAGCACCGCGCAGGCAAATGAGGCTTTGACGAAGAACAGCCAGCCGGGAGAGTCCAGACGCAGGGCTTCGATGCGTTGCTGATCCTGTAGATGCAGATTCATGCGGCATTCTCCTGCAGTTCACGTTTGAGCTGCTCGAGGGCGGCATCGACATCCAGGCGCTCGGCATCAAGCTGTGGGCCGGCTTCCTCCGCCCGCAGGGTCTGCGCACTTTGCAATTCATGCACCTGGGTTTCCGTTCGGCCGGCATAGTTCGCCATGCGCTCGCGGCGCTGCTGCGAGGCCGTGTAGGGGTCGGCGGCGTCTGCAGCGCTGCCGACCAGGCCCTGACTGAGCTGGATCAGCCGAGCCTGGCTGGCGAGTTCCTGACGTTCGGCGATCAGCGCTGCGCGCTCCGTGCGCAGGCTGTCGAGCCAGGTCTGCTGCTTTTCCAGCATCTGTTCGAGCTGATCCAGTTCGCGCTGCTGGCCCAGCTGCAGGGCGAGGCAGTCGCGGGCCCGCGCATCGTCGCCCTGCTGCACCGCCTTCCTGGCCCGGTCTGTGGTGTGCTGCACGGCCTTGCGCAAGCTGGCGCAGGCTTGTTCGAGCTGACGGAAACGGCTGAGCGCGGTGAGCAGCGCGTGCCGCACGCGCTCCAGCGCGTCATCGACTTCGCGCAGGATGCCCTGGCTCATGTGCAAGGGGTTCTCGATCTTGTCGAGGGCGGCGTGTCCGTTGCTGGTGACGATTCGATTCATCCGTGACCACAGGTTTGGCATGTGTCTCTCCTTAAATGAACAATGCTCAGATAGATTAATGAACGATGTTCAAATAAATGTCAAGCCCTGATTTCGGCCTCGTCGATGGCACCGCCGCTGAGCGTGCAACACCGGGCGGCCCTCGCCGTCCCGGTCGCGCCGCAATCCGGCCTGCCGAGGCTGGCGAGGGTGGTCGGCCGACGCCGGCGCCGCAGCTGGCTTACACTCAGGACCGGCATGCATCCGGCCTGGGTCATTCTTCGGGCCATGCTTGGGGCCAGGCCTCAACTGGTCCGGGCTCAAGGACGGCGATCAGATCGCCGGGACATTCCACCGTACGCAGGGAGATGCAGATGCACTGGTTCTGGTTTTTGATCGTCTTGAACAGCGTCGCGCTGGCCGTTCTGCTCTGGCGGGTGCTCAGCCTGCGCCGCCTGGCACTGACCTTGCAGCAGGAAGTGGAGCAGCTGCGTCTGGCGCCGCACGATGCCGCGCCCGATGTCGTGCGCATGCTGGGGCGTGGCGGCCGGCCGGTCATCGCGCTGGACATTCTCAATCCGATGGAGCTGGCCTCCAGACAGTCCTGGTTCGCCGATACCTTCGGCAGCATGGCGGCGCCGGCCTTGCGCAAGGTGGTTTACGATCGCGCGGTCAAGATCATCCGCCAGGAACTCATCAAGCATGGCGTGCGGGCTCAGGTGAGTATCCACCGTGTGGCCTGAGACCCTCCTCCTGCTCATTCCATTGCTGCTGTCCGGTGGCCTGCTCTGGTTCGAGCATCGTCAGGCGGGAACAGTGCGGCATGCGACCGATCAGCTTGAGCGCAGCGCCTGCCTGCTGGCCGATCTGCGCTGGTGGCAGGCCTCGAATGAGCGTCTGGCGCAATGGCAGGCGCTCACCGAGTCCAGCATTGATGGTGGGACGCGCGCGGCCCGCGCGCTGCATCATGGCATTGCGGCAATCCCTTTCGATCTGCTCGAAGCGATCCCGGCGACCCGGGAAACCACGCGGATGGTTCGCAACATCCATGATTTCACCGCGGACAATATCTATGGTGCGATTGCCGCGCTCAACCGCCTGGCGGGGCAGGGCAGTCGCCGCGTGACGCAGGCCGGCTCGGTCCGGAACGACACGCCGGGGCGCCCCGAGTCGACTACAGAAGGGCCTGGACGTTTTCCGGCGGACGACCCAGGGCGTAGCGATCATTGATGCACACGATCGGACGCTCCAGCAGGCGCGGGTGGGTCGCCAGGATTTCGATCCAGGCCTCATCGCTGCGCGGATCCTGCACGGACAGGCCCAGGTCCTTGAACAGGGCTTCCTTGCTGCGCAGGATGTCCAGCGGACTGCAGTCAAGACCTGAGCAGGCCGCACGGATGGCGGCTCGGTCCGGGGGCTGGTCGAGATAGTGAATGATGTCGAATTCGACACCGGCCGCTTCCAGCAGCTTCAGAGTCTGCCGGCTCTTGCTGCAGCGTGGGTTGTGCCAGATGAAGTTTTGCATGGGTCTTGGAGAAAGCTTGCGGAAGGAAAAGTTCGCCTATGAAAGCCTGTGGCCGCTCCGCATGCAAGTTTTGCCAGGACCGCGAGTGGGCATTGTTCGGCCGGGCGGCAGGAGGTCGGGGCTGATGTCTGCCGGCGATCGGGAAGCCGAGGCATTTCGACTGCAGATCAAGGTCGCCCCCAGGGCCTCGCGCAATGCGATTGTGGGCTGGCAGGGGGACGTACTCAAACTCAGCGTAACCGCGGCGGCCGATCGCGGCGCGGCCAATGCTGCGGTCATTGCCTTGCTGGCCGGGGCGATGCGCGTGGCAAAGAGCCGGATCGAGATCCGCCGTGGCGCCGCCCGCAGGGAGAAGCTGTTGCTGATCCGGGCGCCGCTTGCGGTGCTCGCGCGTCTGCCTTCAGCCGGTACTGCGGGCCATGCGGCGGATGCCGTCACTGGTATACAGGCTCAGGGCGAGCCAGATGCAGGTGAAGCCAATCAGTGAATCACGATTGAAGGCTTCATCAAATACCAGCACACCAAGCAGCAATTGAATGCTCGGTGCGAGGTATTGCAGCATGCCGACGGTGGAATAGGGGATGCGACGCGCGCCGAAAGCGAACAGCAACAGCGGAATCGCGGTAATCAGGCCGCCAAGCACCATCAGGCCCTGGGTGCCCGGTGACGCGCTCAGAAACAGGCCCTCGCCGCGCAGGTGCAAGTAACCGAGTCCCAGCAGCGTGAAGGGGAAGAGCACGGCGCCCTCGACGGCCAGCCCGCGGATCGCATCGATGTCCGTGTGTTTGCGCATGAAACCGTACAGGGCAAAGCTGCAGGCGAGGATCAGTGCGATCCACGGCAGGCGGCCGTGCATGATCGTCAGATAGATCACCCCGGCACTGGCCAGGGCGACGGCGCTCCACTGCGTGCGGTTCAATTTCTCCTTCAGCAGCACGGTGCCCAGGGCGACATTGACCAGCGGATTGATGTAGTAGCCCAGGGAGGTTTCGACGATGTGATGGTTGTTGATGGCCCAGATGTACAGAAACCAGTTGATGCTGATGATCATGCCGGAGGCGCCAAGCCGTAGCAGCAGCCCTGGCGTCAGGGACGACCACCAGCTCATGCCGCGTTGCAGGCTCACGAGCGTGCCGACGAAGACGAAACACCAGGCGACGCGATGCAGCATCGTTTCCAGGGCCGGCACGAAGTCCAGCAATTTCCAGTAGAGCGGAAAAAGCCCCCATAGCAGGAAAGCCAGCAGCGCGGCGGCCAGGCCCTGGGTGGTGTCTGATGAGCGGTTCAAGCGCCAAGTGTGGGAAATCTGCGTATCCTTGGCAAGCCGCCTGTCTGGAAGATTTTCTGTTGCCGCACCCGACCTATCTGCCCCTGTATCGCGCGCTGGTGGAGTACGCGCAGGACATGCTCGGCGTGATCGACCTGTCCGGCCGAATCCGTTATCTCAGCCCGGCGGCGGAACAGATCAGTCGGGTGCGGGCGGCGCAGCTGGTGGACCGTCCTCTGGCCCGGCTGTGTCACCCGGAAGACAAGCCGCGTCTGAGCGCCTGGCTGCGGCGCCTGCAGCACGCGCGTGAGCGCGAGCATTGTGAAGTCCGTTTCGGTGCCGAGCCCGAGTGGCGGCGGGTGCAGTTGACCGGCATTCGCATTGCCGAGGATGAAGCGCATGAGGTCATCGTCATCAGCGGGCATGATGTCAGCGTGGCGGTGGCCGCCAGCCGTGCGCTCAAGGCGAGCGAGCAGCGCTACCATGGCGCCTTCGATTATTCGCCGATCGGCAAGGCCCTGCTGGCGGCGGATGGCACGGTGGCCGAGGCAAACCGGGCGCTGGCGGAGATGCTGAGTGTCTGGGTGTCCGAGCTGATCGGCAGCAATCTGTTTGCCCGCATGGGGGTGGAACAGGCGGCGGCCTTGAGCGAGGATGCCACGCTGTTGCAGAACCGGACGCAGGCTGCCTGCGAACGGGAACTGGAGTTGCGTTCGAACTCGGGCGGGGCGCAATGGCTGCTGCTGAACATGGCGCCGATCTGGAGCGAGCAGCGCCAGCTGGAGCATTTCATCGTGCAGCTGCAGGACATCACCGCCCGGCGGCAGGCCGAACAGTCCCTGCGCGCCAGCAATCTCGAGCTGCAGCGTTCAAACGAGGAACTCAAGCGCTTTGCTTTCATTGCCAGCCATGACCTGCGCGAGCCGCTGCGTGGCATCGGCGGCTCGATCCAGTTGCTGGCCCGACGTTACAAGACGGTGCTGGATGAGGGTGGCATGGAACTGGCGCAGCAGGCGGTTGGCGGGGTCAAGCGGCTGCAGGCCCTGCTGGATGAACTGCTCGTCTATACCGAACAAATGCGCGGTGGCGACCTGCAGCGGCAGACCGTGGTCGTATCGCGCGTGGTCGAGGGCATCGTCAAGGAATTTTCCGCCCGCATCGAGGCGGCCGGCGCACGCATCGAAATCGGCGAACTGCCGAGCATCCTCGCCGAACCTGAGCAGATCCGGCAGATTTTCTGGCATCTGATCGACAATGCGCTGAAATTCCGCTCACCGGAGCGCGCGCCGCGAATCGAGATCAGCAGCCAGTGGTCCAAGGGCCTGTGGCAGTTCTGTGTCGCGGACAATGGCATCGGCATCGATGCGGCGCATCACGCCCAGGTGTTCGAGGTTTTTCGCCGTCTCTCGGTCGAAACCGAAGGCACCGGCATGGGACTGGCCACGGTCAGGAAGATGCTGGAGCGGCATGGCGGCAGGATCTGGGTGGAATCGGCCGAAAACGAGGGCGCGCGCTTCTTTTTCAGTCTGCCGCCGGAATAGCTCGGCCGCCTGGCTTTGCTCCCGATCCCGCATTTCGCTATGCTCCCGCGTCTTTAATCTGCCCGCAGTGGGCATGACGCAGGAGTTGAGTATGAAAGCACCAGTACGCGTGGCCATCACCGGGGGCGCTGGCCAGATCGCCTATTCCCTGGCTTTTCGCATTGCCGCCGGCGATATGCTCGGGCCGGATCAGCCGGTGATCTTGCAGTTGCTGGAAATTCCACCGGCCATGGGTGCCCTGGAAGGTGTGGTGATGGAGCTGAATGATTGCGCGTTCCCGCTGGTGCACTCCATCGTCGCCACCGATGATCCCGATGTCGCGTTCAAGGATGCCGACTACGCCTTGCTGGTTGGCGCGCGGCCGCGGGGCCCCGGCATGGAGCGCAAGGATCTGCTGGAAGCCAATGCGGCGATTTTCTCGGTGCAGGGCAAGGCCCTGAACGCCCATGCCAGCCGTCAGGTCAAAGTCCTGGTGGTCGGCAATCCGGCCAATACCAATGCCCTGATCGCGCGCGAAAACGCCCCGGATCTGGATCCGCGCCAGTTCACCGCGATGACCCGTCTGGACCACAATCGCGCGCTGGCGCAACTGGCGGAAAAGACCGGCAAGCATTTCAATGGCATCGAAAAGATGATCATCTGGGGCAATCACAGCGCGACCCAGTATCCGGATCTGCACCATGCCACGGTCGAAGGCACTGCGGCCCTGAGTCTGGTCGATCAGGCCTGGTACGAAGGCACTTTCATCCCGGTCGTGCAGCAGCGTGGTGCCGCCATCATCAAGGCGCGCGGCGCGTCTTCTGCGGCATCGGCCGCTTCCGCCGCGATTGACCACATGCGCTCCTGGGCGCTGGGCAGCAACGGTGGCTGGGTCAGCATGGGCGTGGCTTCCGATGGCAGCTATGGCGTTGCCGAGGGTCTGGTGTATTCCTACCCCTGCGTGTGCAAGGACGGTGATTTCGAAATTGTGCAGGGCCTGGAGGTCAACGCATTCAGCCGCAAGCTGATGGATGCGACGGAACAGGAACTGCGAGAAGAACGGGCGGCCGTGGAACACCTGTTTGGCTGAGCCTGTCCGCGATGAAAAAAGCCCGACATCGTCGGGCTTTTTTGTGCGCGTCGATTGGTCTGACTGCGTTGGGTTCGGCACCACGGAGCAAGCAGATCGCGGGCTGGCTGGCGCGCGATGCAATGTTCAGGCCGTCACGGGGCGATTCAGCCCGCCTGCACCGGGGCCCTGGAAGGCCTGGCCCGATGACGTACACTGGGGGTCCGCAGTCACGGAGCAGGGTGATGAAAGAACGCGAGATCAGCAAGCGCCAGGTCCATACCGGAGGCTGCCAGTGTGGCGCGGTACGCTACCGCGTGGAGATGCAGCCTCAGGGCGTGCATTTCTGCCACTGTCGCATGTGCCAGCGAGCGGTGGGCAATGTCTTTGCCGCTCTGGCTCCGGTCAAACGCAGCGCCTTGCGCTGGCTGGACGAGGAACCGGCCCTGTTCGCCTCGTCAACCGTCGCTCGCAGGGGCTTCTGTTCCCACTGTGGCACGCCCATCAGCTTTGCCTACAATGAAAGCGAATGGATCTGCCTGTCCACCGGCAGTTTCGATCATCCCGAGGTCTTGCCGCCGACCATCGAATACGGGATCGAATCCCGCCTGCCTTATGTGCACGCCATGGTGGAATGCAAGCAAGAGGAGACCGGGCAGAGTTATGCCTACACCCAGGGCATGATCAAGCAGCAGTATGAAGCGGAGCGGGGCGGCTGAAGCGGGCTCAAACCGCGTCTGCAGAAAAGTTTTCGGCCAGTTCCGCGCAGCGTGCGTGGCAGGGACAGCTGAGCAGATGATCATTGACCATGCCGCTGGCCTGCATGTGGGCGTAGACGATGGTGCTCCCCATGAAGCTGAAGCCCCGCTGTTTCAGGTCCCTGGAGATGCGGTCCGATAAAGGCGTATTGGCCGGCAATTCCGCCATGCTCTGGCGTTGGTTCTGGATCGGCCGGCCATCGACGAATCCCCAGATATAGCGGGAGAAACTGCCGAACTCCTGCTGAACCCGTAGGAATGCCTGGGCATTGCTCACAGCTGACCGTAGCTTGGCTCGATTGCGGATGATGCCCGTATCCTGAAGTGCCGCAGCCTGCTCATCGACATCCATCAGAGCCACCCGCTTGGGGTCGAAGTCATGAAACACGCGGCGATAGCCGCTGCGGCGGCGCAGGATACTGAGCCAGGACAGGCCAGCCTGGGCACCTTCAAGAATCACGAATTCGAACAGCTTGCGATCATCGGCCTGCGGAATACCCCATTCCTCATCATGGTAGGTGTGCTCGATTTCCGTGTTGCGTGCCCAGGTACAGATCTGCGCCTTTGGATGCAGGCTCATGGCCGGGGGAACAGCTCTTCGGCCAGGCGGTTAGCGTGGTAAATGGATTGCAATGCCAGTCTGATGGCCTGCGGGTGGACGGCAATCGCGCGATTGTAGCGGCCATCATAGGCATAGGCGCCGCCGAGGGAGTGCATGTTGCCGTCGAACACCAGACCGACGAGTTCGCCTTCGCGGTTGAGCACGGGGCTGCCTGAATTGCCGCCGATGATGTCGTTGCTGCTGACGAAATTCATCGCGTACTGCAATTCCTCGCCGTCGCCCAGAGCCGACCAGCTGGCCGGCAGCGCGAAGGGCGGCTGGCCGGTCGCCCGGGCCAGGATGCCGGCGATGCTGGTGAATGGGTCGATCTGCCGTCCTTTGTCCTGCCAGCCCCGGACCTGGCCGTAGCTGAGACGCAGGGTGAAGCTGGCTTCCGGATAGCGTGAGTCGCCTTCCACCTGGTAGCGGGCCTGGCTGATCAGCCGGCTGTTCCTGGCGATGACGGCCTCGACTTCCTGCTCATGGCGCTGGCGAATCGCCCGGGCCGCCCCGTCGATCAGACGGGCGAAACGGATCATCGGGTCGCTGCTGGCATTGATGGCATCGATGCCGCCGTCCCATAGCGCCTTGCGTTGATCGAGTTCGTGCAGGCGCGTGCCCCGGACCAGGTCTCGGGCCACCTGCATCGGGTTCTGCGCGCCCAGACTGATCTGCACCGCCGGGTGGTCCGGGCGCAGTTGTTCACGCAGTTTTTCCAGACTCCAGCCCAGGGTCAGCTCTTCCAGTTGCAGAGGGATGGGGGCGGCGGAAAACAGGTGCTGGGTCAGCTGTGGCAGCGCGGTATCGGCGTATTCCTGCAGCCGCTCGGCGTCGGGTTTGGGGCGCTCTTGTGCTGCACGGACCAGGTGCCGGGCGATGGCCAGCAGATCGGACTGGTAGCCGCGCATCAGCTCCAGCATGGAATATTCGGCATAAATGTCGCGCCAGATCTGCTGGGCCTGGTTGATTTCATCCCAGGCCTTGGCACTGTCTGGGCCGAGCAGCTTGTGTTTCGCGGCTTTCTTCCGCAGCACCTTTTCCGCCTCCACCCGTGCTTCCATGAAGCCTGGTTCGCTCAGCGCGGTGTGACGGCCGCGGAAGGACTTGAGCGCGTTTTCGATGGCCAGATATTCCCGGCGACTGATGCGCTGCTGCTCCGGGCCCTGCTGGGCGAATTGACGCAGTACCCCGCGCAACTCGGCCAGGTAGCTGATTCTCTGTGGCAGGATCAGGTCGCGCAGTGCGGTCAGCTGGGTGACGGTGAGATCACGCTGGGTTGCGCCCGGATGGCCGGTGACAAAAACCAGTTCGTCGCGCCGTGCGCCGGCGGCCTTGATCGGAAAATACTGAGGTGTTGACAGCGGCCGGCCATCCTCATAGATCCGCAGCAAGCTCATGTCCAGGGCGTAACGGGGGAAGCTGAAGTTGTCGGGGTCGCCGCCGAAATGGGCGATGGCGGCTTCCGGCGCGAAGGCCAGACGGACATCCTGGTGGCGGCGGTAGCGGTACAGTGCGTAGCGGCTGCCGCCATAGAGCGAGACCACTTCACAGCGCAGCTTTGGCGCGCCGGCGGCACAGGACGTCTGCAACTCGGCCAGGGCGGCCTCACGGGCCGCTGCGGCCTGTGCCGGTGCCAGGTCCTTGACCACCTGCGCGATCACCGGACTGATGTCGCTGCTTTCAATCAGTTGATGAATCTCGACTTCCGGGCAGATGCGTTCATCCTCGGCCCGGGTGGCCTGAAAGCCGGTTTCGAACAGATTCTGCTCCCGGCTGGACAGCTGCGCGAGGCATTGCCGGATGCAGTGATGATTGGTCAGCAGCAGCCCGGAGGGGGATACGAATGACGCCGAGCAGCCGCCGGCCAGACGCAGGGTGGCATTTTGCAGGCGTTCGCGCCAGGCCGGCTGGGGCTCGAACTGGTAATCATCCTTCAGGGCCTGGAGCGGCAATTGGTCGAGCAGCCACATGCCTTCTTCGGCCTGGGCCAGCGGGCTGAGCAGGACAAGAGCGCAGAGAATTCGCCGAAAGGTATGCATTGCGGCTCAGCGATGAAATGCCGGACTCAGTTCATGCACGGCATCGATCATGGCGCCGGCATGGGCCGGGTCAACGTCGGGGGTGATGCCGTGGCCAAGATTGAAAACATGCCCGTTGCCATGCCCGAACTCGCCAAGGATGCGGGCAACCTGTTCGCGGATCACCGCCGGGCTGCCAAGCAGCGCGGATGGATCCAGATTGCCCTGCAGGGCAACCCGAGCGCCGACCCGTGCCCGTGCCTCGCTCAGGTTCACCGTCCAGTCGAGCCCGAGTGCATCGAAGCCGGCATCGGCCTGCTGCTCCAGCCACTGGCCACCGTTCTTGGTGAACCAGACCACCGGAATGGTCTGGCCATCCTGGCGGCGCCGCAGGGCCTCGCGGATGCGTTGACCCGCGGCGAGGGAAAAATCGAGGTAGTCGCGGTGGGCGAGCACGCCGCCCCAGGTATCGAAAATCATCAGGGCCTGGGCACCGGCTTCGATCTGCGCATTCAGATAGGCGGCGACCGCATCGGCCAGCACATCCAGCAGGCGGCTCAGGCTGGCCGGATCGGTGTAACGCAGGGCTTTGATGCGGGAAAAGGTTTTCGAGGAGCCGCCCTCGACCATGTAGGTGGCCAGGGTCCATGGGCTGCCGGCGAAGCCGATCAGCGGCAGTTCGTTGTCCAGGGCCCGGCGGATGTGACGGACCGCATCCATGACATAGCCGAGATCGCGGTTCGGGTCGGGAACCTGCAGGCAGGCAATATCGGCAGCGGTTTGCAGCGGACGGGAAAATTTCGGGCCTTCGCCCTCGCTGAAATACAGACCCAGCCCCATGGCGTCCGGCACGGTGAGGATGTCGGAGAACAGGATGGCGGCATCCAGCGGGAACCGGCGCAGGGGCTGCATCGTGACCTCGCAGGCCAGTTCCGGGTTCTGGCACAGGCCCATGAAGCCGTTGACGCTGGCGCGGGTCTGCTTGTACTCGGGCAGATAGCGGCCTGCCTGGCGCATCATCCACACCGGTGTGCGTTCGGTCGGCTGGCGCAGCAGCGCCTTGATCAGGAGATCGTTCTTCAAAGGCATGTCAGGCGTCCTGGCTCAGGGCTTGGGCGATTTCCAGCTGGATGGCCGCGGCAGCGGCGCGCGGGTCCGCCGCCGCGCGGATCGGGCGGCCGACGACCAGGTAATCCGAGCCGAGCTGGATCGCCTGGGCAGGACTGAGCACCCGCTTCTGATCATCCTCGGGCCGGTTGTCGACCGGTCGGATGCCGGGGGTGACCAGAATCAGTTCCTCGAGCCCTGCGGCTCGCAGGCCGGCGACTTCCATGCCGGAGGAGACCACGCCATCACAACCGGCTGCCAGGGCGCGCCGGGCGCGTGATAGCACCAGGGTCTCGACATCACAGGCGAAGCCCAGATCATCAAGATCGCCGCGGTCCAGGCTGGTCAGTGCGGTGACCGCGAGAACCTTCATCGCACCGGTGCGGGCCTGTGCCGCAGCTTCCATGATGCCCTGGTTACCATGCACGGTGCACATGTGCACGCCGCGCTCGCTGAGCTGTCGCACCGCGCGCGCGGTGGTGGCCGGGATGTCGAAGAACTTCAGGTCGGCGAAGACCTTCTTGCCTTCGCCCAGCAGGTGTTCGATCAGACGCCAGTAGTCGTCAGTCATCGCCAGTTCCAGGCCCAGCTTGTAGAAGACGACGGTGTCACCGAGTTGCTGGATCAGCTTTCTCGCGGAGCTGACATCGGGGACGTCGAGGGCGAAAATCAGGCGTTCGTTTGAAGGAATAGCAGGTTTCATGGCAAGCCGTGTGCTGGAGGGCGGGTGATGCAGTCGGCCGCAGCAGGGCGGACTGTGACGCGCGAGATCATTCGCGTTCGATAACGTAATCCGGCGTCGTGCCGGGAACCGGGTTGGGCAGGCTGAGGATGGGCAGCTCGACGCTGCCGCTCAGGCTGACCTGCCCCGGGGCCGCCGAGTTGATCGCGGTGAAGGTCGGGTGCTCGGCCATCAGCATCAGCCCGACCTGGTCGCCGGGGTACAGGCGTGCGCTGACGCCATGCAGCCGGCCCTTGGCGGGCGCTTCAGGATTGTCGCCGAAACGGATGGGATAGTAGTGGCCGGAGGCCTGACCGGCGAAATTGCGGGGGTCGTCCTGTGGATATTGCGCGTTGCTGGCGATCGCGTCGGTGGCGAATACGCGCACCGGCATGGCCTGGAAATGCAGCAATTCCGGGCTGAGATCCTGACACTGGGCCGGGTCCTGATCGGCTTGTGGCCGTGTCTGGCAGCGCTGCAGCGCGATGCCCATGTAGAAGATTTCATCGGCCAGCGGATTGGCCCGGCTGATCTCGAGCTCGGCTGTCGGCAGGCCTGCCAGCACGGTGGGGGTCTGGGCCTGCAGCAGCGGAATGAAAACCACCCGCGGATCCGAATCCATTTCCTGGCCCAGCGAACCGGGGCCGGTGTTCAGGCTGGTGGCGGGCAGCTCAAAGCGGGTGCCGCCGACCGGAATGTCGCCGATGCGGGGGAATGCGGCGCCTTCACGCGACCATTGATACGCGGTGTTGGCGCTGTTGCTGGTGCCGTTGGAGAAGTAGGGGTCAGCGGTGTCCAGCACCAGCCCGGTATCGGCATTCGCCTGGGTGATGCAGGCGCGGAAGGCACTGGTGAAACCGTCGCGCCCCAGCAGCTTGCTGTCGAACCACTGATGTCCGAGTTGCCGCGTGTTGTAGCGCTGTGGCCGGCCCTGTGCATCGATGCCGCAATGGACGATCTCATCGAGATACATGCTGGTATCGACACCGGCATAGTGGTCCGGCCCAAGATAGGGCAGCGGGTGGCCCGAGCTTTGACTCAGGAAAACCACGTCGCGCCCGGCATTCTCGAAACAACGGGCATTGTCATAGCCTTCACCCATGGGGAAGAGGGTGTCGCCGTGGCCCTGAATCATGAACAGGTCGGCGCGTGGGATGCGTGAGGTAACGGCATGTGCCGGGCGGTTGGCTGCCTGCAGGTCCACCGGCTCGCCGTCCGGATCGGCGAATTTCTCCGCGTAGTAAGCGGCATGCCCGTCGCAGTAAGCCACGGCGCCGTTCGGCGCCAGGATATTGGCATTGCTGGTCGAGACCTGGCGGGGCTTGTTGTACGGGAAGTCCGCCGGATCCAGATTGACGCCTTCGGCTTCGGTGTTGGCGGAAACGATGATCTCCGGCAGGGCTTGTCCATTGCCGCCGCCAACCCCCGGCACCGAGGAACTGAAGGCCGTCATGATCGTGATCCAGGCACTCTTCGGCGTGTCATTGGGGTGCAGGGAGGAGCGCAGATCGTGCCAGGTGCCCATCGGCAGCATTGCATCGACGCGTGGATCCACGCTTTGCGCGTTGAACTGGAAGCCGCCGCCATAGCTGTAGCCCAGGGTGCCGAGCGCCACATCATCGTCGAAGGTCTGCAGCCGGTTGCCCGCGTCGGTTGCCAGCAGCGAAGCGCCCCATTGCTGGCCGCAGCCATCAAATTCCGGATCCTCATCCTGCGCCGCATCGGCCTGGTGCAAGGGCGCATTTTCACGCAGATGACAGATGGCCCAATCGACCAGACGGACGAAATCCCAGCCCTCCTTGTCCGGACTCATGAGGCCGATCTGGCCGCCGCTGGCCCTTTCGCTGCCATCCACGCCGCCGAAGCCGCGCTGGGTATAGCTGATGACCCAGTAGCCGGATTGCCAGAGATCCAGCGCGATCTGACGGTCGAGTTCGGTGCCGGGAGGGGAGAAATCCTCCGCTTTGGTGCCACCAAAGCCGTGGCTGTGAACGATCAGCGGGGCATAGCCCGGCGTGCTGCCGCCGACGCTGAGCCCGGCCAGGTCCTGTAACTTGCCGGCCGCCGGGACGAAAATCTGCATCGCGATCTCGGTGCCATCATGGGAAAAAAAGCCGGTTTCGTAGCAGTAGCCCTGCGCTTCGGCGATGCGCTCGTCGATGTTCTGGTCACAGTCGCCCGGCACTTCGGTCGGCGGGGGCAGGGTGTTTGGCGGGGCGCCGTTGTCACGACCGGCGCCGCCAGCTTCGCAGCCATTCAGCAACAGGCCCAGCAGGCTGCAGGCAACAAGATGCTGGAGGTTCCGGTGCGACATGATGTACTCCCGTGGCTGATGCGATGGCCCTGTGGCCAGATCGCTATTATCCCCGTTCAGAGCGGGCATGCGAAACCGGCAGGCCCGAAGGGCCCTCATGGCGTGCCTCAGACTTCGAGATAATCCAGGATCCCTTCGGCCGCCTCGCGACCTTCAAACACCGCGGTCACGACCAGGTCGGAGCCACGCACCATGTCGCCGCCGGCGAAAATTTTCGGGTTGCTGGTCTGGAACTTCAGCGTGGCGGCGCCGGAAGCGCGGACCCGGCCGGAGTCGTCGGTGTCCACCCCGAACTGAGCGAGCCAGTCCGGCGGACTGGGGCGGAAGCCAAAAGCGATCAGCACATGATCGGCGGGGATGATTTCCTCGCTGCCCGGCACCACTTCAGGCCGCTGCCTGCCGCGCTCATCCGCCGCACCCAGACGCGTGCTGACGACCTTGACGCCTTCGACCCTGCCATCGCCGACGATTTCCACCGGCTGCCGGTTGAACATGAAGCGCACGCCTTCTTCCTTGGCGTTCGCGACTTCACGGCGTGAACCCGGCATGTTCTCCTCATCCCGTCGGTAGGCACAGCTCACCCGGGCGGCGCCCTGGCGGATCGCGGTGCGATTGCAGTCCATCGCGGTATCGCCACCGCCCAGAACCACCACGCGCTGCTCGCGCATGTCGATGAACTCGCCTTCGGTCTGTGGCAGATCCAGTTCCCGGTTGATATTGGAGATCAGGTAGGGGAGGGCCTCATGCACGCCCGGCAGGTCTTCGCCCGGAAAACCCCCTTTCATGTAGCTGTAGGTGCCCATGCCCAGGAACACCGCATCGTACTCGTCAAGCAGGTCCTGCAGGCCGAGATCCCGGCCGATTTCGGTATTGAGGCGGAACTCCACCCCCATGCCTTCCATCACCTCGCGTCGACGCCGGACCACCTCTTTTTCCAGTTTGAATGGCGGGATGCCGAAGGTCAGCAGGCCGCCGATTTCCGGGTACTTGTCGAACACCACGGCTTCGACGCCATTGCGCACGAGAATGTCCGCGCAACCCAGGCCCGCCGGGCCGGCGCCGATGATGGCGACCCGCTTGCCGGTCGGAACGACCTGTGACATGTCCGGGCGCCAACCCTGCGCCAGGGCGGTATCGGTAATGTACTTTTCAACCGAACCGATGGTGACCGCGCCGAAACCGTCATTCAGGGTGCAGGCCCCCTCGCAGAGACGGTCCTGGGGACAGACCCGGCCGCAGATTTCCGGCAAGGTATTGGTCTGATGCGACAGTTCGGCGGCTTCGAACAGATTGCCTTCCTCAACCAGTTTCAGCCAGTTGGGGATGTAGTTGTGTACCGGGCATTTCCATTCGCAATACGGATTGCCGCAAGACAGGCAGCGACCGGCCTGATTGGAGGCCTGTGACTTGTCGAACTGGCCGTAGATTTCGCGGAAATCGTGGATCCGGACTTCCACCTGGGTCTTCTTGGGATCGTGCCGGGGCAGATCGAGGAATTGCAATGCATTTTTTGCCATGTCGTTTCTCGTAGCGCAGCGGCGATCAGGCCGCTTCGCGGATCATGTCGAGCAAGGAATTGATTTCCGTCGCCTTGGGCTTGACCAGCCAGAAGCGAGCCAGGTAATCGCGGAAGTCCTGCAGGATCTGGTCGCCCCAGGCCGATCCGGTCGCTTCCACATGGTTGAGAATCAGACCGCGCAGGTGATTGCGATAGGCTTCCATGTGTTCCGCGGCGATGCGGTGGATGTCGATCAGTTCATGGTTGTACTGATCAACGAACTGGCGGTCCATGTCCAGCACATAGGCGAATCCGCCGGTCATCCCGGCGCCGAAATTGACGCCGGTGGGGCCGAGGACGGTGACCACGCCGCCGGTCATGTATTCGCAGCCGTGATCACCCACACCCTCGACCACGGCGAGGGCGCCCGAGTTGCGGACGGCGAAGCGTTCGCCGGCCCGGCCGGCGGCGTAGAGCCTGCCGCCAGTCGCGCCATACAGGCAGGTGTTGCCGATGATGGTGGTATCACAGGCCCGGAACCGGCTTCCGGCGGGTGGCCTGATCGTGATCTGGCCGCCGGCCATGCCTTTGCCGACGTAGTCGTTGGCATCGCCTTCGAGGTCCAGGTGCAGGCCGCCGGCATTCCAGACACCGAAGCTCTGACCCGCAGTACCCTTGAGTTTCAACGTAATCGGTGCATCCGCCATGCCGTGGTTGCCGTGACGGCGGGCAATCTCGCCCGACAGGCGGGCGCCGATCGAGCGGTTGATGTTGCGGACGGTGAATTCGAATTCGCCGCCCGCCTTGGCCTCGATCGCCGGCAGGGTTGCGGCCACCATGGTTTCGGCCAGTTCGCCCTTGTCAAACGGGGTGTTCTGCGGCTGGATGCAGTAATGCGGTGCATCGTTCACCATGCCGGCGGCGGCGAGAATGGGCTCGAGGTCCAGCTTGCTTTGCTTGCTGGTGGCGCCGGAGACCAGTTCGAGCAGATCGGTACGCCCGATCAGTTCGCGCAGCGAACGCATGCCAAGCTCGGCCAGCAGCTGACGAACCTCCTGGGCAACGAAGCGGAAATAGTTCATCACCCTGTCGGCCTCGCCGATGAAATGCTGCTCGCGCAGCACGTCATTCTGGGTGGCGACACCGGTGGCGCAGTTGTTCAGGTGACAGATGCGCAGATACTTGCAGCCCAGGGCAACCATTGGGGCGGTGCCGAAGCCGAAGGACTCGGCGCCGAGGATGGCGGCCTTGATCACGTCCAGGCCAGTTTTCAGACCGCCATCGGCCTGCACCCGGACCTTGTCGCGCAGATCATTCTGGCGCAGGGTCTGATGGGTTTCCGCCAGGCCCAGTTCCCACGGCGTGCCGCAATAGCGCACCGAGGTCAGCGGGCTGGCGCCGGTGCCACCGTCATAGCCGGAAATCGTGATCAGGTCGGCATAGGCCTTGGCCACGCCCGCGGCAATGGTGCCGACGCCGGGGCCGGACACCAGCTTGACCGAAACCAGGGCCTCCGGGTTCACCTGCTTGAGATCGAAGATCAACTGGGCGAGATCTTCGATCGAGTAGATGTCGTGATGCGGTGGCGGGCTGATCAGGGCGACGCCGGGCATGGAGTAGCGCAGTCTGGCGATGTACTCGTTGACCTTGTGGCCCGGTAACTGACCGCCTTCGCCCGGTTTCGCGCCCTGCGCGATCTTGATCTGCAACACCTCGGCATTGACCAGGTAGTGGGGCGTGACACCGAAGCGACCGGAAGCCACCTGCTTGATCTTGGAGCGTTTATCGGTGCCGAAGCGGGCGAGATCTTCGCCGCCTTCGCCGGAATTCGAGCGACCGCCCAGGCGGTTCATGGCCTGCGCCAGGGCCTCATGGGCTTCGGGCGAGAGGGCGCCCAGGCTCATGCCGGCGGAATCGAAGCGCAACAGGATGTCTTCCAGGCTTTCGACTTCTTCCAGCGCGATGGGCGTGCCGGCCTTCAGTTTCATCAGGTCGCGCAAGGTCATCGGCTCGCGCTGGTTGACCAGTCTGGCGTAGACCTCGAAGTCCTCATAGCGTCCGCTGCGTACGGCGGTGTGCAGGGCAGCGATGACATCCGGGTTGTAGGCGTGGTATTCGCCGCCGTGGACGTACTTGAGCAGGCCGCCCTGATCAATCTTTTTGCGCGGATTCCAGGCCAACTGCGCCAGCACCCGCTGATCGTCTTCCAGATCGATGAATTCGGCTCCGGCGATTCTGGAGGTCGTGCCCTTGAAGCACAGATCCACCACCTCGGTCGCCAGGCCGACAATTTCGAACAGCTGGGCGCCACGATAGCTGGCCACGGAAGAAATGCCCATTTTGGACATGATCTTGTAAAGCCCCTTGTTCACGCCCTTGCGGTAGGCGCGTTCAAGGTCGGCGATTGCTTTATTGCGCAGTTCGCCGCTGCGCACCATGTCGCGCAGGGACTCATAGGCCAGGTAGGGGTAAACACAGCTGGCCCCGTACCCGAGCAGCACCGCGAAATGATGGGAGTCCCGCGCGGTGGCGGTTTCGACGATGATATTGCAGTCGCAGCGCAGGCCGGTTTCGACCAGGCGGTGCTGCACCGCACCGGTTGCCAGCAAGGCGTGAATCGGCAACTTGTCGCGGGCGACAAAGCGGTCGGACAGAATCAGCACGACCTTGCCGTTGCGGGCGGCGGCTTCGGCCTGATCGCACAGGTCGATCAGTGCCGATTGCAGCGAGCCTTCGGCCGGATAGCACAGGTCCAAGACTTCATGGGCGTAGGCCGGGTCTTCGATGGAAAGCAGTTTCTTGAACTTGCCTTCGGAGAGAACCGGCGAATCGACGAGCAGGCGCGCGGCTCTTTCCGGACTTTCGTCAAACACGGATTTTTCCGCGCCCAGGCAGCATTCCAGGGACATCACGATCTGTTCGCGCAGCGGGTCGATCGGCGGGTTGGTGACCTGCGCGAAGACCTGGCGGAAGTAGTCGTAGAGCGGACGCACCTTGTGGGAAAGCACCGCCGATGGGGTGTCGTCGCCCATCGAACCGACCGCTTCCAGACCGGCTTCGGCGAGAACGCGCAGCACCTGATCACGTTCCTCGAAGCTGACCTGAAACAGCTTTTCATAGATCTTGACGGTGCTCGCCGCCATGGTCTCGTGCGTGTCCTCGGTGAGGCTGGACTCCAGCCGCCGGACATGCTCTTTCAGCCACTTCTTGTAGGGATGTCGGGCCGCCAGCCGGCGATCGATCTCGCTGGTGGTCAGCACTTCGCCTTTCTCGGTATCCACCGCAATCATCTGGCCGGGGCCGAGCTTGCCCTTTTCGACCACGCTCTCGGGGGCATAGTCGTACACGCCGATCTCGGAGGCGCAGCAGATGTGATCGTCATCGGTGATGACGTAGCGGGCAGGACGCAATCCGTTGCGGTCGGTCGCGCAGGCGGCGTAACGGCCGTCGGTGAAGACGATGCCGGCCGGTCCGTCCCAGGGCTCCATGTGCATGGAGTTGTATTCGAAGAAGGCGCGCAGGTCCGGATCCATCTGTTCGATGTTCTGCCAGGCTGGCGGAATCAGCATGCGCATGGCGGAGAAGACATCCAGGCCGCCGGCGAGCAGAACTTCCAGCATGTTGTCCAGGCTTTGCGAGTCCGAACCGCGCTGAACCACCAGCGGCTTGAGGGTCTCGATGTCCGGCAGGCTGGCGCAGCGGAATTTTTCCGCCCGCGCCTTGGACCAGTAGCGATTGCCCTGAATCGTGTTGATCTCGCCGTTGTGGGCGAGGAAACGGAAAGGCTGGGCAAGGCGCCACTGTGGCAGGGTGTTGGTGGAGAAGCGCTGATGGAACACGCACATCGACGACTCCAGATCCGGATCGTCGAGGTCAAGAAAGAACTTCGGCAGCGCCGCCGGCATGACCAGGCCCTTGTACAGCAGGATGCGGCAGGACAGGGTGGTGACGTAGAACTCCGGATCCTGCTGGGTCAGCGCATTTTCCGCGGCGCGGCGGGCGTAGAACAGTTTGAGTTCGAACGCGAAGGGATGCATGTCTGCCGGTGCGTTGACGAAGAGCTGCTCGATCCGTGGCAGGCTGCGCAGGGCCTGCTCGCCACAAGCCTGATGGTTGACCGGGACGTCCCGCCAGCCCGCCACGCGCAGGCCTTGCTCGGCCAGGGCCGATGCCATGGTTTCGCGCGAGGCCTTGGCGATCGCCGCGTCCCGGTTGAGAAAGACATTGCCGACCGCAAAATTGTCATCGACTTCGATGCCGGCATGAGCGCCCGCCTTGCGCAGGAATTTCTCCGGCCGTTTCATCAGCAGACCGCAGCCGTCACCGGTTTTGCCGTCCGCGGCGACCGCGCCGCGATGGGTCATGCGCGCCAGTGCGGTGACAGCTGTCTGCACCAGCCAGTGACTTGGCTGGTTGTGAATATGGGCAATCAGCCCGAAGCCACAGCTATCGTGTTCGAATTCGGGGCGGTAGAGACCGTTGGGGTGCATGCTCACCTGCCATGTGTCGTGAGGCGAGCCGGAGTCCGGGCTGTGTCAGCGCCAGAAGAGGGCTCGCGGGATTCTGAATTTTTCTGGCCGGACAGGATCTTCGCAAGAACTGATCACGCTGCCGGATCGGGTTTTTGAACTGCGTTTCATCGCGCATTTCGCATTTAGCCGAACGATTATATGAAGCTATGTGCAGCGCAGCAAATATACAGGCCTGCTCAGTGCCTGCGAATTCGCTGGCCAGGGATCGCCGGCACTTCGCAGGATCCGGCCGCCCTGAGACGGCTAGCCCGGGACGGTCTTCAAGCTGCGGCCAGAGGCGGGCCGGATTACAAAATCCTGGGATTGAAGATCCGCTCGTGTTCCTCGATCGCATAGCGATCCGTCATGCCGGCGATGTAATCGGCCACCGCGCGCGGCAGTCCGTAGCGTTCAACCGAACGCTGCTGCTGGGGCGGCAGGATGGCCGGTTCGCTACTGAGGGCCTGGAACAGTTCGCTGACCACACGCTTGGCCTTGAGGCTGGATCGGTAGACCCGGTAGTGGCGATACAGGCGTTCGAGCAGAAAGGCTTTGAGTTCCCGGGATTCATCCGCCATCTGCTCGGAATAGGCGATGACCGGAGTCGGATGGGCGCGAATCTCGTCGATGTTCGCCGGCGCGAGCTGCTGGAGGCGTTGCAGGCTCTCGCGCGTCAGATCCACGACCAGCGCATTGATCATGCGGCGGATGATTTCGTGTCGCAAAGGTTTTTCCGGCAGTTCCGGATACAGGCGGCGAACCTCGTGATGGCAACGCCCGAACAGCCGGGTCTGGCAAAGTTCGTCAATGCTGAGCAGGCCGGCCCGAATGCCGTCATCCACGTCATGATTGTTGTACGCGATTTCATCGGCCAGGTTGGCGAGCTGCGCTTCCGCCCCCGGCAGGCTGCGCTGGATGAAGCGCTGGCCGATGTCGCCCAGTTCCCGTGCGTTTTTTCTGGAGCAGTGCTTGAGCACGCCCTCGCGGGATTCGAAACACAGATTCAGGCCCGGGAATTCAGCGTACTTCTCTTCCAGCACGTCGACCACGCGCAGGGACTGCAAATTGTGTTCGAAGCCACCGGCGCCCTCCATGCACTGGTTCAGTGCGTCCTGGCCGGCATGGCCAAAGGGCGTATGACCCAGGTCATGGGCGATCGAGATGGTCTCGACCAGGTCTTCGTTGAGCCCTAGATTACGCGCGATCGTGCGCGCGATCTGCGCGACTTCCAGAGAGTGGGTCAGCCGCGTGCGGAACAGATCGCCTTCGTGATTAACGAAGACCTGGGTCTTGTAAACCAGGCGACGAAATGCGGTGGAATGGACGATGCGGTCGCGGTCGCGCTGGAACTCGCTGCGCAGCGTCGGTGGCGGTTCGGGATAACGGCGTCCACGGCTGTGTTCAGGCTGCGCGGCGTAGGCGGCCAGGCTCATGTCCGGCACGCCTGCTGCAGGGTCTGCTGCAGCATCGCGTCATCGTAGTCCGCGCTGAGGACCGCTTCCCCCAGCGCACGCAGCAGCACCAGACGAACGCGCCCTTCGGCCACCTTCTTGTCGCCCTGCATCAATTCCTGCATGCGCACGGCGCTCAGGCCCTCAGGTGGCCTGTCCGGCAGGCCGGCAGAGCGGATCAGCGTCCTCACCCGTTGGCAATCCTGCTGATTGATCCAGCCCAGCCGAGCGGAGAGCTCGGCCGCCATGCACATGCCTGCGCCAACCGCTTCTCCATGCAGCCAGCCGGTGTATTGCTGGTGTGCTTCGATCGCATGGCCGAAGGTGTGGCCCAGATTGAGCAGCGCCCTGCGGCCTTTCTCGCGTTCGTCTGCAGCCACGATGCGCGCCTTGTGCAGACACGAACTGGCGATCGCCTCACTCAAGAGCTGTTGGTCACGGTTCAGCAGGCCGCCCATGTTGGATTCCAGCCAGGCGAGGAAATTGCGGTCGCCCAGCAGCCCGTACTTGATGACTTCGGCCATGCCCGCGATCAGTTCTCGGTCGGGTAAGGTGTCCAGGGTCGACAGATCGGTGATGACCACCTCGGGCTGGTGGAAGGCGCCGATCATGTTCTTGCCGAGCGGATGATTGATCGCGGTCTTGCCGCCGACCGAGGAATCCACCTGCGAGAGCAACGTGGTCGGGACCTGCACCAGCTCGATACCGCGCTGATAGATCGCCGCGGCGAAGCCGGCCAGATCGCCGACCACGCCGCCGCCCAGGGCGATGACAGTACTGTCTCGCGCCAGGCGCCGGTCGAGCATGGTGTCGAGCAGGGCATTGAGCTGCGCCATGGATTTGTATTGCTCGCCATCCGGCAGGATATGCACCGGAACGCTCGCGCCCAGCGCGCCTTGCACCTGACTCAGGTACAGCGGGGCGACGGTTGTGTTGCTGACGATGATCGCCCGCCCGGCCTGTGCGTTGCGCGGATAAAGACTGGTGTCTTCCAGCAGGCCCCGGCCGATCAGGATGGGGTAGCGGCGCCCCGGAATCTGGACATCGACGCGATTGCGGATCATGCGTGGCTGAGCTCCTGCACGGCGTGGTCGATCCTGGCCGCCAGCACTTTGGCGGACTGGGCGCGACTGGGGATGACGAGATCGGCGATGCTGCGGTACAGGGGGTCTCGAATGGCCATCAGTTCCTTCAGCTTTTTCTTGGGGTTGCCCTCCTGCAACAGGGGGCGGTTGCGGCTTTTGCGGGTGCGCCGCCACTGCTGTTCCACTTCGGTGAAAAGGTAGATCACCAGGCCCCGGGCGGCAAGGCAGCGGCGATTCGCCTCACGCATGACCGCGCCGCCTCCGGTGGCGAGCACGATGCCTTCACGCTGGGTCAATTCCTCCAGTAAGGCTTCCTCCCGTGCTCTGAAGCCCGACTCCCCTTCTTTCTCGAAGATGTAGGGGATGTCGACGCCGGTACGCTCCTCCAGTTCCAGATCGACATCGATGAATTGCAGGCTCCGTCGTTGCGCCAGATAACGGCCTACCGTGGTTTTGCCTGAGCCCATCGGACCCACCAGAAAGATACTTTGATTCACGATTCAGGAAAGGGCAGGGCCGCCGGCCATGCCCTCACATACGGCCGTCGGAAGAAGCAGTCGGAGACCAGATGAATTGAATGGCGCCGGGCGATGGCAGGAGCCTAGTTGGCAGACAGTCCTTCGCTGAGGATTTTCGGGGTGACGAAAATCAGCAATTCACGCTTGTTGTGGTCAACGGTCTTGCTGCGGAACAGATAGCCCAACAGCGGGATATCTCCCAGCAGCGGCACCTTGGACACCGATTCCTTGCGCTCCTGTTCATAGATGCCGCCCAGCACCACGGTTTCGGCATTGTTGACCAGGACCTGGGTGTCCAGGCTGCTGGTGTCGATGGCGACCGCACTGCCACCGGTGGCCTGTGGCACCACATCGCCGCGGCTATCTTTGGACACGACGAGATCCATGATGACCCGGTTGTCTGGCGTGATCTGCGGAGTCACCTTGAGCGCCAGCACCGCTTCCTTGAACTGCGTCTGCGCGGTCGCGGCACCGCTGCCACCGGCGGTGAACGGGATTTCCTCGCCCTGCTCGATCAGCGCCTCGCGGCCATCGGCAGTGATGACGCGGGGGTTTGAAACCACCTCGCCCTTGCCTTCGGCCTGCAGTGCGGAAAGCTCGAGATCGATGAGGAAATCAGCGCCCAGGATGGACACGCCATAACTGGGCACCCGGGGGCCTGCCGAGGACGCAGGAAAGGCGCTCGCCAGTCGGTTGGTGAGCAGTGCCGACGGTGACAAGGTCGAGGTGACCGCATTGGCGCCTGCCAAGGTTCCGGATGTGCCGATCAGGGTGCTGCCAGAAGTCTGTGCGGTGGTCACCCCCACACTGGCGCCGATGGAGCGGCTGAAGTCGACATTGGCGACGACGATGCGCGACTCGATCAGGACCTGACGCACCGGCACATCCAGGCGCGCGATGAGAGCCTGCACTTCTTCGAGCTTTTCGCGGGTGTCCTGCACGATCAGCACGTTCGTGCGTTCGTCCACGGTCACCTTGCCGCGCTTGCTCAGGAAGGAGTTGTCGTCGTTGACGTCATTGCTATCCAGCATTTCGGCAAGATCCGAGGCCTTGGCGTAGTTGATCTGGATGATTTCGCTGACGATCGGGGCCAACTTTTCGGCCTGTTCCAGGGCTTCGATTTCCTTGGCCTGCTGGGCGGCAACTTCCTGGGTAGGTGCGATCCACAGCACATTGCCACTTTCGGCTTTAGACAGGCCCTTGGTGCGCATGACGATGTCCAGCGCCTGATCCCAGGGTACATTCTCCAGCCGCAGGGTCATATCGCCGGTGACCGAATCCGAGGTCACCAGATTCTTGCCCGCGACGTCGGCAATGATCTGCAGCAGCGCGCGAATCTCGATGTTCTGGAAATTCAGGTTCAGACGCTCGCCGGTAAATTCCGGTTGCTGGCGTGAGATCTCCGCCAGTTCGCGTTCCGTCAGCGGTTGGAGTTCAATCGCAAAGGTCTTGTCGAGTTGGTAGGCCACCTGCTCGAACTCCGCGCCGGAGACCGGCGTGATCGAGACCTTGGTATTGATGCCCTCGATCATCGTGTCGATGAACTTGAACGGGGTGGCGAAATCCAGCACGTCGATGCGGCTGAGCTTGTCCTCGCTGATTGCGGTGTTGCGAAACAGCGCGACGATCTTGCCGCCCTCGCTGTGGACATCGACATCGACGCTGTCGCGATCCAGTTCCAGCAGCAGTCGACCGGCCCCGGTTTCGGTGCGCCGGAAATCCAGATTGACGATGCTGATGCGTTTCGGCTCGCCGGCCTTCTTGTCGGTGCCTTTGCTGCCGACGGGCACAGGCGCCGGTTTGTGCAGGCTGCCTTCCAGCACGACGAGGATGGAATTGCCGCTGGAACTGACCGAGTACTCGGGCAATTTCTGCAGGTTCAGCACCACGCGGGAACGCCCGCTGGCCTGCACGGCGGTCAGGCTCTGCACCAGTCCCTGATTGATCTGCATCCGGCGGTTTTTCAATGCGACTGCCGTATCGGGGATGTCGATCGAGATCCTGGGCGGTGACTCCAGGGCAAAGACGGAAGTTTCCGGCGCGGCGCCGTCGAGTTTCAGTTCGATGGTCAGGCTGGCATCCGAGGGCTGCACGCTGACCTCCGTCAGACTGGGCCCGGCGCTTGCTGTCCAGGACGCAAGGCCCGCCGCGATGATGGCGAAGACCCGCAGTGCTCGGGCCGGTTGTCCGACTTGCCTGATCATAGTGTTCCTCAACTCGTGCACCTTTCGGGACTTGCTTGCGTGTTCTGAGCGCAGTTTTTGATTCAGCAGGTCCATGACTATTGTTCCGAAATGGCCACTACCGCAGCCCGTTTGACGTAGCCGCCGAGGCCATCTGGAACGATTTCTTCCAGGCGAACCTGAGCGTCAGAAATGGCGACGATCTGGCCGAAATTCTGCCCCAGATGATCTCCATGTGTGGCCCGATGGACCACCCCGTCCGGGGCGCTCAGCAGGGCGAAGCGCTGTTGACGGAAATCCAGTGTTCCCAGCATGCGGATGCCGTCCAGCGGAAACTCCTCCAAAGGCTCACGGTTGCGGGAAAAATCTGGTCGCAAGCCGGTGTTGGAAGGTTTTGCATCGGCCAGTGCGGCGGGTTCGTCCTGGGCAAAGGCCGTAAAAGGGCTGGTCTGATTCTGCCTGGCGTAGGAATACGGCTCGTAGGGTTTCATCTGCGGGATCGGGTCGATCGGGGCAGCCGGTCGGGCTTTGACCTGATCGATGTACTGGTCCAGATCACTCATGTCACGTTCGCAGCCACTCAGGACACCGAGGGCCAGCAGGGCGATGCAGGCCCGTTGTAAGCGGCTTTGAGACAGCGGGCTCATTCGCGGTTCTCCTCATCGGCGTCCAGATACCGGTAGGTATTGACGGTCGCGTTCATGACCAGATTCTTCTTGTTGTCGGCTTCGGTCTTGATGTGGACATCGCTGATGGTGACGATGCGTGGCAGGGCGGCAACCCGGCTGACGAAATCCGCCATTTCATGATAGTTGCCGGTCACGGTGATCTTGTTCGGCAAGATGACATAGAAATCGCGCGGTTGCTCGCCTTCTGGCTTGAACAGTTGTTCTTCCAGGCCCGCAGCGACGCGGGTCTGCGAGATGTCGTTCAACAGGTTGGCCACTTCGCTCTTGCTCGGCAGCTGACGCAGCATGCTGCCGAAAGACTTTTCCATTTCCGCCAACTGGTCCCGGAATTTATCGAGATTGGCCGCCTTGACCTGCTTTTTCTCGAATTCCTGACGCAGGCTGTTCTCCTCGCGCTGCACGCGCTGCAGATCGAGCTTCTTGGGATCGACTTGGTAGTAGTAACCGCCGATGGTGATCAGGGCCAGCAGCAGGATGCAGGCGCCTATGTAGGCGAATGTCGGCCAGGCACCAACATTATTGACGTCCAGCGACTGCAGTTCATCGAGCGCGTCTTGCAGATTCATTCAATGCCGTCCTCGTTCGTGCTTTTCTTTTTCGCCGCCCGGAAGCTGAGCGAAAACTCGCTGTAACGCCGGCGTTGATCGGTTTTCGCCTTGATGACGATCAGGCGTGCATTGCTGAACCATTCCGATGCATCAAGATTGCGAATGTAGGTCGATACCCGGCCATTGGACTCGGACATGCCATTGACCACGGTAGTGGTGCCCTGCTGTTTGAGTTCGGTCAGATACAGGCCCGGTGGCGTGGTGGCCACGACCTGATCGAAGAAATGCACGATTTCCGTGCGGCTCTGCTGCAGCTCTTCAATGATCCGCATACGGGCGAGCAGATCCTGTTTGACCTTTTCGAGTTCCGCGATTTCCTTGATCTGCTTGTTCAGCTGCGCGATTTCGCCGTTGAGCCGCTGATTGCGCTGTTGCTGATGCTCGATGTCGCCGTTGATCTTGGACACCATCGCGAACACGATGGCGAGGCCAAGTACCGCTGTGCCTGCAAGGGCGGCGATGAAATTCTTCTGGCGTCTTTCCCTTCTTGCCTGGCGCCAGTCGAGCAGATTGATTTTGATCATCAGTCAAATGCCCTCATTGCCAGGCCGATCGCCAGAATCAGCGCGGTTTCGTCCTGTTCCAGTTGCTTGGGCCGGGACTTGCGGCCCGTTTCCATATTACGCAAGGGGTTGGCGATGACAACTGGAATGCCGATCTTGTCCCGTACCCTTTCGTCGAGGTTTGGAATGGCCGCGGTGCCGCCGGACAGGATGATCTGCTGCACTTCGTTGAATTTGGGCGAGTTGGCGAAGAACAGCTGCAATGATCGGTCGATCTGCTGGGTGAGATCGTCGATGAAGTAGGGCAGGACTTCGGTATCGTAATCTTCCGGCAGGCCACCAAGTTTTTTCGCATTATTGGCTTCTTCCTGAGACATCCCGTAGTGCCGCATGATGTCTTCGGTGAGCTGGCGTCCACCAAATTGCTGTTCTCGCCGGTAGATCGCCTTGCGATCATGAAACACCATGAACGTGGTGTTCGAGGCACCGATGTCGACGACCGCACAGGTGTTGGCCTCTCCCGCATTGGGCATCTGCGGGAACAGCAGTTCGCAGGCATTCTCCAGCGCCTGCGATTCGGTGTCGACGATCTCTGCCTCCAGTCCGGCCATCTCCAGGACGTCGATGCGTTCCTCGATCGTCTCGGTGCGACAGGCCGCGAGCAGGACGTCGACCGAGTCGGCGGTCTTGGACGTCTCGCCGATCACCTGAAAATCCAGGTTGACCTCGTCGATTGGATACGGAACATACTGGTCCGCTTCCAGTTTGATCTGTTCCTCCATTTCGGACTCCCGCAAGTCCGACGGCATTTGAATCGTTTTCGTAATCACCGAGGAACCGGAGACGGCGATCGCGACCTTGCGGGTACGGCTGCCGGTTCGCTTCAGCGCCTTGGTCAGCGCGATGCCTACGGCTTCGGGTTCGACGATCTGATGTTCGACCACGGCACCGGGCGGCAACTGCTCGATGGCATAGGATTCAATGCAGAAATTGACGTTCTTCCTGGACAGCTCGAGCAGCTTCACGCTGTACGAACTGATGTCGACTCCCAGCAGAGGAGTGGGTCTTCTTGCAAATAGGTTGCTTATTCCGCCCATCTTGGGTCTCCGCCCTGTTTCCGCAGTTGGTCAATTCCAGAGGTTTCGCGGGCTACTATATCTCACAGTACGGAGCTTTCAACATCGGCGTTGCTGGAAAAAATTTTGCAGATTCTTCCGCGGATGAGACGATTCCACTTTCCTGCCCCCCGTTTTGTGTGAATTTTGCATGCGTGTATTCAAAGTTTTTTTGGCTCTTGCCGTGCTGGGCGCTCTGGCCGGAGGCGTCGGACTGAGCATGCTCGTGTGGCATTTCTCGCAGAGCCTGCCTTCGACGCAGGGTTTGCGTGATCTGCAGTTGCAGGTTCCCCTGCGGATTTATTCGGCCGATGACGTGCTGCTGGGCGAATACGGGGCCGAACGACGGGAGCCACTCGCCTATGAGGAAATTCCGAAAGCCCTCGTGCAGGCCTTCCTGGCTGCGGAAGATGATCGGTTTTTCGAACATCCCGGTGTGGACTATCAGGGCCTGCTGCGCGCCGTCTGGGTGCTGCTGCTGACCGGCGAAAAGGCGCAGGGCGGCAGCACGATTACGATGCAGTTGGCGCGGAATTTCTTTCTCAGCTCGGAAAAAAGCTATATCCGTAAATTCAAGGAGATCCTGCTGGCGCTGGACATGGAGCGCCAGCTCAGCAAGGAAGAAATCCTGACCTTCTACCTGAACAAGATCTTTCTTGGCCACCGGGCCTACGGCATCGGTGCTGCTGCCAAGGTGTATTATGACGCCGAGCTCAGCGAGCTGAGTCTGGCGCAGTTGGCCATGATCGCGGGCCTGCCCAAGGCGCCTTCGCGCTACAACCCCATTTCCGGGCCGCAGCGTGCCTTGCTCCGCCGCAACTATGTGCTGCGCCGGATGCATGAACTGGACTACATCTCGACGCCGGAGCTGGAGGCGGCGAAGGCTGAGCCGATCAGCGCCCGCTTGCGGCGCGGAGTCATCGACCTTGAGGCCAACTACGTGGCGGAGTACGCGCGGGCCAGGGTGATCAATCAGTACGGCCTGGAGGCGTACACCAGCGGCATGATCGTGCGGACCACGATTGTTGCCGAGAAGCAGCGCGCCGCCGTCAGCGCCCTGCGGGGAAATCTGCTCAGCTATGACCGCAGACATGAATTTCGCGGCGCCGAGCTGAGCTATGACGAACTCGGCAAAGAGTTCGCCTTGATGGAGCGAAAGGATTTGCCCGCCTTGCTCGATCCCCTGCTGGAAGAACATGATCTGGTCGGTGGCTTGCTGCCGGCAATCGTGCTCGGCCAGCAGGCCGATGAGCTCTTGGTGTATGCCACCGGCCCAGGATTCCAGGTTCTGTCCCTCGCCGCACAGCCCTGGCCCGATCTGGGCACGCAACTGAAGCCTGGGAATTTGGTCCGCCTGCGGGCGCTGGCGGATGCGCCGGCCTGGGAATTGGCCCAGGTGCCGGCAGTGCAGGGGGCCCTGGTCGCGATCAACCCCAGCAACGGTTCGGTTCAGGCTCTGGTCGGGGGGTTCGACTATTTCGCCAGCAAGTTCAATCGGGCGATGCAGGCGCGGCGGCAGCCGGGTTCGTCATTCAAGCCTTTCATCTATTCGGCGGCGCTGGAACACGGGTTTACCCCGGCGAGCATCATCAACGATGCGCCGGTCGTGTTTCATGATCCGGCGCTCGGTGGGGCCTGGCGTCCACAGAATTACAGCGGCCGCTTCTACGGTCCGACGCCGCTGCGGGAGGGGCTGGCCAAGTCGCGCAATCTGGTTGCGATTCGCGTGCTGGACAGCATCGGGGTCGATGCCGCGCGTGACTATGTCACCCGCTTCGGTTTCGAGCGCTCCCGGGTGCCACGAGATCTGTCGATGTCCCTGGGGACCGGCGTATTCAGTCCGCTGGAGATGGCCGAGGCCTTCGCCGTGATCGCCAACGGGGGATATCGGGTTTCCGCCTATCTGATCGAGCAGATTCGCAGTTCGCAGGACGACATCCTCTACCAGGCCAGTCCGGCCACGGTCTGTGCCGAAAGCTGCCTGCGCGCGCGTCAGGTGCTGCCGGGTGATGCCGGCTCTCAGGCCGCCGAGGGCGCTGCTGAAGCCGGGGCAGCGCCGCCGCTGGCGTCACAGGTCATCAGTCCGGCCAACGCCTACATCATCAACGACATGATGAAAGATGTGATCCGCCGTGGCACTGGGGTGCGCGCGCGCGCCCTGGGGCGCGATGATCTGGCCGGCAAGACCGGCACCACGAACGATCAGAGAGATGCCTGGTTCTGCGGATTCAATGCCGCGGAGGTTGCCGTGGCCTGGGTGGGCTTCGACGACATCAGCCCGTTGGGCGCGAAAGAGACCGGCGGACGGGCTGCCTTGCCGATGTGGATGAGTTACATGCAGCACGCCCTCAAGGGCATGCCGTCGCGCAGCCTGCCGCAGGCTGACGGGGTGGTGAGTGCCAGGATCAATCCGAAGACCGGACGTCTGGCCGCATTCGGCCTTCCCGGCGCCCGTTTCGAGATCTTTCTCGAGGGGCAACTGCCGGAGATGGATCCGGCCGGTGTCGAAAGTGCCGGTGACTCCTTCCAGCCTGAAACCGGCCAGTCAGCCGATCAGCAGGGCGATCTGATCGAGGATATTTTCTGATGACCGTGCCCGGACGCAGCGAGGTGGCCTGCGAGGCGGCCCGGTTGATGGCCGAGCAGGGCATCGCGGACTATGCCTTGGCCAAGACCAAGGCGCTGGAAATCTGGCCTGGCCAGGGTCGGCTCCTGCCGACCAACCTGGAGGTCGCGGATTGCCTGCGCGAGTATCTGCAGCGGTTTCAGGCAGAGGATTGGCTCGAGCGCCTGCGGAACCTGCGGCAGGCGGCGGTGCAGGCGATGATCTTGTGTTCCGTCTTTCATCCGCGCGCGGTGGGTGCGGTCGTGAACGGGCTTGCCACGGTTCGCAGCCCGGTGCAGTTGCATGTGTTCTGTCCCTTCGACGAGGCGCTGGATTTCCATCTGGCAGACCGAAATATCCCTTTTGATACCTCGGAGCGTCGCTTCCGTCATCCGGGCGGGCAGGAAGTGCGACGACCCACCTGCGTCTTTGTCGCCGGCGACATTGACATCGAGATTGCGATTTTTGCCGAGCAGGACTTGCGCTGGTCGCCATTGTCGCCGATTGACGGCCGGCCGATGCGGCGCTGGAGTCTGAAGGAACTCGAGGCGAACTGCGTCTGAACTCTAGCGCGGCCATCCGGTCGCGCATCGCGGGCATAAAAAAACGTACAGCCCCATCCGGAGCTGTACGTCTCTGGTCCGGCTGGGCCGGTCTTCAGCGTGCGGTGATGTCGACGTAGTCCCGCAGCGGGCTGCCCTTGTAGATCTGACGCGGACGGCCGATGCGGTTGCTCGGGTCGGCGGTCATTTCCTGCCAGTGGGCGGCCCAGCCCACGGTGCGGGCGATGGCGAACATCGGGGTCATCATGCTGACCGGAATGCCCAGCGCCTTGTAGATGATGCCGGAATAGAAATCCACGTTGGGATAGAGTTTCTTTTCCTTGAAGTAGTCATCTTCCAGGGCGACCTGCTCCAGTTTCATGGCCAGTTCGAATTTCGGATCGTTCTCCATGCCGAGATGGGCCAGGACCTTGTGGCAATGCTCGCGGATGATCGTCGCCCGTGGGTCGAAATTCTTGTACACGCGATGACCGAAACCCATCAGCCGGAAGGGATCGTTCTTGTCCTTCGCCTTGGCGATGAACTTGTCGGCATTGTCGATGGTGCCGATCTGGTCCAGCATGCGCAGCACCGCCTCGTTGGCGCCGCCATGGGCCGGCCCCCAGAGCGCGGTGATCCCGGCGGCAATGGCCGCATACGGATTGCAGCCGGTGGAGCCGGCAAGGCGCACGGTGGAGGTGGATGCGTTCTGTTCATGGTCCGCGTGCAGGATAAACAGCACGTCCAGCGCTTTGGCGGCCACCGGATCGACCTCGTAGTTTTCCGCCGGAACCGCGAACAGCATGTGCAGCAAGTTGCTGCAGTAGTCCAGATTGTTCTGCGGGTACATGAAGGGCTGGCCAACCGAGCGCTTGTAGGCCGCCGCTGCAATAGTCGGAATCTTGGCGATCATGCGCCGGGAGAAGATCTTGCGATGATCCGGGTCGTTGATGTTCGTGGTGTCGTGATAGAAAGCCGACAGCGAGGCCACTACGCCAGCCATCATGGCCATCGGATGGGCGTCGTAACGGAAGCCATTGAAGAAGCTGCGCAGCGATTCGTTGAACATCGTGTGATAACGAATCGCCTGATCGAACTCCTCGAGTTCGGTGGCGGTCGGCAGTTCGCCGTACAGCAGCAGGTAGCAGACCTCGATGAAGCTGGATTTGTTGGCCAGTTGATCCACGGGGTAACCGCGGTACATCAGCACGCCCTTGGCGCCGTCAATGTAGGTGATGGCGGAATCGCAGCTGCAGGTCGAGTTGAAGCTGGGGTCGTAGGTGAAATGTCCGGTGGCGCCGTACAGACCGCGCACATCCACAGCCTGCGGGCCCAGTGACCCCTCCACCTGCGGCAATTCGGTAGTCTGACCGTCAGGACTCGTCAGAATGAATTTGCTCTCGCTCATCACTTTCTCCGGTTTCGCGGTGGCCGGATGGCTCCGCAACGATGTAGATATTAGTAGTGTGTTGGATAGGGTGCACGGGCTACGCCCGAGTCGACCGCCGCACGAGCGACCGCCTGGGGCACCACGTCGATCAGCCGCGGATCGAGTGGCGTGGGAATTATATAGTCCGCGCCGAAAGCCCAGGCATCCCGGCCATAGGCATCGAGCACCGTGGAGGGAACCGGTTCGTGGGCCAGGCTGCGCAGCGCTTCGACCGCGGCCAGATGCATCGCCTGGTTGATGCTTGAAGCACGGACATCCAGGGCGCCACGGAAGATGTAGGGAAAGCCCAGGACATTGTTGACCTGGTTGGGATAATCGCTGCGACCGGTCGCCATGATCAGGTCATCGCGGACGGCATTGGCGACTTCCGGCAGGATTTCAGGTGTGGGGTTGGACAGGGCGAAGACCACCGGGCGCTCCGCCATGCTGCGGATCATGTCCGCGTCCACCAATCCGGGGCCGGACACGCCGATGAAGACGTCGGCGCCGCGCATGGCTTCGGTCAGCGTGCGGGGGCCGTCCTGTTGTCTGGCGAATTCGGCCTTGTAGTCGGGCAGATTCTCCCGGTCGGCATAAATCACGCCGGCACGGTCAACCACGCTGATGTGCTCGCGCTTTGCCCCCAGGGCATGACACAGTCGCAGCGAGGCAATGCCTGCCGCGCCGGCGCCAAGGCAGACAATGCGCGCCTCCTCGATCTGTTTGCCCTGCAGTTCCAGGGCATTGAGCAGGCCGGCGGCCACGATGATGGCGGTGCCGTGCTGGTCATCGTGGAAAACAGGAATGTCCAGGCGTTCCTGCAGCGCCTTCTCAATGGTGAAGCAGTGCGGTGCGGCGATGTCTTCCAGGTTGATGCCACCGAACGTGATGCCGATTCTGGCCACGGTATCGATGAATTCCTGCGGCGTGCAGGTATCGACCTCGATGTCGAACACATCGACATCGGCAAATTTCTTGAACAGGACCGCCTTGCCTTCCATCACCGGTTTGGACGCCAGCGCGCCGGCCTTGCCGAGGCCGAGCACTGCCGTGCCGTCACTGATGACGGCGACCAGATTCCCCTTCGAGGTGTAGCGATAGGCATTGGCCGGGTCGTCCATGATGGCGCGCACCGGCTCCGCCACCCCCGGCGTATACGCCAGGGCCAGTTCCGAAGGTGTGGTAAACGGTTTGGTGACCGCGATCGCGAGCTTGCCCGGCCTGGGCTTCTCGTGGTAGTCGAGCGCTTGTTGCTTTCGGGGGTTTTCGGTCATTCTTGATCGCCCTTCGACATGATCATGCGCCCGATCGCGGCAACCAAACTTAGGAGCCGTAGCGTTCGCGGAACTTGGACACGCGGCCACCGGTATCCAGCACTTTCTGCTTTCCGGTGAAGAAGGGGTGGCACTGTGAGCAGACTTCGATCTGCAGGTCTTCGCCCAGCGTCGACCGCGTTTCAAAGGCATTGCCACAGCTGCAGGTGACCTTCATGGCGGAATATTTTGGATGAATATCGGGTTTCATAGCTCTTGCCCAGGCGGCAACACGAAAAAGGTCGCGTAGTCTACTGAAATGCACGGATTTCGGCAAAGCATTCCAGCAGGCGGTTCAGGTGACGTCGCCCCAGTGCGGTGGGCTGCAAGGTGTTGGCGCGCAGGCGGGCGAGTCCCAGGGCCTGGGCTTCATCGAGCGCCGGCGCCAGATCCGCAAAATTCAGCCCGGTACGCGCCTCGAATCGGGTCTTGCTGAAGGCGTCCCGGATGCGCAGGGTATTGAGGGCGAATTCGCTGACCAGGTCCTGGGGCGAGGGAAACGATTCGCTGGCCAGCGCTGCGGCGGAACCGGCTGCCTGCATGTAGCGCTGCGGCGAGCGCAGGCGCGCCCGACGACGCACCCCGGTCGCCAGGGTCAGCTTGCCATGGGCGCCGGCGCCCAGGCCCAGATAGTCGCCAAAGCGCCAGTAATTCAGGTTGTGCCGGCTGCGTCGGCCGATCTGGGCAAATGCGGAAACCTCGTAGTGGCGGAAGCCCGCAGCGGCGAGCTTGTGAAATCCGCGCTCCTCGATTTCGGCGCACAGGTCATGGTCGGGCAGTTGCGGCGGGTTCTGTCCGAATGCGGTGCCGGGCTCGATCGTCAGCTGATACCAGGAGAGGTGTTCGGGGGCCAGCTCCACGGCGGTCTGCAAGTCGGCGAGGGCTTGGGCGGCGGACTGGCCCGGAAGGCCGTGCATGATGTCGAGATTGATGTTGTCGAAGCCGGCCTTGCGCCCCTCGGTCAGCGCATTGCGGGCGGCCTCGCCATCATGGATGCGGCCGAGCCTGGCGAGCATCTGCGCATCAAAACTTTGCACCCCGATGGACAGACGGTTGATGCCGATCTGCCGGTAGCCCCTGAAATGGGCCGCATCCACCGTGCCCGGGTTGGCCTCGATGGTGATTTCGACGTCGCGATGGAAATGCAGGTGTTGGGCCAGATATTCGAGCACCCGGCCGATCGCACGGTCGCTGAACAGACTCGGGGTGCCGCCACCAATGAAGATGGAACGGATCTCCGGCCAGCGCCTTTCTGACTGCAATTCGAAATCGATGTCACGCAGCAGTGCCTCGACGTAGCGGTCTTCTTCCGGCTGTCCTGCGTGGCTGTTGAAGTCGCAATACGGACATTTGCGGACACACCAGGGCAGATGCAGGTAAACGGACAGCGGCAGTGTGGCCATCAGGGTCCGGTCTGGCGCAATCGTTCGAGCAGGGCGCGAATGGCCGCGCCGCGATGGGAGCGGGCCAGCTTCTGCTCACGGCCGAGTTCGGCGGCGCTGAGGCCGAGTTCGCGATCCAGGAACAGGGGGTCGTAGCCGAAGCCGCCGTCGCCGCGGGGGGCGGGCAGGATCTCGCCCTGCCATTCACCCCGTGCCAGCACGGGCGCCGGGTCGTCGGCACGGCTGACCCAGGCGATGACGCAGATGAAGCGTGCACCGCGTTGCGCGACCGGCGTCCCGTCGAGGGCAGCCAGCAGTTTTGCGTTGTTCATCTGGTCGTTGGCATGGGCCCCGGCATAGCGGGCGGAATACACTCCTGGAGCGCCGTCCAGCGCATCCACCGCCAGGCCGGAATCATCCGCCAGACAGGGCAGGCCGGTCAGGCGCGCCGCATGGCGCGCCTTGAGCAGGGCATTGGCCTCGAAGCTGGTGCCGGTTTCCTCGGGGCTTTCCTCGGTCCACTCCGAAATCGGCCGCAGGCGCCAATCCAGCGGTGCCAGCGCCAGGCTGAGTTCGCGCAGCTTGCCGCGATTCCCGCTGGCGAGAACGAGATCCTTCATTTACAGGCCCAGGGCTTCACGTTGTAATTCGTGCAGTTGCCGGATGCCGCTGCTCGCCAGATCAAGCATCGCATCGAGTTCGTCGCGGCGGTAGGCGTGACCTTCCGCCGTGCCCTGGATCTCGATGAAGCCACCGGCCTCGTTCATCACCACGTTCATGTCGGTTTCCGCGCTGGAGTCCTCGGCGTAATCCAGATCCAGCACCGGCTCTCCGCTCACAATGCCGACCGAAACCGCGGCCACCTGGCCGAACATTGGCGGAACTTTGAGTTTTAGACCACTGGTGGCCAGGTGAAGCGCCACATAGGCGCCGGTGATGCTCGCGGTTCGGGTGCCGCCATCGGCCTGCAGGACATCACAGTCGACCACGATGGAGCGCTCTCCCAGGGCCTGCAGATCCACTGCAGCGCGCAGGGAGCGACCGATCAGGCGCTGGATTTCCTGGGTGCGGCCGGACTGTTTGCCGCGTGCGGCTTCGCGGCCGCAGCGGGTATTGGTCGAGCGTGGCAGCATGCCGTATTCGGCCGTGACCCAGCCCTTGCCGGAGCCGCGCAGCCAGGGTGGGGTGCGCTCTTCCACCGACGCGGTGCACAGCACATGGGTGTCGCCGCTACGGATGAGGACCGAGCCCTCGGCATGTTTCGTGAATCCGGTCTCGATGCTGACGGGACGCAGGGCGTCCGCGGAACGCCCGCTGGGTCGTGTCATGAATAAATCCAATGAAAGAAAGGCGGGATTATACGGGGCGAAACCCGGATCTTAGGGCGGTGCAATTGTCCGCCCGGCCTGTGCGGCGGCCGACGGCGATCTGGGCCAGCTCCTGCAAGGGCCTGTCGCTGGCGATTTCCGCGCTCTCCAGCGGCTCCCAGAAACCATCGGAGCACAGCAGGAACTGGTCGTTCTCCTGCAGAGGAGGGCAGGGCGTGAACTGCAGTGCGGCCGGCCGTCCCTGGCCGCCAATGCAGCGGGTCACCTGGTTGCGTAAAGGGTGGCGTCGGGCCTGTTCTTCGCTGAGTTCTCCACGCCGCATCATCTCCGCGACCACCGAGTGATCCTGGGTGCGGTATAGGGTTTGCTGATCGCGCAGCAGATAGCCGCGACTGTCGCCTGCATGGGCGAAGACGGCGCGACCGGCCTGGCAATGGAGCATGACGACCGTGGTGCGTGGCTGGTCGCGATTGCTCAGATTCGGATGCAGCTCCAGCAGCGATAAATGCGATTGCAGGGCGATACGCTGCATCAGTCCGGTGGCGGGCAGTTCCTGGTTTTCCCGGAAGAGTTGTGCCGCGGTCTCGATCACCGCCTCGGCCGCGCTGGCGCCGTCGCTGTGACCGCCCATGCCATCGGCCACAACCATCAGCAGGCGCCGATCGTCCTGCAAGCAGATCGCCCGATCCTGATTGTTGCTGCGGTCGCCCACCAGGCTGACAAATTCGGAATTTGCGGCCGGCGCCATGATCTCCCCGTTTATACTTCCAGTCCTTATCTTGGAACAAGAACATACGATGGCAGCTTACCTGATTCGAAGCATGACGGGATACGCCCGCGAAACCGCCGATTCGCCCTGGGGTGAGCTGCAGCTGGAGTTGCGTACGGTCAACCATCGCTACCTGGACGTGACCGTCAAGCTGCCGGAAGAGCTGCGTGCGCTCGAAAACACCCTGCGCAACCGGCTCAAGGACAAGCTCGGGCGCGGCAAGGTAGAAGCCTATCTGCGGCTGCGCAGCGACCGCCGCGCTGCCCCTCTGGATCTCGACGAATCCGCTCTGGAGCAGTTGCTGCTCGCCATGCAAAAGGTTCAGGCCAGCCTGCCGGATGCGGCAATGTCTGATGCGATTTCGATCCTGCGCTGGCCCGGCGTGCTGAACGAGCAGGAGCCGGATCTGAGCGTGCTCGGGCAGGTCTTCGAGGAGCTGGCCGGCCGCGCGATTCAGTCCCTGTGCGAGACCCGAGCGGCCGAAGGCGAGCGGCTTGCCGAGGTGCTGGAGTCCCGTCTGGCCGGCATCGAAACATTGATCGAGCAGGTACTGGTCCGGCTGCCGGTGCAAACCCGCCTATGGCGTGAAAAACTGCAGCAGCGAATGGAAGAAATGATCGACATGGAGCCGGAACGCCGAGAGCAGGCGCTGGTCCAGTTCGTTCAACGCCTTGACGTGGATGAAGAGATCGAGCGCCTGAAAAGCCACGTCACGGCCGTGCGCGACGTGCTGCAGAGCGGCGAGCCGGTCGGCCGCAAACTGGATTTCTTCATGCAGGAATTCAACCGCGAAGCCAACACGCTGGGCTCAAAGTCCATGGACGCCGAACTGACCCGCCTGGCGGTGGAACTGAAAGTGCTGATCGAGCAGATGCGCGAGCAGGTGCAGAACATCGAGTGATGTCTCAGGAGCGCTCTGCCCTCAAAATCATTGTTGAAAAATACAATAAATAACAAATAGTTACGACATGATTTCGTCTTTCCGCATCTCAGAAAATCTCACCACTTCTGAGGGTTGATTTGTAGCCCTTGTTGTAGCCAGAATTGCCCGCATGAGGTTGTGTCGACTCTGGCTACAAATCGAACGTGGGATACATGGACGAAGCAGCAAGACAATTACCGAGCTGAATATTCGCCGCTGGCAGCGTGAGCGGCCGGCCAGCGCACAGGCCTGTGGTGGAGGCCTTTACTTCCGAGCGAAGGAGAGCGGCGCGAATCAGTGGAACTTTCGTTACTACAGGGCCGGGCGCGCCCGATGGGTTCCGATTGGCACCTATCCCGATAAATCGCTAGCTGAGGCGCGTCGCGATGCACGTAGCCTGCGGGTCGCTCTCGATGAGGGGCGGGATGTTGCCGAAGAGCGCCGGGCAGCGAAGCGTGATGAAAGTGCGGCACGCACGGTATCTGAGCTGGCCAATGATTGGTATGCGTCTCAGGTTGAATCCCGACTGAAGGCGCCTCAGGTGGTTCGTCGTCGTATCGACCGACACATCGTTCCGGTTATCGGAGCAATCCTGCTCAAGAATGTCGGCCCGGGCGATGTTGATGCCGTGTTGCGGCGGGCGAAAAAGAAGTACCCAGCAACCGCGTCGAACGCGCTGTGCGATATGCGCAAGATGTTCAGGTTTGCGAGAAAGCGCGGGATGATGGACTCCAACCCCGCTGCAGATTTTGACATCAGCGATGCTGGCGGAACCCCTGTCAGCCGAGACCGGTACCTTTCTGATAGTGAGGTTCGTAATCTCTTTAGTGCGATGACGGCATCACCGTCATTCACCCGGCCGAACGAGCTGGCCGTCAGATTGTTGTTAGCACTTTGCGTCCGCAAGATGGAGTTGCTGGCCGCTCAATGGGATGCGTTTGATTTAGAAAATGGTCTTTGGACGCTTAGCGAGACGAAGACTGGCACCGCCATCGTCATACCCCTTGCTGAGCCAGTGATTGGCTGGTTGCGGGAGGTGAAAGTCTTTTCGGTGGGGAGTGATTACCTGTTTCCGGCTCGTCGAGTGACCAAGAAGAAACGATTTGGGCATGTATCTCCCGATACGCTGAATTTGGCCCTGAAGCAGCTTCCCATCGACATAGAGCCATTCACGGTTCATGACTTCCGTCGAACGGCCAGGACGCATCTGAGCGCACTTGGTGTGGCGCCTGATATCGCAGAGCGATCACTCAATCACAAGATTAGTGGGGGTGCGTGGTGTTTATGACAAGTATGAATATTTGCCAGAAAGGCGACAGGCGCTTGCCCTCTGGGCTAAGCGCCTGTGCGAGTTGGGAGGAAGCTAGCTAGGAGTCCGTAAAGATGCGGTCTGGGCTGCGGAAAAACCGGCCGGTGGCCGTGAGGCTGGCTGGCCGACCTAGCGTGAGGAGGCGCTGGGTCGGGGTCTGGCACACCAGATCGCAACGATATAACTTTCATAAATAGGGTCTTAAGGGCTATTATTGCCCACTTATGAAATTTAGGGGGCTCCATGAAGACTCCAAAAGCTCCATTGACGCCCAGGCTGGAGCGCCAGGCTAAGGCGCTAGGGGAGCGTTTTGCACTGGCCAGGCGCCGACGAATGATCACGGGCAAGGCCGCAGCAGCAAGAGCGAGAACGTCACCATCGACCCTTTCTCGCCTCGAAAACGGCGACGCCACGGTGTCACTGGATGTCGTCTTACGACTTCTCAGCGTGTACGGCCTCTCAGAGGACATCGATGCGCTGGCTGCGGATGACAAGCTCGGCCGCGATCTTCAGGACGCCAGTATCGTTACGAAGAAGCGCGTTCGTGGATAGCCAATCACTGACAGAAGTAGGCGTCATCCTGGAGCTTGATGGGTATCTTCATCCCATTGGGACGCTGTACAACGAGCGTCCGCTCGCATGCTTTGAACTCGCTCGGGAAGCCTTGGCTCGGCCCATTATGCTCGGCCCGGATATTGGCCAGTTTCTTGGCCGACAGTGGCCGGAGAGAAAGAGCAGGATGTTCGGAGCCTTCTCAGATTCATCGCCTGATCGCTGGGGGCGGATGCTGATGAAGCGGCGTCAGGCGCTTGAAGAGGGAAGGGCGCGAACCCTGACCGAATGGGACTACCTCCTGCAAGTCCAAGACGCCACTCGCCAAGGTGCGATTCGCTTCGTTGACCCCGCATCGGGTGAATTCATCGACAACAGTCCGAACCCGATTCCCCCGATCACACGGATTCGTGAGCTGGAGACGGCAGCGCTGTCCTTGCAGCAGGCTATCCTTGATGACGATATCGACGCGATCCGGCAGTGGACGCGGATTCTGGTGGCTCCCGGCAGCTCCTTGGGCGGTGCCAGGCCGAAAGCCAGCGTCACCAACATGGACGGCCGGCTGTGTGTCGCCAAATTCCCGGCGCGGGAGGACGATTACGATGTTGGTCTCTGGGAGCGCATCTATGCCGAACTGGCCGACAAGGCTGATATTGATGTAGCCCCCTGTGACACCATGCGCTTCAGCAGTCATCACCATACGTTTCTGGCCGTGAGATTCGACCGCGAGGGAGATCGCCGCCGGCACTTCCTGTCGGCGATGACGTTGGCAGGCAAGACGGATGGCGAGGATGCCAGCTACTTGGACATACTGCAGGCGCTCGATGACTACGGTGATCCCGATACAATCGCAGCCGATCGGGTGCAGCTCTATCGGCGGATGGCGTTTAACGTCCTGGCAGGTAACCGTGATGACCACCTGCGCAATCACGGCTTCCTGGCGGGGCCGCAAGGCGTGAAGCTCTCACCGGCCTACGATATGAATCCCGCACCAGACAAGCTCGAGCATGCCATTACGATCGATGGCCGCTCGGCCGATCCAAGCTTGGATACGGTGCGTGAAGTGGCCGGAATGTTCGGGCTCAAGCTCCCCGATGCGAATGACATCATTGATGATGTTCGCACTGCGCTGCGCACATGGCGCGATGTGGCCGAGCGCCTGCAAGCCAATGCGGCAGACACGTATCTGGTTTCTCCAGCCCTGAGTGTGCTTGAGGGTTAGCTGTCCTCATTGGAATCAATGGCAAGAGACTTCGATTCAGGTAACGAAGATCGTCTATCTGGCCGGCCCATAAGGCGGCTTACTCGCCGAGTCGGACTACGGCGACATTTCCACAAAAATTGGGGTTCGCCCTTGTGAATTACCTGGCGAATCGCCTGGTCGCGGGACAGGAGATTTCAGTTCGGCTGTTCAGGGTAAGATAGCCCTTGCTCCGGAGTACGCTGTTGTTGCTTGCACAGCGGCAGATGAGCTTGTGGCCAGAGTTGTAGCCTTGCGAAATTGTTGTTGAAGTATGTTTCTGAATTTAAAAACAAATTTTATTTTTGTCACGTAAGCAGGTGCAAAATATTGAGTGATTGAATCGGGAGGAGTCACTGCCCGTCACGAAGCCGCGAAGAACCAGCCTAAAGCCCCGCATGACGGGGCTTTTTAGTGCCTCACTGCCCTGCAGGAAGAATCACACAAGCGCATGATTTTCGTGTGTCCAATGGTGTACTAAAGGTGGTTGGCTGCGATCAGTTTGGGTACACGATTTAAAAAGGAAACATGTCATGCCCATGCTGACCGACTAGCAGGTACGCCAGTGGATCAAGGGGCGGGAGCATTTCGAAGGGCGGAGCGATGGGGACGGGCTGACCATGCGTTACCGGGCATCCGATGCCGCACCGGCCTGGCGCTGCCGCTACAAGTTCGAAGGGAAGTCCCGAGTGATGGCGCTGGATGACGTTGTTGCGCATCTGGCGAGCTATTTTGAGGATCTAATACGACGTTATCAGGCACTGCCTCATCAATATGAGCCGGAAACTGGCTATGCTCATCGGCTATCGCACGACAACAGATAGCGACCAAGGCCGGCCAGAATAGATACGCCAGAATTGCCAGGTTTTTACCAAGCTGTACAAAATCAGAATCAGCATCATGGCCAGCCAGCCCTGGTAACTGGCGCCGATCAAGGTTTCACCAGCCGATCCAGGAAGCCAATGGCCATGGGCACTGCGGCCTTAGAATCTCCAGCTCGCGGTCAGGCTGTAACTCACCGGTTCGACGAAATTCGCGGTGGTCAGATTCATAAAGGCGCCCGGGCCAAAGTCGATGAAATTATTCATGCTGTCTTCATCCAGCAGATTCCGACCCTGCAGCGCCAGTTCCAGCGTGTGACCACCGAGTTGCAATCCATCCCAGGCCAGGCGCGCATTGAGTAGCCCCTGCGCTTGCACCTCTGAGTTGCCCGCAACCTGCCGATCGGAGTTGTGACCCTCCTCGCCTTCGTCTGACAGCTGATACGGATAGGTGTAAAACGCATCGGTCCAGGCATAGTCCATGACCAGACGCAAAACGCCTGAACCCAAAGGCATGAGCTGGGTGTCCAGTACAAAATTCCAGGAACTACGCGGGGCATGAACGAAGGCACGGTTCTGCGCCTGATTGCCGAAATTGCCATCCGCATCTTCATCCTCGAAGACATCATATTCGGCATCCAACAAGGCTAGGTTCAAGATCAATCGGGTCGTCGTTCCCAGGCGCCAGATGGTTTCAAGCTCCAGGCCCTGCATGGTGGCCTCCCCTGCATTGCGCACCACCGTGGCAGCCGCACCGCCACCGGTAAAGATGGAGGCCTGCAGGTCCTCCAACTGGTTGTGAAACAGCGCCAGATTGGCTGACAAAAGGCCGTCCAGCCAGTGTCCTTTCAGGCCCAGTTCCAGCGTGCGCTGACGTTCTGGCCTGAAGGGTATCGAGGTCTGGGTCTGGTTGTCGTTCTGGGTATCCGGGTTGCCGTCGTCCGGCGTGTCCTGGGTATTGCTGTATTCCCCATTGAAACCGCCGCTCTTGAATCCTTCGGCGTAGCGCAGGTAACTATTCATGCGTTCGTTGAAGGCCCAGCCCAGAGACAGCAGCGGCGTGGTGGCGTCGAAGGTGGCTTTCGGAGTGCTGAATCCTTCATTGATGTAGTACACGAACGGTGCGGCGGGATTGGGTGCCAGGCCCAGCACCCGGTCCAGGACCTTGTCTTCCGAGGTGTGACGCAGGCCGGCCGTCACCGTAAGGCGATCTGTCGCCTGCCAGTCGGTCTGTCCATACACTGCCCAGGCCTCTGTATGCGTGCCATAGCGGGAATCAAATGTGAGCACGCCGTTGAGCAGATTCAGTGGATTGTTGGTGAATCCGTCATCTTTGAAGAAATACAGCCCTCCGGTGTACTGCCATCTGCCGAATCCACCACTGATATTCAGATCCTGGGAAAACTGCTCATAGTCGGTCAGCCGCATGGACGAACCGGTCTGATCCGGCGTTCCGTCCAGGTCGAGAGCATCACCCCAAGTAACCTCGCGCTGCCCAGTGATGGATTTGATGGTCACGGCATCCAGGGGCGACCAGCTCAGGCTCAGCGAATGCCCACTGGTTTTTGCTCGCTCGAAGCTCGGCGCATTGATGTCGGCTGTGGTCTGACGTTCGCGCGACTGATACTGCTCGGTGCCTGGCTGGTCATGCCGGATCAGCTGCAAGAACGTGTTGGACTGATCGATGTCAGACAAATCAAAGCGATACATGGCCTGCAAATCATCGCTCAAATCCAGTTTCGCACCCAGCTGGAATCCATCCTGCACCCGGTTATTGAGCTCCCTGACCGGACTGGTGTCCGTGGTGCTGACCCAGCCATCGCGTCGCTCCCGGCGCAAACCGAAGGACAGGGCCAGCGGCCCCAAGCTTGGAAAATCCATGGATACGCGCCCGACCTGCTGATCGAAGCGTCCGTATTCCAGGGCCACAGTGCCACCAAATTCACCGCTGGGTTTGCGCGTAATCAGATTGATGGTGCCTGCCAGGGTGTTGCGCCCGTACAGTGTTCCTTGCGGTCCACGTAAGACCTCGATGCTCTCCAGGTCGATCACATCGAAGATAGAACCCTGTGCCTTGCCGATATATACCCCATCCAGGTACAGGCCCACGGCCGGGTCCCAGTACAGCGCGGGGTTGATCTGTGAGGCGCCGCGAATAGCGATCTGCGAGATCGTCGTGTTGGCCGGTGAGCGGCTGATCTGCAGGCCTGGCGCGATCGAATTCAGGGCATCAATTCGGCCGATGCCGCGCGATTCCAGCGCATCGGCATTGAGTGCGGTCACCGCGATAGGCACATCAATCAAAGCCTGTTGGCGACGCTGCGCCGTGACCACGATTTCCTCAAGATCTGCCGGTTTCTTGCTGAGTTTGGCCGGCTTCTCTGCGCCCACGGCAATCGTACTGATTGGCTCGGCGTGCTCAGGGCCTGGCTCCACCACGACTTGCGGTTCGTCTTCAGCATCGACGTCCGGGCCGAAAAGATCATCCAGCTCATCCTGTGCCCACACGGGCGCACAACCCACCACCAGGGCCAAGACCAGCCCGCCAACTTTTTGATACACCAGAGATCCTCACAGTAACCATGCGCAACGGCGCTTGCGGCTGACAGGATTGCGCATCGGGATGCAGGATGGCAACAAGGCCCTGTTGTTCTGGAGAGATTCAGGGTCTGCGCGCTGCCTGAGCAACATGCACAGAACTGCCGGAACGCGCGGCAAAAATGTACGGGCTCTCTGACTTTAGAAAAAACTGCTGATGGCCTTCAATTGCTTCTTGATGGTTGCGGCTCGCGGCACCGTGGCATCCTCGGCAGGATGACCGACAACGAGCAGAATATAGGGCCGTTCGGTACGCGGTCGCTGCAAGATGTCGTTCAAAAACCGCATCGGATTTGGAGTATGCGTCAGTGTGGCAAGGCCCGCCTGATGCAGGGCATTGATGAGAAAGCCGGTGGCTATGCCTACAGACTCCGGCATGTAGTAATTCTTGCGCTTTTCCCCTTGCTGATCCTGACCGTGCTTTTCAAGGAAGATGGCAATGAGCCAGGGTGCTGTTTCGAGGAAGGCTTTGTCCGCATCGGTACCGATCTTTTCCAGGTCATGCAGCCAGGTTTTCCCGGCCTTTCCGTCATAGAATTTGCGTTCCTCGGTCTCTGCGGCCTGGCGAATCCGGCGTTTGATATCCATGTCGCTGACCGCAACAAAGTGCCAGGGTTGATGATTGGCCCCACTGGGTGCAGTGCCTGCTGCCCGTATACACGTTTCGATCACGGCACGATCGACTGCTCGCGTGCTGAAATGGCGCACGGAATGCCGCTGTTTGATGAAGTTGTAATACGCCGTAGCACGCTGCAGCGATTCCTGATCATCAAGACACTGCCGATCAGGCAATGGAATGGGTTCGTATTTCAGATTCAATGCAAAATCCTCCCTCATTTCATAGGTCGGCTTGCAGGTCCTGCACCAACCTCGCTGCACTCGATTATTTTTTCGCAGGGGGCATGCCGCTAATGCCTGGATCTACGCTCTGCAGGTTAATTGAAAATCCGCCCTGATGAGCGGCGATCCCAGGGGGTGGGGACAGCTGGGAGGCGGATTCGGGCTCTTTAAAAAACACGATGGATTTCTGTCCATTAAGTGTCCCCGTAGCTTGCGGCCCCGATCATCTGACAGGCTTTGGCTACACTTCGATACTCTACACAGGGCGTTTGATTGTCCTATGCGCGCGCCAAAGCAGTCCTGTAGCTTGCTGGCGCTGAATACGAACACGCCCACAGACGGCCTCACGGCTGATCGCACTGTTTACCATGCCTTGGCCGCGATCTTGTCGACCGAGTCGTCACCCAAGTGAGTGTCGCCCCGCTGAAGTCTATACCCGGCCGCAGTGTAGCGGCCAGACTCAAACTCGCCCCAATCGGGCACTGTGCCGCGTCGCCCGCCGTCACGGAAAAATTTCCCGACCCGGAGCATCCCCCTTGGTGTGACATCAGTACGATCGAGTTGCATGACGTTAGCAACTCGGCCTTTGGCGACCGCTCGTCAGCCCATGCGTCCAATACTTGTGCGAGTATGCAACTTTGGCAGCAAGGGTTACCTGTGAGCGGGGTATGCCCCGCCTGTATGTGTCAATACGATCAGATGCGCCCAAAAATGATTGATAAAAATCACGGTGGTGTCGAAAAATTAGGTCTGAGGGATTCGGTATTGACCGGCAGTGCTCGGTCGGTAACGCGCAGATTGTGGCGAGTGATCCTGGCGGGTGGGCTTGGGGTCGTCGCCCTGATGATGATGGTCTGGTATGCCATGTATGCCATCCAGGCCACACGTGCCTACGTGGGTGGAGAAAGCATCTGGTCGAAAGCCCAGAAAAGCGCCGTTCTTCATCTCACTAACTATGCTTACACAGGTGAGGCCTCCGAACTCCAGAAATACCACCGCGCAATGGCGACCACGTTGGCAATCCGGGATGCCCGGCTGGAACTGGAGCGGCCAGAATATTCATTTCAGATCGTCCATGACGCCTTTGTCCGCGGTGGCATAGCTGAAGAGGATGTGCCAAGCCTGGCCAATATGTTCAGGGTGTTTGGCGATGTGGGGTTCATGGCCAGTGCGATTTCGATTTGGAGGGAGGCGGATAAGCACATCGATCTGCTACGGGCAACCGCAGAAGAGATCGAGGCCGTGCGGACTCAAGGCGAGTTTGGCTCTGAGGTTCTGAACGCACATCTCAGTCGGATTGCCCGGATCGATGCGCAACTTACGCCGCTGGAGGAAAAGTTTTCGGAAACGCTCGCGGTGGGATCAAGGTTGGTCTGGCAAGTCGCATGGCTACTGGTGCTATCGGTGGCCTTGTTGTTGGTGGTGGGGGGAGGCTGGTTCAGCGCGCGATTTGCCACGGAGCTCAGCGGACGAATTCGACTGCTATGCGAAGGCGCCGAGAAGATTGCTGCGGGCGATCTGGGCTATCAAATCCCCGTCCAGTTTGACGACGAACTTGGATTGCTCGCTCAGCGATTCAACGAAATGGTGGTGTGTCGGAGAGAAGCTGAACAAGCATTGCAACACGAACAGAGCTTTCTTGAAGGCACGCTTGAGAACCTTTCCGAGGCTGTGATTTCTTGCGGAGCAGACGGTCGCCTGGAAATCTTCAATCGCGCCGCGCGCAAAATTCACGGATTGCCGGAAAAATCGTTAACGCCAGAGAAATGGGCAGGCGTCTATGGTGACCTTTTCGAATCCGATGGCCGAACGCCTCTGGCGCCGGCTTCCGACCCCTTGTATCGCGCCATGCAAGGCGAGCGGGTGGCTGACTATGAAGTGGTGATTTCACTGTATGACGGTGCACGGTATGTGGTGTTGGCCAGCGGTCAGCCGCTCTCCACCGACAGCGGCGAGCGGTTGGGCGCCGTGGTCACGTTGCATGACATCACGGAAAAGCGAAGGGCGGATAGGCAATTGGCCGAACGGGCCGAAGCGCTCGAACAGGCCAATCGTGATCTGGAGAAAAGCAATAAGGAGCTGCGACGGCTCTATCATGCTGAAGCAGCCAGTGAGGCGAAATCGCGATTTCTGGCGACCATGAGCCACGAAATCAGGACACCTCTGCATGGCATCATCGGGTTGCTCGAGCTGTTCGAGAGCGACAGCCTTTCGCCGCAGCAACAACGCAATCTAGCCTCACTGCGTGAATCCAGTAGCGTGTTGAAACATCTGATCGACGACGTTCTCGATTTCGCGAAAATTGAAGCCGATCGAATCGATCTGGAAAGCGAGCCGACGCCTATTCAAGATTTGACCGAATCTGCATGCGTTACGCTTCAGCACCTGGCTGAACAGCGAGCTGTCGAACTTCGCAAACACATAGAGAGCGATGTGCCAACAGTCGTGATTGGCGATTCTGGTCGATTGCGTCAGATCTTGCTGAACCTGATCAGTAACGCGATCAAGTTTACCGAAGCAGGTGGCCAGGTTTCGGTGAGCCTGGCAGTCGTGAGAAATTCGGAAGAACAACCGATGTTGCGTTATGAGGTGATCGATACCGGAATCGGCATGTCACCCCAGGCGCGTGATGGGGTGTTCGAAAGTTTCGTTCAGGCGGATAGCTCGACTACCCGCCGTTTCGGTGGCACCGGTCTTGGTCTGGCGATCAGCAAGGCTCTCGTTGAACTCATGGGCGGGCGGATTGGTTGCAGCTCAGAATACGGCCATGGCAGCACATTCTGGTTTGAATTGCCCCTCCAGCTGCCGACACTGGATGCGCAGAAGCAACCGATAGCAGCGCCGGACTCGATAGCCACCGAGCGTTTCCCTCCGGGCGATCCTGCGCGTATTCTGATTGCCGAAGATCATCCGGTTAATCAACAGGTCATTCAGCAGCAACTCTCTCGCTATAACTGCGAGTGCACCATCGTTGCGGATGGTGAGCAGGCGCTTGAGGAGCTTGAAGCGCAAAAGTTCGACATGCTGATAACGGATATTCAGATGCCCCGCTTGGGCGGGTATGATCTGGTCCGTCGTTGGCGAGAATTTGAAGTTGAAAACGCTCTCCCGCCATTGGTCATCATTGGCTTGTCTGCTAACGCTGATAAAGAGGGCCTGGAGCAATGCCGAAAAGTGGGCATGAATGACGCCCAGTCCAAACCTTTTACCCTGGCCAAGCTCGATCACTGCCTGCGGCTGTGGCTTGCGGATAAGTGCATGGGGTAACGCTTTGGGCGATGAGACTGGCGCATTCTTGCGGTGATCCGACCTGCCAACGGCGCATTGGATCATGCCGCACGTAGTTGAATCCGGTTTTGTCCCACCCCGTGCTGTAGGTTCTGAAGCTCACCGGTGCATCTTGTTTAGGATTGGGTTTAGACGACTGGCCTGAACATGGGAAAGCGCCGATGAAAAGGTGAGCCTGCGATGCTTTTGGTCAAGAGCCCTGATGTCGATATGCGGCGCGCGGCAACACCAATGACGAGATCCTCTTGCAGATCGCCTCACGCATCCGCGATCCACAGGAGTGAGGGAAGCTTGGGATCATCGGTGCGCATCACGATAGCCTGGCTTTCAATAGCTTTTCTGTGAGGGCGCGTTCTGGAGCGCGGCATAAGACCAGTTGTTGCCAGCTTTGGCGTTCAACTTGTGCAGGATGAGGAGCTCCTGCCGTTTCTGATCCATGAGCCATATTCGCTATTCATGAATTGTGAATATGGTGGATGAGCAACGCCTCGGCAAGGGAGGACCTGTTTCCCAACTGCGATTTGGCATGACACAAAGCTCAGCTCCCGAGGCTGGCCTTGCCACGGTCTTTGCGGCGGAGGACGGCTAGAGGTTTTCTTGCAACTGCATCCGCAAACCGTCGATCAGAAGCTTCAGGCCATATTGCGCGTCCTGAGCAAATGTCAGCGATTCAAGGCTGTCGAAGCGCTTCAGCAGATCGAACACGATGGGGGTTGATGCGGGTGTCAGTACCCCGCTGTAGTCCAGCCTTTGCAGGCCCAGGCTCAGTACCGCCGAACCCATGCTGGCCTTGACCACGCTCATGAAGGCCCCCAGGGCTTGCTGGTCGCTGAAACCTGCCCGCGTCAGCACATTGAGACTGCGCGTGAGCAGTTCCAGTCCCTCGGCAGGCGCTTTGAGTTTGGCCATCAAGCCGACCCAGCCCGCATACGCCTTATGGGCTTGCTCCATGTTCTGGCCTAGCTGCAGCAACCATTGGTCCCATGGCAACTCCTCGTCAGGCAATACGTCGGCTTCTCGAATGACGGTATCCAGCAAGGCGCTGAGCAAGGCATCCTTGTTCTCAAAGTGATGATAGATCGCCATCGGCGCGACGCCCAGTGCATTCGCCAACTGACGGATGCTGAATCCCGCGCTGCCCTTCGCCTGCAGCAGGGATGCGGCCTCGCCAAGTATGCGTTGCTGGGTCAGGGTCTTGCGCTTCGCGCTAGCCTGGGCCATGAGCGTATTTACCTTTGTATCGGATTCACTGACCACATGATACGGATCCCGCCCGCCCTTGAGCCTGGAACGTTCTGTCACCATGGTGCCGAAGAAGGCCGGCCAAGCCCTGCGGCCCGTGATCCTCTGCGTCGCTTCGTCAGAGGTACAGGCCTAACGTGATGGTTCCCACCAAAAGAATCCAGGCCTCGAAGGCGAGACGTATCGATCTTCGGGTCGCGTGCGTTTCCATGAAATGGACGATGACCACACGAGCCTTGACGAAGGCAATCACGAGAATCAGAGTCCCGAGCATCCGGGCGTTCAGGGCCGGGATTGATCCCAGTAGCCATGCCATGAGCGTCAAAGCGAGCAGGGTCAGCAGAACCAGAAAGGGCTTCTCTTTTATGGCTGCAAGCATGCTCATGGCGCCAGGTAGATCAGCGAGAAAAGGATGATCCAGAGCAGATCCACCATATGCCAGTAGAGTCCGACTCCCTCGATGGTCTGCAGCTTCAGGCGGGTCCCGCTGGCAGCGCTTGCGGATATCCGCACATACGTCAGCAGCATCAAGCCAAAGAGGACATGGAGCAGATGAAAACCCGTAAAGCTGAAGTAGTCGCGGTAAAAGCTGTTGCTGGCAAGATGAAAACCGGCCTGAAATTTTTCGCTGTACTCCAGGGATTTGACACAAACAAAGGTGACTCCGCACAGGATCGCCAAGCTGAATTGGCGCCGGAAGAGTTCTGCTTTTTCGGTCCGTGCTGCGTTGACCGCCGTCGCGACAAAATAAGAGCTGAACAGAAGCAACACGGTATTCACGGCCCCATAGGCCTTGTTCAGGCTGTCCTGTCCCGCAGCAAACATGGCAGGAAACTGGCTTTTGTCCCAGGCAAACACCATGAAGTACAGGCCGAAAATGCACAGATCGGCAAAGACGAATAGCCACACGCCAGATTCGGATGGCGAGTGCCGGTCCTGTGGTATTGCTGAATTCATGTCACACAAGCTCCCTGGAGGGTCGCCCACGTCGGATGTTCTGGACGATCAGCACGAAAAGGAGGGAGAGCCAGAGCACCGGAATGAAGAAGGCGATCCAGAAGGAGAACAGACCGTTCCAGGCGAAGGGGCCGGACGTGGTAAAAAACGGTACCAGAGGGGTGGCGGTTGTGCCCAGAGCCACCCATAGGGCGAGATAGCTCATCCAGCGCGGAATGAAGGGCTGAGGTCGCTTGTCCTTGAGGCCGCAGACCGCCACACAGATCATCTGAAAGGCGACGCCCCAGGACGGGGTAGACCACATGATCCACCCCAGGTCATGTAGCAGCAGGACCAGTTCCGGGGCGCGGTCCACCCGGAAGGCGGCGGTCATCCAGACGAAACTGGGCAGCGCGGTGAACAGCACGGTGGCGAGCGCGCTCAAGCCCTGCAGTAGCGCAAATACAGGAAACCCTTCTTCGACTTCGGCGAGAAAGACCGACCCGGCGATACAGGGTGGCAACATGAAGCCGACACCGACAAAGGCCATGGTCAGTCCGGTGATGATCTCGATCCGGTTGTCCCGGTAAAAACTGACCACCTCCATTGCATCCAGGCCTGGCGAAGGCGGCGGAAGCACGCCGGAGATCACGAACATTCCGCCGACGTAAAACAGCGTCACGATGAACAGCGAAACTCCGGTCATCAGCAGCAGGGGTTTTCGATCACTGATCGAGCTTGGGCCTGTCATCGCAAGTTCCTTCGGATCAAGTCTGTGAAATCTCTCTCCCGCTCGTGATCGGTGGGTCGACCATGACTCGCTAGCCCGTGCAGGGCGTGCTGCGAGCCATGGTTAGCCGCCAATCCCCGGGCCTCTGGCGTTCGTTGCGACAGCGACCATGCTCTGGTTGACACTATACGATGTAACTGTACAGTGTACAAACAGTGGAAATGTCACCGATATCACGAGGACCACATGCACCGCCAGATCCCGCTCCAATTGCTTGTCTGCATCGTGCTTTTCTCATCGGCACTGGCCGCACAGGAGGGGGGCGAAAGCGTCGAGCTCGATGAGGACGCATTGGCGCCGGTCGACCGCGCGGCGCCTGCAGCCCTGGAAGAGATCGTGGTCACGGCCCAACGTCGTAGCTCCACCGTGCAGAAAACACCGATTTCAATCGAGGCATTCGGTGAAGAAAAACTGGATTTGCGCGGTATCGGCGGCTTGGAGGATCTTGCTGCCAATGTGCCCAGCATGGTGACGGAACCGCACCCCCTGGGCAACACGGCGATGCGCATCTTCATCCGCGGAGTCGGAGTGAATGACGCCCAGATCACGCAGGATGCGGCTGTAGGGATCTATATCGACGGGGTCTATCTGGCGCGCTCCGTGGGCCTGGCCCTGGATCTGGCCGACGTCCAGCGCATCGAGGTGCTGCGAGGGCCTCAAGGGGTGCTTTATGGCCGAAATGCCACCGGGGGCGCGGTCAACATCATCAGCCGCAAGCCGGATCCGGCCGCTTTCTCCATGCGTCACAAGCTCACGCTGGGCGAGCGCAATCTATTGACCGCGAAAAGCTCATTCAACCTCCCCCTGGGAGAGGATCTGGCGGTCAAACTGGCCTTGCTGGGCCGCCACAGCGATGGCTTTGTGGAAAACACCGGCCCGGGCGGAGACTTTGGAGATCGCCAGGAATGGGCCTTGCGTTTCGATGCGAGCTATCTGGCGAGCGACTGGTTAAACCTGGACTACAGTTATGACCAGACCGATCTGAGCTACTTCAACGCCATCTTCCAGGCGATTATTCCACCAAACACCAATCATGGCCTGGCCGAGTTCTTCAAGCCCTATGCGCAAACCCAGACGGTCTACTCCGAACGTCGTCTGGATGCCCTGGCAACCAGCGTCCCTTTGCTGGCTTCCGGCTCGCGTGTCAAGGGCCACACCCTCAGCTTGACCGGTCCGCTGTGGGACTTGCCTTGGGGCACTGCCGAACTGAAATACATCGGCGCCTATCGCGCGCTCGAAGACGACCAGTACCCAGAGCTCGGTGGCGGCAAGGGGTCTGCTGACTACCGCCTGGATTTCGGTGCTTACGATAGCCCTGCTGCACGGCTGGAGAATGATGGCAATCCCACGCCCGCCGTCGTGCCTCATACCGAGCAGAGCCAGTGGTCGCATGAACTGCAGATCGCCGGCACCGCCCTGCAGGACAGCGTGGAATACATTGCCGGCCTGTACCATTTCACCGAGAAGGGGTTTGAGGATGGCAGTCCCGCAAACCACATCACCAGCGCCATCGTCGACCCCCAGCAGATGCAGTTCCTGGTGACGGCTGTCCCGGGCCTGAGCCCGTTGCTCAGGGATGAGTTGAACCCCAAGTTCTCCGTGTTCTGGGATTATCTGTACCAGATCAAGAACAGCGCTTATGCCGTGTTCGGACAGGCGTCCTGGCGACCGCAATGGATGGACGGCCGATGGAATTTTACTTTGGGTCTGCGCCAGTCCTGGGACGAACGTTATGCGATCAAGGATTTCGTGCAGACGCAGTATGCCGAATTCCGGCAGGGTGATACGGAGCTTGCGCCGGTTCCCGTTCCCGGCGAGCCCATCGGCGCACCTGAGACCTTTGTCGATGTCAGGGCCTCCAGCACCTATTCGGACTTTTCCCCTTCCGCCAACATCCAGTTCGATCTCAACGAAAACGCGACCAGCTATCTGTCCTACGCCACGGCCTACAAAAGCGGCGGTTTCAACCTGCGTGACCCGCAGATCTCCGGCGAATCCGGCCCGGCTTCGGATGGCACCGACTATGGTTTTGGCTTCGTCGAAGGATACCGGCCCGAGAAGGTGAAATCGCTGGAGATGGGGATCAAGAGCCAGTGGCTGCAGCGAAGCCTGCGACTCAACGCCGCCGTCTTCAATGCGCGCTACCAGGACATGCAGAACAATTTTCTGATCGCCGGCACGATTTCCGATCTGAAATCTCGCAATACCGGCAAGGCACGGATGCGCGGTTTCGAAATCGACACCGCATTTGTACCCAGCCGCCATCTCGTTCTTGCTTTGCAGTACGCCTTTCTGGACGCCAAGGTCAAGGAAGTGATCGACAAGGAGGGCAACAATGTCGCTCACCTGTATCCCTTTACCGCGGCGCCTCCTCATTCCTATGTGGCGTCCATCGACTGGACACTCCTGAACGCTGCTTGGGGCAGCCTGCGAGGCTATCTGCATTATCAGTACATTGGCGATCGCACCGGCTTTGTGGTCACCGAGGAACGTCGCGGTCTGACCGCCATCGATGGCTATGGGTTGCTTAACGCCCGTTTGATCCTCGGTGACCTGAGCGTGCTGGGCGGCGATGCGGAAATCGCGCTCTGGGGCAAGAATCTTGCCGATGAGGAATACCCTTTGACGGTGACGGACAATCTCCCGCATGCCGACAGAGCGTTGGCCTGGGGGCCGCCGCGTACGCTCGGCCTGGATCTGAGTTACCGATTTGAATGAGCCTGGCCCCAGGCTTGTGTCCCGCCGCATGCGCTTGTGGGAGGGGGCGGCAGAGCGGGCGACTCAAGACGGCCGCACGGTCTTCCATCAAGAGGCCAAGTCCAAAATGGCCCGATGGTTGAGGTCATCTGGTTGCGTGTCACGCACAATGAGCAGCGACTACGCCGGACCAGACTTTGCAAAGCTTGAACGTCGTCTTCAGGAATGTCTCGTAAGGAGATAACCGTGGAGTTCTGCTTGCAGCGTTTGCTCAAATCTCGGGATTCGGGCGGCTTTCAGCTGTCCGCGTCGCCCGTGTTGAGATGCCGCTAGCGATCCTGATCTGCATGAAGGCTGTCGTTCCCAAAGGCATCCGCCCCTGAGCCGGCACGGTATCGAATACAGTTTGGTGGGCTGGTACAGCTTGAAGTCACGGCTGATCGGTGAGCAGGAGTCCTTCATTCGTATTGAATTGACTTAGCCACGCCCAGATCCCGCTGGCGAACTTGAAGCCCGAGTGCAGGCTCCGATCAGCTACCGCCATGAGGTCGTCCGGGTGTATTTCGCGAAAGATGAATTCGATGCCGAACTGCTCGGCGGTGGTCCTCAACTCAAGCCGGTTCTGGGAGCACGGGCGAAAAAACGTTTGCGCCAACTGCGCGAAGCACAGGCCGGCACGGACCCGGAACTCGGACGGGTCCGTCCGAGCGTGGCGGAGCGCATTGCCTACAGCGCACCTCCGCCACCGGTCACGATGGCCAGCTTGTCCTGGAAGGATTTCATCCGGCTGTCTTCCCGGCGCCGGTTTTCATCTGCGAGGGTAATGTGTCTGATCGGTGACGCCCTTCAGCTCGCGCCATAACACGGCATTTCGCCACTTCAGCGGCAGGGCCCAGCTGGCCAACCAGGTTCTCAGCGCGTGATTGCCGAACACGATCCGCAGCTTCCTGCGGCCGATGCACCGGATAAGGTGCTCGGCAATCGCCTCCGGAGGCGTGGTCAGAAAACGCGCATTGAAGTCCTGTCCTGCGGACTTTTGCACGATGTTTGTCGCGATGCCGCCTGGATGTACCAGGTAGGCATAAATCGGACTGTTCTGCAGCTCCACCATCAGGGCTTCGGTATACCCCCTGACCGCGAACTTGCTCGCGCAGTAATCCGCACTGTTCGGCGTGCCAACAAGGCCGAAGATGCTGGACACGTTGACCAGCGCCCCTTCCTGATTGGACATCAGCTGCGGCAGAAATACCCGACTACCGTTCACCACGCCGCGGAAGTTCACGGCCATGATGCGATCGAGCTCCTGCTCACTCAGAGCCCACGCGGGTTTCTGCGCACCTTCAATGCCGGCATTGTTGATGACGACATGCGCAGGACCGAACGCCTCCTGGACTGACGTCGCGAAGGCCATGAAAGCCGCTGCGTCAGCCACATCAAAAACCTGCTCAAGGATGTGGGTGACACCCTGCTGGCGCAGCAAGGCTACCGTCTGTGCAAGACCCTCCGGATTGACATCGTTCAGCGCCAATTTCGCGCCACGACGGCCGAAAGCTTCCGCATAGGCACGTCCCATGCCCGATCCGGCACCGCTAATCACAACGATCTTGTTTTCGAAATCTCTCATGTTGAATGCGCTCTCAGCGGTTCAGGTGGCGTTCAAGGCTTCAGTTTTCGGCAAGCGTGCAGGCTCATCCGTGAAATGATGATGCTGCATACGGAATGTCCTGGCCAGGTGGCGATCGCTGAAGGAGAACCCGGGCAACATCGCGATCACATGGCCGCTCTTGCTCTGATACCTACTGCTGCAGTCACCGGATTGCCAGACGGTTTTCTTCATTAGGGAATGGGTCGGATCGGACTGGAGTACGGTGATGTGGTGCTGTATGCCGATGGTTCGTCCCGCGCCGACGCCCAGGCACTGGCGGCACTGGCCGACGTGGCTGTCGTTGTGGTGTCGAGCGTGGAGAACGAGTCCTTCGACCGGCCCAACCTCGACATGCAACCGGGTCCTTGCCTGGGCATATTCTGCCAGGCGCTGCCGATCGATCAGAATGCCTTGATTGCCGATGTGGCCGCGGTCAACCCGAACACGGTGGTCGCGATTATGGCCGGCGCGCCAGTCTCCATGCCCTGGCTGGATGCTGTCAGCGCCGTGACGGATTTCTGGTTCGCCGGGATCGAACAGGGCAACGCCATTGCCAATATTCTCTACGGGCGGGCCAATCCATCGGGAAAACTGCCTCGCAGCTTTCCCAAGCAGATGGCCGACACGCCATTTCGTGCGGTCGAGCAATATCCCGGCGTGAATTTTGAAGCCGAGTACAGCGAGCGCTTGCTCGTGGGCTACCGCTGGTACGACGAGATGGGCATTGAGCCCCTGTTTCCCTTTGGATTCGGATTGTCCTACACCCGCTTCACGTTGTCCGATCTCGTCGTGCAGTCTCCGGGTGACAGGGCCTCTGTCAATGTCACGCTTGAGAACATCGGCGAGCGCACGGGCGCCGAAAGCGTGCAGGTTTATGTCGGATTTCCTGTCAGTGCCTTTGAGCCTCCGCGTCAGCTCAAAGGCTTCAGGAAGGCCAAACTGGCACCAGGAGAGTCACAGGTGCTAAGCATCGAACTGGATTGGCGCGCCTTCGCTTCTTGGGATGAAGCCATTGGCGATTGGTTGCAGGCACCGGGTTGCTATGAGGTACTGGTGGGTCACTCTTCGCGCGACCTGCCCTTGACCGCTCGGATTCCGATTGCAGGCGGTGTCTGCCCGGCAGACGATGCGCCCAGGTCAGTTCTGGTCGGAAGTGGCGGATTGCGTGGCGGCGCTCTGCCTGCGGTCGTTCTTTGGCTGCTGGCTGGGTATGCGCTGGTGCGCCGACGGTCCTGGACGCCGTTCACGGCTTGATTTCAATGCGCCAGTCTTAACTGGGCGGCTGTTCACGGGATCATTCCGCCAGCCCGCCATTGGGATGTGGCGCGAATGTGGATGCTCGGGCAGGGCGGCGGATCTGGGAGAGGCCTGGCCGTTCCAGCGCGTAGCGCCCTGCGAGTCGCGACGCGCTTGGCTTGGAGCGGCTGCGCTAATCTCCGTGAAACGTGATCTCCTGCCCCTCACGCAGTCCCGTCGTGTCCTCGAGTACCCGATCCAGGTCCAGATCACGGTAGGCCGAAACCTTTTCGACGTAATGCGCCATGCCCTTGTCGGCATCTTTGGAAAACAGGGCCACGTTGGTCACCGCCAGATCCAGGGCCTGGGCGTCGGCATAGGCCATGCGGGCGCCTTCGCGCACATTGCGTTTGATCGCGGCCTGGGCCAGCGGGGCGCCGCGGGCAAGCTTGCTGGCCAGGGCCATCACCTCGGGCATAAGCGAGCTTGAGGGCAGGGCTTGGTGGATCAGGCCCATTTGCTGGGCCTGCTCCGGGGTGTACAGCTCGCCGGTCAGCAGCATTTCCAGCGCCCGGGCCTCACCGACGATGCGCGGCAGGCGCAGGTGGGTGCCGGTACCACCGGGAATGATGCCGACCAGGACCTCAGGCAGGCCGATGCGGTACTGCGGCTGATCGGCCATGTAGCGGAAGTCGCAGCACAGGGCAATCTCGCAGCCGCCGCCCAGGCACAGGCCGCTGATCGCCGCGATCACCGGCTTGGGCATAGTGTCCAGCAGTTCCAGGACCCGGGCCCAGTAGAAGATGCCCTGTTCGGCGCTGGAGCGCTTCTGCACCGCCTTGTGCACCATGCGTTCCACCCGCGGTGAGGCTTTGACCAGCTTCACCGCCATACTCAGTATGTGCTCGCCCAGGCGCGAATCGCCGGTCGGCTTGCCGCGCCGGGCCAGGGCCAGCAATTCGCCGACATCGTAGTGGGTGACGAAGGAGTCCGGCATGCCGCCGGTGAGCACCAGCACGCGGACCGCGGGGTCCTCGCGCAGCCGCAGCAGTTCCTCGTACAGCTCCTTGAGCATCACATGGCTGATGAAGTTCATCGGCGGGTTGTTGAAGGCGATGGTTTGCACCGCGCCCTGACGGTTGATGCGGATCTGCTGGGACATGTTGCGGTTTCCGTAAAAATTAAGGCGTGGATAAATTCGAACGTGCCACGCGCCAGCTCAGCGAATGCGCCTCCATCAGGGTATCGCCACCCACCGAAGGCCAGAGCATGCTGTGGCTGACATCGCCGGCGGCCGGTTTGCTGAAGTCGCAGACCCCGTTGGGGAAGATGTCCTGCAGCTCGGCCAGTTGGGCGTCGTTCAGGCGGCCCTGGTAATCCCTGGGGTTCACCGGCTTGAGCTGGCATTTGATGATGTCGTCGCTCATGGGCATGCCGGCGACCATGCGCGGTGTGCGGGTCACCGGCAGGACCTGCGAGCAGATGCCCAGGCCGCTGTCGAAATCCTCTGGCGTGTTGATCATCAGCGGCACGTCCAGATCCAGGCCGGGCAGGGCCTCGTGCAGACCGCTTTGCGGCAGCAGCGGGAACTGCGCCAGGCCCAGGGGCAGCATCAGGGCGTCGGGCAGTTCCAGGCGCCCCCCAATGGTGCCGAAGGTGCAGCGGTCCTCGGCCTCAAAGGGCTTGCCGGCAATGACCGCGGCCACGTGATCGCCGCCGTGGCCGGGCCGCAGGGCCTCGGTCGCCAGCAGCCATTGCTCCATCACCGGATAGGCGTCGGCCTGGGTGACCACGCCGCGCCAGATGGACTGGGTGCTGTCTTGGCCGCTGCGGGCACGCAGGCGGGCCCGGATGGTGAAGGGACGCACCGCCTCGTGAATATTGGCGCCGGGAATCCAGTCCAGGTACGGGCCCAGGTCCAGAATCGGGGTCTGGTCCAGCGCGCCGCGACCAATCACCCCGCCCACCCGATAGGTCAGCGCTTCGACCTCCGGGTTCATGGCGTGGCGCTCGGGCACGAAGCGGCCATCGATGTCCAGCCCGCCGATCTGGCGGTTCAGGTCAAGAAATTCCGCAGCGCTGATCCGATCATCCAGCAGCGCGCCCAGGCCATATTGCACCCCGACATTGTCGATCGCCCGGTGGGCGAAGCCACGTTCGTCCCGGCCATAAACATTGACGTTGGCATCCTGCACCGTGCAGCGCACGCCGCCGGGATTGTCCGTGGGGTGGTAGCGCTCTTCTTGCGGAATCTGTCCCGGGCAGCCCTCATCCGGAATCACCCGGTTGAAGAAGGCATCCACCCAGCTCTGACAGATGGCGTTGAGCTGATTGCCGGACTGCAGGTTGTGACCGTTGACCGCGGCCTGCTTGTTCTGGTCCCAGGGCAGCGCGCTGTTGGCATAGTAGTGCTGCAACAGACCGCAGTCGGTGACCGTCATCGCGGTGGAAGGGATGTCGGCGAAGGTCGCCGTGGGCATGGCGGCATTGAGCAGGCCCGGCGCGTTGTTGGCCGCATTGTATTGCTGCAGCGCGGCGCCCGAGCCATTGGTGCCGACCATCAGCTGGACTAATCCGTAACGCTCGGAGATGTGCTCCTTGATCATCATGGTGGTCTCGGCGCTGACCAGCGGATTGCAGTGCACGCCGAAGGCCGAGAGGGTGGAATGCACGGTCACATCGCCCTTGCCCAGGCGATCGGCAATCCCGACCAGGTTGATCAGCAGACGATCGGCGCTGACCGTGGTGAAATCGGGCGCGCCCAGCACATAGCCCACATCATTGGTGCCCTGCTGATAGCCCACCCCGCAGGATTCGCCGTAGGCGTAATAGACCCGCCCGCGGTAGGTCGGAGCGAAGCTCTGGTCTGGCCCGCGTGCGGCCGGATCATCCAGCACCGCCAGGCGGGTGATGCCGCGATTGATGGTGGCCGATTCCACCCGCACCACGAAAGGCACGGCCTCGCCCCAGGCCGTTTCGGTCATGATCACATCGTCCGGGTAGGGGGCGTAGGGATCCGCCAGCTCATGAAAAGCCTGATCGTGCGCTGAGCGATAAAACCACTGATATTGCGTTTCCACCGAGCAGTTCTCGTCGATGGGTTCGCCCAGGCCGACATCCTGGGTGCGGCAGTAAAAGGGACTCTGATGCGGGCCGGAGATCACCGGCCCGGTCACCGGATGATTGCGCACCGTGAGCGTCGCCCGACGCTCTCCCAAGCGGGCCTCCAGCGTGTTGGGTCCTAAGCGCAAACCTTCGATCAGACCATGAATCTCGCCGTTGGCCTGACGCGCAAAGGCTGCGGTGACGTCTTCGCCATTGCGCGTCACCCTCAGCGCCCGGCTGTCGTTGACCCCGCGGATGCCGACCAGCACATCCCCATTGGTCACTGCATCGGGCAGGGTGGACAGGGTCAGCAGCTCGAACTGACCGGCCGCCAGTGGCGGCGTGCTCAGGGTGTGGAAATCGGCCTGGACCTCGTCCGCCCCGCGAGCCATGGATTCCGGTGAGCCCAGACTTGCGCGGGTGTCCAGGCCTTGTCGGCCACCTTCACCGCAGGCGCCAAGCAGCAGGCCAAGGCACAGCGCGGCGGCGAGCCGATGAGAATTGCAGATGTTCACGGGTGTCTCCCTCTGTATTTTTGATGGGCCAGACCGGGTCGGCCGGTGTCGTGGTGTTGGTCTCAGGGCAGAATCGCATCCATCAACATGGGCAGGGCCCAGTC
>JBFKDQ010000019.1:0-61319 GCA_041619555.1 Oceanococcus sp. | reverse complement strand
TGACACCCCCTGGAAATCACCCAGATTTGAATCTATTTATAATTCGCCTGGCCTCAAAACCAGGCCGCTATCTCGCATTCTGCAAGATCGCAACACGCAAAGATGTCCGAATTTGTACATCAACGCGATGAATCTTGGCTGCCCCACTCGGCCTGAACGCTAAACAACCCAGAACTCCAATCAGGTCGAGCCACGGCCTGTGAGCCGATCATGTAGGAAGTGCAGCAACCTGCTTTGCCTTGAATAGGCGGCACGGTGACATGTGAAGATTGGCAATCACGTTCAACCTGGACCTTGGCGGCTTGAGCAAGACATTGGTCGAATTTCTTCTCAAGACAACAGATACACACGGGCTGGATCTGTGCCTTGACCGCTGCAAAGTTTCAGCCCGTCTGGTCAATCTGGCACGGCGACCACCTCTGCATATCCACAGGCGATTGTCTCGACATTGAATTCGATCCCCTCACCGGGCAGCTTTAACTCTTATCGAATGCGGCCCACTGATCAAACGGCTGCAATACCCATAAATCACGGCCACAACGCTTAATCAAATTAAGACTTTCGAGCCGATTGAGTTCGCTGGTCACTACATGACGCTGCGAACTGATTAGAGCCCCGAGTTCGGAATGCGTCGGAAGGTTTCGAATCACTAGCGCGCCATCGATGTCGTCTGGCCTGGCCAGTCGCTGCAGGCAATTGAACAAGCGTTGACGTGCGGACAGGGTGGTCATCTCGCAGACACGTAAAGACAAAATGCGGATCATCTTGATGAGTTCACGCATTTGCGCCAAGGAAACAGACGGATCCGATGAGACCAGATCTACAAATTCGTCTGCGGCCATGTGCAAGGAAATTGTTTCGGTGACCGCAATCACATCGGCAGAACGGCCATCGCCATCTATCGCAGCATAATCGCCAAATACCTCTCCACCCGCCAACCAACGAATCACAACTTCACGACCACTGGATGAGACGATCGAAACTTTGACTTTCCCACTGAGCAGAAACATGACTTCATCAGTGCACTCTCCATGGCTAATGATGCACTGGCCAGGCCCATAACGACGTCTTTGACAAGCAGCACCGAGCTTACTCAGCGTCTGCTGTGATGCTTTTGAGAATATCGCAATCTTCGAAAGATCTAGCGTGCCAACGTCACACCTGTCCTCGCCCCTGGAATTGAACTTTTTCATTCTCCTAGCCCAGCTTCAAATGGTCTCCCTCCTTCCCGGCATCAATATCATTCTTGTGTTCACCAGGAAACCAACACGTCAGCACCCTCCCCATCAACCTTTTTTATCACTTCTGCGCAGCGATCACCAAGGGCTCTCTGACTGAATTGTGGGCGCGGCCTATGCTGCGAAAAGCTCCCTTCCTGCAATGCCGCTCACACCACAAATACAAAGGCCAACAACTTCCGCCTTGGCAAATACAGCTCTCCCTTGTCGCTGTATACGTCCAGATCAAATCAGAGATTAGCCTCGGGAAGGACATCGGCGCTCCCGATTAAGCGATCGCCTATCCGTACATCCTGTTTATCGGCGAACTCCAGCTGTCTTCATTCATTTCAACGGCGAATGAATCGAAGGTTTCATTGAGAAGTGCGATCGGAAGATCGTTTCGATGAGGTTGCATAGAGGTGAATCTTGGCGTCCCCAGCTCTTCTATTCGCTTGCCGGGCCATCCATACAGGACCGCACCCAAATGCTTCGGCAAGGGTATGCGCAATCTGCAGAGATCCAGACTAGCCGCTGGCCGCCATCAGACCCTCTCGCAATGTTCAGGATTTCAGCTTGGAGGCCCAGATCGCCAACTTGTGCTGCATGCTCTGCTGCGAAACCTGATCCTCGGGTATCGGCTGGATCAGCTTGTCGTGCACGAACAGCCGGTACAGATATTCGATCTTCTCCTTGGCCGAATCGGTGGGCTCGAACTCCACCACCCCGCGCTTCTCGGCATAGGCCATCCCCTCGGTCAGTGCTTTTCTCAGCAGTTCCTTTTCATTCTTGAGTTTCTTCACGCCCTGATCGCGCCTCCTGTTTCGTGCTGCTTTGTGGTCATCAGCATCGCTGCTACAACCGCCATGAGCAAGCCTGCGCTGCGGATCTGCCGTGTTGCTCGCGATCCATATCCGGCAGCATCAGAGCCGACACGTCCATTTGCGGCCTCAGGGATTGGTTTATGCTGCGCGCCTTCATCCGGGAAAGTGGCAAGGAGAACACCGTGAGCATCTACGACATCCGCATCAATGGCATCGATGGCCAGGAACACAGCTTCGCCGAGTATCAGGGCAAGGTGGTGCTGGTCGTCAATACCGCGAGCAAATGCGGTTTCACCCCGCAATACGCCGGTCTGGAGGCCCTGTACCGCAAGTATCAGGAACAGGGATTCGTCGTGCTTGGCTTTCCCTGTGATCAGTTCGGCCATCAGGAACCGGGCGATGAAGAAGAGATCAGGAACTTCTGCTCCTTGAGCTACGATGTAAGCTTTCCGATGTTTGCCAAGATCGAGGTCAACGGCCCGGGTGCCCATCCGCTGTTCCAGCTCCTCAAGAGCGAAAAAACCGGCGTCCTCGGGTCCAAATCCATCAAATGGAATTTCACCAAGTTTCTGGTCGACCGATCGGGCCGGGTGAGCAAGCGCTACGCCCCAACCGATAAGCCGGAAGATCTGGCCAGGGCGGTCGAGGCCCTGCTGCAGGCCTGAAGAACACCCGCCGCGCCGCGCGCAGCTCAGGAACCGAGGTGGCAGTCCCGAGCGACAGCCGGCGCCGACCGCTCCAGCCAGCCGCTACTTCCCGAGCTGCGGCAATTCGGCTGTCGGGGCTTGCACCCGGCCGTTTGCCAGGGAAGGCAGTTCGGCCCAGCCGATCATCTGAATGCCGCGCAGGGGCAGGAGTTCAGCGCGCACACCGATGTCGCTGATGATTTGCAAGCTCAAGTGATTGATCACCTCGCCCTGCCCTCCGGGCGTCACCAGCATGGCAGGCAACTCGACCGCTGCATCCGGCTCCGCCCAGGCCGGAAAAGCCGCAAACAATGAAGTCGCGATCGCCAGGCCGAAAAGTCGTCGGCGATGTGTGTGTGCCCCTGCGTCGTTCAGCCTGGATTGGACAAGGCACTTTTTCGTGCTTGTGGCCATGACATTCACCGCAGGTGGCGCCCTGGTTCAGGGCCATCTCATCTGGCGCTTTCGGATCGAAAGAAAACGTGAAGGAAATGTAAAGCCGGGCAGCCCATGAGGGAACAAGTAAAAACCTCACCAGTTCAATCCCACAGGGCTCAGCTTGAAATGCTTGCACCATCCTGAACCCGCGCGCCATCCAGGTTCGCCCTTGCGTCAGGCAGACCTCGGAAGCAGCGCCCTGGCAATGAAATGAACCAACAACGCCCACTGGCTACGCCAGTAGCCCCGATACTTTGGCAAGGGGTCCGCCAGCGCGGCCTGACGTCGGTCATAGAAGGCGTGCAGCGCGGGCGTCGGCAGCTCTGCATGAGCGGGAAAGTTCGCCGCTGGCACGAAAGCCACGCCTAAAAATGGCAGGACTGAAAAAAAGCCTACGACAGGCTGCTGGCAGATCCGGCACAGACCGCGATTCACGGCCGGCGGCAGACGAAACTTGCTGAATTCAAGCTCCGCGGCCAACGGGCGGCTGATCTGGCCGGATCGCAGGATGACAATGTCGGCGAAAGCTGTGCGGTAAAGCCTTTGACAGGTCGTGCAGTGACACAGGAACCGCATCACCGGCTTGCCCGTGACGGTGATGTGTGAACTGCCGCAAGGGCAGGCGCATTGCCATGCCAATGGTTTCTGACTCATGAATTGCCCTCATTTTATTATCTGACCCTTGCCGCCATACTGCCAAACCATGCTGCGCTTGAATACCGCCAAGTCGACCTCACGCCCACCCTTGCACACGGCGGCGCCGCCGACCCGCAACCGGGCTGCTATATTCCTCAACTGAGGTCTGTTCAAGACGCTAACTCTGCGGAACCCCGACATGTTGAAGATCCTGCTCGCAACGGCACTCATCGTGGCCGGAATGATCATCTGGAAAAGACGTCACATCGCGCCGTGGCAATCGCTGCGCCCGGCGGGACTGGGCTGCCTGATCGCGGGCAGCCTGCTGGCCCTGACGACGTTTTTCATCACGGTACCGGCCGGCCATGTGAAAGTGGCCACCCTGTTCGGCAAGGTGCAGGACGACACCTACCTTGAGGGTCTGCATATCGTCAATCCGCTGCTGGAATTTACCAGTTTCGACCTGCGCCAGAAGACCCACAAGGAAACCGCAGGCATCCCCGCCGAGGACAAGCTGATCACCAAGATGGATGTGTCGGTGCAATACCGCACCATCGGCGAGATGGCACCCGACATCCTGCGCAACACCGGCACGACGAACGCGTTGATCCAGGTCCACATGATCCCGAAATTACGCTCCATCCTGCGCGAACAGGGCAAGGGCGTCGCCCTGTCTCAGGATTTTTTCCGCGAATCGGTGCAACGCCAATTGCAGGAATCCCTGCAAACCGGGCTCTCCGAGTTCCTCGCACCCAAGGGCCTGCAGGTGGAGACCGTGCTGATCCGCGAGGTCCAGTTGCCCGAAGTGATCCGCACCTCCATCACCGAAACCAAGAAACGGGAACAGGAAGTGCTCAAGCAGCAGGCGGAACTGGAACGCTTTGCCACGGAGCAGAACCAGAAGGTCAAACAGGCGGAATCCGAGCTCAAGGCGGCCCGGCTCGAAGCGCAGAAAATCAAGGAACTGGCCGATGCCGAAGCCTACAAGATCGATGTGATCAACCGCATGCTGGCGGATTCGCCGAATTACATCGAACTCAAGAAAGTCGAGCAGTGGAATGGCGTGCTGCCGACATTTGTCGGCGGCGACAGCATCCCGATGATCGATTTGCGCCGCCAGAACTCGAAATAGCCCCCGGCACAGATCATTGCAGCGCACCTTCATCGTGGGCGATGAAAATTTCAGCCAAACACCACCATGCATTGGGTGCCGCGTGCGACAGCAAGACCATCCGGCGCGAACAGGGTCACGGTCTGCTGGGTGTAGCCGTCGCGCGCCGCATCCAGAGACACGTCGATCAACCAGTTCTCGAGCGTCTGATCGGCATAGTCATGGCCGGTGAAATTCAGCATCCAGGTCATGGTGCTGGCCGGCCTCGGCTGATGCAACCAGCTCAAGCCCACCGGCGGCGGAAAATCCGCGAACACAAGCACATGCGCAAGACTGGCGGCCCCGGCTGCATCATGCAGCGTGAGCCGATAGGCTTGCGAGGTGTCGGCCTGGCCTGATCCGGGAAAGTTTCCGACCAGCAACCGGGCGTCGAATTGGCGGATGAAGTCCGGTGTCAGGCTCGGTATGTGCCGCATCGCAAGACCATCGGTCTGGCTCAGTGCGGGCGCCGCAAGCTCCTGCGCAACGGCGGAGTCACGACTGCGACCAAACACGGCAACGAAAATCGCCACAGTGTCCTCACCATCGACAATCCGCGCTTCGATCTGGCGGGTATTGCCGCCTTTTCGCAAGCGCCTGACACGGATGCGCACGATGCCGGCTGGAACCGGCGCACACAATGTGGCCTGCAGCGTGCGGATCGGCAAATTGTCACTCAAGGTCTGCATGGCCCGCACCGCCAGAACCGCCTGAACGCCGCCATACAGACTGCGCCCCTGCATCTAGCCGACGCTCACTTCGGCGATGAGCACGCCCTGATCGAGCTTGACGGTTTGCAACAGATCACTCAGCGTTTGCACTGTTTCATCCTGACCTCCATGGTAGCGCTCCAAAGTGGGTGATTTGGTCAGCGGAATCAAGCCTGCCGTGTGGACCGGCGCAGACCCGCGATCTTCGGCCGGGCAAGCTGGCGATCACCGCATGGAGACCTGCACTGCGAGACCCGCAGAGTGATGATGATCAGAAAAAGGACTTCCTCTTGAATACTTCGGACTTCGTCAATCCACGCGATCTGTTCTTCTGGCTCTATGAAGTCGGTGAAACCGACGCACTCTGCCAGCATCCACGCTATGCCGAATTCGGCCGCAGCGATGTCGAGGCCATGCTCGATGCCGTCACCGAACTGGCGGACACCGAATTCGACGGCCTGCCCGAACTTCTGGATGAACACGAACCGCAGTTTGACGGCGAAAAAGTCTGGAACCATGAGCGTCTCAAACCGGCGCTTGCGGCCTACACCGCCAGCGGATTCTTCTCCGCCCCGTTTCCGACCCAATGGGGCGGTCAGGATCTGCCCTATGTCATCGGCCAGGCCCTGAATGTGCCGGTCAATGCCATGGCCGGCGCCGGTGCCGGCTATCTGTTTCTCACCGCCGCTGCAGCCCATATGCTCGCCATCGTCGGCAGTCCCGAGCAGCAGCAACGTTATCTGCCCAAGCTGGTCGCCGGGCAATGGTATGGCACGATGATGCTGTCCGAACCTCAGGCCGGCTCATCGGTCGGCGACATTCGCACCCGCGCGGTACGGCAGGCCGATGGTCGCTATCATCTGCGCGGCAGCAAGATGTGGATTTCCGGTGGTGATCAGGAACTCTCCGAAAACATCATCCACATGGTCCTGGCCAAGATCGAGGCCGAGGATGGCTCGATCGAGCCCGGCAGTCGCGGAGTCTCCCTGTTTCTGGTGCCGAAGTTCCTGGTCAATGAAGACGGCAGCCTGGGACCACGCAACGGAATCAGACTCGCCGGCATCAATCACAAAATGGGCAATCGCGGCATCGTCAATACCGTGCCGGTGCTGGGCGACGGCAGCCCCTGCATTGGCGAGCTGATCGGTGCCCCGGGCAAGGGTCTGGCCGGGATGTTTCATATGATGAACGAGGCCCGCATCGGGGTCGGCATGAGTGCCGCCCAGTCCGGCTATTTCGGCTATCGCTACGCGCTGGCTTATGCCATGGATCGCCCTCAAGGCCGGCCACTGGATGATCCCGATCCCGCCAAACCGCAGATCCCGATCATCCGGCACACCGACGTCAAACGCATGCTGCTGCAGCAAAAAGCCCTGAGCGAGGGCGCCATGGCCCTGTGCTTCCATGCCGCCGAGCTGATCGATCGCAATCGCATCAGCACGGATCAAGCGGAACGCCGCGACAACGAATATCTGCTGGCCATTCTCACCCCCATCGTCAAAACCTGGCCCTCGGCACATGGACTACACGCGAATTATCTGGCAATCCAGGTGTTGGGCGGCTACGGCTACACCCGCGAGTACCCGCTGGAACGGCTGTATCGCGACAATCGCCTGAACGAGATCCACGAAGGCACCACCGGCATCCAGAGCCTGGACCTGCTGGGCCGCAAGATTCCGCTGGACCAGGGCGCAGCCTTGCGCGTGCTGCTGGCGAGGATGGGCGCGACCGCCCAGCAGGCCGGCGATCATGCCGCCCTGCAGGACCATGCGGAGGCCCTGAAGGCCGGTATCGAGCGCATTGAGGTCACCACCCGGGTGCTGATCCAGGAAGCCATGGCCGGCCGGCGCGATCGCTATCTGGCCAACAGCGCCACCTACCTGGACATGTGCGGCCATATCGTGGTCGCCTGGATCTGGTTGCGCTGCGCCCTGGTCGCCCAGAGCCAGCTCCAGGGGGCCGCCGGGATCGATCAGCCCTACTATCGCGGAAAGCTGCGTGCCTGCCGTTATTTCTTCCGAGCAGAACTGCCGAAAACCGTGGCCCAGGCCGAATTGCTGCAAAGCCTGGATGACACCTGCCTGAAGGCCGCCGAAGAGGAGTTCTGAGCGAGCTTCAGGCGGCCTGATGCAGGATCGCGTCCAGGCCACTCCTGAGCCGGGTGCGCTGCTTCCTGAGAATATCCAGATAGGCGTCCGAGGCCTGTTTCTCGCCGCTTTCGATCCGCACGATTTCCCGATCCAGTTCCTGCAGTTGCTCGAATAATTCGGCGAACTGGGCGTTCTCGTTCCTGAGCTGACGGATGATGTCCTTGTGCTGGGGGAATTCGAGTACCAGGGGATGCTGGTCAAAAGGCATGGTCACTTCCTTGGGAGCCGGCTGGGTGGTCGTGGGCGATCGACGAAATGGCTTGCAAAATCCGCGCCCTTCTTGTGGAGCAAGGGGCATCTGGGCCACAACACGAACCTGGTCTGACGGCATACGTCCTCCAGCGAGTAGGTCAGGAAGGATTATCCTTGCAGGCCGGCAATCTGCCGCATTGATCTGAATCAATTTGGGGCGTCGGCTGGCACCTGCAGCGCCTCATCGGCAAACTGGCCGCCATCCATGCCCACCGCCACGCTGGAGCCATCGTGTCGACCTTGCGTCTGCTCGGCGCCGCTCATCTCGTGCTGGCGCTGGAGGTCCTGTTTCTGGGGCTGAATGCCCATGCCTAGCTGGTCATCTATTTTCTGGACACGCTGAGCAACGCGCTGCTGAATTCCCTGCGAAATCTGATCGTCGGCATGACCGGGGAGCCGCTGGGGAGGCGCATCGGCATTTCCGGCCACCTGTCCGCCTTGATCCTGAGCCTGTTCGTGCTGTTCCTGTTCTGGAGCAAATACGGCGCGGTTCTGCTCACCGCCGGCGCGCTTGTGGTGGAGATTCCAGGCTTGCTGGCCGGCCTCGAAGGGTTCGCCATCCTGGCGCAAGCCCAACAGGAATTCTCGGCCCATCAGAATCTGATCCTGTGGGGCTGCGCGGGCCTGGTGCTGATGCAGATCCACGATTTCCTGTGGGCGTTTCTGCGTCAGGGTCAGTTTCGCCAGCTCAGCTGGTGGCCTTTGCTCTTGCGGCCCTATGTCGGCTTGAGCACCAGCACCGTGATTCTGGCCCTTGCCGCTTTCATCGCCAGCCAGCAGGTCTGGGCGCCACCAGCCCAGGCCTTGGGACTGATTCTGGTCACTGCCAAACTGGCCATCGAACTGCGCCTGCGCGATCTGAATCCGGCAATCGGCGCAGCAACCAAGGCCCACAACTCCGCCCCCGCACCGACTTGATTTTCGCCTCGACGACCCCGCATTGTGCCGCCTATTGAAACCATGTTACATAGTGGTGCAAGCAGGGGGTGCGATGCATTCTTGCGCTGATTAATCAATGAGTTCTGTTTGTTTTTCAAAAAATTCTACGTAAGGGAGAGTGATCCATGAAGCTGAAATTGATTTCCGCACTGGCGATGGCCTGTGCGGCCCCACTGGCCTATGCCGAAGCGATGCCGATTGCCGGAGTTTCCGGCTATGTCACATCAGAGTCCGTTGATGCTGGCGGCAGCGAGCCCGATGGAACGGGCTTCGGCGTCAAGGGCTGGGTGGGCATCACCGGCGGCCTGTTCCTTGCCGGCGAATACCAGAGCGTCGAACTGGAAGAAAGCGGCGCCAAGGTGGATCTGGACCAGTGGCGCCTGGGCGCCGGCTATTGGCTGCCGGTCAACGAGTATTTTTCGGTGTATGGCCTGGTGGAAGCGATCAATGCCGAAATCAGCGGTGGCGGTGAGTCCCTGGATGGCGACGGCATGGGCTTTCATATTGGCGGCATGCTGCAGGCCACCCCGCAGTATGGGGTCTACCTGTCCCTTGGCCAGGTCGACATCGAGGACAGTGACGGACTGGAATTCCAGATCGGCAACGAATTCATGATCACCCGTCAGGTCGGCGGCTTCGTCGAACTGCGCCTGTGGAATGCCCAGGATGGCGACCTGTCCGACCTGCGCGCCGGCCTGAGCTACTACTTCGAGGGCTAAGCCAACCCGCTCACACCAGGCCCACCGCCTGGTTTGTGTATCGACGCCCTGCCAGGCTGGCAGGGCGTTTTTTTATCTCCCGACGCTTGCCGCCTGCTGCGGCTTAGGGTCTCGCCACCCGGCCTGGCGTCAGTACCGTCACCGATTCCTTCACCGCCGCAGCGAGTTCGTCCTCGCAGAACGGTGGATCCACCCAGATGCCCTGGGAATACTTGATCTGCTGCTCGTCCGCCCGATCCCAGGCATGCTCGCTGCGCTGACTGCCCAGCAACAGGCTACGATCATCCGGACAGCGGCCATCCTTGAAGAACTGCGTCACCTGCAGGAAGCTGGGGCCACTGCGTCCGGCACCGATGTGGTCGCCACGCCAGGCCTGACGCATCGCGTTGAACAGGCCCAGGGTGCCTTCGCCGCCATGCAGCGGCGTGCGCGAACTGCCGTACTCGCTGAGCTGATAATCCCGCAGGCTGGCATCCAGAGGAATACCGGCGGCATTCAATTCCTTGACCGCATCAGCCAGCGCCGTATACGCGGGGGCATAGGCCGGATTCAGACCCGACGGTGTGTTCACCGGATCAGATAGCAGAAACGGCGTGGTCCACATCGGTTGACCCGGCAGCCCGGCATAGGAGGTCGTGAAGTCCAGGTCCGCCAGTGCCAGCTTGGCAAATCGGTAGAACAGCACCGCCCCCGGATCATCCAGGGTGTTGGTGCGACCCCAGCCGGCCAGCACCTCGCAGGCCGCGCTGACATCAACGAACTCCGGCGGCCCGGAACCATCCGGCGTGGCCGGCATCCGTCCCGCCTCACGGCAGTAGGCGACCAGATCATCGGTCCAGAGCTCACCCAGCATGTTGCGATCGGAAAACAGCAGATCCTGCAGATCCTGACGACTGAATGTGGTCTTGCCGGCGCCGTCCTCACCCTCCAGACGCTCCAGAATCATGCGGTGACCGATGCGCGTACGCATCGCCCGCTGCGAGTTTTCCGGTCCGAACACCCGCGAATACCCGGTCAGCGGTTCGCGCGCATTGGTCAACCAGTGGCTTTCGTTGGAGTTGGCGACATAGTCCTGGCGTCGCAGCACCGGCTGCAGCCTTGCCGGCATCGTCTTGGGCGCCACCGAATCCTCTGCGGTCGGCACATCACAGCTGGAGTCCGAGCCGCGCAATACCGCGACGGCGAAGGTATTCCACAGCGCCTGACCAATCGCGGTATTGCAGCGCGCCGCATGTTCATTGGAAATATTCGGCACGGTGCCCACATCGGTCCACAGAGCCTCACCCCTGGAATCCGCCACCGTTGTCGTCGCCCACGGGTTACCAACCCACTTGGCGTGCACCGCATAAAGCTCCTCTGCACTGCCGGCCTGATTCGACTCCCAGAACTGGTTGCCGATGCGCGCGCTGCCGGTGTTCATGTCGATCATCGCGAAGGCCGTGCCCTGGGTCCACGGCAGCAGTTCGATGCCGAGGATCGAGGTCGTCACCGGACCGTAGATCGAGGAATAGAAGGTGTGGCTGCGGGTGCCAATGCTGCCATCGTCTTCCAGCACTTCGATGCTGACCTCAGTGGCCTCCATTTCATGCACCTGACCATCCACGACATAGCTGGTCGGCTTGCCCGGCACCAGGCTGAGCTCGGCCAGGGCCAGACGCCGAGCGGCCGAAACCGTATGCGACCAGGCCACATGCTCGTTGTGCCCGATCATCACCAGCGGCTGACCGATGAAGCCCATGCCGGAGACATGCATCTGCCCGGGAATGCGCACATGCATCTGCCAGAAACGGTCGAATCCATCCCAGCCCCAGTGCGGATTCCCGAGCAGCAGGCCAGAACCGTTGTCGGTGGCCTCAGCCCCCAGGCCCACCGCATTCGATCCGCCGGATTCCACGTGATCCTTGAAAGCTTCCCCCAGGGCCAGCATCTGCGCGCCATCAAGCCTTGCGCCCTCGCCCAACCACTCATCCAGGGTGTCATTGATGGCATCGGCCAGATCCGAGTACACCGGCACCCGCCCGAACAAGGGCACCTGATTGGGCAGATGCGGCGTGGAGGTTAGACTCGGCGGCGTCGCGGCAATCATGCCGCTCCAGACCAGATCACGTCCGCCCTTGCCGATCAGTTCATACAGGCGGCGGGCCACATCGATACGCGAGATCGGGCGGATATGCGCCCCGCCCCGGCAGTCCGGATCGGGCAGGCCCTCGACCCCGTGCTGCGCCAGATACAGGTTGTAGCCCTCGACATAGCCATCCAGCAAGTCCAGGACTTCCGGCAGGGGACCATGCGGTGGCGGCAGCTCCAGAATCTGCTCGATCCCCGCCGTCTGATTGATGTAGCGATTGAACAGATTGACGTTCACCCGGCTCGGACCGAGATAGCGGCCACTGAAGCGCGCACCCTCACCGGCCAGATTGGTCCACATGGCAGCCAGCAGGCAGAAATTATCTTCGGCCTGCGCAAAACCCACGCCGTAGCCCAGACCAAAGGCATCCGCCGCTTCGATATTGGGTATGGCATGTTCGGTGCGATAGATCGTCACCTCGTCCACCGATCCGGAACGACTGCCGCTCAGTTCACGTCCGCCCTGACAGGCCGCCAGCACACCCAGAGCCAGCAGGCCCATGCTTCTGAATTTCATTTTTTTCTCCTCACCACGATCACGGCATTCTGGAGCGCAATCGGCGCCCGGACCTCACCCAGCCGGAGGAGCGGACACGCGGCGCCAGCTCAGGAACAGACGCCCCCACCCAGGGGAACGGAGCCCTGCAGCGGCAGATCCCGCGAGGAATGCCCCAGCATCACCCGATAGCAGCCGGGCGCCAGCACCCAGCCAGCCTGCTCCTCATCCCAGTAGCTCAAATCCCGCGCGCTCAGTTCAAAACGCAAGGATCTACGCTCTCCGGGCGCCAGCCAGTGTTTGGCAAAACCCTTCAGGGCGCGCGGCGGCTGCGCCACGGCCGGGCGCGGCTCGGGCAGGCCCAGATACAGTTGCGGCACCGTCCAGCCCCCACGCTCACCGACATTCTCCACCTCGGCCGTCACCACCAGCGTTTCACCGGCCACGCCATCAACGACCAAGCCGGACAGTTCGAACTCGCCGTAAGACAGACCAAAGCCGAATGCATAGGCCGGTTCGATGCCCTGGGCATCCAGCCAGCGATAGCCGATGAACACACCTTCGGAATGCTCGGCCTGATTGGCGATGCCCGGATAGCGGCGGGCATCGCCGGCCACCGGGGTGTCGGTTTCGCGCTGTGGAAAACTGACCGGCAAACGCCCGCCCGGATCGACATCACCGAACAGCAGGCCGGCGACGGCCGGACCGGCTTCCTGACCGGCGAACCAGATTTCAAGAATGGCATTGACCGCCTCACGCCAGGGCGTCAGCACCGGCCCACCGGTCTGCAGCACCACCACCGTGGCCGGATTTGCCGCGGCCACCTGCGAGATCAACTGATCCTGATTGCGGTGCGACACCGGCATCGGCTGACCGCCGAGCAGGATCGGTGCAAAGGCCTGCTCCAGTGCCTCCGCCACCGGCGAGCGACTGAGGACTGGATCCAGCACCAGATCCAGCACCTCGGAGGCCCCTGCCGGCATCGCATTGAGCAGCAGCGCATCCGGCACGTCGGCCAGGGTGCAATCCAGCGCGAGACAGAATTTGTCCACGCCTTCGGTGGAGATGCTGTTGGCGAAGACAATGGCCAGATCCGCCTCGGTCGCCAGCGCCGCGGCCGCATCCGGATCACGGCCATCGATGTAGTCCACCGTGGTTCCTGCACCGGCGCGCTCACGGATGCCTTCCAGCGGCGAGATGAAACGAAACGGCGTCACGAAGGACGAGCCGCCACCACTGGGCCGCTCGGTGGCGGACACACCGATCACCGCAATGTGCTTCACCTGTGCGTCGATGGGCAGGGCGCCCTGATTGCGGAGCAGCACCGCGCCCTGCTCTGCAGTCTCCCGGGCGATCTGCGCATGCGCGATCTGGTCGATCTGCGCATCATCACGCTGGTAGCGCGGGCGGTCGAAAAACCCGAAACGGAACAGGGTGCGGAAAATCTGCTGCAGATGCACATCCAGGGTCTGTTCGGACACCTGGCCAGATGCCACCGCCGTCTGCAGCAGGGCGGGGTGATACATGAAGCCGTAAGGCATCTCGATCATCGGCGAGGTGTTGGCGGTCTGGATCGTATCTTTCTGTGCGAAGTAATAATCCGTGACGAAGAAACCATCAAAGCCCCAGTCCTCGCGCAGCACCTGCTGCAGCAAGAAGGTACTGGCGCAGGCCGGCTCGCCATTGACGTAGTTGTAGGCACACATCATGGAGGCCACATCGGCTTCTTTCACCGCCGCCTCGTAAGGCGGCAGATAGATCTCGCGCAGGCTGCGCTCGTCGATCACCACATTCACCAGGTTGCGGCCGCCCAGCGCGGCGACCAGTGGGGGCACCCCGCCGATGCCCTCCTGGGTGTTCATCAGATAATGCTTGAGGTTGCCCAGCACGCCCTGATCCTGGGTGCCCCGCACCCATTGCACGGTCATCCGACTGGCCAGCCAGGGGTCCTCGCCGAAAGTCTCGAAGCTGCGCCCCGCCAGCGGATTGCGGATCAGGTCCGCCACCGGCGCATGCACCAGATCATTACCCTTGTGCCGCACTTCATTGCCCACCAGCGCACCGGTGCGATAGGCCAGTTCCGGCGCGAAACTCGCCGCCAGAGCCAGCGGTACCGGCAGCGCGGTGGCGGGCGAGCCCCGCGCCCCCACCGGCCCATCGGACATGCGCAGCGGCGGAATCCCGAGTTCGGCAATGCCATTGACCACGCCACAATACGGATCACAGGTGGCCGGTGCCTGCGGATCATCACCGGCCAGGTAATCGATCTTCTGCTCCAGGCTCATCGCCGCAACCAGCAATTCGGCCCGCCGCGCCGGCGCAAGCGCCGGGTCGCACCAGGGGCGGCTCTCGCCCTGCGCACAGGCATCGCGACTGACGAAACCCAGTTCATCGGCCGGCTCCCGATCTGCACCAGAACAGCCCTGCAGCAGCATCAGCGCAAGTCCACCTGCGCGCCAGAAACCACCTAATTTCATTGTATTTCTCCTCCCCACACCGGAGCCATATGACAGCATGCCATGGTGTGCAAATCATGTACCGAGGGCGCCAATAACGGCCTCCTCCAAACGCGCGGAGGCACTGAGCGTCGCCCATGCCCGGGCTGCACTTTGACGGCGGCCGAGCTTGGGGATAGCGTATCGGTTTATTGATCAGGACTTGTCCAAACGATGAATTTCTTCCGCCGTCTGGGCTTTGGCTGGCGCCTGGCCATGACCAGCCTCGCCGTGGTCGGTCGGGACAAAACCCTGATCCTGTTCCCTTTTTTTTCCGGCATCGCCAGTGTCATCCTGATCAGCGCCTTCATCCTTGGCATCGGCCCGGAACAGTTGGCGCTCCTGTTCGATGCCATGGAGCGCAGCGCCAGCGGCGATCCTGCCGCGCAGATTCCGCCGCAGTTCTACCTCCTGGCCCTGCTCGCCTATTTCTGTCTCTACTTCATCACCGTGTATTTCAATGTGGGCCTGCTCGGTGCCGCCAGGCTGTCGCTTGGCGGCAAGGACACCACCCTGGCCGACGGCCTTGCCGTCGCCAACCAGCATCTGGGTCGGATCCTGGGCTGGGCGCTGATTTCGGCCAGCATCGGCCTGTTGCTGAACATGCTGGAGAACAACGAGAAAATTGGCCGCATCGTGGCGGCCGTTCTCGGCACCACCTGGACCATCATCAGTTATTTTGCGGTGCCGGTGATGATCTTCGAACACACCTCCCCCACCGCCGCAATCGGCCGCTCGGCCAAGCTGATGAAAGCAAGCTGGGGGGAGAACGTCGGCGCCCAGTTCGGGATTGGCCTTGTGATGTTCGCGATGATGGCGGGCCTCGGCCTGCTGCTCGCGGTCTGCATCTACCTGCTGCCGCAGGCGGCGGTCATTTTTCTGCCCGTGATGCTGATCACCCTGCCGCTGATCGTCCTGCTGGGCACTGCCGCCAAATCGGTGCTGACCGTCGGCCTGTATGACTATGCGACGCAGACCCAAGAAACCGGCGGTTTCAAAGCCGAGGAACTGCGCGCCGCATTTCGCTGAGCGGCGCGGCAGGCTCAGTCTTCATCGGTTGCTGCGAGAACCTTCCGTACCCGCCGTGCACTGAGCTCATCACCCAGCAGCAGCTTGAGTTTCAACAGGCCGGCCACCGACAGGCTGTCGGTGATTTCATTGTTCATCACCATGGCGATGGCGTCGGCCAGCTTCAGCCGGCGAATCTCCAGGCGCTCGGTGTCGTCCGGCCTTGCTCCCCGGGGGCTGGCGCTGATCCCGGTGGCCACGAATAGCCAGGCCCGCTCGTCGGTCGCACAGTTGCTGGTGCGCAAATTCATCAGCGGATACCAGCACGCCGCCTGCAGCCCGGTTTCCTCTTCGAACTCCCGCTGGATGCCCTGCAGCGGCGTCTCATCGAAGCGTCCCCCGCCTTCCGGAATTTCCCAGCTCCATTCATCCAGGGCATAACGGTGCTGGCCCACCAGCCAGGTGCAGCCCTCTTCGTCCAGCGCGATCACGCCCAGGGCACGATGCTTGAAGCTGACCTTGCCATAGATCCCCGCGGTGCCGGTCGGCGTGGTCACCTCTTCATGGGTCACGCGGATCCAGGGAGATTCATAGATCTGGGTCTCGGCGTGTTTCAGCCAGGGACCGATTTTTGCCGGCCATCGCCCGGCCTTGTTCGAAGCGGTCATCGGGATGCACTCCTGGGTTAGCGGCGGAATCAGGAAGACCGAACGTCTGCATGCGGTCTCATCGGCGGCAGTGTACGCGACCGGCCAGATCCGACCGACCGTTCCGCCCTCAGGCCGCTTGCATCTCGAGCTGGCGACGGATCTCGGCCTGCCTTGCCCGATTGATCGGAAAACGCCACAGCAGCGGCACCGCGATCAGGGCGGCGACGGCCGGCACGTAAGCTACCGCCAGCTGCATGCCCAGCACCCCGGAGGCGCTCTGCTCCTGCACCGTGGCATCGAAGCCGAATGCGGCGGCCAGCGACAGGCCCAGCATCACGCCGATACCAGACACCGCTTTCTGCATCAGGGTGAAGAACGAGAAATAGACCCCGGCGCGGTCATGGCCAAACTTCAGGCGGCCATGATCCGCCACATCCCCCATCATGGCCGGAAAAGCCACGAGGCCGGCTGCCTGCATGCAGACGCCGGTCAGCAGCAGGGCAAGCAGCAAACCGAAACCCTGCCCGCCGGTCGGCACGAAGGCATAGCCGAAGGCACACAGCGCCTGCACCGCCACCGCAACCGCCAGCGTGCGATGTTTTTCGAATCGTGCACAGGCCCAGCCCCACAGCGGCGTCGACAGGATCAGCACCGGACTGGCCAGGATCATGAGGCCCGCCAGCTGCGGCCCCAGACCCAGATACACATCCACGTACAGATACAGCAGGCCGCCGCCCATGCCCGAGGTGACCCCCATCACCAGAAACAGCGCGGTCACATAGATCAGCGGACCATTGTGAAAAATCGAGCTCAGCACCTGCCGCAGGCTGTCGCGCTTGGCCGCGATGAAGGTCACCGCATCCGGGGTATAGCGCAGGGCCAGCGCGATGCTCAGGCTCAGACCGACGACGCTGACCACGGCGGCAGCGGCCAGCGTGTCCGGACCAATCTCGGTCGAGGAGACCTGACCCAGCGCCTGCTGAGCGAAAGGCACCAGATAGAACGCGATCCCGCCGATCGCGGTGGCCACCGCCACCCAGGTCATGACCCGGGTGCGCTGCACATAGTCGCAAGACAGTTCCATCGCCCAGCTGCGATAGGGGATCTCGATCATGGTCCAGCCCAGATACGCCACCATGAACCAGCCGGTGAACCAGAGGATGCCGACATCCGCCGGGGGCCGGTAGAGAAACCAGATTCCGATCAGGGAGATGAGGCCACCGGCGGCGAGCCAGGGCTTGCGCGTGCCGAATTTCTCCTGCCCACGGTCGCACAGATAGCCGATCAGGGGATCGGTAACGGCATCGAAGACGCGGGCCAGCAAGACGGCGCTGCCCAGAGCCGCCAGCGACAGGCCCCAGTGCTTGGCATAAATGCCCTGCAACAGCGCCCCGGCGGGTCCATGCATGAAGTTCTGGAAGATCGCCGGCAGGCAGAACGCCAACAGGCTGGTCCGGGGCAGGGCTGAATTCATCATCGGGCTTCTGGCGAGGATGCACCGAGCTTGGCACAGACCAGGGCGAGCGAACATCCCGGACGGGCGAAATACTTAGGCGAACGGGTTATGCTGCCTGCATGCCACGCCCAACCCAGCGCCTTAAACTCGCCGATCAGCTCCAGGCCATAGAAGCCGGCCAGGCGCTTCCCGGCACCGCGGAAAACCGCTTTCTGGTCGCCCTGCAGGACTACGTCAAGTCCGGTGAACTACGACGCATCGCCCTGCCCCAGATCGGTCTGGGCGTGGTCTACAACCTGACCTTCGCCAGCAACAGCGAGGTGCTGGTGGAAAGCGACTGCGACCTGCTCAACATCACCCTGCGCAAACGCGGCGGCTATCTCAGCGGCACCAAGGCCGATGCGATGAATTATCTCGAAGGTGCGGAACTGGAAGTTCACGCGATGCGCGCCGGCGTGCCCAATGCCGCCCTGATCAAGGCCGACAGCGAGATCCAGATGGTGGTCATCCACCTGCGCCCCGAGGCGCTGCGCCATGCTCTCCCGATCGATCCCCGCCAACTGCCCCAGGCCCTGGCGAATTTCATTCTCGGCCATACCCGCGACGATCATGTCGAGCTGCGATATACCTTGCCGGAACGGGTCGGCCGCGCGCTGGACTGCATCATGGAAACCGATATCGGCGAGGCCCTGCGTGATCGCTACTTCCAGGCCAAGCTGATGGAATGCCTGCTGGACGTGATCGACCTGCTGCGCAGGCCGCAGGCTCTGGCCCAGCGCGATGGTTTCGTCGGCAAGAATCTGCGCCCATTCGACCGCGCCCGGACCCTGCTGCTGCAGGAATATCGCCAGCCCCCCAGTCTGGATGACCTGGCCCGCCGGGTCGGCGTCAGCCGCCGCAAGCTCACCGACGGCTTCCGCCGCCAGTACGGCATCAGTCCGATGGCCTTCGTGCTCAAGCTGCGCATGGAAAAAGCTCGCCGGCTGCTGCGCTCGGGGGAATTCCAGATCGCCCAGGTGGCCCACCGCGTCGGTTACCAGCAAGCCGCCAATTTCAGCCAGGCCTACAAGGCCCATTTCGGCCATTCACCCAGACACGATCTCTGATTCCAGGGGCCTTTGGCACAGCGTGACCTCAACCCCGAGGACCCCGGGCAGGGCTAGAATCTGCATTTTCAAACGCCGTGCTAGCCGTGCATCGGCCTCCGCATAGCCCAGACAAAGCTGCATGCCGTCCCGCGCTGCCGCCTGCAGATTCAAGGTGTTCAGGACGATCTTGCAAGCCGCCAACAAGCCCAGAATTCTCGCCGGCGCCAGAGCATTGCAGCGCTCGAATCGCACCTGCAGCAGGGTGATGCGGCCCCCATCCGGCAACATCGCCATGCCATTCATGACAGCGACACCGGCCGCCCCCATAGACGCGTCCCCGGCAGGCTCACCTGGCCATGCAAAAAATCCAGCCCGCACGGCTGATCGGCTTGCAGAAGCAGCGGCCCATCCAGGTCGACATAGCGGCAGATCTGGGCCAGCACATGAGCCGGGGTGACGCACAGCGAATGCCCGCCCATGCAGCCAACCATGAGCTCCAGGCCGCGAGACCGGGCCGCCTGAGCCAGCTCCCAGGCGTGGCTCAGACCACCGGCCTTGTCCAGCTTGATGTTCAGCACGCTGTAGCCATCGGCCAGACCGGCCAGCTCGCCCAGATGCTGACAGGATTCATCGGCACACAGCGGCACCGGACTGCGGTAGCCTGCCAGCGCTGCATCCGCGCCCCGCGCCAGCGGTTGCTCGATCATGCGCACCTGCAGATCGGCCAGGGCCGGCGCCAGCGTCTTGAGCTGCGCCATGGTCCAGGACTGATTCGCATCCACGATCAGCTCGGCATCCGGCCGGGCGCTGCGAATGGCCTGCATCCTTTGCAAGGGTCGATCCGCGTCGAGCTTGATCTTCAATAGGGTCTGCGCGGCCGCAGCGGCCTTGTCCGCCATGCGGCGTGGCTCATCCTCCAGACCGATGGTGTAGACAGTGGTGACCGGTGCCTCCCTCACCCCGAAATGCGCCCAGACACTGATGCCCTGCTGCTGGGCGCGCAGATCCCACAAGGCCGCGTCCACCGCATTGCGAGCCGCACCGGGCGGCAGCAGGCCAGGCAGCTCGGCATGGCCTGCACCCCGGGCAAGATCCTGGCGCACGGTTTCCAGCTGCCGCCGCACGCTGTCGGTGGTTTCTCCCATGTACGGCACCGGCATGCCGGCGCCCGCGCCGACCACGCCGCCCTCGACCAGTTGCAGCACCACGCTGTCGAAGCTGTACGAGACCCCGGTGCTGATCCGAAATGGCCTGGCGCAAGGCCAGCTTTCGGCGTGAAGGATGACCTGTCTCATGCCAGCAGCCCATCGACGATCGCCGCCGTGCCGGTAACCAGGGGATCGACACAGGGCAGGCCGGTGCGCGCGGCCAGGGCCTCAAGATAGGGGGCGCGCTGCGCGGCCGCCAATCCGCTGGTATTCACGCTGATCCCCACACACCGGCAACCCGGTGCGGTGAGCTGGGCGGCGGCCACCACCGTATCGATCGCCTGCTCCACGGTGGGCATCGGATAGAGCCCCTCCAGGCCCATGATGTCGACCCGCACGGCATCGTGACACAGCACCAGCGCTTCGGGCTGCGCGCCATGCAGCAGGCCCAGGCTGACACCGGCGAAACGCGGCTGATGCAGCGAACCCTGCCCCTCGATCACATCCCAGTGGTCCGGCGCGTTGTCTGGCGCCAGCACTTCGGCGGCCCCGGACAGGAAGTCGGACTTCACCGCGTCCATCGCAATGCCCTGCCCTGCAATCATGATGCCGGTCTGACCGGTGGCGCGAAACGTGGCCGCCACGCCGCGCGCGGCAATTTCCTGCTGCAGGGCCAGCGCGGTGTATTTCTTGCCGACCGCGCAGTCGGTGCCCACGGTCAGAAGACGCCGGCCGCTGCGCTTTCGGCCGCTGGCGATCGGCAGATTTTCCGGCGGCACGCGCACATCAATCAGGCTGCCGCCGCCCGCCTGGGCGGCGGCCACGAGTTCATCACATGCCGCCAGCCGCTGGTGCAGCCCCGACACCAGATCCATGCCGGCGCGGGCAAATTCAGCCAGGACCGCGATCCAGTGCGGCTCCAGCGGACCACCTGCGGCAGCCACGCCGAGCACCACGCTGTTCACACCGGCGGCGCGGGCGCCGGCCAGGTCCATGTCCGGCAGTCCCAGGTCCACATCACAGCCCGGCAGGCGCAGCTGACCGGCGCACAGCTGCGGTCGCCACTGGGCAATGCCCAGCGCGGTCTTGGCAAAGCCTGCGCCACGCACATCGCCAAGAAACAGCAGATAGGGCGGGCGCAGATGGATCACGGATACGTTCATGCCGGTGCAGACTCCTGACGGTAACGGGCGAACCAGCTCAGGACCAGTTCGATGGATTGCATGCCATGGCTGGGACGTGCGGCCGTGCCATGATTCTCGCCGCCAAAGCGCACCAGCACGGTATCGATCTGACGGAATTTCAGCGCCTGGTAATACTGCTCGGCATGCGAAAACGGCGTGCGATGATCCAGATCACCGCCCTGCAGCATGACCGGCGTGTTCACCTTGCCGACCTGCGCCAGCGTCGAATGGCGCCAGAACCGCTCCGGCTGCTCCCAGGCGAAGCCCGGCATCATGTAGCGAAAATGCGGCGCGATATCGGCGGCCAGGCTCTGGCTGAACCAGTCGACAAAGGGACACAGCGCCGCGGCCGCACGGAAGCGGTCGGTCACGGCGACGATTGCGGTGGTCAGCGTGCCGCCCCCGGAAATTCCGGTGACGAACAGATTCCGCTGATCGACAAAGGGCAGTTCACAGGCGGCGTCCACCCCGGCCAGCAGGTCCGCCACATCCGGCCCCGGATAGCAGTGCTCGATGCCGCGGGTAAAACCATGCCCGTAGCTGGTGCTGCCGCGTGGATTGACCAGCAGCACGCAGTAGCCCTGCGCAGCCATGACCTGCACCCGCGGCCAGAAGCGATCACCGAAATTGTTGTGCGGGCCGCCATGGATTTCCAGAATCAGCGGATAGCGCTGTGTGGCATCAAAATCCGGCGGCGTGTACAGCCAGCCCTGCACGGCCCAGTCATCGACCGGATTGCGAAACTCCAGCTGCCGCACGCCGGCCAGCTCGCGCTGCGCCGCCAGCGCCTGATTCATCCCGGTGAGGGTATGGATCTGACCCTGCCGATCCTGGCGCCGGATTTCCGGCCACTCCCGCGCCCGGCCACGCACGAACACGAAGCTGCCATCGTCGAGCAACGCAAAACTCGCACCGAGCCCATAGCCGCTGGAACCCTGGCAAAGATCCTCCACCACCACCTGGTGGCTGCCATCGAGCGCGAAACGGCCCAGATGGGTGCGACCGCGGTCATCGAACAGGGCGTAGAAGGCCGTGCCGTCCGCCGCCCAGTGCATCGCGCGCCCGCCATTGTCGAGAAACTCGGCCACCGAACGGTCCAGACCGACGGCCAGAGGACACAGCTCAGCGCTGGCCAGATCCAGCACATAGGGCGCATTCTGCGGCCAGCATTCACCCTGATCCGGCGCCGCGATCAGGGCCAGTTTCGATCCGTCCGGCGACAGGGCCAGCGCCACGCACATGCCTGGAAAGTCGGTCAGGGCGCGAAGTTCACCCGTCCGGCTCACCGCCCATACATCCAGCTTGCGGGCCTGGAGTACCGGATCCTCCGAGCCATTGGCCAGCACCAGGAGCTCCGCACCATCGGCCGTCCACACCGGCGCCTGGACCACGAAACTGTCATTTACGCCGTGGGGAAATGCGCTCAGTTGGCGACAGTGACCCGACTCCAGATCCAGCACGAACAACTGGCTGTCAGCCTGCGGCAGGTAGCCGCGTCCATCGAGCTTGTAGGGCAGGCGCTCGCTGATCTGCGGCGGTGCGGCCCAGTCGCAGCCCGGCTGCTGACGCTGCATCTGCACCCAGTCGGGATCGGGCCGCGCCACCTCCATATAGAACGCCAGCATGCGACCGCAGGGCGACCAGCTGAGCTGGCTGGGCGCATCTGGCAGCCGGGTGATCTGGCCGCCCTGCCCGCTGGCCAGATCCAGCAGATGAATCTGGGCCGTTCCGCAGGCCGTATCGATCCAGGCCAGCCGGCCGCCATCGGGCGACAGGCGGCCGCAGCTCTGCTGACTGCTGCCCTGGGCAATGGGTCGGTGATCCGAGCCATCGGCCCCACAACGCCACAGCCGGGCCTGGATCGCATCACTACGAATATCGGCATGGCAACGCTGGTAGACGAAGTAGTCCGCCGCCGCATCGAGATCCCCGGCAAGCTGGATGTCGAAGCGGTCCAAGGCCTGCAGTCCGGTCCTTTTCATCCGTCACTGTCCTTGTGCAGACGTCCGCCCTGCATGATGTGACTGATCCCTGCGCCACGGTCGAACAGCAACGTCAGATCATCCAGGGGATTGCCCTTGACGAGCAGGAGATCGGCCAGCGCGCCAGCCTGCACCACGCCCAGACGACCCTGCTGGCCGAGAATTTCCGCGTTCACCGCAGTCGCCGAATGCAGAATTTCGAAGGCACTGAGGACTTCCGCCCGCAGGCGGAATTCATCATCCCGGCGCACATGATGGGAACCGATCAAATCGGTACCGAAACCCATTTTCACCTGATGACGCTGCATGCTCTCCAGGCCCCGCATCGCCACCGCCGCCACCTGTTCCAGCTTGGCCATGGAGGATTCCGACATGCCCAGCGCCGGCCCCTCTTCCTGCATCGCCCGCATGGTCGACAGGGTGGGCACCACATAGCAGCCATGCTCGGCCACATGGGCGGCCACCTCATCGTCGATCATGGTGCCGTGCTCGATGCTGCGCACGCCCAGATCCACACAGCGCCGAATGGCCGCCGCCGGATGGGCGTGAGCCGCCACATATTTGCCGTGGCGCGCGCACTCCTCGACGATCACCCGGATTTCCGCATCCGAATACTGCAGGCCATCCAGCGGATCGGACGGCGAGGTGACGCCGCCGGAAGCCACGATCTTGATGTGATGGGCGCCCTTGCGCAGCTCCTCGCGGGTGGCCCGCAAACACGCATCGACGCCGTCGGCCAGCACCGCGATATGGCTGTGCGGCCCGATGCAGCAGCCCCAATCGGGCTCGTCATCCAGATGCCGATAATCGCCGTGACCGGCGGTGGGACTGAGCGCCAGACCGCCGTAGAAGAAACGCGGCCCCTCGAGAAGACCATCACGCAAGGCCCGGGCCAGCGCATGATCACCACCGGCCACATCGCGCAGGCTGGTAAAGCCGCAATCCAGGCTGTGGCGCAGATGACGGGCGGCGAAATGGGCCTTGTACTGCAGGGGCGGCTGTGGCGGCAGCAGATTGTGACTGTGCAGATAAACATGCACATGGTTATCGATCAGCCCCGGCATCAGGGTCTGGCCGCGCCCGTCAATCCGTCTTGCTGCGCCGCTGCGGATCGGCACATCGGAAATTTCCCGGATCTCATCGCCCTCGACGAGCACGAACTGGTCTTCCGCACGGCTCGGCTGCAGACCATCAAACACCGCCACGTGCTCGAACAGCGTCAGGCTCATGCCGCCGTACCCGGCATTGCGGCCCCATCCACCCAGGGCCAGTGGCCGGAGGGATCGAAACGCTGATAGGGGATCTGCTGCATCACCGGCGGGATCGCCCCCGGCGCGGCCATGTGGATGACCTCGCCCGCCATCGCGGCAAACCCGGACATGAAGTGATTGGTGGACTTCGGAATGTAGATGTCGAGCCCGTCCAGGCCGAAATCCTGGAAAACCCGGAAGGAAAAACACTGGCTCCGCCGGCTGCTGAGAATGATGTAGACGCCCGCGCATTCCAGCACCGCCACATCCCCCACCGGCACATCGATGGGGGGGCCGTCCTGTTGCGGGAACTCGTGCAGATAGCTGCGCGCCAGACCATGCACGCGCACCTGCAGGTCCAAAGGAGCGCCGGACAGGGCGTCGGTCTTGCCGCCGAGCCGCACTTTGAGCTTCGCGCCTTCGCCGGCGACGAAAGCCAGCTTGACCACTTCGGGGTCGTACATGAACGCCGTGCCAGCCTGGCGCACGCCATGCTCGAACAGCCAGCGCAGCGCAAAGGTCGCATCCGAGGGCGCCCCGCCCCCGGCATTGTCGGACTGATCGGCCACGACCGTAGGCCGCGCGGCGCCCGTCTGCGCCCGTGTCATCGCCGCTTCCAATCCGATCGACGGCAGCCTTGCCGCTTCACGCAGCGCGAAGATCTCCTGCGCCAGTTGGCGCGCCAGCCGGGCCGCCTGGCCGGGCGCATCATCGGTCACCACCAGCATCTTGCTGCCGCAATGCGGGACATCTCCCCAGGGAAAGCCATGACAGAAGGACACCGACAGCACGCCGGGGCTCTGCTCCAGCGCCGTCATGCGCTGAACGAAACCACGCATGGGTTCGCGGAAGGTGGAGTACAGACCGACCATGCGGCAGTCCTCCAGAGCCATGGTCGGCTTCACCAGACCTTGCGCCGTTTTCAAAGCCAGGGCATAGAGTTCCAGTGCCCGCTCGTTGATGTCGACATGCGGATATTCCTTGTAGGTGATGATCAGATCCGCCACATCCAGCAGACGCTGATCCATGTGGGCATGCAGATCCAGCTCCATGCCGATCACGCAGCCGTCCCCAACCGCCGTGCGGACGCAGGCGCCAAGATCGGCCTCGCAATCCTCGTAGCCATCGGCCACCATCGCGCCATGCAGCAGGAGCAGCACCACATCCACCGGCCCCGTCGCGACCAGCTGCTGCAGCAGTTCCTCGCGCAGGCTCTCGTAGGCCGGCCGCGTGGTCAGTCCGGCGGGCTCTGCGAAGCCCAGCAGACCATGGATGAACACATGGCCATCGGCGGCGCAGGCCGCCGCAATCGCGGCCACCCCGCCACAGCTCACGATCGCGCTCTCGTCCAGCGTGCGGGCCAGATGAAAATCCGCAAGACCGGTTGGAATGGGCGAAAAAGTATTGGTTTCGGTTGCGATACCGGCAACGAAAATCTTCATGGGATCTGCCGCAGAGAAATCATGTCGCATGCTGACATGCGCCGGGATGCTCAAGTTATCCAAGAAGGCAGAAAACCATTTCCATCCGGCAAGCCGCGCACGACCGCTCAAGCCCGCTGCGGCACGGCCGCCTGACCAGGGTCCTCGTTCTGGGCCTGGGCGGCGCGGTGCTTGCGGCGGCCGGGTTTCAGCACGAACTCGGTGGTGCCCATCGCACCAGTCTGTTTTTCGACCCGAAAACCTTCCGCGGCGAGCTGGATCTCCAGGCGCCGGGACGCCTGCCGGGCAGACTGCTCCCAGGACCGGGCACTGCCGCCATCGGCAAGAGACGGCAAGGCCGCATCATCGCTTGAAAACATCCGAAAATCTCCATGTGGTGAACCATCCACATCGAGAGCAGCAAGGATTCCCCTTGGTTGCCCGAGGTACCACTTCGGGCCACATCCTACGATTGCAGCACCACCTTGCCGGGAACGGCAGGTTGGTGGGATGAATGTCATCCGCTCTTGATGTGCGGCGCATGCTACGCCGCTTGCAAAGCCAGATCAAGCCACGGATCCGCGGCGTCCGGGACGCGGCCCACCGGCGCTGAAACCGACCGACTGCGCTGCGCTTCGATCTGCCTCTGCCCTCCTCCGGTCGCCGGGCAGGCGGCGCACCACGCCCGGCTCACCCGGCCCGCCTGGGCGCGGCCGGCTCACTGATAGCGCCGCCCCTGGTGCTCCAGCCAGCCGCCCGCATGGCGGCCGGCCGGGTCATGATGGGTCCAGTGCACCACGCCGCCGCGCGCATTCCATTCATACTCTCCGTAGAACTCCACCGTATCGCCAGAGCGCAGATTCTTGATCGGCGGGGCGAGGTCGATGTTGTGGGCGATCAGCAGGGTCTGCCCCGAATCCAGGCGCAGGATGAAGCGCTGGTGGCGGCTGCCCTTGAGATCATCTGCCAGCAGCTTCACCACGGTGCCGCGACCGCGCACCTGCACATCGCTGCGCTGCTGCGCGAAAGCCTCGGCCAGCACCGCGCTCGCCCCATCGGCCGGTGGCGGCGCCGCCGGCTGGCAGCCGCCAAGGCTGGCCAGGCCAAGCAGACCAAACGCGATCACACCGGTGCGCCAGCGGGCAAGGCCGAGCGTCCCGGGCGACAAGGACCGAGCGAAGAAGACCGGAGCCGCGATACCCGAAAAGAGCGCGCAGGCGCAATGCGTCCAGCCAAGAATGCCCATCATCAATCGCCCGTATGCCGCACAGAGCGCTGAGCATAGTGCAAAAAAACGGGCGTCGAATACGCCGCTTGCACCGGCCTTTTGCAGGTGGCGATCAGATCCTGCGATCGGGCCGATAAGGCGCGGCATTGAGCTCCATGGCATGACCGCTGATCTGGGCGGCGAGCAGGCAGGCACTGCCGGCGGCCTGGGTCCATCCCAGATGGCCGTGACCGGTATTGAGGTAAACGCCCGGCACCGCCGTCGCACCGATCAGCGGTTTACCGTCGGCCGACATCGGTCGCAGGCCGCACCAGGCGCTGGCGCGATCGCGCTGCGCGCTGGCGGCCATCTGCGGATTCACCGCCTGCATCAATTCCCAGAGGTTGGCGACCCGGGCCGGATCCAGATGTGTATCCCAGCCGCTGAACTCGGCCGTTCCGGCAACTCGCAGCTGATCGCCCAGGGGGGTGATCGCGGCATGCAGGGCATCATCAATGATCGGCAGCCGCGGCATCAGTTGCGGATCACCCAGGCTCACGCTCAGCGAATAGCCTTTCACCGGCCTCACCGGGCAGCGCACGCCAATGCGGTGCAGCAATCCCCCGCTGTCCGCGCCACCGGCCACCACCACCGCGGCCGTCGGCCAGCTCTCGTCACCGACCCGCAGGGCGCGCAGGCGACCCCGACCGAGCAGCAGCGCATCAACGCGCCGGCCCAGCTCGAAACGCACCCCGCGTTGTCGCAGGCTGGCCTCCAGGGCCTGGCAGAATTTCAACGCATTCCCGCTACGATCACCGGTGTAATGAATGCCGCCGGCCAGCCGCGCCGCCACCGGCGCCAACAACGGTTCCAGCGCCAGCAGTTCGGCCACACCGAGCACCCGGCACTCAAGACCGGCATCACCCAGCGCCTGCGCGGCGCGCACCCCGGCTGCGAACCCCGCCGGATCACGCCAGATTTTCAGGGCGCCGCTGCAACTGGCATCAAAATCCAGCGCCAGCTCAACCTGCAGCCGTTCAAGTCGCTCCAGGCTGAACTGCGAGAGGGCGAAATTCGCCGCGATCGCCTCCGCGTAATCCCTCTGATTGGCATGGCGCAGAAAGCGCAGCCCCCAGCTCAGGTAATGCCACATGGCCCGCGGCCTGAGCAACATCGGCGCGTCTTTGCGTCCCAGCCAGCGCAGCAGATTCCACTGCACGCCAGGCGCATTCCAGGGCTCGGACATCGACGGCGTCAACAGGCCGCCGTTGGCGAAACTGGCGCCCTGAGCGACGCTGGCCTGAGCATCCACCACGCAGACCGCATGACCGGCCTGCTGCAGATAATGCGCGGAGCTCAGGCCGATCAGACCGGCGCCAATCACATGGACTTCAGCCATCGAGATCGACCTCCTGACCCAGCCGCTCGCGCCGGGCGACGGCAAGAACATGCCGCGCCAGCCACACATCCTGGGCGGCAAAACCCAGCGACTTGTAGATCGTGAGGTCTCGCACCTCCCGGCGGCCGTCAATCTGGCCGTTGAGCAGCGCACCCAGTTCGCCACGGATCTGGCCGCACGTCAGCAGGCCCTCCGCCTGCGGAATCAGCACATCGCCGGCTTCCTGCGCCATCCCCTCCAGGGTATCCACATAGATCGCGCCGCGCGCCATCAACGCGCTTTCGGCTTCACGCGCATCGGCGGAGTGGGCGCCAACCAGATTGACATGCGTACCCGAACCCACGGCGCTGCTGGTCAAAATCGGCTCGCGGGCGCCGGTCACGCAGCTGATGATCGAGCAGGCGGCGGCCGCCTCGATGCTGGGCGCCGCCCGCACGCGGATGCTGCCACTGCCCCTGTTGGCAAATTCGCCTCGCAGTTCATCGACCAGGATTTCCGCTTTGTGCGCATCACGTCCCCAGATCCGCACGTCATCCAGGGCACGGACCGCGGCGATCGCCAGGGCGTGGCTGCGGGCCTGCGGTCCGGTTCCCAGGATGCCATGGCTGCGAGCGTCCGGGTTCGCCAGGGCGCGGGTCGCGACCGCCGAAGCGGCGGCGGTGCGCCACTGCGTGATCAGGCCCGCATCCAGCACGGCCTGAGGTCGGCCATCCACCGGATCGAACAGCATGATCACCCCCTGGATTGCCGGCAGACCGCGCGCCGGATTGCCCGGCCGCAGGCTGGCCAGTTTGGCGCCGCAGGCGGCCTGCATGCTGGCCGGCATCAGAATCAACTGACCGGCGTCGTCGATGAAATCCAGACGACTGCGCAGGGGCGAATTGATCTCTCCGGCCGACCAGGCCTGCAGCGCCTGGGCCATCAACTCGATGCAGCCTGGCATGTCCAGCAGACGCAGCACGTCCGCACGACGGATGATCCGCAAGCTCATGCGCGCAACTCCCGGACTTTCGCATCCATCCAGCTGCGCACATGCTCGGCCAGCAGCGGCAGGGTCACCGCGCCGCAGTCCAGCAGCTTGCCGTGAAATTCCCGCAGCTGGAATGCCTCCCCCAGCGCCGCCTGCGCCTGCTGGCGCAGGCGTGAAATTTCGAACTCGCCCATCTTGTACGCCAGGGCCTGGCCCGGCATGCCGATGTAGCGATCGATTTCGGCTTCGACCTCCTGGTGGGGCCGCGGCTGATGCTTCTGCCAGTACCCCAGGGCTTGCGCCCGGCTCCAGCCCAGCAGGTGCAGTCCCGGGTCCAGCACCAGCCGAATGGCCCGAAACAGCTCCATTTCCAGCTGACCGAAACGCCGGGCCGGCGTGTCGTACAGACCGAAGTCATGCCCCAGCTTCTCGCAGTACAGCGCCCAGCCTTCGGCATAGGCCATGTACCCCTGCAGATTGAAGCGGCGAAAATCCGGCAGCGCTTCCATCTCCTGCAACAGGGCCACATGCATCAGATGGCCGGGCCAGGCTTCGTGCAGAACCAGCGGAATCTGCTGATGCGCGGGACAGCGTTGCGGCAGGGAAGTCAGCCAGAAGATGCCGCCGGATGTCCGGCTGGGCGGATTGGGCTGCGCGTACGCCCCGGGCATCTGCGCCGCCAGTGACTCGGGAATCAGTTCCACGCCGTAGCTCATGCGGGGGAGATGGGCAAAGAACTCCGGAATCCGGCCGTCGACCTGCTTGCACAGCAGGCTGATCCGGGCCAGCAGATCCTGCGCATCGGTGGCCAGCTGGCTGGGATCTTCATTCAGGTAGCGCCGGTACTCATCCACCCGCGCATCAAAACCGGCTTCGCTGGCAAGCTCCGCCAGCCGCAGGCCAATCCGCTCGACCTCGGCCAGGCCGAGTTCATGCATCTGCTCCGGGCTCATCTCGCTGCTGGTGTGTTGCCGCACCAAGTGCCGATAATAGGCCTCGCCGCCGGGCTGCTCAGCCAGCGCCGGGCTCTCGCACAGCCCGCGGGCGGCAAAGTCGTCGGCAAGAAAATCATGCCAGCGCTGGTAAGCCGGCCTGAGCTGGTCCTGCACCAGGGCATGCAGGCTTTTCCCCAGCGCCGCCTGCCCAGCGCGCAATGCCGCCGGGCTGCCGCGCCAGGGTTTGAGCCAGATGCTGTCTTCGATCGCCCCATCAAGGTAGGCCTGGACCGAACTCAGCACCCGAGGCAGCAAGGGCCGGGGCAACTGATAGCCGTGCTCGATACCCTGGCGCAAGCGCTGCTCGCAGTCGGCAAAATGCTGCGGCAGGCTGGCCAGACGCTGCAAATACTCTTCGACATCGACTGCGCTGCGCAGACGGCAGGCGCTGATCACGTAGCTGACATACGCCTCCGGTCCGAAGGGGAACAGCATCGGCCGCAGATGGGCCTCGCTGCTCAGCGTGGCCAATTCACCCTCCACCTCACGTCGCAGCAGTTCCAGATTGATGCGCTGCTCCGCTGGCGCCGGTCCGTCCGGCAGGCATCGCTTGAAGCCCTGCAAGGCGTGCCGACGCCGCTCGAAATCGGCGATGGATTCGCGGAACATGCCCTGCCGGCCGCGCGCATCACCCACCGAATAGGCCAGTTCCGGCCGCTCCTCCAGCAGAAAATTCCAGTAATCCGCATACAAGGCGGCAAAGTCAGTCATGTTCAGGTCCCTCTCCTGCCAACGGCAGTTCGATCCAGCTCAAGGCGCCGGCATGGCGATGAATCTGGTTGTTCGCGATCCGGAATTCGGTCTGCGTGGTGATCTCGCCGGCGCCGTTCGGGTTCGGCGCCCACAGCGGCGCACCGGAACTGGTGATCGCAACGCCAATGCGGTGGCCGGGAAGGAACGCATGCGCCCGCGGCGTCAGATCGATGCGGAAACGGTAGATCTGGCCGGGCTGCATGAAAAGCTCGCGCGCCATGCCCTCACGGAAACGCGCCCGCAGCAGCCCATGACCGACGAGAAATTCACGGCCCTGGGCGTCGATGTCAAGCAGCTGCACGAACCAGTCGGTATCCGGACAATCGGACGAGGCGGCCAGGTCTGCCCAGGGTCGACCTTCGAGGGCCAGTACGGTCGACAGCGGCGCACTGCGGTAGACCAGCACATCCGCGCGCTGATTGATTCGAGTGCGATCCAGCCAGGGATAGGATGCGGGCGCCGCGGGATTCAAGGTCCAGACTGGATTCTGGGGATCGTAGCGGAAGTGGTCCGTCCCCTGCCCAAGTGTCTCCTGCGCGACCGGCGGCTGGAGCCCGAGGCTGGCCCCGGCCTTGAGATACCAGCGCTGGAGCTGCGCTTGCGGCGGCGGGAAATCCTCGCGCCGCACCCAACGCTGACTTCCGGTGACGAAAATTTCCACCGGCGCGGGCGGCGGCGAGCAGTCAATTTGCCGCAGGTGCCGATCAAACCAGTCCAGGTGCTCCGCCATCGTGTCGCGCAGCGCCGCTTGAGTGAAATCGAATCCATCGTAGCTCTGCCGCGGCGCGATGACGCCGTGATCCCAGGGGCCGACCAGCAGGCGCTGCGATTGCCGTGCCGGTGAATGACGGCGCATCTGCTCGAACAGCTTGTGACAGCCGCGCTGACAGCCATCCCACCAGCCGGAGATGTGCAGCACCGGCACATCCATCGCGGCAAAGTCCTCTGCCGCCAGCGTGACCGGCTGCCAGTAGGCATCGGGCCGCGGGTGCGCCAGCCAGTCATCGCCCGGCTGCCAACTGCGGCCATAGCGCGTCCCGAAATGCATCAAGGGGCGGCTGACCTCATCCGCCCGCGGCCACAGCACCGGATCACCTCGAGCGCCATCGGCCTCCAGCGGATAGGCCGGGTAATTCTGGTTCACCCGCCCGGCCATCTCGTAATTCCAGGCAATCGCGCCGGGGAACAGCACACCATTGATCCACGGCCATTCGCCGGTGAAATCGGCGCAGCAGGCCATGCTGACCATGGCCTTGAGCGCCGGCGGACGCTCGCGCGCCGCCGCCCATTGCACCCAGCCGCAATACGAGCCGCCGATCATGCCGACGCGACCGCTGCACCAGGGCTGGGCGGCCAGCCACTCGATGGTGTCGTAACCGTCCTCGCCTTCATTGAAATAGGGATACCAGTCCCCGTCGGAGTCATAACGACCGCGCACATCCTGGACCGCCACCGCGTAACCGGCCTGCAGCAGGGGCTGGATCAGCAACTCGAAGTACTGCGCCCGGCCGTAAGGCGTGCGCCGCAGCACCAGCGGATACGGCCCGCCCGCGCGGCCGCCGTCCGGGAAGTACAGGTCGGTGGCCAGAGTGCAAGCATCGCGCATCACCAGCCGCTCACCGATCCGGACCTCGGGAGAACTAGCCAAGACCGCAGCCGCCCAGGACGCGCTGGCACCGCCCGCAAGCGACGCCGGGCCGGATCACCACCGAGCGCTGCATCGCATGGCGCGACAGACGATCTTGATCTGCGGGCCGGAAACTGCCGGCCCGTTCAAGCCACCCGCGCATAGACCCGCCCGCCACAGCGAAAGCGCTGGAATACGCCGTTGGCATCCGCCCCGGCCAGCCCGACCGGCATGGTCAGGAACATCGCGAAATCCTGCAGATCCTGCCCCTCAGCCGGCGCCGCCCTAAAAGCATTCTCCCCGAGGGGCACCAGGCGCAGATCCGTGAACATCGCCTGGTCGAGCTCAGGCTTCTCCTGCGCGCAGGCACCGGCGGCGAGAACAAGCTGGCCATCAGCCACCTTGAGTTCGAACCAGGCATTGCGCGAGGTGAACACCCCGACACAGGCGGCGGCCTCGAACCGCAAGTCGCCCTGGTCCGGGCGGGCTTGGTAGTGCGCCATCGGATCCAGGCCGAATTCCTGTTGCAGGAAATCCTGGGCCAGTTCGGAAATCGCCGCCATGCCGGTGTCTGCATTGGCCAGCAAGGACAGTGCGGTACCGCTGGGCACATGCAGGATGAGCTGCGCGCAACCGCCAATGGTGCCGCCCGCATGGCGCACGATGCCGTCTTCACCGATGCCCCAACCCAGACCGAAACGCTGATGAAAGCCACCCACGTTCTGCTGGCTGTTGAGCTCCCGCATCATGCGGGCGGAAGCCTCGCTGATGATGCGACGACCATTCAATCCGATGCCGTCGCGCAGATGCATGGCCGCGAACAGCAGCTGGTCGCTGGCCGACATGGTAATCACGCTGCCGGCCGGCGCCATGGCCAGGGGCAGATGCGCCCGGCTCGCCGCTGCCAGCCTACCTTGGGCGTCATGCACATGCCCAAGCGCCGTGCGATGGCGGATGGCATCCACCGGATTGACGATGGCGTATTCCATGTCCAGCGCATCGAACAGGCGTTCCTGCACCAGTTCATACCAGCCCCGCTGTCGAACGGTCTGGATCAGATGCCCCGCCACCAGGGTGGCCCCGTTCGAATACGCCAGATCCGAGCCCGGCGGAAACAAGGACGGGGCCTGACAGACGTAGCGGTATCCATCAACGATGCGGTCTCTGTCGAATTCCCACTGTTCGAACATCTCGCAATCGATGCCGCTGCTGTGATTTACCAGCATGCGAACCGTCACCTGCGCCGCGTAGTGCGGATTGCGCAGGCTGAAGTCCGGCAGGTACTTCTGCACCGGATCGTCCAGATCGAGCAAGCCTTCATCGACCAGTTGCATCAGCAGGGTGACATTGAACACCTTGCTGTTGGAACCGATCTGGAACAGCGTATTCTCGTCGACCTCCACCCCGGTTTTCAGGTTGGCGATGCCCCAGTGCGCCCGATCCGTGATCCGGCCATCGCGGTACACCGCCACCGCCCCGCCGGGCACATCGTGTTTGTTCAGGGCGGCCTGCCATTGGTCCTGCAGCGTCATTGATTGGTCCTTGCCTGCCATGCGGCGTCAAACACGCGCATGAAATTGTTGCCGAGAATGGCGTGAATTGCGGATTGCCCGTAGCCGTGCTCGAGCATCAATTGCACCAGTTGCAGATGCTGTTCGGGGGCATAAGCCCGACCTTCATACAGCTGGGTGCCGGAGGGATCGGGCATGCTGTCGCTCGGTCCCGGCCAGTGCCGCCAGACCACCTCCATGTCGGCGAGGTAGTCGCTGCCGATGCCGACATGACGGGGGCCATGCGTCTGCACGATGTGATCAATGTGGCGGAACATGCTGGGCGCACGCGCCTGCGGATCGCCCAGATAGGCGCCGATACCGCAGATGCCGATCACCCCATCGGTCTGCACGCAGGCACGAATCTGCGCCTCGTCGATGTTGCGGATGTGCTCGCACAGGGCACGCACCCCGCTATGCGAATAGATCACCGGGCTTGCCGACAGCTCGCTGGCTTCCAGCGCCGAGCTCCGCCCGGTGTGACTCAGGTCCACCAGCATGCCGACCTCGTTCATGCGGGCAACCAGACGGCGGCCGAACAGGCTCAATTTCGCATCGGCAGGCTCGGCGCAGCCATCGGCGGCAAAGCTGCGCCCCTGATAGGCCAGCAGCATGTGGCGCACCCCTGCCGCGTAGAAGGCCTCGACCCGCTCCAGATCCTGTCCCAGCGGCACCGTGTCCTGGACGTTGATCACCACGGCCAGACGACCTTGTTCCCGCGCCTGGCGGATCCGCGCCGGGCTGTCCGCCCAGCACAGCCAGTCGTCCAGCGCGGCAGCGAAAACCTGACGAAATTCGGCGATGGCCTGCAGACAGCCCGCATGGCTGGCGGGAAAATCCTGCACCGTCAGCGACACGCAATCCACACCGGCGCGATGCAGGCGACGCAACAGGGTTTCATCCCAGTACTCACGCAACCAGGGCACGGTGGCATCGACCACCAGGGCGGATTCCAGCAGTTGGCGGGCGGCGCTCATTGGAAATCGAAGCTGGCCTGCAAGCCATAGCTGGGCGGCCGCGCGCGCGGCTGGCGATCATCGGGCTGCGGCGCGGTCGGTCCCTCGTTGTCGAGAAGATTGCGACCAAACACGTAAATCTGCCAGCGTTCAGTTTCCAGACCGATGCGCAGGTTGGCCATCCGCACCGCCTCTGATTGAAAGCTGATGCCGGAACTGCGGGAGGTCTGAACCGAGGGATCCTGATAGTTGTAATCCGCCCGCGCCATCATCCCCCAGCGGCCCCACAGTGGCCGGCTATACGCCAGGGCGAAGGAATATTGCAGCGGCGGCACGAAATCCACCGGATCGCCCCGGTACTTGCTGTCCGTATCGGTGACATATTCGGTCTCCAGATAGGCGCCGGAATGGATCAGCTGCAGGCCAGGCAGAGGCGCCAGGGTGATGTTCCAGTCCACGCCGAGGCCTTCGGTATTGCCGGCATTGGCAATGCTGGTAAGCAGTTGCGAGCCCTCTTCCTGGACCACCACCTGCACGTCCTTCCATTGCATGTAATACACCGCCGATTCGACCGTCAGCAGGCGGTCCCAGAAGATCAGCTTGCCGCCCAGTTCATAGCTGTCCAGGGTGTCCGGATCGTAGGTGGGCTTGATGCTGTCATCGCCTTCGATACGGGTATTGGCGCCGCCGGACCGAAATCCGCGGGCGTAGGTGAGATAGGCCATGGCGCTGTCCACACCTGCAAAGCGCTGATCCGGCGCCCGTAACGAGAAGGTCAAGCGCGGGGTGAAGGCGGTGAACCGCAAGGTGTCGTGACTGTCGGTGGATTGGCCGTAAACCTGGCCGGCAATCTCAACCTCCAGGTCTTCCCGGAAGTAGCGCGCACCCACGGCCATGTTCAGCCAGGGCGTCCAGTCGTATTCGAACTGGCCGAACAAGGAGGTGGACAAGGAATCACTCACATTGGTGGTATCGGCCAGCGGCACCGCGGCCCCCTCGGTCAGGCCGATCTCGCCGGCGACCCGCACCGCCTCGTTCTGCTGCCGGACATGCACGCCAGCGGTCCAGAAAATGCGCTCGCTGCCGCTGCCATTCAGCCGCAACTCGCTGACAAAGCTGTCGTTCTGATCGGACAGAAAGGTCGGCACCGCGTCCACCGTGTCGGTGGCAATGGCCTGCAGCGGGCCTTCAAGTGCGGTGATGGCGGGCAAGGAAGTGCCGAGCACGCCGCGGCCAATGGCCTCCACGCTCAGGGAGTTGACCGTGCCCTCACGCGCATCAAAGGTGGCGAAGATCTCGCGGGTGAAAAAGGAACTGGTGAGCAGCACATCGGCCCAGGCCGCGGCGTAGTTCAGATCCAGGCTGTAGGCCTGGCTGGCATCATCAATCCCGACCGGCGCCTTGTCGCTCTGCTCGTAGTTCTCATCCGCCGCGTTGGAGCTGCCGGCCTCGATATCGCCTGCCAGCACCATCACGCTGGCCGACCACCGGGCGGCCGGCTCCCAGAGATAGCGCAGACGCGCATTGAGCTTGCGATTGTAGTTGTCATTCGGACGCTGCAATTCGACCTGGTCAACAAACCCGCCAAGCTCGGCATAGCCCAGCACCAGCCGTGCCGCCTGATTGCCGGCGACTGGCATGTTTGTCGCCAGATTGAGCTCGGCGCTTGGATCGCCCCCTTCGGTGAGGAAATAGCCGCCCTGCCCGAGAAACGCCCAGCCGTCATAATCCGGCTTTCTCGTCATCAGCTTGACGGTGCCGCCCATCGAGCCTTCGCCGTAGAGCGTGCCTTGCGGGCCGCGCAGGATTTCCACCGATTGCAGGTCGAAGGTGGCCGCATCCGGCTGAGTATCGGAAAAGGAGGTCAGCGAGACATTGTCGAGCTGGTAGCCGACCGTGGCCTTGCCGAAGGCCGAGGCAATGCCGCGAATCTGCAGGCTCTGCACCCCGGGCCCGCTTTCGGACACGGAAAACCCTGGTGTGGCGGCGGCGATATCCGACAGCGTGTCTGCGCCCATGTCTTCCAGGGTCGCGCCGGAGAATGCGCTCACCGACATCGGCACATCGAACAGCGGCTGCACGCGCTTCTGCGCCGTCACGATAATTTCGTCCACCTGCGCCGCGCGCTGGGTCGGGACTTGGATCGCCGGCGGCGCCGCTGCGCCCAGATCGATGGACCGCTCCGCGTCGCCCGCCGGCGCGGCAGTCCCGAAGCCATCCCCCCGCCCCTTCGCCGCTTGCGTGGAACTGGTCTGATCCGCCGAACCCGATTCCGACGTCTCGTCGGCGGGGCCGAACAGGGCGTCCAGCTCATCGTCCGCATGAACCTCTGCGCCCAGGGCAAGCAAAACCAGCAGGGCGATTACCTGACGTCGGTGCATGCACCCACCTCGTTGCGTATTCGAGTGGCTAGACTCGCACAGCGCCTGCCCGCCAACTGTTTGGTTCGGGCAACATTTTTATACATTCAGGCAAACATGGCGATTCGCCCCTCAAGCCCGGGCGAAGGCTGTGCGATCATGGCCAACCCTCACAGATCACCATTGCCTGATGGCCATGACGGATTTCAAGCTGGACCAGATGATTGCCGGCCATGAGGTCGAACTGGCCATCCGTGAACACGGTCGCTGCGAGTCTTCGCTACCCAGCCTGGTTCTGTTGCACGGTGCGGGCCGTACCCTCGAAGACTGGGCTTTCGTCAGCACCCATCTGCAAGAGGATTTTCATCTGCTCAGCGTCGACCTGCGGAACCACGGTCTGGCCGGCGATGCCCCCTGGTCCTGGCCTGCCGTCGTCGCAGACATTCAGCAACTGGTGATCCAGACCGGCCTGGGCGCCCATGCCGTGATCGGCCACTCGCTGGGCGGCATGATTGCCAGCCTGTACGCCGCCCAGACCAGCAACTGCCTCGCCGCGATCAATCTGGATGGTCACGGCATCGGCCAGCCCGAAGACTATGCCGGCATCCCGCTCGACACCGCGCGCACCAGACTGCAGCAGATGACCAATCTGAGCAGTTCCATGGCACCGGCGCCGGATCAATGTTTCTCGCCGACGGACATCGCACAGATTGAATCCCAGTTGCGCGAGGACAGCGTGTATGCGGAAGACTGGACCCTGCGGGCTTTCCGGCGCGGCCTGCAGCCAATGGCCAATGGTGGCGCCCGGCTGCGGCCGGTTCATCAGCGCTATGTCGAACTGCAGAAGGCTCTGGCCGGACTGCGCCTGGCGGAGGTCTACAAACAGACGAAATGCCCCTTGCTGATCGTGCAGACGCTGGGCTCGGCGAAGGAGCGGGAGGAGATTTCACAGCTGGCCATGACCGCCTGGATGCCCTGGTTCGAAGAAATGCAGGAGGCCTATCGCCAGGGCCTGGCGCGGCGCCTGCGCCAGCTGAGCCAGGATCATCCGCTGATCCGCTTCGAGCAGTTGCACTGCGGCCATGGCGCGACGCTGGAGGCCCCGGAACTGATCGCCGGCCTGATCCGGGATTTCATCGACGCGCAGATCGGGTTCCGCCCGGAACAGGCACACCAGGATGTACCACCGAATTCAAGGCCCGCAAGCGGTTGATTTTGCCAAGGACCGGGCAAGCACGCTTGCCGGTCGCGCCTGCTCAAGCAGGCCTGTTTGGCCCGATCTGCGCTAGAAACTGAAATTCAGGCTCAGATCCAGCCGCCGCGGCGCGATCGCACGACCGAAATGGGCGCCACTCAGGGTCGGAATATCGCCACTGCCATCCAGTGCAAACTTGTCCGACAGGTTGCGCAGCAGAACCTGCAGCGACCAGGCCGAGTCCGTTGCCGCAAGGCGCAAACGGGCATTGTACGTGGTATAGGCGGACTGGCGATCAATCGGATCCTGATCCGCCTGCAGCCATTGTGCATCGGTAAACAGCACATCAAAGCCCGCCAGCAGGGACAAGGGCAGCTTGGAAAACGCGTACTCATAGTTGAGACTGAAACTGCCCTTCCAGTTGGGCGCAAAGGCCAGCGGCCTGCCGGTCAGGTCACAGGGCGAATCATCGCCTGCCGGACAGGGGCCGTTGGCATAGTCGGTAAAACGCGCATCCAGATAGGCCACCGATGCGGTACCGGAAAAACCGCGGCCGGCCAGAAAGGCCAGATCCAGCTCGACGCCACTGGATTTCGCGCCGGCCGCATTGGAGATGCGGCTGACATTGCCCTCGAAGATGGTCAGCTGCAGATCATCAAACTCAGTCAAGAAAATCGCCAGATTGGCAGTTGCCCTGCCCCCGAACAGCCGGGTTTTCAAACCGGCCTCATAGGTCAGGGAAGTCTCGGGTTCGACCTCGGCAATCTCCGCCCGCACCGCCGAGCCGCTGTAGCCGCCCCCCTTGAACCCCTCCGCCAAGCTGAGATAGGTGGTGATCTCATCGCTCGGGGTCCAGCGCAGAGCGAGCTTGCCGCTGACATCGTCATCCACCCGCCGATCCAACAAACGATATTCTTCCGCCGTGACCAGCTGGGTAAAGACCGGACCATCGACATCGGTTCCGCCACTGAACAACTGCAATTGCTGATTCACGGCTTTTTCCTCTCGCGACAGTCGCAGACCGGCGGTGAGCGCGTAGGCGGAGGAAAAATGCCAGGTGGCCTGACCATAGACCGCCGAACTGCGACCTTGCTGGAAACCGTTGATCAGCAGCCGTTCGCCCGGCGAATCCGTCGGCAGCCCGACCGCGGCAGTCTGAGACGGCAACCCAGGAAGCGCCGCCTGCAGCAAGGCGGCAGGATTGTCGCTGCCGGCCAGCTGCGTGAGCAGCGCCAATGGCTGCGGCGCGGCATCGATGATCACCTCAATGGCGGTGTCGCTGTCGCCGAAGTACGCGCCGAGCACGTAGTCCAGTTTGCCATCCAGCAGATCGGGCGGCGAAACCAGCTTGAGCTCGTGGCTGAGCTGGGCGTAATCTTCAGCATTGAGAAAAAACAGCAGCGGAATCGGCGAGAAATCGAGATCGGTCAGCGAGATTTCCTCGATCTCGCTGTAAGCCGTGGTCAGGCTCAGCGCATGGCCGCCGAAATCGCCCTGGATCCGCAGATCGTATTTGCCGCCATCCTGGCTGGTCTCGGCGGCAAAGTCCTGCGAGCTGCGCTGATCGCGCAGATTGGTTTCCACCTGTGCATCGTATGCCTGCATCAGCGCAAACTGCTCGGGTGTCGCCGTTTGCAGCTGGAAGCTGCCAAGACGGAAGCTCTGATCGGTGCGCGCCGCCGCCAGGGTCACATCCAGCCCATCGGCCACATCCCAACGCAGCTGGATCCGCCCCGCCTCGGCAGCCACGCTGCCTTCATCACGCTGCAGCGTCGTGTTGTAGACCGGCCCCTCGCGTTCGTTGCTGAGCAGCGCCAGACGCACCGACACGGCATCACCCACCGGCAGATTTCCGGCCAGGCTCAGCTTGCGCAAGCCTTCATCACCGGCGGCCAGAGTGCCGGAAAGCTCGGGCTCATCACCGGGCTGGACGGAGCGGATGCTGATCGCGCCGGAGATCGTGTTCTTGCCGAACAGAGTGCCCTGCGGGCCGCGCAGGATTTCGATGCTCTGCACGTCCAGGAACGCCGTATCCAGAAAGGCCAGCCGGCCGACGTAGACCCCATCCAGAAACAGGCCGGCCGAGTGCTCGAAACCCTTGTCGAAAGGCGAGCCCAGGCCACGAACCCGCAAGCTGGTAAACGGCGGATGGCTGTACACGCTCAGATTCGGGGTGAACTCGGCCACATCCGCAAGATCGTCCATGTTCGCATCGGTCATGCGCTCGGCGTCCATCGCCACCACCGAAATCGGCACGTCCTGCAGGTTTTCCTCGCGCCGTTGCGCGGTCACCACGATCTCTTCAAGCACCTCTGCACGCGACTGCGCCACCACGACCTCCAGCGGGGAACCCAACACACACGCAGCCAGCCCCAGGCCGGGCCAGGGCTTGAGTTGCAAGGCCATGAGCTAGCGTGGCCGCCGCGGAATCAGCACCGGGGTGTGATCGCGGTAATGCTGATATTCCGCATCATCGCCCCATTTTTCCTTCGCCCGCTGCTCCAGCAATGGCACACCACTGACCCGGGTGATCAGCACGGTCACAAACAGCGGCGAAATCAGCCCCAGCCAGCTCCAGCCGGCAAAGCTTGGCAGGGCGATCACGGCAATCCCGACCCAGAGCAGGATTTCACCGAAATAATTGGGATGTCGCGACCAGGCCCACAGACCGCTCTGGATGAAACGGCCACGATGGGCTGGCAGGGCATTGAATGCGGACTTCTCGGCATCGGCGCGGACCTCGATGGCGAAACCCGCCAGCCAGATCAACGCGCCGAGGACGGCCCAGGCATCGAGGCCCGGTTCGGCCGCCGTGCTGATCGCAATCAGGGCTGCCAGCAGGGTGAAAAACACCCACAGACCTTGCAGGGTCCAGGCCACCAGAAAACGTGGCCAGCGCGTCTTGATCTCATCGAAACGGCCATCCTTGCCCGACCTGCGCACCCGCGCGAAGAGGAAGCTGCCCAGACGCAGGGCCCAGATCGAAACCAGCGCAGCCAGCAGCAGGGCGCGGCCGCCGACCTCGCCCTGCAGGCCCGGCCACAAGGCCAGCAGGATGAGCAGCAGATAGGTGACGCTGCCGGTCAGATCATAGAAATGCTCGGTCTGATACACATAGGCCGGAATGAACATCAGCCACTGCACGGCAAAGGCCAGCAAGGCCAGCGGCAACAGCGCCGGCCAGCCGAACCAGCCCTGCTGCCCGCCTGAAGCTGCCCAGGCGACGCCAAGACCAAGGCCAACGGCGCAGGTGATGACCAGGAAGGCAAGAATGGTTTTTCGCATCGGGGCTAGAAGATGGTGATGGGCGGAAAAGCGGGCCGAAGGCGCAGGCCCCATTCGAGCGGGCGCAGCTGAGAAATTCACACCCCCTCGCGGCACCTCGGTCGCGATGGGGTCAAACCCAAGCCGGCCGACAGCGGATCAGACCGCTGCGGAGGGATTGATCAGGCCGCCAGGACGGCTTGTGACAGCGAAATTCCGGCAAGGTTCTGCCAGGCCATCCACCGGCGGATGTTTGCACGCCTCGGCGTCAAGCACTTCAACGCGGCGCTCAGGGCCTCAATCAAAGCCCGCCGGTGGGCGGCGGTGGCCCGAGACCTGTTCATAGGCGTAGGCGATGGCGAACAGGCGGCCTTCGTCCCATTTGCGCCCAAAGATTTCGACCCCCACCGGCAGCGGGCGGGCATCCGCGGTGAAGCCGGCTGGCACCACGATCGAGGGCATGCCGGTGCTTGCGCTGAAGGCGCAATTGCTGCCCTGCAGACTGCCGGTTTCCTGCGCGGGTGCGCCAACCGGCGGGTAGACCAGCGCATCGAGTCCCAAGCGATCCATCTCCGCTTCAACATAGGCCCGCATCGCTTCGCGCCGGACCAGCTTGTCCTGATAGCTGTCGGAACTGGTATCACGGGCGGCCAGTGACGCCCCCACCAGCGCCTCGATCACCGGGTGCAACAGGCCGCTGGCAAAAACTTCCTGGGTATTGGCCCGCGGCGCATCGAAACTGCCCAGATATTCATCCAGATGATCGGCGAACTCCTGCACGATCACGGACACGCTGGTGAATTCCGGCAACTCGACCGGATCGATGATGTCCGCGCCCGCCGCCGCCATGTCGGCAACTGCCGCCTCCACCAGCCGGTCCACTTCGGCATCGCTGCCGAAGGCCGCGCTGCCGCCATAGCTGCGCAGAACCCCGATCCGTTTGCCGGCCAGCGCCGCCGGATCGAGCAAAGCCGCATAGCTGGCCGCTTGTCGACGCTCCGGGTCCAGGGTCCGCGCATCCGCCACATCGACCCCGGCCATGGCATCGAGCATCAGGGCCGCATCGCGCACGCTGCGCGCAATCGGGCCACCCACATCCTGGGTGTGGGACAGGGGCACGAGGCCATCCTGTGAGACCAGGCCAACCGAACTGCGCACGCCGACCAGCGCACTGTTGCTCGGCGGCAGACGGATCGATGCGCAGGTGTCGGATCCGGTGCCAAGCAGGCCGAAATTGGCCGCAATGGCCGCCGCACTGCCGCCAGACGAACCGCCGGCGTCCTTGCTGGTGTCATACGGCGTGGCGATCCTGAGCGTGCGGCTGTTGTAGCTCTGGGTGAAATAGGCAAACTCCGTCATCGCCGCCTTGGCCAGAATCAGGGCGCCCGCCGCCCGCAGGCCGGCCACGCTGTGTGCATCATCCGGCGGCTGCGAACCGAGCAGGGAGAGACTGGCCGCCGTGGTCGGAAAATCGAAGGTATCGAACAGGTCTTTCAGGATCACAGGCGCACAATGCAGGGGTCCGGCGGGCCCATCCTGGGCGTAGCGCGCATCCAGGGCTTCGGCCTGCTCCCGCCAGCGCGGATTGATCTCGACGATGGCATTGAGTGGCAGACCGCCGGCTTCCATCACCGGCAGGGTATCCAGCGCCGCGATCCGGTCCACATAGGCCTGGGCCAGTTCCACGCAACTGAGCCTGCCGCTGGCAAACGCGGCCTGCACCTCATCCACCGTGGTCTCGATCAGTTCGAAATCAGGCGCGGCAGCGGGCGGCGCATCTTGCAGGTCGCGTCCGCCACAGGCACCGAGTGTTGCCACAAGGGTGGCCAGCATGAAAATTCGCAATGCAGATCTCCCTGAGATCGCCAGCAGACGCAGGCCATGATCGCTCCCGCCCGGTCCGCAAAATGAATACACCAGGGATCAAAGCAAACGCTGTGCCAACTCGCGACAGCACAACTCGAAAGATCGCCAGCGCTCACCCTGGGCCGCCCGCACCAGATCGGTGCAGAACCAGGGTGAGGTCGCGCCACCACAGGCCGCTGGGCCCGGCCTCAACTCACCCAGGCGGCTCCGCAGGCGGCCAGGGTCATGCCCAGCAGCGTCCATTTCATCGCCACGGGACTGATCTTGATCGCCAGACCGACACCGATCTGGGCGCCAATCATCGTGCCCAGGGCCAGCACCAGACCCGGCAGCCAGAGCACTTGATCCGCCATTGCAAACACCAGCAGGGCGACCCCGGTGAACATCAGGGTGCAGAGCAGTTTCAAGGCATTGGCGCGCACCAGGTCGTAGCGCAACGCACCGGCAAAAGCCGCCAGCAGCATGAAACCCACCCCGGCCTGCACGAAGCCGCCGTAAAACCCGGCGAGAAACAGGGCCGGCCAGCTGCCATGCGACTGTCTGATCGGGCGGGGCGGCGTGCCCGGCGGGGGCACGATCAGCGCCGGCCGCACCAGCATGACCAGCGTCATGCACACGATCATGCCCAGCATCAAGGGTTTGAGATACAGGTTCGGCAGGACCGACGCCATGACCGCACCGGCCAGACCGCCCGCCATCGTCAAGCCCAGGATGCCTGGCAGATCCTCCTGCGGCAGCCGTCCGGCCTTGCGAAAGCCACGCACGCCGACCGCGCACTGCAGGAATACACCAACCCGGTTGGTGGCATTGGCGACATCGGCCGGCATGCCAAGCAGCATCAGGGCCGGCAGGGTCAGATTACTGCCGCCCCCAGCCAGGGTATTGATCACCCCGGCCACCAGGCCGGTGGTAACAAGAATCAGGTAGTGGCTGAGGTCGGACAAAAGGATCAGGCCGGTGGCAGCGGGCGGGGCAAGCTTATCAGGCGCCCCGGCAGCGGCCGGCGCAGCGCCGGGACGAAAGGCCTAGCGTGGCGCGAACCGACGCCTGCCGCCAAGCAGCAAAGCCAACAGCAAGAGGCTGGTTCCGCCCAGCCCGCCCCCTTTAACCGCGTCTGCCGCTGCACGCGCTTGAACCGGGCTGCCGATGCTGAAATCGGCCGGCGAAATCGCGAAAAAGATGTTGTCCGAGCAACGCACCTGGATGCGCGCCTTCTCGATGTCTGCGCGCGGCAGGGTGACGCTGTCCGCGCCATCATTCGGCGCCTGGCGCAGCAGGATTTCGGGATAGCTCAGACCGCCATCGCGCGACAGGGCAATATCAACCGCAGCGCAGGACACCGGCGGCTGATCCGTGTTGGCCACATCCCAGACCACATCCAGACTGCTGCCGCCGGCCCAGGTGTTGCCGCCGGCAGGCGCGATGATGCGAAACGGCCCGGCCGCGTCGCTGACCGCAAACTTGATCATGGCATTGGCGGTCCCACCCCCGCCGGGGGCATTGTCCCGAACAGTAAAACGGAACCTCAGCTCACGCGAGCTTCTGGGCAGCACCTCGCCGAGGGTCTCACGCCCGGCCGCCAGATCAGCCATCGCAGGAAACACCCGGACTGGCGACGTACTCGGTGGGTAGGATCGGAACAGCGGGCCCTGTTCGACCGCCTGTCCGGCTGGCGCCGCCGGTCCCAGATCAAACTGCTCCCATTGATAGCTGAGGCTGTCCTGGCCGTCCGGATCGCTGCCCTCGCCGGTCAGCACGAAAGGCGTACGCGCCGGAATCGTGAAGCCCCCAACCCCTGCCCTTGCCAGCGGCGGCCGATTGTCCAACTCGGTCAGCTCGCCGCAGACGGAACCGCCGGCAAAATCGGTGAAACTGACGACCTCATCAAAGCTGATGCCATGAAAATGGTCATCGCTGTGCATCTGGATGTTATCGCTGCCGCAAATTCCCGCATAGCCCATGATGGTGGTGGCGCTGCCCGGCTCATAGGCGGTGGAGGCATTGCGATTGCCACCACTGCAGGCTCCGCTGACGCCGTTGAACGTATGATTGGCACCGAACTGATGGCCCATTTCGTGGGCGACATAATCCACATAGAAGGGATCACCAACGGGCTGCGGCAGACCGGTCACACCGCCCCCCTTGCTGCTCCCGCAAACCGAACCCAATTGGGCAACCCCGCCCCCGCCGACGCTGAACACATGACCGATGTCATAGTTTTCCGCCCCGATCATGGCGTTGAGGACCGGCGTGTTGGTAAACAGCATCGGCAGCCCCTCCAGACCGGTCAGCGCACCGTCCACATAGGGGTCGGCCAGGGGATGCTGGAAGATCACGTCATCGTTATTCGCCACCAACTGCATGCGCACGCTGAAATTGCGTTCGTAGATGCCCACCACACGGTTGATGGCGGTGACCATTTCCGCAAGCACCAGCGTCTTGTCCGCCAGGCCGGCCAGGGGCGCCGGCGGCGGATCCTGGAAATGGGAATAATCCCCGGTCGCGGCCAGGGCCAGGCGATAGGTCCGCAAGCTGCCCGCAAACCGCGCCTTGGCGGGTCTGGCCGCCATGTCCAGCGGACCGGACTGGGTGACCGAAGGCAGTACCTGATCGGCCGGCCGCGGACCGCGATCCGGCGCGTGGATACGCCAGTAACTCTGGTAATGCACCTGATCCTGTCGTTGCACGGGATCGATGTAGACGGTGCCGGCGGGCGACAGGATCAGGCCATGAAAGCCGCGTGGTGTCATGTCGAAACGGGCGCTCGCCGTCGGCTCGTCCAGGCCGTATCCGGTATAGGTGCGAATCTCCGGGTAGCGTGCGGCCAGATCTGGATGCATGAGATCCGTCGCCATCACCGCAAACCGCTGGGTCTGGCCATCCGGCATCGGCACCTCCAGGGTGATGGCATCCGCAGCGGAGAACTCATGTGGCGCCCGCGCCAGTTGCGCGGCCAGCGCCTGCGCATCGACCGCCAGATAATGGGCCTGGGTCGGAATGATCAGGCGCGGCCCCTGCGCCGCAATGGCATCCAGTTCGACCGTACGCCACTGCGGCGCGGCTGCAGCCTGGGCGGTGACCAGCGGCAACAGGCAAAGCCCGCAAAGTCGGGCGGCGCGACGGAAAGTATTCAAGCGGCGGTCTCCAGAAAGAAGAAATCAGGTGGGAAACAATGAATCACGAACGAACCGACCGGGCGGTTCCGTCGCCGGCTCAATTGACCGGAATCCGGGCCTGGACGTCTCGCGACAAAACCAGCGCTCACGCCCACAGCAGGCTGAGCCCCTGCACCAGGGGACTGAGAACCGCTGACAAACGAAGTATTCGTGAAAGGCGTTGACGCTGATGTGGGCCAGCAGTGCCGCGACCAGCACCAGAACCGGCAGGTGTCACGCGATCGCATCCTGGGTGGCCCAGATCACGCTGCAGCCGAGAAAAACGCAGGTCAGTGTGAGGATCAAAAACGCCCCCGCATGGCCAGAAAAAGAACACGTGCTTTCATGTTGGAGCCTTGCGCCACACTGGCCGTGACGGCTGACCGTGCGCATGCCGGACGAGATGACGACTGACATGGATCATGATGTAATCTGGATGCCGCTGCGTAAGCTCGTCTGGCCCGGTGTCAGCCGGGATGATGCCCTGCACCACGACCCAGACCAGTACACCGGGAGTAGCTCAAGCACCATGGAGTTCAAGGATTACTACCAGATCTTGGGCGTGGAGCCGAGCGCCGATCTCAAGACCATCAAGACCGCCTACCGCCGACTCGCCCGCAAGCACCACCCCGACCTGAACCAGGAAAAAGGAGCGGAGGAACGCTTCAAGGCGGTGGCCGAGGCCTGGGAAGTTCTGAAAGACCCGCAAAAACGCGCCCAGTTTGATGAACTGCGCCAGTACGGCGGCCAGCCCGGACAAGCGTTCACGCCCCCGCCAGGCTGGCAGTCTGCACGCTCCGGGCAGGGCGACTCAGAACATTTTTCCGGTGATTTTTCGGACTTCTTCGAGACCCTGTTCGGCGCGCCGCCACCGGGCCCGCAGGCAGGCCGAAGACGGTCCCAGCACAGGCCGGATCAGCATGGCCAGGACGTCGAAATGGAATTGCCCATTTTCCTTGAGGACACGCTCAAGGATGAAGCCAAGACCGTGCGCTTCGAGATCCCCGGCACCACATCGCAGGCGCCCGAGAGCAGGGCGCTGAAGGTCAAGATCCCTCGCGGCGTGGGTGATGGCGAGCGCATTCGCCTCAAGGGCCAGGGCGCCCCGGGCCCGGCGGGCGGTGCGAGCGGCGATCTGTATCTGCACATCCGGCTGGTCCCCCATCCGCTTTTCGATGTGGAAGGCCACAATCTGATCATCACCATCCCTCTGGCTCCCTGGGAGGCGGCGCTGGGCTGCAAGATTACCGTGCCCACCCTCAACGGCAAGATCAAGCTCAGCGTGCCCCCGAACAGCCAGAGCGGACAACGCCAGCGCATCCGCGGCAAGGGCTTGGCGAAGAAGTCCGGCGATGCGGGGGATCTCATCGCTCTGTTCAATGTGGTGATGCCGCCCAAGGTGGAGCCTGAACTGGAAGCCCTGTGGCGCAAGGCGGCGGAAAAGTCCGGTTTCAATCCACGCAAGCAGTGGAGCCAAAGCGCATGAACACCACCCTGATCTTGACCCTCCGACTGGAAGAAGTCTGCCGCTGCGTGGAGATCTCCGAGGAACTCCTGGCCGAGTTCGTCGCCCAGGGGATCGTCGCGCCACAGGGCGATACGCCCTCCGAATGGCGGTTCGACGCCAACAGCGTCAGCACCCTGAAACGCGCCGTACGCCTGCAACGCGAACTGGACATCGACTGGGCCGGGGTCGCCGTGGCCCTCGACCTGCTGCGCGAGGTCGACACTCTACGGGCGGAGAACCGGATGCTCAGACAAAGGCTCGAGCGTTTCCTGAGCTAATCCTCCGGGACGCTGCGCTTGCGGCGGCAGATCAGGCCATCAGCGGCGTCGCGGTGGACGCACGACCACCAGGCAGCGACAGACGAGCAATGCGTCGGAGCACCGTGCCAAACTGGCGCCGCAACGGCCCCTTGTTGTAGCGCAGGCCGTAGCGCTGGCAAATCTCCTGGACCTGCAGCGAAATCTCGCCGTAGCGATGGGCGGGCAAGGTCGGAAACAGATGATGTTCAATCTGATGGCTGAGATTGCCGCTCATCACATGAAACAGCCTGCCCCCGGTCAGATTGGCCGAGCCCATCAGCTGCCGCAGATACCATTGTCCACGGGACTCATTCTCGAGCACGGAGCGATCGAACTGCGCCACGCCGTCGGGAAAGTGTCCGCAGAAGATGATCGTGTAAGTCCACAGATTGCGGGCCAGATTCGCCGTCAGATTGCCGGCCAGCACAAAGGGGGCCACCGGTCCGGCCAGCAGCGGAAACAGCAGATAGTCCTTGCTGAGCTGCCGGCGGGTCTTATGCCAGATCCCCCTGGCCAGCGTGCCGGCCTCGGCGCGGCTGCGCTTGCCCTTGAGCACCCGCTCAACCTCCAGGTCATGCAGGGCGACGCCGTACTGAAAGAAGGTGGCGAGCAACAGCGCCCAGAGCGGATTCAGCAGGTAGTACGGATGCCAGGGCTTTTCCGCCGACATCCGCAGCACGCCATAGCCGATATCTCGATCAATGCCCTGCACATTGGTATAAGTGTGGTGCATGTAATTGTGCGAATGCCGCCACTGATCGGCCGGACAGGCGGTATCCCAGTCGAAATGCCGTGACGACAACGCCGGATCGTTCATCCAGTCGTACTGCCCATGCATCACATTGTGGCCAATTTCCATATTGTCGAGGATCTTGGCCGCGGACAGGGCCGCCACGCCAGCCACCCACGCCGGCGGCAGAAACCCCAGGAATAGGAGGCCGCGCCCCGCCACTTCCAGGCTGCGCTGGGCGCGGATCACCTTGCGGATGTAAACGGCGTCGCGTTCACCCACATCGGCCATGACCTGGTCACGGATCGCATCCATTTCGCGGCCGAAGCGCTCCAGTTGCTCGGGGCTGAGATGAGTCAGGGGATTGTTCATGCGGATGCTCCGTTGGGGATGAGGCTTCACAGATCGAGCGTCACGTCGCCCAGGGCGACGCTGACGCACAGACGGATGTCGACATCGGTTTCGCTGGACACCTCGCCGCTCAGAAGATTTCTCACGCTGCCCGCTGCCTTGCGACAACTGCAGGTGCTGCAAATGCCCATGCGGCAACCCGATGAGGGCCGCAGACCGGCCGCCTCCGCCTGTTCCAACAGGCTGCGGCCATCGTTGCCGACCGCGCATCCGCTCCGCGCAAAACACAGTTCACCTCGCCCTTCTCCAGCCTTGGCGGCCGGTGATCTGAGCGGGGCGAAGCGTTCCAGATGCAATCGTGATTGCAGCCCCTCGTGGCGCCACAGTGATTCCACCGCCTGCATCAGAGATGCCGGCCCGCACAAGAATGTCTCGGCCATGGCGTAGTCCGGCACCAGGGCCTGCAACTGGGCGGCGCAGAGCGCCCCCTGGGCCTCCCCATCGGCGGCCTGCGAATACACGCGCAGCAGATCGATCTGCGGATGCTGCCGCGCGATCTGCTCCAGTTCGGCCCGATAAATCATGTCAGCCGGGCTCCGGGCATAGTGCAGGAAGCTGATCCGTCCCTGGTAAGCTTCATCGAGCAGCGTGCGCAACATCGCCATCACCGGGGTGATGCCACTGCCACCGCTGATCAGGAGCACGCGATTCGGGCGTTCGTGCGGCAAGACAAACTCACCTTGCGCCGGTGACAGGCTGACCACCATGCCGGGTGCGGCCTGGTGATGCAGGAAAGACGAAACACAACCGCGACCGTGCGCCTTGATCGTCAACTCGATCTGCCCCGGACCGGCATGGGCCGAACCCGCCAGGGAATAGCAACGGCTTCGGCGGACGCCGTCGATCTCAACGCCAAGCTGGACGAACTGGCCCGCATTGAAGCCCTGCCAGTTGCGATTCGGGCGCAACTTCAGCGTCACGCTGTCGGCGGTCGGGTGACTGACCGCCCTCACTGTGGCCTTGATCCCGCTCACCGACCAGGATGGATTGAAGGCCTGCAGATAGTCATCGACATCATGCGGGAAGCTCAGGCTCGCCATCAGGCGTGAGCGCAGCAGACGCTGGACGTGTTGGCCAGGCATGAGAATGGATGTGGCAGACATGGCATCGGGCTCTTGTGTGAACATTTGTCCACATAATGAATTGGCCTAAGCCCTTATGTCAACAATCGTTCACATTGAGAAGCTCGATTGTTCTCTATCCATGCCGAAGTCCAGATGATGGCGGTGGTGCGTCTTCGATGGGACCCAATGCGATGAGGATGCCTGGCGCCGGACGGGCCGACGCCAGCGGCCGGTCTCAGGCGGCTGCGCGCAGGCGCCGGGTCTTGCGGATGCCCCTTGCCGTTTCGACCAGGCTCAGCAGGAAAACCTTGAGCCCGGATTCGCGCGGCCGGGGATCCAGGCCACGCCCGATCCGGTGCAACTGCCGGGTGTACCAGGTCACTTCCATGATGGCCATGCGGTCCACCGGCCCGATCCCGGTCTTGATCGGCCGGACGGTCTGCTCCGGATCGGCGTCATTCAACAGGCGCTGCGACACCTCTGGCTCGATTGCCAGCAGACGGGCGATCCCGCACAGATCGAGCGATCCGGCCGCGAGTGCCGCATTCATCCCCGCCGCGCTGCGGAATCCGCCGGTCACCATCAGCGGAATCCCCGGAATACGGGCGCGCACCTTGTCCGCAAAATCCAGGAAATAGGCTTCGCGTTGCCGGGTCAATTCGCGCACCCCGGTCATTGCCGGCGCTTCATAGGTGCCGCCGGACACTTCGATCAGATCGATCCCGGCATCGGCCAGGGCCGACATGACCTCCAAGGATTCCTCTTCGCTGAAGCCGCCGCGCTGGAAATCGGCGGAATTCAACTTGATGCCGATGGAAAAATCGGCCGCCGTGGCCGCCCGCATCGCCTGCAGAATCCGCAAGACGAAACGACGCCGGTTGGCCGCGTTACCGCCCCATTGGTCCTTGCGCTGATTGGTGTAGGGGGAAAGAAACTGGCTGACCAGATAGCCATGTGCCCCATGAATCTGAACGCCGTTGAAACCGGCCTTGTAACAGACCGCCGCCGCCCGCCCGAAGCGCGCGATGATGTCTTCGATTTCCGCCTCGCTCAGCTCGCGCGGCGCGTCGAAATAGGCCTGCATGGACTTCTTGAAACCGACCGCCGAGGGCGCCACGGTCTCCGCATTGAGTCCCTTGGGGCACTGGCGCCCCGGATGATTCAGTTGCACCCAGATCTGCGCGCCTTGAGCCTGGCCTGCACTGACCCAGGCCTTCAAGGTCTCCAGGTCGCGCTCATCTTCGATCACAACATTTCCGGGTTCACCCAGAGCACGCCGGTCGACCATCACGTTCCCGGTGATCAGCAAACCGGTGCCCCCTGCCCCCCAACGCCGATACAGGCGCACCAGCGCGTCGGTGGCACGATTGTCCATCGTGCCCAGCGCCTCGCTCATCGCCGATTTGGCGATCCGGTTCGGCAGGACACTGCCATTGGGCAGGTTCAAGGGGGCGTTCAGCGTCGTCGTACTCATGCATCATCCAGATTGTTCGGAGGCCGCGGTGGTGTGGCAATCCATTGACTTTAGGACCGTTCGGTCCTAAAGTCAATGGATGAGCATTGGCAGACCCTTGAGTTTTGATCCGGAGCAAGCCCTGGACCGGGTATCCGAAGTCTTTCGCCAACGCGGATTCGAGGCCACGTCCCTGCAGGCCCTGCTTGCCGCAAGCGGCCTGTCGAAAAGCAGCCTGTATCAGCAGTACGGCAACAAGCAGAGACTATTCGAGCAGTGTCTGGAGCATTACGGCGAGCGCATCGAAAACGAGATGCGCCGGGGCCTGGAACAGGCCGCCAGCGGCCGCGACTTCATCGCCGCGGTACTTGAGCAGGTCATCAGCGAAGCAGCGCCACCCGGCGGCTGCCTGATCTTCAACACCGCCAGTGATCTTGGCCAATTGGATGCGCGGGTCGCACGACGCGTCAACCGCTTCTTCGTCCGCTTTCGCGCGGTGCTGATCACGGCCCTGGAGCAGGACCAGGCCAATGGCCTGCTGCCAGAGCCGGTCGCCGCCAGGGATCTGGCCAATGTCATCATGGCCTCGATCGGCGGCCTGCGCCTGCTGAGCAAGGGCGGCATGCAACAGGCCGAACTGCGTCGCAGCTGCGCGCTGATTCTCACGCTGCTGGAGCGACCCGCCCACCGCTGACGCCGCGGACGCCCGGGCCGTCCGGCGGTTCTGTTATTTTTGTCTCATTCAGGTTTCAAGACACTGCAGGACCCGCCCATGAAGGGGATCGTATTGCCGCGCACACGCAGCCGGGCTTTCGCAATGGCCAGCACCCGATGAGGCCCAAGCCGCCCGGCCATGCGGACGCAACAGCGCAGGACATCGGGCGCCGCGAGCTTTTGAAATGGGCCGCCGGCCTGGGCACGGCGTCCGGCCTGCCGCTGGCCGCCAGCGCGGCGCCGGCATCGACCCCGCCCAGCTGGTCACAGGTGCGCCAGATGTTCCGGCTGCAAGGCCAGGCCCCGCTCAATGCCGCCAACCTCTGCCCCGCTTTTGCCGAGGTGCTGGACCAGCACGGTCACTTCGCCGAAAAACTCAATGCCGATGTGGGTTTTCTCAATCGTCGCGAATTCGTCAAACAGGAACTGGCGGCGGCGCGCACGGCCTGCGCGGCCCTGCTGGGCCTGCGCGATGCGGACAGCGTGGCTTTCGTGCGCAACACCACCGAAGCCAATGCCGCCATTGTCAACGGCCTGGCGCTGCAAGCCGAAGACGAGGTGCTGCTGTGGCGGGAGAACCATGCCAGCAATTACCGCAGTTGGCACTATCGGCACCTGCGTCAGCCGATGCAGGTACGCAGCTTCGCGCTACCCCAGCGCCTCGAAAGCCCGGCGCAGATTGCCGCGGCCATCGTCGCCGAGCTGCGCCCCAACACACGGGTGCTGAGCTTCTCGCATCTGTCCAACATCAGCGGCACCCGTTTACCGGCGCAGGAGATCTGTGCTGCGGTGCACGCCGTGAATGCGGATCTGTTCATCCACATCGACGGCGCCCAGACCTGGGGCAGCCAGGTCGTGGACCTCGACGCCATCGATTGCGACAGCTACGCCTCCAGCGGTCACAAGTGGCTGTGTGGTCCGCGCGGCACCGGCATCTTGATGCTGCGCCGCCGCTGGGCCGAACGGATCACGCCGTCGATCCTTGGCTACGATTTCAATTTCGACTACCCGGAAGACCGACTGCAGGCCAATGCCCTGCGCCTGGAGAATCTGGGCCAGCGCGACACCGCGGCCTACGGCGCCCTCGGCGTCGCCGCAAGGCGACATCTGGCCCTGGGTCCGGCGCGGATCGAAGCCCGCATCAGCGCACTCACGCAGTATGCGTTGACCGCCCTGGATCGTGCCGGCATTGCCTGTATCACCCCACGGGACCCGCGGTTCGGCCATGGCGTGGTGGTCGCGAATCTGGGCAGCCGGCTGAAAAGCTACGGCGCATTCCTGGCCCTGCACAATGCGGGCTATGCCGCGGCCTTCATCCACGGCAACCGGGTGCATTGTTCGCCTGAAGGACCGGTCAGCGAAGATGATCTGCCGGTTTACCTGCGCATCTGTCCGCATCTCTACAATGATGAGAAAGACATCGACGCGGCGGTCGCCGTGGCCAGCAGAATCCGCGACTCCAACTTCGAGATCATCAAGGAAATGGTGCGCTTCTTCTGAAAGGCCTTGAGCCGGAACGCAAGCCTGGTCCGGCGCCTCCCTAGCCTGTTTTCACCCGTCGCTGTTTGTAGCGATCCCCGGCCGGCACCTGCGGGCGCTGCAGCGCTTGCTCGATCTGTGGAATGATCTGATCCAGGGTACGGCTGATGCGCGTTTGCATCCGCACCATTTCGAGCTTCTCCCAGGCCGCCCGCTCACCGGCGCGGATCATGTCCATCACCTCGCTCTCTGATCGCAGTGACAGCAGCTTGCGCGGATCCACCAGGCGATAGTTGGGCATGACATTGATATCACCGGAATAACGCTGATTGATCAGGGACAGGGTCATCGCCGCCCAGCGCTCGACCGTGCGGTTCCTGGCCAGCGGTGCGCGCAACAGGCCCAGATTGGCATTCACCAGTTCGCGGGCGACCACCTGGGCCGCCTGCCGATAGTGGCCCAGCGCGGAGACCTGCTCGCGCTCATCCCGCAGGAATGGCAGGACCAGTGGATTGGTCTGGCTCACGATGAAATGATTCACGCCGTACAGACGCGCCAGACGTTTGGCCGGCAGATCATCGCTGACCGCGCCATCAACCCAGCGCCGCGAATCCAGATAGGGCTGGCGCTCGCCATGCACATTTTTCGCCATCAGCATGACCGGCGGATAAACCCCGGGCACCGCGGTGGACGCCATCAAGGCATCATGGATGTAGACATTCGGCGAGGCGATGGCATTGAGCAGCCTCGAGGTCTGATGTTTCTCCGCCGGCGCCACGGACACATTGATCTGCAGGCCGGTTCTTTCCAGCGCTTCCTGAAAGGTCAGATCCGGCACCAGACGTTCCAGCACCTCGCGCAAGCGCTGCGGCGCCAGCACCCGGGGCTTGAGCGATGACAGCTTGGCCCACAAGCCGGCCTCTTTCTGCACCTCGCTCAACAGGAATCCCGGCTCGAACATGCGGCTGAGCTCGGCCGGAGGATGGGTCCCCGCAATGCCAGCAATGACCGCTCCGCCACTGGACCCGGACAGGACCTGAGGCAGCAGGTCGTTTTCCCACAGGGCTTTGACCACACCGACATGGAAATACAACAGGGAACCCGAACCGCTCATCATCAGGGCGCTGCGCCCGTAACAATGACTGGCCCGGTGAAAGAAATCGAGCTTGTCCTCCAGGGCGATGTCATCCACCTGCGGGCGGGCGAGATACTCCAGGGCGTCATTCACTTCACTGACATAATCCGTCACCAGTTTTTTTGGTGCCGAAACGGGCCCGCCCGTACAGCTGCGCCGTGCCCATGCCGCCGAGATTGCCGTGGATCCCTTCATTGAGGGCGAACAGCAGACCGACATTGTCCTGTCGTGCACGCAGCTCTCGCAGGCGATCCAGACGAATGCGGATCGCGTTGAAATCGTAGCGGCGCGACTGCTCCATCAACTTCCAGCGCGCGGCGCCGCTGTTTTCATCATGTTCCCGGGCGGCGGCACACCACTCCGCGTAGCTCGCCGCATGCCTCATTCTCATTTCGATTTTGCGCTGGCGAAATGCCACGGTCTTCCTCGCTGTCAGGCGGTCTGCCGCCCACCTTGGGATGCCTGTATCAGTGGATGCAGTATTGGTGCCGTCAAGGTGCAGAATCAAATCACCGCAATCACCGGGCCAAGCCCTCACCCGGGTGCCTGCCCCCCGGCCCACATGGACCAATCCGCCCCAAGCCGACGCACGCTCGGTACGCACAGCGAGGAAACGACGCTGTGCTACAGTCCCGAAGGTGAAGCAGACAAACGAAAACCAGCCATGCTCCGCCGCATGTTGACCGATCCAGACCGCACAATCCGGCTACGGGGCAAAGACCACAGGGGCGTGCATCAGCGCATCGGCGGCGCCAGGCGCTGCGATGCGAACGCCAGGAGCGCCTGGTGAATCCGCCTTCAAAACCATCCGCAGTCCAGCTCCTGTCGCAACGGGCGGCGGAGTTCACCCGACTGCTCGACGCCCTGGACGCGGCGCGGCCATTCGGCAAGGCCATCCATCGACCGAAGGTGCTGGGCCTGGCACTCAAACTTCTGGCCACCGAGGGCGGCACGGAACTGCTGTATGCGCAGGCAAGCCGTTACGATGCCGCCGGCTTGTTCGACGGCAGCGACTGGGCCGAGCCCCAGGCCCTGCAGCCGGCGCTGGCCCGAGGCACGCTGCTGGCCGATGGACTCATGCCGGCACTCGAAGGCCTCAGTGAATTGCGTCTGCTGGCCATTGCTGTGGGCGATGCGCCCGCCATCAACGGCCTGGATGGCGCACGGGCGCGCGAGATGCTGGAAGAAATTCTGGCGCGCAATCTCGACCTGCTATTCGCGGCCCCAAGCGAAGCCAGCCGAATGCAGGGTGGCACGCCGCCTGAATCCATCGGCCGGCTGTTCGAGTTCCTGCTGGGCCGGCTCGGCGCCGGCGGCATTCTCGACAGCGTGACGGACGAAATCGAGCGCGTGCTGCTGCAGCGCCCCATCATGGTCCAGCGCGTGGAGCGCCTGCTGCATTCCGCCCGTCGCGCCCTGGACCAGCTTGCGTCCACCGCGACAGACGGACAGATCGGTCTCTACACCACCGCCCTGCACGGACCCAGCGTGGAATCCCGCGAGGCGGATCCCGCCGAGTTCGAACATCGGCTCGGGGCCATGGATGAGGACGGCCTGCTGCGGCAGGCCGAAGCGTTTGGCGCGGCGATGAACAGAACCGGACTGGTTTGCCCCCAGCATGCCGTGCTGCTGCGTCAACTGGCCGCGCGGCGACCGGATGCCCTGCCCATCGCCCTGGCCCTGGACGCCGTCGGCCAGGTCAGCCTGCAGGAACATTCGCAACTGATCGTGGACATCATCGAGTTCGCGATCCGGCCGCAGACGGCACGCTGCATTTACGGCCTGTCGCGACTGCTGAACCGGGGCATCCTGTTCTTTTCCCCGGTCTCACCCGGCCTGCAGCGACTGATGGTGCTGCCGCTGGCTGCGGAAGTGGAGACCCTGCTGCAGCAGGGTTGCGAGCTTCGCGACCCGCCTCCGGCCCGCGTGCTGCTGCTTGCCGGCACGCTGTCGGTCCTCGGCCAGCCCCGCGGCGTGGATCAGGGCCACAACCCGACCTGCCAGTCCGCCCGCGCGATCAGCCTGTGGGCGCAAAACGATGTGGGTTACCTGCTGGAACTCATTGCCAGCGGGGCTCGCGACAATGCATTGACCATGCATTTCGAAGGCAAGGCGATCCACTCCGCCCAGCTCCCCGCCGGCCTGGCATCGGAACTGCATACCGAACTCGATCCCGTCTCACTGGTATTAACCCCCCACCTCGACGCCATTTACATGGAGATGAGCCGCCGTACGCTCGGGCGCGCCGGCGACGGCCATCGCTGGGTCAATCCGGAGTTCCACGGCTGGTGGGTGCACCGGGGCTTCGCCGATCTCATGGCCGAGGACGGCGTCTCCTGCGAAGCTTTCATTCGTCTGTTCTATGCCGCCTATCACCCGGCCTACAATGGCGGCCGGCACCTGGTCTACGCCCAGCCCTGCGGGGTCGCGGTGACCAACCACCTCGGCGAATTCGTGGGTTGGCACGCGGTGGCGATTCAGCGGGTCGAACGCGACCCGGACGGTTGCTGGCGGGTGTATTTTTTCAACCCCAATCGTGACAAGGGCCAGAACTGGGGTCAGGGCGTGGTGACCTCGACGCATGACCATGGCGAATTCGAGGGCGAATCCTCGCTGCCGTTTGAACAGTTTGCCTCCAGGCTTTACGTGTTCCACTACAAGACCATTGAACTGGGCGATGCCGCGGACGTACCCGCCGCGGCGGTGGCCGACATCATCGAGGCGATCGCAGGGAGCTGGGCCGCCGGGCAAAGCTGGCTGGACCAAGACTAGCCCGAACCGGTGACCCGAATCACAGCCCTGCATGTGTTCAGACACCCCTGGCGCGCACCCGGCGTCGCCAGCACTCAGGGACGTGCCAGCTGCGCCATGCGCTTTGCCTTCTGCGGCCTGATCATCACACCGGCTCCGTCCTGAACATGGATCCGGTGGCCCTCTATTTTGATCCGATCATGCTGGAGCATGATCCACGCGGCTGGGATCCGCAGCGCCCCGAATGGACCCGCGCGGTCAAAGCCCTGCTGGCGGCGCAGTATGCGGACAGGCCCGAAGCCGAAATGGTTTTCTCGCATCCAGAACGGCCACAGCGACTCAGCGCGATCGTCGAACACCTGCAGGCGGATGCCAGCGCGGACCTGCACTGGCTGGCACCGCCACCGGCCACCCGGGCCCAGTTACAGCGCGTCCACAGCCGCGCCCATGTCGAGGCCATGGAGGCCCTGCGCGGACGCCATGCCTGGCTCAGCCAGGACACAACCGCGATCTCGCCGCGCAGCGTCGAGGCCGCCCAGGTCGCCGCCGGGGCCGGAGTCACGGCCGTCGACGCAATCCACTCCGGCGCCTTCCGCCGGGCCTTCTGTCTTGTACGGCCACCGGGCCACCACGCACTGCCGGACGCCGCCATGGGCTTTTGCCTGTACAACAACGTCGCGGTGGCCGCCGCCCATGCGCGCGCCGCCGGCTGCCGCCGGATTCTGATCTGGGACTGGGACCTGCATCACGGCAATGGCACCCAGACCATCTTCTACGACGATGCGGATGTGCTGTTCATCGACAGCCATTGTCAGGCCCCCTTCTACCCGGGCACCGGGGCGCTGGAGGAAATCGGCGGCGGTGCGGCGCGCTGGCGCAATCTGAACGTGCCGCTACCCGCCGGCAGTGGCAATGCCGCCCTGCTGGCCGTGGCCGACCACATCGTCGCCCCGGTGGCGCAGGCCTGGAAGCCGGAGATGATCCTGATTTCGGCCGGCTTCGATGCGCATCATCTGGACCAGACCTTCCGCATGGATGAATCCGGCTTTGCCGCGCTGACCGCGCGGGTTCGCAAACTCGCAGACACCCTGTGCGGGGGCCGCCTGATCATGCTGCTGGAAGGCGGCTACAGCGCCGCCGCACTCGCCGGCAGCGCCGCGGCCTGCATCCGCATACTGGCCGGCGACGAAGCCCCGACCGCCAGCGTCGCCGAGGACGATCCGGGCCTGGCGGCAAGCGCCGCCGCGGCCGAATTTCATGCCGCGGCGCGATTGCCTGAGGGCCCCGACTAGACGTAGAAGTCCAGGTCCTCCTGGTGTTTCAGCAGATCGCGCAGGGTATGCGGATCATCACCGAAGAAGAAAATCAGACCCCAGTGCGTTCCGAACGCGGTCCGCTTGGTGACGGTGGCCTCCAGCGGTGCGCTCAGTTCGTGAGACTCGAAGTACGGATGATTCACGGTTTCCTCCGGCATCTGCAGATCGCTGACGACCCGACGCCGTGGATAGACCCCGAAACAGCCGGCGTAACCCCGGGCGTCCTCGACCGGCCGCGGAAAAAAAGCCTCGATTTCCTCCTCCGTGCTTTTGGGGTCGAACACCAGGATTGACGCCTGATAGGCATTGAATCCATAGGCCCGCTCGATCAGTTCGAAAGCCTTGAAGCCGGGCGGTCGATAGGCCACCTCACCGAAGTACATGGTGCCATCGCTGGTGACGAAATACTCCGGATGGATCTGCCCGAAGCGAATGTCGAAGGTCTTGATCAGCTTCTCGATCTCGCGAGTGATCAGTTCGCGGTAACGCTCGAGTTCCGGGGTCGCCGGCACGAACACCGAGTACCCCAGCGTGACGTACTCGGAGATGTTCAGGAAGCGGATCTTGCCGTCATGGATCCAGGCCTCGACGGCGAACTCCCAGCCGTCCAGATGGCTTTCCATCAGCAAAGGAAACTCCGTATCCGGAATGGCATCCACCTCTTCCGGGGTGCTGATCGTCCGATGACCAAGACAGCCCGCCTTGTCGAAAGCCTTGAGATGAATCGGGTCATTGGGATCGCCATCAAGCTTCAGCAGGGTCTGATTGACGCGCTTGAGAAAGCGGATGACATCGTCCTTCTCGTGCGCCTCTTCAAAGATGCCGACGCGGATGCCGCCCAGCTGCGCCCGACGCTTCATCAACGCCTTGTCGCGGAACAGCACGGCCTGACCATGCAGGCGCGGATTGTCCATCAGCACCGAATTGATCGCACCGGCCCATTCCACCGTTTCCTCGAACAGCGGAATGGCGACATCGACGCCCTTGGCCTTGAGGGTCTGTGCAATCTCCAGTGAACGGTCGTTGAGACGCTCGAAGTTCCACGGAATATAGGGAATCTCGTTCTCGTCGCAGTAGGCCTGCGCCCAGTCCGGCGCCACGACCACATAACGCCGGTCGAAACGATCTGCCGCCTCC
>JBFKDQ010000018.1:0-62713 GCA_041619555.1 Oceanococcus sp. | reverse complement strand
GATCGGGGTGTTGATGATGGTTTTCATGGTGTGCTCCAGAAATTTGCAATAAAAGTTTTGATTTGGGTTGCGCTGTGGCGAGATGCCGGGCGGGGCCTGGCGGTCTCTTGCCATACCCTGGAGCAACGGGCGTGCCAGTTTCGCCGTGTTTCTGAAATGATTCGCTAAGAACCATAAAAACAACGACATAAGAGCCTGTGGCCGGACCGTCCCGCAGCCGCTGGGCGGCGGAAGGCAGGGCCTTGGGCGGGCGGGCCACAACCTGCATTGCAGACGGCATTGCAAAATGCGAATGGACCCGGCGCAGAGCGTATCCATGGTGGAGGCTTTGCCACCGACAGTGAGAAATGTTCTGCGAGCCGCCTGGTTCGGTTTCAGGTCCGGGCCGTTTGTTGGAAAGCGCAGGGGGCATCCAGCCTGCGTATCGCAGCGGCGTTCGTGGCGAAAATCAGACCCGGGACGGTGAAAGCGCGGCTACCCGTGTGGACCGTTCAGGGGAACTGGAATCGGTCCGTATGGCTGTCGTAATCCGGCCGGGGCCTGCGCTGAGGGAAATGGCGTCTCAGGCGCTCTTCGCAGCCGACGTCGGCGCTCAGGCCGATCAGGCGTGAAAGCGCGGCGGGAAAGTCCTGGCGCCGCTGCAGCGCGCTGTCAAAGGCTTCGCAGGCCAGTCGCGGCTGGCCCTGAGCCTCCAGGATCAGGCCGCGGTGATAATCCGCCCGCCAGCCGGGCGCGCCCAGTATCAGGGCAATACGCAGCTGGTTGTCCGCCTCGTCATACTGGCCTTCCAGGAAGTAGGCGCTGGCCAGGGCCTCGCGCAATTCGGCGTGATCAGGGGCAAGGCTGGTTTGTTGTTCGAGCACATGGCGGGCGCGTGTGGTGTTGCCTTCGGTCAGCGCGATACGGGCGCGGAGTATCGCCGCTTCGGGAAACGCGGCAGGCTGCTCGAGCAACTGATCCAGCAGGAATTGAGCGGTTTCGCGCCGGCCGGATTCGTAATGCAGCACGGCATTGGCGAGCGTGACCCGGGCATGCGCCGGATATTCGGCATAGAGACGATCGATTTCCCGGTGAATGCGCTCGCAGTCGACCGTCTGGCCGCGTTCTCCCCACCAGTCATGACAGTCGCTGCCTCGGTCACGCAGCGTGGCGTCCGCCTGCAGCATGCGGGTCAGGCGCCCATCGGGTCCGGGGTGGCGTTCGCGTTCACTGTCCATCGACGCGCAACCACCCAGTAACGCGACGCTCGCGAGAAGTCCGGATAACACAGCGTGCTGGCGCTTCATCGTGAGGTCTCCGTTGACCGCTGCGAACGCGTCAAGCCCTGGGTCAGCAGGTCATACGCATCAGGGTAAATCCACAGATTGACATCGTGCCTGGGGCTGCGAACGATGGTGGGGGTAACCACGATGATCAGTTCCCGTTCGGTGTCGCGTTTCAGCTCTGATTGGGCCAGCTTGCCGGCCAGCGGGATGGCGCTCAAGCCCGGCGTATGGGCATCGCTGCTGCTGATATCCCGGCTGACCAGCCCGCCGATGACCAGGGGTTGTCCGTCGAGCAGCCGTGCCGAGGTATTGATGCTGCGTACGTCGAAGGCTGAGGCGTTGAGGCTGGAACCGGTGCTGTCCTTGATCTGCTGGGTCAGCGAGGTGTCGGGCAGCGATACGGTCGGGTTGATGTCCAGCGTGATGCGGTCATGCTCGTCCACCATGGCGCGTACCCGGAGTTCCACGCCGAAGGCCTTGAACTCGGTACCACTGAAAACGCCGGCCGTGTTGTTGCCAACCTTGTCGTCATTGGCAATGCCGGTGGGCGCGAAGGCCGTGGGAACCGGGACTTCACCACCGGCGCGGAATACCGCGGACTCGCCGGCCAGCACGGTCAGGGTAGGACGGGCCAGCGTTCTTGAGATGCCGGCTTCCTCGAGCAGGGAGAACAGCAGATCGAATGTAAACCGGCTGCTGGCGACCTGCAGGTTGTTGCTCAGGGCGCCGCCGATCACCTGCAAGGCGTTTTCCAGCCGCGATGCGGTGGGCGGCTGCTGTTGCAGTCCGCTCACGCCAAAACGGCCGGTACTGTTGTAATCGCGGGTGATCGCCGTGAGGTCGGGGCGCCAGCTTTTCAGCCTGGAGCGTTCGATTTCGTGCATCTGTACCGCGACCCGGACCTGGGGCAGGTCGCGGACATCGATCACGGACAGAATGTGCCCCGATGCGGCGGAAATCAGTTTCGAGCGCGCCACGTTGGCGTGAATCTCGTTGCTCAGCGAGCCGGTGCCGCCCAGGTTGGACAGGGCGGCCGTGCTGTCGCGTCCGACCAGCAATGCACCGGATTCATCGGTCAATGCATGCATGCTGACCCCGGCCCCATCCGGATCAGTGCCCAGGTACATCCGGGTGGCGATGTTCAGTACCCGGGTCAGGATCACCTGGTTGGCAACCGTGCCGCTCAGTACCAGAGTATCCCGGCCATCGTTGGCCAGGTCGCCCTGCTGGATGCGACGAATCTGCACCTGCTCCCCGCCGACCAGGCGGATCGCCTGCAGGATCTTCTCCTCGCGGGAGGCCGGAAGTTCGTCAACCTGAATCAGATTGATCACCGCCGCACTGGGCTTGCCATCGCCGTCGGTGTCCGTCACGCGCAGTTCGGGTTCCTGCGCCGCGCGGTCGCCCCCCGACTGCAGCAGGATGTCGGTGGCAGCCGGCGCACGACGATTGCCGGCTTCCAGATAGTTGCGGGCCACCGCCTCTGCCGCGCTTCTGAAGGTGACGGTCGGCACCCGCCCGCGCAAGATCAGGGCGGCGCGATCCGGTGCGCGCTCAATTCCTATGCCGGGGTGAACATCGCGCAGGGCCCGGCGCAGGACCGTCAGATCCTGAACCACGCTGAACAGGAAGGTTTCGGTCGTCTTGTCGGTATACCAGATCATGATGCTGGTGCGGCCGAGTTTCTTGGCCAAGGCCAGAATTTCGGTCGGACCGAGAACTTCGAGTTCCAGTATCGCGTCCTGGCCCACGGCGACGCGTTCCAGTTCCTTGCTGAAGACCAGCCGGGTGTGTGTCCATTCGATCAATTGCCGCGTCCTGGGCGTCTTCTGGCCATCGGCGGTTTCCACATACTTCAGCCCGTGCGCCAGGGCTGATAGCGGCAGTGCCATGATCAGGGCTATCAGCGGCAGAAGTCTGCGGCGGAATGTCATCGGAGCGTTCTCCTTGAGCCGCGTGAACACGGCGCGTTGTTTTTCTGGGGGCAGGCGTCTGGTCGGGTGCGACGCGTTCCGCTCCCGTCCGGAACCGTCTGACGGCCGTCGAGTTCCAGCGTCGTCAGCTAGTTATAGCCCGTTGGCGGGAACGATGCCAGTTTGTTGCGACCCCTGTCGGTCAGGATGGCAGTGCCCGCAGGCTCTCATGGTCACGGCCTGTGGCGGGGCGGCGACGGCTGATTCTGCGCCCCCCGGGATGGCCATACTGTAGCGCGCGGCCGCGATGATCTTCACGCCGCCACCGCAGGCCTCGCAGGTCTGAACGTCAATGTCGAAGACGCGCTTCAGGCGCTGGGCCCACGTCGTCGCCGCGTGCTTCTCGGGAGGCATTTTTATCGTCCGGCTCTGCCCTCTGGTCCGGGCATCCCCTGCCCCGCTTGGCCGGCGTCACCTGTGCCCGCCATGTGCTGTTAGGGGCAAATACGCCATGGAACCGCGTGAGTTTACTCGGGCTTCCTGCCCTCGCCCCTTCGGGCCCAGCTAAAGCTGTTCAAATTCGCTCCAGGCGAAGTTGTCACTCGCGGCTTTGGCACCAACGCCGCCAGCCGAGCCAGGAAATCCAGCGGCTTGAAGAACACATGCGTTGTGCCATCCCTGTACGGCGTCTTGAGTTGATAGCGCACCAAGCCGTTACTTGTCAGTGACGGCCGGTCGGCTGATGTAGCGGGCCAATCTCTCCAGATTGTCACGCTGTCGCTTCGCTCCGCATCCTGCTTAGCAGGGGCCCGAGCCGCCACACCGGCATGCAATGAGAAGCCGCTGACTGCTGCGCAGCGGTCAGCTCAGCACTTGTAGGCGCTTTAACCCAACGAAAGCGCAGTCGACCATCGGGCCGCTCAACGTGCACGCCGTCCAGAAACAGCATGTGGAAGTGAACGTTGAGATTGAGCGCACTGCCAAAACGCTGGATCAGCGTGACGGCTCCTGTGCGCGCGTTGTCTTGCGTGAAACTCGCCGATCTGACCAGGTGGGTAGCGATCACGCGGTAGACGATACCCAGCACCTTCCCCATCACGCCAGGACGGCTGGCGAACCGGAGCGAAGCGAAGGTCATGAGCCGCAGGCGAAAGCGAAGCAGCAACAGAAATCTCAGCGGGCACGGAAAGCTCAGCACCGCTGCGTAGCAGCATGCTAGCGCGAAGCGGGGCCGGACGGGCTGATCGGGAAAGACCTCATCGACCAGCAGCGCCTCAGCCTCGGCCATGCGCCGGGCGCCGCAGCTGGGGCAGAAACCCCGGCGCTTGTAGCTGAACGCAACCAACCGCTCTGCATGGCAACTTTCACAGCGCACGCGCAGGAACCCATGCTCCAGGCGCCCGCAGCGCAGGAACTCGTTAAACTCCCGACGCACGCAGTCTGGCAGCGCCCGCTTCGCGGAGCATCCTGCTGCGCAGGCCCTCGCGCGCCATCTGGTCCACGAATGCCGAGCAGTGCTCCTCGACGATCCGGTAGAGCAGCGTTTGCTCGGGCCGGTGGCGCTGGTAGCGGCGCGCATTCCCGTGGGATGCGGTCGCAGTATCGGAGCGCTGATTACTCTTGCCTTCCTCGGTAAGGGCTTCAACGAGATGCTGGCATTGCGCCGGACTTCAAGCCGATCGGTATCTATGTAGTTGCCCGATTGCATCAGGAGGCGGACCTGGTGAACAGTAGCTCTGAACGTAGTCAGGCGTTGTGTCCAAGCGATATTTGGCATCAAGAATCAGCCAAACTGGCGGAAGGTCGTCTCGCAGAACTTCGATCAGGGTATCAGGCCGCTGAGCCCCCGTTGGCTGGAGTCTCAACCCTGAAATGCAGTGTACGGAGTTCCGCTCGGTGGCTGAAGCCGACGTAGACAGGTTTTAGGCGTATCCCGCTTCCAGTTGATGGCGAATTCTGAGCACGAGAACAATCTCATCGCTCTGTTCCAGGCAATACATAGCCAGATAGCCGCTACGGCCCCGTGAAATGACCAGTTCCCGCAATCCATCGTTCACGGGGCGCCCAATCAACGGATGCTGTTCGAGGATAGAAATCGCGCCGGTAATCAATTCGGCCGTTCGTTGGGCTTGCTCAGGGAGTTCACCGATCAGAAATTCGGTAAGGCGCTCCAGATCTTCAAGGGCGGCTTCGGAATAAACTACTTCCGCCATTGCTGCGGCTTCGGTCGGTTTGCCTTGGCTCCGCTTGCCTTTTTCAGGATGTATTCGTGAACGCGCTCGGCAGCATACCCTTCGCCAGATGCAATAGCTTGCTCTCTGGCGGCGATAGAATCATCAACGAACCGCTGATGGCGTTCATCCTGGTCTGTGGCTCGTCGAATGGCTTCGACCATGTAAGCATGGGGCGAGAGCTTGCGCGCCTTTGCCAAGTCTGACGCCTTGGCCTTTAGGTCATCGGGCAATTTCAAAGATGTGGTGGACATGGCATCTCCCGCTTGAGGTGACACCATGGTAACACCAAGAGGGAAGGCTGGCGACCCACGGGTTACCAGCGAGCGCCGGTCGTCCGCTTCGCGCCCATTGCCGTCAGCGGCGCAGGTTGAAAGTGCCCGGTCTTTAACCCTCAGATGCAGATCGCCGTTTTTTTAACTTCACTCCCCTTAGGCACGAGGATCACAAGCGACCGGCCAAAATTTGGGCCCATGCACAAATACTCCGGAGCAAGGATCGACTTGCTCCGTCCTCGCCGCCAAGAGGTGGTTTGATATGATCAAACCACGCGAGCACGGCGGAATCTTGCCCCCAAGACTGGCGCTGCACGGCCAGCTTTGTCAGGTCGACCAAGCTCTGCGCGATGCCCCATTGTGTCGCGCACGGATCCAGCCATTTCAATCACCCCCCGAGGGGAGACATGTATTGAGCCCAGTACTGCCCCATTCCCCCGACCTGGCGGACGTTTTTCGTGCTTTTCCCCAGACCGTCGAGCCACTCCTGAACTATCACGACATTCTGTTGCGAGGACCCTCGCCGCTGAGCGTCGCCCAGCGAGAACTGATCGCCGCTTTCGTGTCCGGCCTGAACGCCTGCGAATTCTGTCTTGGCGCACATACCATCATCGCCGAGACTTTCGGTGTTCCGCCCAAGCTGATCGAACAGATGGTTTCAGACCTGGACTCGGCCCCGATCGAGCCCGATTTCCGTGTCGTGCTAGACCTGGTTCGCAAGCTGACCCTGACGCCAGCCCATGTCCGCGAAGCGGACCGTGCGGCTGTGCGCAAGGCCGGCTGGAGCGAACAGGCCTTGCACGATGCCGTGGCAGTCACGGCTCTGTTCAATTTCATGAATCGCCTGGTCGACGGCATGGGCGTGAAGACCAGCCCGGCGATCCAGGCCGCGCAACGCGAGCGGCATCAGCAGGCTGAGGCGCCGAGTTCGCAGCCGTATCAGGATTATGGACGCCGCATCGGCGTGATCGATGATTGAGCAGGCCTGCGGGGCTCAAGCCAACATGGCAAACCTCAAGCCAATCGCGACACGATGAAACTGACAAAGGGAAAGCTGTCATGAAAACCACACCAGGATCCAATACCATCGCCGCCATTTTTCTGTTCAGCGGCTGCGTCGTGGCTTGCGGTGGCCCGGGTGCGGATCGTGCCATCATCAGCCAGTTTTCATTCGATGAGAACCAGGAGCCGCCGATGACGGCCACACCCCAAGCCGAATGTGGCCCGGGCTCCCGCCCGGAGACGGATATCCAGGGCCGGGTATCGCGCATCGACATGGAAAGCGGCCGCGCAGCCCAAGGCTACACCTGCAATACCGAATTTCTGGGGCACTTCAAGTCAGCCATCCTGCCTACCAATACGTGGGGCACCATCGGCGGTTTCAAGGTTCATCGCTACGTCGATAAAATCGGCAATGAATGCGCCTACTACGATTCCACCTTGCTGTTCCCGACCAATGTCGGGGATCAGGAAGGTGGCGTGGTCGTGCTGGACATGTCCGATCCGACCCGCCCCGTCAACACCACCACTCTTCGCACGCCAGGGATGGTGTCGATGCATGAGACCCTGGTCATTTCGGAGCAGCGCGGAATTCTGGCGGGCATTTCGGCGGCGGCCGAGCCCATCGAACTCCCAGCGGTGCTGGATCTGTACGATCTCAGCCAAGATTGCCGCCAACCCCAGCTGATTTCCTCGACGCCGATGCCGGTGCTGGGGCATGAATCCGGCCTGTCCCTGCAGGGTGATCTCTTCTGGGTCAACCGGACAGATGACGATGACATCTGGGCCATTGATATCAGCGACCCCCAAGTGCCAACGCTGGTCTACCACGCCAGAATCAATAGCCATGGCATCAACATCAGCGAAGACGGCAGTCGGGCCTATCTGTCACAGACCGGAGACGATCGTGGTCTGCTGATTCTGGACACGGCTGAGTTGCACGCCTATATCGGCCAGTCGCAGGCGGCTTTGGCCGAAGGGTCGGTCGTGACTGGCATGCTCGAAGGACAGCCAGAGAGCGGCATCCCGGCCACGCGCAAGATCGCGAAGCTCGAATGGTCAGGCGGATCCATCCCTCAAAATTCCGTTCCCTTTACCTCGAAAGGAAAACGCTACCTGATGGAGGTCGATGAGTTTGGCGGCTGCTCGGGGACACCAGCCAATGCAGGCGCCGCACGCATCATCGACATCAATGATGAAAACAAGCCCTTTGTCCTCGCGAATCTCCGCCTGGAAGTGCACAACCCGGAATTCTTTGACGAAATCTGTGATGATCCTGGCGCACCGAACCCCTTGCAGACATATTCGGCACATTATTGCCATCTCCCGAGCCGCACCGACCCCACCATTGTGGCCTGCTCGATGAACCTTTCAGGCCTGAGAATTTTCGACATTTCGGATGTGGCCAAGCCGGTGGAAGCAGCCTACTTCAATGCCCCGGTGCAGCCCCGACCAGTATTCGATCATGTGCCGCAGAACACCCTGCCCTACGGCATCACCCTGGAGGCGTCCAATTGGGCCATGAGTGCCCCGGCTTTTGTGCCCGAGCGCAAGGAAATCTGGTACACGGATGCGTTTCAGGGTTTCTACGCAGTGCGTGTGACCAACGAGGCCTGGCCAGATTCTCCGGACTGATGTGCTTGTTGCATCCGGGATTTGACGGCCGGTCCTGAAATGCACTGAGAACACCTCCAGACGACGATCAAATCTGGTCCATGATCACGTTCACCGTGACCACTGCGAACGATCGGCTCACCGCAGGCTGTGCCCCAGTCGATTGAACAAAGCAGCGCACCGTACGCATGAAACTCTGCATCAGGTAGCAAAGCGACCCTGACATGGCCTGTTTGGCGATGCCAGACCAACACCTGCATCGCCTCACCCCTGATGAGCAGCTAAGATGCGGCTGCCAACAGGGGGCAACATGAATTCGAAGAAAAATCCGGCCATCGCGATTGTGGGCGCGGGGCCAGCCGGCTTGCTGACGGCGCACTATCTGCAAAAGCGCGGCTATCGCCATGTTGTGGTATTCGAGAAGCTGGGGCGCGTCGGCGGGCTATGCGAAACCATCAATGCCGATGGCCATGCCTTTGATCTGGGCGCCAATTACGTCACGCCGGCGTATCGGGAAATCCTCCGGCTGGCCGCCGAACTCGATCTGCCGATGTACAGCGAAAAGCCGTTCATCGCCATGAGCCCGCCGGAACAGTCGGACGGCCGCGTGAGCTATCAATCGATCTTCAATGCCAGCCGGCAACGTGAGGACGGCAGCCTGATCCCTGTCTTTCAATTCGGCTGGGCCTTGCTTCGCTACTGCTGGATCCGTTTTGGCCTGCGCAAGATCATCGACAAGCCCAGCTTCGCGGGCGTCGCCAAATTCGAGGACGGCAGTCTGGCCCAGCCGCTGGAAAGCTGGCTCAAGACACATCGCCTGACCGACCTGAAACGGGTATTTCAGCTGCCGATCACCCTGATGGGCTTCGGTGAACTGGATGAAACGCCCGCGATCTACGCGCTGAAATTCATGACCCTCCGCTCTTTTGCGCCGATGGTGCTGAAGGAAGCCCCCCTGATCGGCCGGCTGGTGCCCTGGCCTCGTCGTTTCCTCTACGGCTATCAGCGCTTCTTCGAGCGCCTGGCCTGGGACCTGGATGTGCGCACGAGCATCGACATCCAGCGGATTGAGCGAGATGGCCAGGGTGCAACGATCCACTACACCGAATTGCAGCAGGACATGGAACAGAGCGCGCGCGGCGAAGCTGAATTTCGCGCCGATTACCTGATCCTGGCCTGTCCACTGAACAGCGACCTGGTGCTCAAGCGCATGCAAGCGTCGGATCAGGAGCGTGAGCAGTTCGAGCCGATCCGGTCGGTGTCTTATTGCATGACGACCCGCGCGGTGCACATGGACAGCAGGAATCTGGGTGGCGCCTCGCCCCTGGCGGCGGTGTATCCGGTGCCCAGGCTCGGCAGCCATGTGCCCTACGGCGTCGCCAAACAGTGGCCGAACAGCAGTTTCGCCCAGTTCTACACCCGCAGCCTGTCGGTGGATCCGGAGCAGATGAAGGCGGTCGAACGCGACGTCGTGCAGGGTGCAGAAACCCTGTTGCGGCAAATGGGCGGCACGCTGGACCAAAGCCATGCCGCCAGCAACACCTTCAACCGTTACGACTACTTCCGCCACGTGCCCTCGGCGGTGATCGCAGGGGGCTGGTATGAACGGCTGGAACAATTGCAGGGCCAGCAGCGCACTTACTATGTCGGCGGGGCAACAAATTTCGAGTTGATCGAGCCCATCGCAGAGTACGCGCGCCATCTGGTTTCGCAGCACTTCCCCGAACGCAGTGGCGCACGGCCCGGTTTGTGCGCGCGCCTGCGCAATTGGTTCGCCCACCTCGGCCCACGTGCCCGCCGGCGACTCAACTGGGCGGGGGCGGCGCTGGTGCTGCTAGCCGTCATCTACTGGACAGGCATGCCGCTCAAGTCGGTGCCCATCGAACGCCCGATCGCCCGCAGCTCGGCGCAGGCCAGCGCCGCCACGCAGCGCTTCTGGCAGGTCTTGCATGCCGATGATGCGGAGCAGATCCCCGCACTGCTTGCAGACCTGAATGCGGCCTACGCGATCCAGGCCAAAGACCCGGTGCTGACCGCCATCCTCGGCGGCACCCACCTGTGGCGTTTTCAACTGCGCCAGCGCCTCGGCCTTGACTTAAGCGAACAGAGACAGGATCTGGAGCTGGCAGTGCGGTTTGGCCAGGAGGCGATTGCCCTGGACCACAAGCCGCATTCCACCGCCCCCAGTCTGACGGCGGTGGCGCAGTGGCAACTGGCGGTCTTGCGCGGCAATGAGGCCGCCTTGCCGGATGTGCACATCCAGACCCTGGAGAACTCCCTGCTGTACCCGCAGTTCGCAAGCTTCGTGCAGGGCTGGATGCTGGCCGCCATGCTCAGGCCGGACCATCCCGACTACAAGCAGGCGACCGAAGGCTACCGCTTCATGATCGACCAATGCGCCGGCTTTGCGGTGCCGCCGGAAACCCGTTTCAACAAGCTCATTCATACCCTGTACGGGCTCAAATCCCTGTTCGCACCCGACTGCTACAACAATCCGCTGGCGCCCCACAGCATTGAAGGCACGTTCTGGGGCATTGGCGATGCCTATCTCAAACAGGGCAACACGGCGCGCGCGCGGCTCTGGTACGAAAACGCCCAGACCTCGCCAACGTATCCAAGCTGGCGTTACCGCGATGTGATCGAACAGCGCCTGGCGCAAGTCGATACCCTGGGGGCGAAATTCGTCGCTGACTCAGGCAAGCTCGAGGTCAGCGAGCCGGCGATGGCCTTTCAGTCCGAGATCAGTTGCGGGGTTTGTCATACCCACTGAGGCATCGGCGAAACCTCAGCTACGGGCCCAGGACTGCAGCGCGCTGGCCACGGCCACCACGGCCTCGGCCACGGCTGGCGTCAGCGCCGCGCCGTGGGTGTCCGCCGCCGCTTCGATCCCGATCATCGTGAGTTCAGCCGCTTGTCGGTCCAGCGCCCGGGCCAGGGCCAGACTTTGCGGCAGATCCAGGGTGTGACTGGACAGGCGACGGCCGCGCAGGGCATCGATCTGGTCGCCTTCGAGCCGGCGCCAATGACCGGGGGAGACGCCGGAGTGCATCGCATCGGTCAGGACCACCCGATCCTGGCCTTCCCACAGCGGAATCAGGCTTGCCGGATCGCCATCGCTGCGGGCCAGCTGCGCCGGGCAGCCGTAGGCCTCAAGCCGGTCGATGACCGCCAGCCCGGCCGCGTCATCGCCCCGCAGCCGATTACCCAGACCGATGATCAGCATCCGTCGCGGTCCATGTACAGCTGCAAGAAATGCGTCGCGCAGGAGATGCAGGGATCGTAGTTGCGGATCGCCTGTTCGCAACGCCACTGCAATTCGGCATCCGGCAGGGCCAGATGGTTCTGGGCGAAAGCCTGCAGATCCTGTTCGATGCGCAGCTGGTTCTGCGAGGTGGGCGGCACGATCTGGGCGCAAAGGATGCTGCCGTCGGCCGCCAGCGCGTAGCGATGATAAAGAATGCCGCGTGGCGCTTCGGTGCAACCGTGACCTTCCGCCTGTTTCGGCCTGAGGGGTACATGCGCGGGTTCTGGCGGGCTGTAGTCGGCCAGCAGGCGCAGGGCCTCGTCGATCGCGAATAGCAATTCCAGACCGCGGATCACGATGCTCTGGAAGGGATTGCAGATCGGCGGCGCAAATCCGAGCTCCTCGGCCAGGCGGCGAATCGGTGCGGGCAGGCGATCGAAGTTGAGGTTGTAGCGCGCCATCGGGCCAACCAGATAGGCATTGCCGTTGTCACGGCGGCAATGCAGCGCGTGGCTGTGTTCGACCTGATGTTCGATGAAGTGCTGGTTGAAATCGGCAACGGCGCAGTCAAGCCCGCGACTGGAGATCAGGCGGCCGCGGTTCATCGGATACTCCAGTTCATCACGCAGGCTAACGAATTCGTAGTCCGGGGCCAGCTGAGGGAAGTCCAGCGCGGCCGCGAAACGAACCGTGGCTTCGGCAGCAGCGCGCAGGCCCGCCAGTTCCTCGCGCACCGGCGCCATCTCGGCAACGCTTGGCGCCCGGTAGAAACCGCCGACACGGACATTGACCGGGTGAATCTCGCGCCCGCCCAGCACTCGCAGCAGGGCATTGCCGGCGCGCTTGAGCGCCAGACCCTGGTTGACCAGTTCGCCATGCTCCGCGGCCATCTCGGCCACGCCGGGATAGCCCAGAAAATCCGGCGCATGCAGCAGGAAGAGGTGCAGCGCATGGCTTTCGATCCACTCGCCGCAATACAGCAGCCGACGCAGATTAGCGATCTCGGGGCCCGGATCCACGCCCAGCGCCGCTTCCAGCGCCTGGACCGCGCTCATCTGGTAGGCGACCGGGCAAATGCCGCAGATCCGCGCCGTGATGTCGGGCGCCTCGCTGAAATCGCGGCCTCGCAACAGGGCTTCGAAAAAGCGCGGGGATTCGAAAATCTGCAGCTGCGCCTGCTCTACCGTTGTGCCGCGGATGCGCAGGGTGAGGGCGCCCTCGCCCTCCACACGGGCCAGCTCGCCGACCTTAATCGTCCGGGTTTTCAAGGGCATTTCTCACCTGGGCAAAGGCCGGCGCGGCCGCGTTGAACGTGCTGTAGACACGGATCAGGTCGCGATCATTCCGGCCCAACTGACGCAGACGCCGGTTCAGGCCAGCGGTGTTTGTGGTCTGCTGGGGGCCATAGCAGCCATAGCAGCCGCGAGCATAGCCCGGACACAGGGCGCCGCAGCCGGCGTGGGTCACCGGACCCAGGCAGGGCGTGCCGTGGGCGACCATGACGCAGACCCGGCCGCTGCGCTTGCATTCCAGGCAGACGCTGGCGTCCTCGATCTGCGGCCGGCGCCCGGCCAGGAAAGCGCCGATGACCTCCAGCAGCTGATGCTTGTTGATCGGGCAGCCGCGCAGTTCGTAATCGACCGCCACGTGATCGGCGATCGCGGTCGAGCTCGCCAGCGTGGCGATGTTCTGCGGACTGGCATAGACCGTGCGGACATACTCCTCGATGTCGGCGAAATTGCGCAGGGCCTGGATGCCCCCAGCCGTCGCGCAGGCTCCGATCGTGACCAGATGCCGGGCCTGTTTGCGGATTTTGCGGATGCGCTGCGCATCGCTCGGAGTCGTGACCGAACCCTCGATCAGAACCAGATCATACGGGCCGCGGACGCTGGCTCTGGTCGCCTCAGGAAAATGGGCAATCTCGATCTGCCCGGCCACGGCCAGCAGTTCGTCCTCACAGTCCAGCAGGCTGAGCTGACAGCCGTCGCAGGAGGCAAACTTGAAAACCGCCAGCCGGGGTTTACGCGGGGCCATCACAGCTCCCGACGGCCCAATCGCGGGCGCAGACGGGCCAGCGACAGCACCGGCCCATCCTTGCAGATGAATTCCGGCCCCAACTGGCAATGCCCGCACTGGCCGATGGCGCACTGCATGTTGCGCTCCATCGACAGGTAGATCCTGGCCGGATCCACCCCGCGATCCTGCAGCGCGCGGGCACTGTAGCGCATCATGATTTCGGGGCCACAAACGAAAGCATGGCTGACATCGGCGGCGAAGTTCGCCTGCTCGATCAGCTTGGTGACCGTCCCAACCGGGCCGCGCCAGCCCGTTCCGGCGTGATCCACGGTGACATCCACATACATGTCGAAACGCCCGCGCCAGCGCTCCAGTTGTTTGCGAAACAGGATGTCTGCCGGTGAGCGGGCGCCATAGAGCAGCAACAGCCGGCCGTAGGCGGCGCGCGCGCGCAACAGGTGCAGGATGGCAGGGCGAAGCGGGGCCAGCCCCAGGCCGCCGGCGATCAGAACCACGTCCTGCCCCCGGGCATCGTCAACCGGCCAGGGCTGACCGTAGGGACCGCGCAAGCCCAGCGGGTCGCCGGGCTGCAGCGCCGCGAGCACCCGGCTGACCGCGCCAACATCGCGGATCGTCTGCACGATGCGCCCCGCATCAGCCGGGTCGCCGCTGATCGAGACCGGAATCTCGCCGACGCCAGGCGCATAGAGCATCGTGAACTGACCGGGTGCAAAGCCCGGCCACAGCGACGGCCGCGCGGGCTCCAGTTCCAGGCTGACGATATCCGGCATCTCGCGCCGGCGCCGCCGCACGCGAACGACGAAGGGCAGCAGCGGATGCGCAGGGCGCTCACTTGCCATAGACATCCGCGATCTGCAGCCAGGCGCGGTACAGGCGCTTTTCGATGTCATGGGCGAAGCGCTTGAGCAACTCGCTGGCGAAGTCGGTGTCGGCTTCGCATTTGCGACGCAGGCAGGCGCCGTCCAGCGCGAGTGCCCGGGTCAGCTCCAGCGCCCGGGCGTGAAAACCCCAGCGATGCGGCGGCACCAGCCAGGACCAGCCCAGAACCTCGCCGGGCCCCACGCTATTGACCGTCAGCGGCTGCTGCCGCACATCGACTTCGATGCCAATGCTGCCGTGGCGCACAAGATAAAAGTCGTTGGCCTCCTCGCCCTCATGGAACAGATAGACATCCTGTTCGAAGCGCAGGTTTTTGGCGCAGCCCGTCAGCAGGTCCAGATGGGCGTCGTCCAGACCCTCGAAATAGGGGTGCTGGGCGAGGATGTGGCGCAGGGACTCGGTGCTCATGATGGCTTGATCTCCTCGACGCCGGGCGCGGCCGGTGCGGCCTGGGCGCGCATGGCGCGAATTTCCTCGGTCAGATCGATCCCGGTCGGGCACCAGGTGATGCAGCGCCCGCAACCGACACAGCCCGAACTGCCGAACTGATCGATCCAGGCCGCCAGCTTGTGGGTGAGCCACTGGCGGTAGCGGGAGCGGACCGACTGACGCACCGCACCACCGTGCATGTAGCTGAACTCGGTACTGAAACAGGAATCCCACTCGCGGACCCGCTCGGCACCGGAGCCGTCCAGCGTGCTGTCGTCCTTGACTTGGTGACAGAAGCAGGTCGGGCAGACCATGGTGCAATTGGTACAGGCCAGGCAGCGCTCGGCCACGTCATTCCAGCGCGGGTGCTCCGGGTTGTCATACAGCAGCTGCTGGATCCCTTCGGTCTCCATCTGACGTCCCATACGACCTGCGGCCCGGCACATCTGAGCCTCTGCCTGGGCGGCATCGTCTTCGGTGGCGGGCTGCCCGGGCAGTGCTGCGAGCAGGTCCCGGCCTCGCGCGCTGCCCACCTCGACGAGAAAAGCATGGCGCTGGTCATCGAGCAGTTCGGTCAGTGCCAGATCATGGCCCTGGCTGGCCCGCGGGCCGGTGCCCATCGAAACGCAGAAGCAGGTGCCGCCGGGCTCGTTGCAGTTGACCGCAATCAGCAGAGCGTTCTCGCGGCGCACCGCATAGTGCTGATCGACCTGAGCCCCCTGCAGGAAGACCTGGTCCTGAATCGCGATCGCGGCCAGATCGCAGGCGCGAATGCCCAGAATCGCCAGCGGTCGTGGCGGTTCCGGCTCGCTGAACTGCAGCTCATCGCCAACCCGGCGCATCCAGAACACGGTCTGCCGGGCCGGGTTGAGGAAGTTCTTGGCCGAATTGGGTCCGACCACATAGCCGAACAAGGCCGCGTCATCGCGCTCGCGCAGACGGTAGCGGCCGGCCTCCAGATCTGCCGTCCAGCCGGCCGGCAGATCATCCAGGCCCGCGATCCGGTCATAGACCAGGGCGCCGTCGCGGCGGCACGGGCCGATCACCTCATAGCCCTGCGCCTGCAGCTGCCGCAGCAACACAGACAGGCCCTGGCGATCGATCAGACTGGCAGCGTTTGGCGGCATCCGCTCACCTTGCGCGGGGCTTCTGCAGCTGTCAATGATCTGGGTCAGGCTCGCCTGTGAGCGCCAGGGGCATCGCGGCGAGCAGCTCCCGACAGCCGGCATCGGCCCGGGCCGGCGCGCGACGCGGCTGATTGGCATCGAGCGTTTCGCGCCCGCGCTGCCCTCGCCGCCCAGAATCCCTTGCGGGCCTGGCCATACCCTCTTAGGACCTCGCCCGAACCGCAACTCACCCGTAGCGCCTGATCAGCGCATGGGCCAGCTGCACATCAGGCTCAAGCGCCATGGCCTCGGCCTGCTGCAATGCCTCGGCCAACGGCCGCCCCACCCTGCCCTGCGGCCTGCGGATCGCCCGCAACCAGGCCTGGGAAAGGGCCAGTCTGGGGCGCGCATAGGCATAACCGCCAGCATATTCCTTGAGGCTGCGCAACATGAATTCGGCCTGCTGTCGCGACGAGCGGGAACCCGGCTCGGCCTGGTATCGCGCCAGACACACCTCGGCCAAAGCCCGGTAGCCGAAAAACCGCGGATAGGCGACCGGTGGCGAAACCGTCGGGATCAATGCAAAGGCCTGCGCAATTGAGCGGTCCAGTTCCTTGAGCTGACCCAACTGCCAATGGGCCCAGGCGGAAAAGCCAAGCACGTCGATCATGATTAAAGGATCGGAGCTTCGCTCAAACGTGCCGCGATACGCGCTCAAGGTTTCGAGTACGGCGGCAGGCTCGTCATCGGCCATCGCCCCGAGCACCTGTGGACGCAGGCACCAGGCCATCTGCAGCGCGCTGTCACGACGTTGCGCATTGCGCTGCAGGTCACCATACAGGCGCTGCCCGATCTCAAGCTCGCCGCGAATCAAGGCCACATCCGCCAGCATGGCGGTGGCTTCGCCCCATTGATTATCGTCACCCAGTTCGGCCGCATCCCGGATGGCATCCGAGAAGTGCTGCCGGGCCTGTGACCAACGGGCATGCGCCAAGTGCACCATGCCGTGGGTGATCTGGGTGGTCACCACGGTGGCGGGACTGTTGGCCGCGATCCCGATGCGCAGTGCCTGCCGGCCGAATTTCTCCGCCAGGCCGGGCATGCGCAGCACATCCAGGGTCAGTTGCCAGTAGCTGTAGCACAGGGCCATTTCCGCGCTGGGGCCGGCACGGTCCGACAGGGCCAGGCAGCGCAGATTGGCGCTGAGCATCGTGAGAATGTCGTTTTCATGCCACAGCGATTTCGAGAATACGCGCAGCAGCTGGATCGGATCATCCAGAGGCCAGTCGGGCGCCGCCTGTTTCACCGGCGCATCCGTGGCGGCGAAGATGCTGCGCCGCTTCAGCATGCGCCCTACGATGCGTAAAAATTGCGCCATGGCATGCCTGAGCATGCCGGCGGCATGATCCGGAAAGGGCTGGCCGCCCAGGCGAAAGGCGATGCGGCTGTGTTCACAAGAGGCCGGAAATTCACCCAGAGCGTCGTAGGCATGGGCCAGGCCGGCGTGCCATCGCATGGCCTGCGGGTATTGTTCGTCTCCCGCCAGTTCCAGGGCCTTGCAGAAGTAGCGCACGGCTTCGCGGTTCATGTTGCCGCGCACCGCCCGGGCACCGGCACGACCAAGATAATCCAGGGCTTTGTCGCGCAAATCTCTGGAACAGCGATGACCGCGCGCGGCGTGGTAGAAATGGTGGGCCAGTACCGGCAGCAGATTGTCACCCCCCTGCGTGGCATGGGTTTCCAGCCATTGCCCGACCGCCTTGTGCAGCAGGGCCCGCTGCTCATGCAAAAGGCGACCGTAGGCCACCTCCTGGGTCAGGACATGGCTGAACAGATAGGCCGGCGACCGGGCCTCGACCAATGGGTGGGCGATTCGGGCTTGATCCAGGCCTTGCAAAGAGGCATCCAGGCGGGCGCGGGATTGCTCCACCGGGTGCACATCGCGCAGCACCTGCACGGCGAATTCCCGGCCGATCACACTGGCCACCTTCACCGCCATCTGCTGCTCGCCGGGCAGTCGGTCCAGCCGGGCGGCGATCGTTCCCTGCACGGTGTCCGGAAAATCCAGGGCATCGAGATTCTCCATGCCATGGGCCAGTTGACAGCGTCCGGCTTCAAGCTCCAGCACACCGGTCTGGCGCAGGGCCAGAGCCAGCTCACGGGTGAAAAACGGCGAGCCCTCGGCCTTGGCATGAATCCAGCTCAGCACGGCTTCCGGAATGGCCGAGACGCCCAGGGTGTGCTGCAGCAAGGCGGCGACCTCGGCTTCGTCAAGAGGACCAAGGCGCAGTTGTTCGACCTGCGCGGGCAGATCCAGCGCCTCCGGCGCCTCGCTTTCATCACGCCGGCACAAATACACGCCGAGCTCATCCAGTTCCTGGATGAGCAGACGCAACAAGCTCGCGGAAGCCGAGTCAAACCAGTGCAGATCCTCCAGCACCAGGGCGCAAGGTGCGGGCGCGCGCTTGAGAATGCGCAGCAGCAATTCATGGGTGTTGTCGGCGCGCACGGAACTTTCCATGCGTCGGCTGGTGTCGGTGTCGGCCAGTTCCAGACCCAGCACCGGATTCAACAGGGGGGCCAGGGCCTCATCGTCGAAGGCTCGCAGGGCCTCCTGCACCTGGCGTTCCCGTTCGCTGCTTTTCTGGCCAGCCTGCAAATTCAACAGGCTCTCAAAGACGGCCCGAAAGGGGTAATACGCCGCCGCACTGCGGATCGGATCGGCCGCGCCATTGAGCAGGTGCACGCCGGCACGCCCGGCCATGTCCCGCAAGGCCTGCAGCAAGGTGGACTTGCCCATGCCGGCCCCGCCTTCGATCAGCAACCGGGGGCCGGTCTTCGCAGTCGCGCATTGCTCGACACTGCGCTGCAGTTTTTCCAGTTCCCGATGCCGACCGACAAAGTGGTTTTGCAGCGGCAAAGCGGCGGAATTTTCCTGACGCTCGCCCCGCAGGCAATGCGCCTGCAGAGGCTCCGGAAAACCTTTGAAGACCATGGGTGCAAGGGCTTCGAAGCGATGCCAGCGCAGGCTGGCTCGCGCGATTTGCGGCGCCACCAGAACCTCGCCAGGGCCGGCCCTGGACATCAGACGCGCGGCCAGAATGACATCATCGCTGAGCATCCCGAAGGTCCGCCGCGCGGTACCGCCGTAGGCGCCGGCGTAGGCCTGGGTATAGGCGATACCGACCGACAACGGCCCCATGCCGGGCTGGCGCGCAGGAATTTCGAGCATCGCGGCAGCCGCCATCAGCGCACGGCGGGCATCATCTTCGTGAGCACGCAGAATGCCGAAAGCCGTGCTCATGTAGCTGCCCTTGTCACCAATCGTCATATCGATCAGCTGACCGTCGTATCGATCCAGGATGTTCTGGATCTCACGCACGAACGCATCCAGACGCCGCCCGGCTGCAGCGTCGCGATCGTAATCAATGCCCGCGAAGCTGAGAAACAGGACCGCGATGCGACGAAACCCGCCGATGAATTCAGCATGGCCGCCCACCAGTTCCTCGTACACCTTGTTGGCGATCCAGGGCTTGAGCTGCTCGACCGGCAGGGCGGGCAGCTCAGGCCATGGCAGTGGCTCCGGAGACCATTCGACGGTGCCGATGACCGCACAGCGCTGACCATTTTCCGCCGCCCGCCACTCGGCAATCTGCAGCGGGATCTCCAGGGCCTCGACACACTCCGACGACAGCAGAATTTCCCCCCCTGCGGCCAGCTGCTCGGCCGTGGCCATGCGCTCCAGGGTTGCGCCGCCCAGCACGGACAGACATTGCTGGGCCGGATTGCCGACCAGGAAGCGACGCGCCGGACCCGAGGCGGCAGCGAGCTTGACGGAGATGGGAAAGCTTTGCCCGCCTGGCAGTTGCACCGCGTGGCCTGCCATCGCCCGGCGCATTTGCAGGGCCGCTGCCAGGGCGCGCCTGGCGGCCACGGCCTCCTCGCCGTCGAACCAGCAGGTGATGGCATCGCCGCTGAATCCGATCACGCTGCCGCGGAACTGATGGGTCGCTTCAATCAGCCGATCGAATACGCCGGTGAGGTGCGTCATCAGCACTTCCGCGCCCAGGGTCGCGCCCAGATCGCCGGTAAAAGCCCGCGTCAGCGGGGTAAAGCCGGTGATGTCGGCGAACAGCGCGGCGCCATGGGCCAATTCTGGCAGGGCCTGATTCCGGCTGAGGGCCAGACGCTGCTCCTGCGCCAGAAAGCTCGCCAATAAGGTGGAATGATCCGACACGGTGATCCCTTAACTCAGGTAGGGCATCAAAGCCTGGCGCAGGTCCAGTCGCGCTCCCAGGTTGACCAGGGTCCAGTAGTGGCCACTGACGACACGGTCGATGAACAGGGTCTTGGCCTGCGGCTGCAACCTGTCCATGTAGGCCCAGACTTCCGGTGATTTTGCCATGACGGCCTGATGAACTGTGGAGGCGCCGAAGTCGAAGGCGCCGTCCTGCAGGAAGGGCTGCATCACGATCGGACGCCACTCGGCATAGAAATGATCGGGCAATTTAGGCGAACCCGGTACCCGTGCACCCAACTGCATCAGGCCGCGATCGATGCGATGCCAGTCCTGATCCAGGCCGGCCTGCACCGTGTCACGGTAGGCGGCGATGACCTCGGCCGGCACGCGCTTGACGCAGCCGAAGTCGTACACGATCAGTCGACCCTCCTCGTCAAAGGCGAAGTTGGCCGGGTTGGGATCGGCATGCACGAATCCGTGCTCGAACAGGCCGCGGGTCAGGAATTGAAACAGCTTGAGGCCCAGCGCATGAGGAACCTCCGGATCGCTGGCGGCCTCGATGAGCGGCCTGCCATCGACCCATTCCATGGTCAGAACTTCCTGCCGGCTATGGCTGTCGACCAGCATGGGAATCCGCAGACCGGATTCCGCGCCGAACAGTTGCCCGGCCTCCCGCAGATTGTCGGCTTCCTGTTGATAGTCCAGTTCCTCATGCAGGCGATCGCGGATTTCATTGAAAATCTCGTCCAGCACCTGTTTGTCGACCTTGATCAGCCGGGCAGCATTCAGGGCCCGTCGGATTTGCCGCAGGTCGGAGTCACACGAGGCGGCAACACCGGGGTATTGCACCTTGATCACCACCTCGCGACCATCACGCAGCCGGCCGCGGTGAACCTGACCGATCGAGGCGGCGGCATACGGCTCGGGATCGAGCTCGGCAAACAGCGCATGGGGCGGCGCCCCGAGTTGCGTCTCGATCTGTCGGTGAATGACGGAAAACGCCATCGGCGGGGCATTTTTCTGCAGCCGCTGCAAGGGGGCGGCCAGTTCCGCCGGCAGCAGATCGGAAATCTGCGAGGCGAACTGTCCCAGTTTCATGGCCGCGCCTTTCAGTTCACCCAGGGTGTCGGCCAATTGCTCGCCGGCTCGCCGGTGATAATCCTCGCGCGCCTCCCGGCGCTGCTCCGGGTCGCGAAAGCCTTGTGCCAGCCGATGGCCGGCATAGCGCCCGGCCATGGAAGCCGTCATGCCCGCGAGGCGGAACAGGCGCTTGCCACCGCTCAAAGGTTCTTTGGTGTCATCCTTTCTGGCCATCGCCGTTTGCATTCCTGGGGCCTGGGTGCGGCTCGCGGCCTGCCCGTGTGGCCTGAACTGGGCAACGCGTTTACTGGCCCGCGCCCGGCTTTCCTCGCCATACCGTGCGTGAGCATTCGGACAGCTTACTCCTTCTGCAAGGCGCAACTGTGGCCAGTGCCGCGCCGAGAGCGGATGGACGCAGGCAGACCGCGTGGACCACGCCGCCCGAAAGCTTTTCGATCTGGCCCGAACCAACGTGAGCCTGGCGTGGCTGGCCCTGGCGCTGAACAGACCGCCGGACCTGCACTGACAGCACAGGTTCAAACTTGCGGACCAGAGCCGCATAATCATTGCGGGCGCCGGCGGATCAGGCCTCAATCTGCCAGTCGCTCGCCCACTGTGACTTTTCGGAACGACACGATGAATGCTGATATGGATCGCCGCGAATTTCTCCGCCGCGCCGGCCTGACCGGCCCCGCTCTGGCCGCGGTGGCTGCGGGCCTGCCCCGACCGGCAGCCGCCTTCGACCACAGCCTTGCGCCTTTCTATCACGGCGTGGCATCAGGCGACCCGCTGGCGGACCGGGTCATCCTGTGGACCCGGGTGACGCCGCCGGAAGGCCACGATGGCAGTCCCATCCGGGTGCGCTGGAGCCTCGCGCTGGATCCGGACCTGCAGCAGAGCATGCAGTCCGGCGAGATCTTTGCCCGGCCGGAGCAGGACTGGACGGTGAAAATCGATGCGCGGGACCTGGCGCCGTTGACCTATTACTTCTATGCCTTCGAGTCGCTCGGCGCGCGCAGCATCATCGGTCGCACCAAGACCGCCGCCGCGCCGGGACAGGACGTCCGCCATCTGCGTCTGGGACTGGTGTCCTGCGCCAACTATCAGCAGGGCTGGTTCAATGCGTACGCGCGTCTCGCCGAGCGAGACGACCTGGACGCGATCATCCATACCGGAGATTACCTCTACGAGTACGAGGACGGTGGCTACGGCCCGGGCTCCGCGATCGGCCGCGGCCACATCCCCGAAGTCGAGATGACCGAACTGGAGCATTATCGGGCGCGCCATGGTCAGTACAAGATGGACCCGGACCTGCGACGCTTGCACCAGTTGTTTCCATTTGTGACGACCTGGGACGACCATGAATCAACCAACAATTCTTGGCGTGATGGCGCCGGCAACCACGATGAAAGTGAAGGCGACTGGGCCGGGCGCAAGGCCTGGGCGCAACAGGCTTACGATGAATGGATGCCGCTGCGATCCTCAGGCGACCCGAACCTCATCTATCGCCGGCTGCGCTGGGGTGATCTGGTCGACCTGATCGTCATGGATACGCGCCTGGAGGGCCGCGACAAGCAGGTCACATTCCCGGGGACCGACACCGAGGCGATCGGCGGGCTGATCATCACCCCGGAAACCTCCGATCCGGATCGCCACATCATCTCGCCCACGCAAATGCAATGGGTGCAGTCGCAACTGAGCCAGTCCACCGCGACCTGGAAGTTTCTGTCCCAGCAGGTCGTGCTGTCGCAATGGAATGTCGGGGCCATCCCCCTGCTGCCCGAGGAAGCCCGCGGCCTGGATCTGCCGATGGTGTTACGCGATGGCGGCAATGCGCTGAATGCAGACGCCTGGGACGGCTATCAGGCCGACAGAAACCGCCTGCTCCATCACATTCGGGACCAGGCCATCGAGAACGTGGTGGTCCTCACCGGCGACGTGCATTCCTCCTGGGCCTTCGATGTCACCACGGATCCGGCCAACCCGCTGGTGTACAACCCGGCCACGGGTGAAGGTTCGCTGGCGGTCGAATTCGTGTGTCCTGCGATCGCCTCGGAAAGCCTGGGCGAGACCTTCAACGCGATGTCCGCGCCGGGTGCTGCAAATGCCTTCGAGGCGGGCATGAAAGCCAACAATCCGCAGATGAAGTACCTGGAGTCGACCAGCAACGGCTATGTGGTGCTGGACGTCACGCCTGAACACACACAGGCGGACTTTTTCTTCGTCGATGTCGAGGCGCCGAACGAATCCCAGCGCAACGGCGAATCCTGGCGCACCCGCAACGGCAACAACCGGCTGGAACCAGCGCCGGCGCCGGCCCCCGACAAAGCGGCAGCACCCGCCAGGCCATTAGCCGGGCCGGACGATACGGCCACGCGCGCCACCCGTAGCGCGAATCTGCACGGCGGCAGTCTGGGGATCTGGACTCTGGTCACGGCGGGCCTGGCCGCATTCATCCGACACCGATCAAAACGCCAGGCCGATTCCTGAGGGGACTTCAGATCCGAATGCTCGTCGCCCAGAGCATCCTGGCCCTGCGTGACTGCAAAGCAGAAATCAGGCCGCCAAATTCGGACTGCCAGGTCGCCTCTGCACGGAGGGCGGCCAGCAGCCACCATTCGCCACTTTGACTTTTGTTCTTTGACTTGCCGACAATCGAAGCCGTATTCCCCAAGGCGGCAATGCAAAATGTCCATTCATGGCAATGCTCGAACACATGGCGGCCAAAGTGCTGCCGGAAGACCCTCGTGAAATCAATCAATGTGCTGCTAGTCGATGATTCGATCGACGATCTCGCTTTAGGCACCGCCGTCATTGCCGAGCTTGACGAATCGGTCAGGGTCCACTGCATCAAGGATGCGGATCAGGCCATCGCTCTGCTGGACGGGGATTGGGGAAATCAGCCGCCTCTGGACATCGACCTGGTGATTTCCGACTGGGTCATGCCGGATGATGGCGGGATCAAACTGATCAGCCATCTGCGCACGCAGGAGCGTCTGGAACTCACCCCGATCGTTGTCTTCACGGCTACCGATCGACCGGAAGAAATCGATTGGGCCTACCGGGCAGGCGCCAATTCAGTGATCCCCAAACCGAGCGGACTGGAGAACTACCAGGCCACGATCAAGATGATGCTCGACTACTGGACGCGGCTTGCCAGATTGCCCTCGAAGAGCGCCCTCTGAGGACATCCACGCGCTTGCTGCAGGCCGGATCTTTCGCCTGACTTGTCATGCGGCCTGGGCGGGACCTGAGATGGCGGCCCGCCAAGCCGTGCCGGCCGGAAGCGACATGATGAGCGCCGAGCCGACGTTCTACATCGGGCAATCCATGCGCCCGACCGACCCGGGGCTGATCGAGAGGCCCGCTGCACCACCTGATCCAGATCACCCTTGCGCCCCTTGCTGCGTCGCACAATCGCGCCGCAATTTACCTAATCACAGTGGGAGCAAGCATGAAGAGTATTGTTTCCGGCGCCACCCTGGCGCTGGTCTTGGGGGTGGGATTCGCAGGCGTCGTCCAGGCCGGACCGGAGCGCTGGGTGGTCCGTTCCGGCCTGGCACAGGTCAGCCCGAACGACAGCAGCGGTGATGTGGCCGGCTTCCCGGGCAACGGCGTGGTGGTGGACGCGGCCAGCGGCCTGGGCATTTCATTGAGCTACATGCTGAACTCGAACCTGGGGGTGGAGGTGCTGGGCGCTTTGCCGTTCAAACACAAGATCCATGCCACTGGCCCGGACCTGAGCGGCCTGGGCCATATTGCCGACACCCAGCACCTGCCGCCGACCCTGCTGCTGAATTATTCCCTGCCTCTGTCGGCAAATTTCCGGCCATATGCCGGGCTGGGGATCAATCACACGATCTTCTTCAAGGAACAGGCCACCGACAATCTGGAGGGCGCGCTGGGCGCCTCGGAAGTCAGGCTGGACGCCTCCACGGGCTGGGCCGTTCAGGCCGGTTTTGACTGGAAGCTGAGCGACAACGGGTTCTTCAACCTGGCCCTGTGGTACATCGACATCGCCACCACTGCGACGATCGACTTCGAAGGCGGGCCGGCTAGCAATGACACGGCCGGACAAACCTCGGTGGACGTGGATCTCAATCCACTGGTGCTGATGGTGGGCTTCGGCCACCGCTTCTGAACCCGCGTTCCTCACACGAAGCCCGGTGATTGCCGGGCTTCGTCATTTACGGGCCGCCGCGCCCGGCAACTGGGCCTGCTGCGACCCGGATCGAGTCGCACGGCATGGTCCTGACGCAACGACTCCATCGCAGTGCGACGGCCTTCGGCCGGCGACCGCACGATCGACCCGATCAATTTATTTGTGCATTTATGCGCAAATGTGTAATCTGACTCCTTCTCACAAGCGAGGGAGCACCCATGAAAATTCAAACCTGCAAACAAGCATTGGCGACCGTCCTGCTCAGTCTGGCGGTGGTCGCCTGTGGCAATGACGATCCGGTCGAAAGCAAACGCCAGGTCGATACCAGCGGAACCGAGGAGCCGGCCGTGCTGAGCAAGGCCGAAGACGTGGCGCGGGTGGCCGGCGCCATGGCTTTGCTGCTGCAGCAGACGGATTTCAACGGCACCCTTTATCAAAGCGACAACCGTGCCGGCTCCGCCAAAGCGCAATCCAGCAACTGCCCGGATGGCGGCTCGGTGCGCTATGAAGACCCGGCCGGCGACCCTGCGGTGGGGCCGCTATCATTCAGCGCGGAGTTCTTTGACTGCCGCCATGGCAACTGGCTCAGCGATGGCCAGGTGGCCTGGCGATGCGACAATCCGCAACAGGAATGCAGCAATGGCGCTGCCAGTTTCGGCAATGAATCCGAGGCGCTGCTGTTCGAAGAGTCGCTCAGCGGCACGGCCGGCCTGTTGTTCGGCCACACCGAATTCGAAGGTCAAAGGGAAAATTCCAGCTTTGTCCGGGAGCAGCATGCACTGCAGGGTCAGGCCCGCAGCCAGCTGGCCGACGCCCGCATCAATTTCGTACTCGGCATCCCTGGCCAGGCTTTCATCGTCACCCGCACCCGCTCGGACCAAAGCTATTCGGCAACACTCAGCGGGCCATTCGCGCTCGCCGCCAGTGCCGCCAACCATGGCTGCCAGAGTGGAAGAGCCGTCGTTGCGACGGTCCAGCCGCTGTCGGTCAGCCACAGCAAACCCGTGCCCGTCGTTGGCGGGGAACTGCGGTTCACCAATACCAGCGGCGAGGTGGGAACGGTTCTCTGGGAGTCCGATGGCAGCATCCTGGCCACCGGTGACGATGGCAGTCAGCTTCGCTACGAACCCGACCAGTTCATCGAGCTGTGCCGGGCCGGCTGACCGGCGGATCCAGCCAGGCTGGTGGGGCTTGTCGGCGCCCCACCGGCCTAGCTGGCGAGGTCTTTGCCACCTTCCGCGAGCGCCCCGCCAACGCCAAGCAGGCCTACGTGAATGCCCACCGGGTGTTCCTCGACGTTCCGCATCAGCGTGATCTGGCCAAGGTGGCAAGCCACGACCGCGAAATGCTTGCAAATGCACCGCAGGCCCGTTGAACTTGCGCACTGCCGATGAGGCCGGCACCAGCCCGAAAACAAATGCACGGCTGCAGCCAATACGTGATGATCCTGCTCAAGCGGGGTGACATGAGTGGCTGGTCACGCGGCTCAACCGTATGGTATAGGCTGGCCTCCTGCGCACGCCAGACGGTGAGAAAAATTGAAACCTATCGAAACGACGCAACAGCTGCGCGCCCTTCTGGGCAAGGCGCACCCCTTGACCAAGAGCAAGATTTACGACCATGTGTTTGCGGAAGCGGCCGCATTCATCGCCCTCTCCCCGCTGATCTTTATCGCGACAGCTGATGCGGATGGCCAGATTACCGTATCTCCGAAGGGGGACGGCCCAGGCTTCGTACGCGTCGAGGATGAACGCACCCTGCTCATCCCCGAGCGACCTGGAAACAAGTTGCTGCATGGTCTGTGCAACCTTCTCGAAACCGGCCAGATCGGCCTGATCTTCGTGGTCCCGGGAAGCGCTGAAACACTGCGGATCAACGGCAGGGCAAGACTGTTTCAGGATGCGGAGACCTGCACCGCCATGGCGGCCAATGGGAAGGAGGCTTTGCTTATCACGCAGGTTTCGGTGCGCGAGTGTTTTTTTCATTGCGCCAAGGCATTCAAACGCAGTCATGCCTGGGACCCCCAGACCTGGACAGCGCCTTTCAAGCTTTCTTTCGGCAAGCAGATCGCGCGACAAAGCGCTGGCAACAAGATCAGCCGCAAGGCGGTGGAGATCGCGGTGGACCAGGCGGTGAGTTTGGACTACAAAAAGAATCTCTGAGCCCGACCGCTTGGACTCACCTACAGCGACCCATGGGGGGCAACGAAGATGGCGCCACGCCGGGATTTGCTGAGATACACTGCGGCACCTTAATCCGAGAAAGGAGGACGCATGAAATTGATCACTGCGGTCATCAAACCCTTCCGCATGGACGAGGTCCGCGAGGCCTTGGCCGAGGTCGGGGTGCAGGGCATGACGGTCACCGAGGTCAAGGGCTTCGGCAGGCAAAAGGGGCACACCGAGCTGTATCGGGGTGCAGAGTATGTGGTGGATTTCCTGCCCAAGGCCAAGATCGAGATCGTGGTGGGCGCGGACCAGGTCGACAGCGCGGTTGAGGCGATCAGTCGGGCCGCCAAGACGGGCAAAATCGGTGACGGCAAGATCTTCGTCACCACGGTGGAACAGGTGATCAGGATCCGCACCGGGGAGACCGGCGCAGACGCAATCTGAGCACGGCGGCGGTCAACCGCGCAATCAACAATAACCGAGATCCGGCGCGAACTGATCCAAGCCGGACTTGCAAGGGGAGTGAGAATTGAAACTGGATAAATTTGTAGGTCTCGTCATCGCCGCCCTGGTGCCTGGCGTCGCCAGCGCACAGGAAATCTCGGCGGGCGACACCGCCTGGATTCTGACCTCGACAGCGCTGGTGCTGTTCATGACCCTGCCGGGCCTGGCGCTGTTTTACGCAGGTCTGGTCCGGGTGCGCAATGTCCTGTCGGTGCTGATGCAGTGCTTCAGCATTGCCGGCGTGGTCACCCTGCTGTGGATCACGGTGGGTTACAGTCTGGCATTCGCGCCGGGCAACGCGCTGATCGGGGGACTGGATCATGTAATGCTCGCCGGAGTCGGACGGGACGCGGTTTCCGGCACCATCCCGTCCTCGCTGTTCGCGATGTTCCAGCTGACCTTCGCGATCATCACGCCGGCGCTGATCATCGGCGGCTTCGCCGAACGCATGCGTTTTTCCGCAGTGCTCTGGTTCAGCGCGCTGTGGCTGCTGCTGGTCTACGCGCCGATCACACACTGGGTCTGGGGCGGCGGTTGGCTGGGCTCGATGGGCCTGCTGGATTTCGCCGGCGGCACCGTGGTGCACATCACCGCCGGTGTCGCCGCGCTGGTGGCGGCGGTGGTGGTGGGCAAACGCACGGGCTTTCCGACCACCGCGATGCCACCACACAACATGACGATGACCGTCACCGGCGCCGGCATGCTGTGGGTGGGCTGGTTCGGGTTCAACGGCGGCAGCGCACTGGCGGCAGACGGCAATGCGGCGATGGCGATCCTGGTGACCCATATCTCGGCCTCGGCCGGCTCCTTGAGCTGGGTGATCTGCGAGAAGCTGCGCTATGGCAAACCGAGCGTCCTGGGCATCGTCACCGGCATGGTCGCAGGCCTGGGTACAATTACGCCGGCCTCGGGCTTCGTCGGCCCAGGCGGCGCGCTGGTCATCGGCATCCTTGCCGGCGTGGTCTGTTTCAATGCGACCCAGTTCATCAAGCGCAAGCTGCGCATCGACGACTCGCTGGATGTGTTCCCGGTGCATGGGGTCGGCGGCATTCTGGGCACCACCCTGGCCGGCGTTTTTGCCGGCACCGGCCTTGGCGTGTTCTCCGGCTACGGTTTTGCCGACGGCATTGAATCAACAGCCCAGCAGGTCGGCGTGCAGCTGATCGGCGTGGTGGCCACCGCGGCCTGGACCGCGGCCCTGACCTGGCTGATTCTCAAGCTGGTCGGCGCGCTGGTGCCGCTGCGGGTGGACACCGAGGCCGAAACCAGCGGCCTGGATCTGGCCGAACACGATGAGCGCGGCTACGACATCTAGATCTTGATCCTGCGACTGGCCGGCGCATCCGGCCAGTCGCACGTCACGCGACATCGTCACGGATGGCTTGCAGTCAGCGATCCCCCTGCATGTCCACATCGCAGGCGAAATTCAAGCCTTCTTCTGGAGTCCTACTCGGCGCGGCAACCCATCACCCAGGGCTCCAGCTTGCGCCATTCAAGCACCTGCGCCTTGCATCCGCGCCATCGCGATATCCAGCGCCTGCTCGAGCTTCGGCCACTCCGCCTGGAGCCTCCTGACGGACTGGTGCAATTCTGCAAAATGCGCCTCTGCGGCCTGTTCTTCCAATGCGGCGCACAGCTCGGCCACGGGCGCAGCCCCGATCGAGCGCGCGGCCGCCTTGAGCCGGTGCGCCCGTGTTTTGATCCCGCCAAGATCGGCCTCACTCGCCGCCGCCAGCAGCCCATCCACCTCACGCGGCGAGGTCACGGCAAATGTCCTGAGCACCGCCAGACAGGCATTGGCGTCTCCGCCCAGCAGCTCGCTCAGCACCCGTAAATCCACAATGGCGGCATCATGCCCATCCGCCCTCCCTGCTGTCCGGATCATGCCGACACGCTTGGGGCTGCCGGCGGGCCCAGCCCATCCGCCCTGTTCGCGGGCATCGGCAGCCAACCCGGCCGATCTTTTCGTGCCCCGAGCACGCAAGCCTGCCCTGCAGCAATCATCCTACCCCCTGTGCGCTTCCGGCCCCATCGATCGCGTGGTCGCCGGGCGGCAACAGGACCTCGACAGGACCTGTCATTCAAACACTCCATACACGGGAGGTCAATGCGTCCTCAACGCGCCCCACGACGCCATAGATCCAGTTGCGGAATGCACTCATGGCCAGATGGGCTACGGCAGGAAAGCAGTCCTCTACCACTTGCTTGTGCCGCGCGATGGCGATCCAGATGGTCGCCGCCCTGCCGATTCTGCACTACACTGAAGACCATACCGCTGCATGGAGCACTCTGTGGCTCAGCCTGATTCCGAGCGGCCATCGGCGGCCGCACCGCACGTGTTGCTGGTTGATGACGACCCCTACTTCATCCAGCTCCTCGACCATCAGCTTCGCGGCCTGGGCGTGAGCCAGCTTCGCCATGCCTCCAGCGGCGGCCAGGCCCTGTTCGAACTGAATCAGGCGCCCCAGACCGAGCTGATCCTGTGCGATCTGCAAATGCCCACGATGAATGGCGTCGAGTTCCTGCACCAGCTCGAATACCTGGGCTATACCGGCAGCGTGATCCTCGTCAGCGGAGAGGAGCCGCGCGTGCTGCAATCCGTGGCCGAACTGGTCCAGGCCTATGGCATGAGCCTGCTCGGCGCCTTGAGCAAGCCGGTGGACAGAGGCGCACTGCAAGCCCTGCTCAGTCGCTGCCATCACACGCCCGCTGCCGGCGCGGCTGCGGCAGACCCCCCCCCCAGGTCCGTGACACGCTTTGGCTGGAGCCGGAACAGCTGGTCGTGCAGTTCCAGCCACGGATCGAACTGTCCGCTCGGCAAGTGATCGGTGTCGAGGCCCTGGTCCGGCACCGGCTAAACGACCGCTACGATGCCGACACGATCAGTCGCCATTTCGCCGCAAGCCAGCGCGCTGACGTGTTGACCCGCCATATGCTGCAGCAGTCCATTTCCCAGTTGCTCGCGCTAGGTGATCTCGCCGCAGACTGGAGCCTCACCCTGAATCTGTATGCCAGTGAGCTGCTCGCCGCAACCTTGCCCGACTTGCTGTGGCACATGACCGAGCAGGCCGGCTTTCCCTTATCGCGCCTGATCCTGGACATCCAGGACCTCCCTGATGCCGCCGACAGCGCCCGCATTCTGGATGTCAGCAATCGCCTGTTCCTGCAGGGCGTACGATTTGCCATCGATGGACCTGGCGGCAACTATCTGGAGATGGAACGCCTGATGAAGCTGCCTTTCAGCCTGTTCAAGTTTGATCACGCATTTATCCGAGGCATCCAGACCCGCAAACATGGACCGACCCTACTCAAGGCCCAGACCTTCCAGGCCCAAGGACTCGGCCTGACCGTGGTGGCCGAAGGGGTGGAAACGCAGGACGAGCTGGATGCGGTCACCCAGGCCGGATGCGACCATGCCCAGGGACATTGGTTCTCCCCGGCCCTGCCCATTGACGAGCTGGAAGCCTGGGCCATCGGGTTCAAGTCCGGCCAGATCTAAGCAGACTCGCCCCCTACAGTCGACATTGAAGCCGGCGAATCGGTCATCAGCGCGGCAATGCGGACTGTACAAGGCCTGAGAGCGCGCTGTTGCCCAGGCTTCGCAGGATGCCCGCCGATGCAGCCTGGCCTGATTCGATGACCGCGAATGCTACGGATTCATCGCCGGCTGGACGAAATTCTGCTCGCTGGTCTGGTTCGCCACAATGTTGACATCGAACTGCTGGAGGAAACTCACGCTGGCATCATCCAGATCAGGATCATCATCTCCCGCGGTGCAGGTCAGCGCGGCGGTGTACTCCCCCGCCAGCAGGAACCCCAGGGTATAGCTGAAATCACCGGTCGGTTCCTGGCTGGATGGATCAAGCACGGCCTGCAACAGGGCGGAACTCAAGGGATTCGGTTCCACTTCATCCACATCGTCAGCCACGACACCGGCTTCGCTGAAGAGATAAATCGCCGCGCCCTCACCACTTTGCGGGTCGGCGCTGCAGGAGGAATCCGCGAGCAAGCTGCCTTCGATCGTACCACGCAAGCTGCCGATCTGCGCATTGTCCACCGCCCGCAACACGGGGCGGAGGTTGTAGCAACCGTTATTGCCCCGTTCGGCGATCGACTTGCGCAGGTCGAAATCAACCGTAAACGAGGTCAAGCCGCCGGCCGCAATGGTAACCGGCCCCTTGATCTTGAAGCTGCTACCAGTCGCGGTCAGAGGATAATCCGTACCATCTATGGTGATGTAAGATGGCGCATTGCCATTCGGATTGCGACAGCTCTGCTCGGCAGCATCGATGCTCAGGCGAATTTCCTTGTAAACCCCGGGCGCCACGCTGACCTCTTCGACCAGGAAGCGGCTACGCTCGCCCTGCAGATCGAGAAGGTTGACGGCCACTCCATCCAGCGCCAGATCCAGCACGCTGAGATCGGCTTCGGCATTGCCTGGGTCAGCCTGCAGCAGTTCCACCCGGGTGAAACTCACCCACACCGCTTCCGCCGAATCGACCGGCGCATCGGTCACCGCCAGGGAAAACCGCCCCGGCTGCATGGCATTTTCACCGCCACATCCCAATAGCCCTGCTGCGGCCAGCATGCAGGTTGCTTTCCACGGTTTCATCATGCTCATTCACTCGTTCAGCCAGATAGGAAGAGAGCTTGCCACATTTCCGTGAAGTCCAGGTGAACCGCCACGATCCAACAAAGCTTTTTCGCCTGGACCAGTCAAGCCAGGCCATGCCTGGCGATCCCGGCAGGTCCATCAGCGACGAGAACACCACCTAGCGACCAGGTCGCGACTTCGATGGCTTGAGGAGCAGGACGCCGAAAGATCGGCCGCTTGGCGACCACTCGAACGTGGCCGGCACCCATGGCCGCGCAACGATCGCTTCGACCTCGTGCCGGCTGACACACCGATCCCTGCCTGCGACCGATCAACTTGGCAGGCCCGCCGAGCTTGCCGGCATTCAGCACCACCTCAGATGACCGTTTTCTCCGCCAGGCCAGCGGCTTGGCTTGCGCCCCGTTGCGCGCGCATGCCCTCAATCAGGAGCTGCAGGCCGTACTCCACACGCTGCGTTTCGATCAGCATGTCCAGAGCGCCGAAGCGTCGCTGCAGATCGGCCAGATAAGGTTCGTCATGACGCCCGGCCTTCGGTCCCGCTGCGACCTGGCGGACACCCTGGCTGACGAAGGCAGCACCGATGGCGAGATGGGCCATGGCGAAAAAGGCTTTCATTGCCTCATCGGGCGAGAAGCCAGCCTTGAGCAGGGCCTGCAGGCCCTTGAGCATCAAGGCCTGACTGTCCGGGTTCATTTCAATGTGTCCCAGCAGCGTAATCCAGCCCGGTTCGTCACTCAGCACCGCGGCGATCCGCCCCCCGACATGCCTCATCCATTCATCCCAGGCGAGATCTTCGTGGGGCAGCAAGTCCGCGCTGGCGACAAACTCGTCAAGCAGGGCTGCCATCAGGGCATCCTTGTTACGGAAATGCCGATAGATCGCCATCGGCGACACCTTCAAGCGCTCCGCCAGGGGGCGCACCTTCACCGCCATCACACCAGAGTCCCGCGCCAGATTCAGCGCAGCCTGCAGAATGCGCCGCCTCGACAGGTTCCTCTTCTTGGTGGTCATGCCATCGAGATGGACTTCATCCATATGAGTGATTGAGCCCACAAGTATACAGCGCATACTTTTGTGTACTAAGTACACATAACAAGCGGATTAGTGCACTACATGCAGACATACCCTTTTGCCGTCAGCGCGCTCGCGTTCGGGCTCGCGCTCTCCGGCGTCACCGGTGCAAGCGAACTGGACGAGCTGTTCGGCGATCCCGCGGACTCGCAGGAACAGGCTCTGCCCACCTCCACCACAGAAGCCGGAGAACCGGACACCAGCCTTGCATCCGCGCGAATCGCCCTGCCGGAGGACACCGCGTCGGCCGTCGCGACGCCGCAGCGCGGGGTGCAACTGGAAGAAATCGTGGTCACCGCTCAGCGCCGGGCGTCCTCCTTGCAGGACACCCCGATTTCGATTGAAGCCTTTGGCGCGGAGAAGCTGGAATTGCGTGGTATCGGCGGCCTGGAAGATCTTGGTGCCAACGTGCCGAGCATGGTCGTCGAACCTCATCCCCTGTCCAATACGACCTTGCGAATCACCATCCGCGGCGTTGGCATCACCGACTCGCAGGTGACCCAGGACCCGGCGGTTGGCATCTACATTGACGGCGTCTATCTGGCACGCTCGGTGGGCCTGGCGCTGGATCTGGCCGACATCGAACGCATGGAGGTGCTGCGCGGTCCGCAGGGCGTGCTTTACGGCCGCAACTCCACCGGCGGCGCCGTCAACATCATCAGCCGTCGCCCCAGTCCGGACGCCTTCGACATGAGCCACAAGCTCACCGTCGGCCAGCGCAACAAGCTGATCGGCAAAAGCACCATGAACCTGCCGCTAACCGATGACCTGGCGGTGAAGCTCGCCCTGCTTGGCCGCCAGTCGGATGGCTTTGTCGAGAACACCGGCGCGGGTGAGGACTTCGGTGACCGCAAGGCCTTCGGCCTGCGTTTTGACACCCGCTGGTTGGCGGGCGATGGGCTGACCGTGGACTACGGCTACGACTTCACCGATCTGTCCTACGTCAACTACATGTTTCAGGGCGTTCTGCCGCCCGATTCCGATCAGGGCCTGGCCGAATATTTCAAACCCTACGCGGTGGCCAGTTCCGTCTACTCCGACCGCCGGCTGCATGCGCTGGCATCGGGCGCCCCGATGGAAGCCTCCACCGCCACCGTCAGCGGCCACACCCTGACCGCCAGCAAGCTGTTCGACAGCTTCGAGCTGAAGTACATTGGCGCGGTCCGGAATCTGGAGGATGCGCAATATCCGGATCTCAGCGGAGGCGGCGGCGAGACTGGCTATCGCCTCGACTTCAATGCCTACGACAGCGCTGCGGCGCGCATGGTCAACAATGGGGAGGCGACGCCGCTGGTGATTCCGAAAACCTTCCAGACCCAGTGGTCACATGAGCTGCAGATTGCCGGCGATGCCTGGGACAACCGCTTGAGCTACATCGCCGGGCTGTACTATTTCACCGAGGACGGCGGCGAGGACGGCGGTCCGGTCCACCACATCCAGAGTGCCACGATCGACCCGCAGCAGAGCGAGCCGCTGTTCGGGCAGCTGCCGGCCGAACAGCGCAATCTCCTGCGCGAGGAGGGCAATCCGCGCCTGTCGGCCTACTGGAACTATCTCTACGGCATCGAAAACAAAGCCTACGCTGCCTTCGGACAGATCAGCCTGCGTCCGGACTGGCTCGATCAGCGTCTGAACTTCACGCTCGGACTGCGGGCATCACGTGACGAGCGCTACGCGATCAAGAACTTCATCCAGAGGCAGTTCGTGGAAGGCCGGGCATCGGACCAGAGTCTCACCGCCATCCCGGTGCCGGGCGCGGCCATCGGCGCATCGGATGACTTCGTCGATGTCAAGGCCTACACCGCGTACGGCGATCTATCGCCGTCGGCCAATGTGCAGTTCGAGATCACCGAGCGCGCGAACGCCTATCTGTCCTACTCCACGGCCTACAAAAGCGGTGGCTTCAATCTGCGTGATCCGCAGGTCTCCGCCGATTCCGGCGCCGCGTCGGACGGCAAGAACTACGGCTTCGGCTTTGTCGAAGGCTTCCGGCCGGAACGGGTGACGTCCTATGAACTGGGCCTGAAGAGCGAATGGATGCAGCGTGCACTGCGGCTCAACGGGGCCGCGTTCTACAGCGATTACGAGGACATGCAAACCAACTTCCAGATTCCGGGCACGATCTCCGACACCAAGGCCCTGAATGCCGGCAAGGCGCGTCTGACCGGCATCGAAGTGGATGGCAGCCTCATCCCGGCGCGCAATCTGATCCTCGGATTCCAGTACGGCTATCTCGACGCCGATGTCCTGGAAGTGATCAACATTGATGGCGAGAACGAAGCTCACCTGTATCCTTTCATCGCGGCGCCGCCGCACTCGGGTGTGCTGTTCGCAGACTGGACCTTCGCCACGCTGGCCCGGGGCGAGTTGCGTGCCTACCTGAACTGGAATTACATGGGCGACCGCAAGGGCTTCGTGATCACCGAGGATCGGCGCGGCAAGACCGCGATCGACGGCTACGGCCTGCTCAATGCCCGCCTGATGCTGAACCGGCTGCGCATCGGCCAAAGCGGAAACCTGGACATCGCGCTATGGGGCAAGAACCTGCTGGACAAGGAATACGAACTCACCGCGATCGCGCCTCTGCCGCAAACCGATCGCGGCGTGATCTGGGGCGAGCCCCGGCAGATCGGCCTGGATCTGATCTATCACTATGACTAGGAGTCTGGGCCGGCCTGCCATCCTGGCCCTGATCGCGGCGGTTTTTCTTGGCGCGCCTGCCGCCGCACAGCCCAGCCAGATTCCGCCGCTTGCAATTGATGATCGCGGCGAACTGCAACTCGGCCCCGATGGCCAGATCAGCTACAGGCCCTGGCGGTTTGCCCCGCTCCACGCGCCGGCCCGAATCGGCCTGTTCATCCTGACGCCGGCGCGCCTGTCCAGCCGCCAGGACATCGCCGCCCTCAAGCAGGCCATGACGGCGCGCGACTATGACTACACGCAGCTGATTTCGACCACCATCGTGAACCTGGACGATGCGACGTTCGGGGCCGGCTTGATGATCAACGGCGAACTCGCCATCGACAAGACCGAAACGCCGCAACTGCAACTGATCGTGGATGAGCACGACCAGGCTCGCAAGCAACTGGAGCTGGCACGCAGGCAGATCCACATCCTGCTGCACGACTGCCAGGGCCGGGTGTTCTTCCGGCATCACGGCCCGGTGGCAGAGACCCAGGCTTCCACCATCGTGAGCGCCATCGACACCGCGCTGGGCGGAGAACCCTGCCCCGCCACAAAGGGCAAAGAGCAATGAACCCACACACCCAAGACAAACCACTGGTGCTGATCACCGGCGCGGCGGCCGGCCTCGGTCTGGCCGCCAGCGCCCAGCTTGCGGCCCGGGGCTTCGATCTGATCCTGCTGGACTGCAACGCCAGGGCCCTGGAGCTCGCCCGTCAGCGGATTCACGCCCAGCACCCGGAAACGGTGCTGGAAACAGTCGTACTGGATCTGTCGGACTGGTCCGCCGTCAAGGCCTTCGGTGAGGACTTCTGCCAGCGCCAGATCGCCCTTCATGTCCTCATCAACAATGCCGGCATCTTCCCGAGCTTCCTGCGGCAGAGCAATGCGCAGAACTGCGAGCTCGGCATGGCGATCAGCTTCTACGGGCACTACGTGCTCACCGCCAGCCTGCTGCCCAGCCTGCAACGTGCGGACCAGCCACGGGTGGCCACCGCCTCCAGCATTGCGCACAGCGCCGGCCGTCTCTCGCCTGAGGATCCTGGCCTGACAATGCACTACGATGCCGCCCGCGCCTACTCGAACTGCAAGATCGCCGGCCTGATTTTCGCGCGCCAGCTCGCGCACCAGGCCGCCCTGCACGGCAGCAGCTTGATCTCCGTGGCCACGCATCCGGGCATCTCGCGCACCCGGATCGGACAGCAGGACCACAACCCCGCGAAAAGCCTGCGGCAGCATGCCATGCAGTGGGCTACGCGATTTGCCATGCGCTTTCTCGGCCAGGATGCCGAACAAGGTGCGGCGGCCATGGTCTACGCCGCCAGCGCCCAGACACTGGAGCCCGGCAGTTTCATCGGCCCAGGTGGCTGGCTGCAATTCAAGGGTCCGGCCAGGCCGGTGCGGCCCAGTCGAACAGCACTGCAGCGCCACGATGAAGCGGCGATCTGGGTGATGGCCGAAACCATGACCGGCCAGCGTTTCGCGTGGGACCAGGCGCAGACCCGATGAACCAGAGCCTCTCTGCATTCCAGCCCCTCCAGCTCGGCCCGATCCAGCTGCGCAATCGCTTCATCAAGCCCGCCACCAACGAAGGCATGGCGCCGGCCGGTGCGGTCAGCGACAGCCTGATCGAGTTTCATCGCCGCATGGCCGCGGGCGGCGTCGGCATGACCACGCTGGCCTACTGCGCGGTGAGTGCGGATGGCCGCACCTTTGCCGACCAGATCCAGCTGAACCGGGAAACCCTCGCCGGCCTGCGCAAGCTGACCGATGCGGTACACGCGCAGGGCGCGGCGGCCTGCGCGCAGATCACCCACGGCGGCGCTTTCACCTTCCTGCCCGAGCTTTTGGAACATGCGCGCCCGGTCAGTGCCGATGGCGGGCTGAATCCGCCCGGCATCATGGCCGGCCGCTGGTTCAAGCGCGGCGCCAGCGAGAGCGATCTGAACCATCTGTGCGATCAGTTCGTTCGCGGCGCCGAACTCGCCCGCGAGGCGGGATTCGACGCGGTCGAGATTCATCTGGGGCATGGCTATCTCCTCAGCCAGTTCCTGTCGCCGGCCTACAACCACCGCCGTGACGCCTATGGGGGTGATGCCGCCGCGCGCATGCGCTTCCCGCGCCGGGTCACCGAACGTGTCCTCGCAGCCGTTGGCCAGGATCTGGCCGTGCTCTGCAAGCTCAGCGTGGTGGAAGGCCACCGGCGCGGCAGCCGCATCGAAGATGTCATCACCTTCTGCCAGGAACTGGAGTCGGCCGGCGCACACATGGCCGTGCTGTCTGCCGGCATGAACGTGGAAGCACCCTGGACCATCTTCGGCAGCCCGCTGCCCACGCGCGCCATGACCGCCGCCGCCCGCGGCATCTTCAAATACCTCTCGGCAGGCATGGCCCTGCGCCAGCCACGCAAGCCCTTCGAGCCGCTCTATCTGCTGCCCTATTCGCAACAGATTCGCCAGGCCGTGGCCATGCCGCTGTGCTATCTGGGCGGCGTGACCGCACCGGCGCATGTGCAGCGCCTCTGCGCGGCAGGCTTTGAGGCCATGGCCCTGGGGCGGGCGCTGATTCACCAGCCCGACCTGATCACGCGCTGGCAGCACGGCGATGCGGCACCCTCAGGCTGCACGGCCTGCAATCTGTGCGTGGCGGAAATGTATTCCCCACGCGGCACCCACTGCCTGCTCACCGACCAGCCCGTCGCCGGCGCCTCGGCCGCGGCGCGCCAGCTGATGACCATCAAACCGGCGAACTGAGCATGCTCGCGATACAACCGCGAATTCAGATCATGCGCTGGGCCTGCATGGGCATGGCCGGCAGTTCATTCGCGCTGGCTGGCTGGATGCTCGTCGAGCCAAGCGCATTCTGGTCGCTGCTCGGCGTACCCACAGCCGGCAAGACCGGCATTGCGGTGAGCGTCCAGGTGCTCTATGCCGGCGCCATTTTTGGCGAAGGGGTAGCCCTGCTCCTGATCTTCTTTCGGCCCGCGCAATACGCCGGGTTCCTGCACTACATGCTCGTGTATAAAAGTGTGGCCTGTATAGCCCTGGCGCGGTGGCTGGGCGGTGATGAGGCCAGCCTGGACGGCGGCTGGCTGCTGTGTGGGGCTTGGGCAGCGGCGGGCCTGATCGCCGGGCTGATCTACCCCTGGGGGCAATGGCCCAGGCTGCTTGAGCACGCCACACGGGCGCGGGAGCCAGGGGCATGAAGGTCTTGCTCACCGGCGCTTTCGGCCGACTCGGCGAGAAGGTGGCCGAACAGCTCCTCGCCCGCGGCCATACCGTGCGCTGCGTCGATCTGGACACCCCCGCATCTCGCCGGGTGGCCTCCGCATTCGACGGGCGTTGCGAGATCCGCTTCGGCGATCTCACGGCGGTGGAGGACTTCCGCGATCTGCTGGATGGCGTCGAGGGCGTCATTCACCTGGCGGCGCTGCTGCCACCTGCCACGGAAACGCAGGTAGCCCTGGCCCAGCGTCTGAATGTGGAGGTCACGCACCGTTTGATCGAGGCGATCGCCAGCCGCAACACCCCACCTCACCTGATCTACCCCTCATCGGTGTCCGTATTCGCCCGCACCCAGGACCGCCCCCGCCCCCGGCGCGCGGATGACCCCGTGCAGGCCACCGACAATTACACCCGCCACAAGCTGGAGATCGAGGAACTGCTGAAAACCCGCACTTTTGCCTGGAACATCCTACGCGTCGGTGTGGCGGTGGATTCACGGACCCTGTCTGCAGACCGGCAGACCTTTCGCAAACTGCTGAATACCGCGGCCGACGGCCCGGTGGAATGGGTCCACCCCAAAGATGTGGCGCTGGCCATGTGTCGCTGCCTGGAAGTGCCTGAATCGCGCCAACGAACACTGCTCATCGGCGGCGGCCCGGCCTGCCAGGTCACCCAGGCCCGGTTTCTCGGCGTCGCCTTTCGCGCCCTGGGTTTGCACTACCCCGAACAGGTTCATGGCCAGGACTATTTCTACATGCACTGGATGGATACCCGCGAGACCGAAGCCCTGCTGCAATATCAACGCCATGATTTCTCGGACTACGAGAAGGAGATGAGGGCTCGCCTGCGCCCCTACCGCAGGCTGCTGCGGCCATTGCGCGGCATCATCAATCCGCTGCTCGAGCCGCTCCTGCGGCGGGTATGAATTGCCGGGCCGGAGTCCGACAAGTCAAAGCCCCGCGGTGCGGGGCCTGGCCGTTGCACTTTAGGCGAGACGGTCTTAGCGCTTGCTGCGCTGGATGTCCTGGTGAGGCAGCTCGAAGTGGCCCATGCCGCTGACACGAGACAAAACCGGGCAATTCCACGAACGCTGCGAAAAATGCAAAGGATTTTGTGATCACCGCGGAAGCCATGCAGTCCACCGGGCCGGAAAACTTTGGCTCGACCCACTCCGCCCGAAGACCACGCCTGTTGCCTGAACGTCGCGGGACAGGCGAATCCATGCTCGCAGGGGCGCCAATCAGCCTCGGCCCAGCTGACGCGCCCGCAGGATCAGGTAGACGCCCAATCCGGTCGCCACACCGGGTGCGATGCCAAGCAGCAAGGCGAGCCAGCCATACCGCACACCCTGGCTGCGCGCTTCCTGCACCACCCACACGGCCAGCAGGAGCCAGCAGAAGATCGCGTCCAGGGCATAGCCAGATGCATAGGGATTGACGAATCCGGCGGCGAACGCGCCGAGAACATCGCCGGAGGCCAGCAGCGGCGGAACCACGAGAACGCCGAAGATCAGGGCAAACGCAGCCGCCAGGGCGCCATACATGAATGGGTACATCACAATTCTCCTGTCCAGGGTGAGCGAAACGGCCGGAATCTTCTCGAATTCAGGCGTCCAGTTTGATGTTGAGGCGCTGACCGATTCCGAAGCAGATTTCGCTCACACCCTGCACCAGTTCGTCGATCGGCTGCTGATAATCTGCGGCGATCCAGTTCTGCCCGACAAATATGGCGGCCCCGACCGCACCCTGGGCCATGACGGCCAGCACCGGTTCGGGCAGGGTTTCCTCGTCGACATATCGACGCGTGACACTGAGCAGATACGGCGCCACCTCACCGCCACCGCCACCCAGCAATTCACCGCGCGACGGATGCACGCTCAGTGATTCAACCAGGTACACCCGCCCCCGTTCAGGCTGAGCCTGAATGTACTCGTAAAAGCCACGAAACCCGGCAAGAATCATTTCCCTGGGCGTGTCCTGCGCGGCGATCTTCTGGATGACCTCCTGCTGCAGTTCTGCGGAAATACGGCGAGAGGCCTGAGTCAGCAAATCCTCCACGCTGGCAAAGGACTCATAAAAGTAGCGCTTGGCCAAACCGGCCTCCGCACAGATCGCGTTCAGGCTGACGGCGGCATATCCCTGCTGCCCGAACAGCTGAATGCCGGTTTCGATCAGCAGATCCCGCCTTTCCCTGCGCCGGGCATCCGCACTTTTGCCGTCATATTTTCCCGACACCTGATAGGCCCTGGCATCGACCGGATCTTTCATGCGCTGCGCACCACATTATTTGATCCCGAATGGTATCAGACTTAAACTGTCACCAGCCGGTCGCAGTTACGCACGAAGACAGTCTGGCACCACGCAAGCGACCGATCGCTGTAATCACGATTCAATACCGCGTTTCATCAGGCCAGACCGCCTAAGGAGCATTCATGCCAAACATTCGCACCGGGCCACGATTCCTGCTCGCACTGCTGATGACCCTGGCCGCAGCCGGCTGCGAAAAGGGCGGGGAACCAAGCTTTGATGGCGGATCGGCGACGGAGCATTTCGCCTATACCACCCACGACGCCATCATCCCGGTGCTGGATGGCCCCGAAAATGACCATCCGGTGAACATCGATGCGCGCCTCTATCTGCCGGAGAATGCAAGCGCGGCAACACCCCAACCCGCGATCCTGGTCACCCATGGTTTCGGCAACAACAAGCTCAGCGCGGAGGTCGTTGCGACAGCGGACTATTTCGCCCGTCACGGTTACATCGTGCTGAGTTACAGCGCGCAAGGCTTTGGTCAGTCTTCCGGCTGCATCCGTCTGGATTCCTTCGATTATGATGTGAAGGATGCCATCGGACTGATGGATCGGGTGCTGGATGACCCGCAATTCCGGCTCCATGGTCTGGCCGTTCAAGCACTGGTGGCGCGTGATGAAAAAGGCGCACTGGTCGGTCTGATTGGCGGCTCTTACGGCGGCGGCGTCATGCTCAATCTGGCCGCCGTGGACCCGCGTGTTCGGGCCATCGTGCCCGGTCGAACCTGGAACTCCCTGCAGTACGCGCTGCTGCCCAACAATTTGATTGATCCGGACGCGCTCCATGCGCTGGATCATCAACGTGACCGCCAGGGGGTCTTCAAGGCGGAATGGACCTCGCTGCTCTTTGCTCTGGGCAATTCACAGCCGGCCCAGGGCAACGGCGGCTGCCCGCAGGAAAAACTCGCCGCCGGCGAGCCGGGAGAAATCGCCGGCCTGCCCTGCACCGGCTTCCCTTCCGATTTCTGCCAGGTGTATGCCAGCATCCTGGCCACCGGGGATGCGGATGAGGCCGCACTGCACCTGGTTCGCAATTCCTCCATCGCCAGCAAGATGGATCAGTTGCGTGTGCCCACGATGCTGGTGCAAGGCCAACCCGACACCATCTTCAATATCAACGACGCCAGCGCGAATTATCTGGCGCTGAAGCAGGCCGGCGTACCGGTGGCGATGATCTGGAATTCCGCCGGTCACGGCGGCTACTTTTCCCAGGCGGGAGAATGCGAGTTGTACGGAGGCAATATCGCCATGGTTGCCGACGGCTGCTATCTGCCAGACCGGGCGTTACGCTGGTTCGAGCGCTGGTTGCGCGGCCAGCGCGGCATCGACACCGGCCCGGAATTCGCCTGGTATCAGGACTGGCTGACCTATGACGAATCCGGCTCGGCGGCGAGCCAGTACGGACAGGCCGATGCCTTCCCGGCCCAGCAGATGCGGCGCTTTTACTTATCCGGCAGCAATCAGCTTGTGAACAGCCGTGCTGCCATCGTGCCCGGCATCGCCAGCATGATCAAGCCTGCGAGCGGACTGCCGGCCTCTTACAGCGAAACTTCGAACTACAGCTCGCCCGACGCTTCCCCCAGTTTCGCCGAGTTACCCCCTAGCGACCCGCCAGGGCAGGCGGTATCGTTCACCTCGGCACCTTTCGAGCGTGCGGTTGAATCGGTCGGCATTCCACGAGCACATCTGAACATCGGCCATAGCAACGGCCAGGATCTGGTGTTTTTCGGCAAGGTCTTCGATGTTGCGCCGGACGGGACGGCGGAATTGATCCACCGCCTGATCGCCCCGGTACGCGCCCCCGATTCCGCCCTCGATCAGGCCATCGATATCCACCTGATCGGTTTCGTCCACCGCTTCGCAGCCGGTCACAGCGTGCGCCTGAGCTTGGCCAGCACCGACCTCACCAGTTACAACTCTGGGGTCCCAGACACGATCAGAATCAACAGCGGCGGCGCGGATCCGGCGTATTTCGACCTGCCCACTGACTGATTCGTCGCACGTCCAAGCATGGGGCTCACCTGCTTTGCCACAGCCTCCAGCCGGAACAGCGGATACAATTCGACGGGGCAGTCTGGTGATGATCACGGGGCGCCAGAATGTCAGGAGGCGGGCTCCATGAAGCGCGGGGACTGGAAAGGCGATATTGTTTTCTCTCACAACATGGCGATCTTTCGTGGCCAGGTGGGCGACCATCGATTGCATCGCCACTGGGCCTCCCAGCTCACCATTTCGCTGGATGGGGCGCTGGCCTTTGAAACGAGCGCCGGCCCCCAAAGCGCCGAAGCGGTCTATTTCCATTCCAGGACGACGCATCGCCTCGGGGCCGGTGATGTCTGCTCCATCTATTTCGATCCCATCTCGCAATCGGTCCCCCGATCACTGCAGCAAGCAACGCAACAGGGATGGCGAGCATTGTCCCTGGACGCGCTGCCTGCGGAACTGCGCTCGATCAGCGCCTCCACCGATCTGGCCGCGCTCCTGCACTCGGAGTCTTTCAGCACGCCGGATCTGAGCACATCCTCCGAACCCCGACTCCAACAGATCATCCAGGCGGTTCATTCCCGGCTGAGCCAGGGCCAGGAGATCGAACGGGATGCCCTGGCCGGTATCGCCCACCTGTCGCCGACGCGGTTCTCACACTGGTTCGTGGAACGCACGGGCGTTCCGCTGCGAAGCTACAAGAAGTGGTTCAAGCTCAGGGTGGCGATGGACGCCCTGCTGGATGGGAAAAATCCGATGCAGGCGGCCATGATGGCCGGTTTCAGCGACCTGGCACACATGAGCCGCTCCTTCTCCGACTCCTTCGGCCTGACCTACATGGATGCCAAGAGAGCCTGGGATCGGCTCAAGCAGCCCCGGGGAGGTGCAGACGACTAGCTCTTTCGTTCAATACGCCACGGACCCCAGAGCCATAGACTATGGCCAGTTCTCAGAATCCGGCCGTAACGGGACGTGGTTATTCCCGCCTGGGCAGGGCTCGCATACCGATCGGAGCAGTCGCGTGGAAGTAAAAGAAGGATTTGTCGAATCCAGAGGCCATCAGCTGGCCTATCTGGCCGTCAATGAAACTCTGGTGAGCGATAAACAGCCAGCCATCGTGTTCATTCATGGCGTGCTGGCCTCGGTCAATTTCTGGCGTGACTGTATTCCGCCGGACATCAAGGAGAACCGGACCTGGTATTCCCTGAGCCTACCAGCCCACCACCCTTCCACCGTGCCCACGGATTTCGCGCCCGAGCAGGTCAATGAGCAGTGGTTCTTCGAGGTGATGAGCGGCGCACTGAAGGCGCTGCTGGGGGAGAGAAAAGCCATCATCGTCGGGCATTCCACAGGCGGCTTCAGCGCGCTGAATCTTGCCATTCACCGGGCGCCCAATGTGCTGGGCATCGTCAGCGTGGCGGGTTTCCACAACGGACACTGGGGCGGCATCGAAGGCCTGTTGGTGAAGCTGGCCGGCCTGGGTCGCTGGGCGCGGCCACTGTTTGCCTCCAAACTCAGGCTGGCGGCCAGAAGTGGCCTGATTCAACGCGTATTTGCCAGTCTGCTGGCCCATGACCGCAAGGCCTATCGAGCCAGTCCGCTGAGCCAGTGCATGATCGACAACCTCAGTCCGAATACCCGGCAGCAGGATCCGATCGCCTTGTTTCCGCTGTTCAACGGCATTGGCCGCCTGGACATCGCGGATCAACTGCACCGGATTCAATTGCCCTGCCACATCTTTGCCGGCACCCATGACCCGGTGGTGCCCGCCGAGCAGTCGCTGTTACTGGCCGTACGGATCCCGCATGCCAGCACCGTCGTCTTCCCCAATGTGGGCCATATGCCCTTTATGGAGGCCACCGACGCGTATTTTTCCGCCCTGAAGCACGCGCTGACGGCGATTGCCGAGGCTGGCCGTCGTCCTGCCCCAATCAACACTCAACAGGTTCCAAACAATGAATTATCCGCAGCATAAAGCTGATCTGCAGCGCATCCACGAGTCGGAAGTCTTTGGTGTCGCGCTGTTCGACACGGCCGCCCGGCTGACCATCAAGGCCGAGCGCAAGGCCAAATGGCTGGCCTTGAAGGCCCTGGAAGAAAAGACCCTGGCTCGCTACCTTGCGCACATGCAGGCCGGCGATCAGCACGTGGTCGAGCCCAGGCTCTGGCGTCTGAAGGGTTATCTTGAGGGTGTGGCGCTCGGTCTGCTGCCCTGGCGCCTGGCCATGAAACTGCTGGCCGAGGGCACCGCGCCCTTCCAGGAGAAATTCCTTCGCCTGAAGACCCATGCTGCCGGCGACGACCAGGACTTCTTTACCTATGTGTATGCCCATGAAAAGGCCATCGAGGCCTTTGCCAGAAAAGAGCTGGCCAAGGATCAGGACAGCTTGAAGGCGGTTGAAGCCCTGCTGGCCAGGTCGGGCGGCGCCGATTGATGCGGAACTCCCCAGGCCGCAATTAAAGGAACAGCGATGCAGATCGGCACCATCAAGGAAATCTGGCGCTACCCGGTGAAGTCGCTGGGCGGCGAGCGCGTGCCCGCGGCCCGCATCGAGCGCCAGGGGGTGGCTGACGACCGTTGCTGGGCGCTGCGCGACGAGCTCAGCGGCGAAATCGTCGGGGGCAGGAAAATTCCCGGACTGATGATGCTGACGGCCCGCTATACCGGCGCAGCGGACAGCGCATTCGGTCGGGAGATCAGCTGTCAGGTCGACATCGAGTTGCCGGATGGCCGGAGCATTCGTTCGGATGATCCCTACGCTTCGGCCATTCTGTCCATGCATCTGGGCCGGCGTGTGGCGCTGATCAGCCGCCCGCCGCCCGGGGACAAGGCCGCCTACCGGCTGGCCAAACCGATGTCGGCGGCCGAGTTGCGCTATCAACTGGGCATGAAGGCGGATGACCCCGACCCCGATTTTTCCTCGTTTTCGCTCGGCCTACTGACCACGCTGTCCCGCTACACGACCCCGCCGGGCCGGCTCTACGATGTCTACCCGCTGCATTTTCTGACCACCGCGGCGCTGGACACGATGAATGGCCACTATCCGGAAGGGGATTTCTGCGCCCGCCGCTATCGACCCAATTTCGTCATCGCAACCGATCCCGCGCTGGACGGCATGATCGAGAATGAGTGGCGCGGCCGCGATCTGCGAATTGGTGATGCCCTCATTCGCTGCAATCACCCGACAATCCGCTGCTCCATGCCCGGCGCCGCCCAACCCGGCCTGCCCAAAGACCCGAAGATTCCACTGGCCTTGATGCAGCACGCGGGGCAGCACCTGGGCGCCTATGCGACACCGCGCAACCGCGCGCGGATTCAGGTCGGGGACACGGTGGAACTGCTGCCGCAGTCCAATGCCAGGCTGTACATCTGGTTTGATGAAGTCGGACGGCGCATCAAGTCCCGGTTGATTCAACTGAATAATCGGGTGGCCGAGATCCAGGAAAGCCTGGGCAAGAACACAGCCAGCGGCGCGGCCATGCTGCCGGGATTCCAGCCCTATACCCTGGTGCGGCGCGTGCGCGAATCCGAGGAGGTCACCTCGTTCTGGCTGGCCGGTGCGGATCAAGCCCCTTTGCCGCGATTCGTGCCCGGTCAGCACATCATCCTGGCCATTCCACAGGACAATGGGGCCACTCTCTACCGCCCCTACTCCTTGTCCAGCGCCAGCGGTGAATGCAATCAGTACCGCATTTCGGTCAAGCGGGAAAGCGTGCGGATCAATGGCACCCTGCACATCGGCAAAGGCTCCGGCTATCTGCATGACATGCTGGCCGTGGGCGACACCCTCCACGTCAAGCCACCAGGCGGACAGTTCGCGGCCGTCCCCACGGATGACACGCCCCTGGTCATGATCAGCGCCGGCATCGGCATCACGCCCTTCTTGTCCATCCTGCACTCGCTGGCGCAGGAGCATCCACAGCGTGAGGTGCATCTGTTCCATGGCATTCGCAAGCTCGAGAGTTTCCCCTTTCAGGAGGAGCTGGACACGCTTCGCGGGAAACTGAAGAACTTTCATCTGCGGGTCCAGGTCAGCCAGGCGGCCGAGGCCTTCGCGCCAGCCTGGCTGCACGCCGGCAGGCTGGATCCTGGCAAGGCTTTGGCGCAGGTCGATTTGACATTGCAGCCGCGATTCATGCTCTGCGGCAAGCCCGCGTTCAGCAAGACCATGCACGATGGATTGCTGGCCCGCGGGGTGGCACCGGAACAGATCCACGCGGAAAGCTTCGGGGCATCGCTGATTTTCAATCGGCCGCTTGATGGATCGGCGACTCAGAACGAGTACACCATCGCCTTCTGTGACAGCGGCCGTGCAGTGCAATGGACGGCCCGGCAGGACAGCCTGCTTGATCTGGCTGAGTCCAATGGCATCGCGGTCCGTTCGGGCTGCCGTTACGGCGCCTGTCAGGCCTGCGAGGCGACCTTGCTCAGTGGTGAGGTGAGCTATCCACAAGGGGTGCAACCACCCGCCGGCAAGAACAGAATCCTTCTGTGCTCGGCACGGCCATGCTCTGATCTGGAGCTGGAGCTGTGATGCCTGTGCAGGCCGGGGCGGATCTGCTGATCACCAATGTCACGCTCTGGTCCGGCGCCAGGCCCAGGCCGACCTGGGGCTGGCTCGCCATCCAGGGTGGGCGGGTTCATTCGACCGGTGGCCGTGACGACACGCCCCCCGGCAGCCTGCAGCGGATCGACGGGCAGGGCAAGGTGGTTCTTCCCAGTTTCGTGGATTGTCATAGCCACATTTCGGCCGGCTCGATTGCGAGTATCTGCAGAAACGGATCGCATTTCCGTTCCCGGCACGATGCCCTGGCTGCGGTCAGCGCCGCAGCGGCGCAGGATGCGTCGGACTGGCTGGTGCTGTTCTATGTGGACTGGGATGCCTGGGACGATCCCAGGCCACCCACCGCGGCCGAACTCGAGGACGCCTCGGGAGGCCGCAAGGTGATTCTGGTCTGCGAGTCACTGCACCGGGCGATCCTCTCGGACAGTGGCCTGCGCGCCTGTCAGATCAGTCAGCTGGCCCACTCGCGCTTTGTGGAAACCCGCAAGGGCGAGATGACGGGCGTGGTCTGGGAAGAGGTCTTTTCCGTCTGTCTCGAGCAGGTGCTCCATGCGGTCATCGCCGCCCTGGGCGAGGACGGCTTTGCCCACGTGCTGCAGGCCGAGGCCCGGCGCCATCTCGCCTGCGGCATCACCGATGCCCATGACCCCTGCGTGACCCACGCGATGAGTCAGGCCATGCAAGGGCTCAACCGACAGACGCCATTGCGGATCAGCTGGTCCGAGGTCGGCGCCAAGGGACCGCTCAGCAGCGCGGATGGCGGACAGGCCTTGCAGGATTTTGGCGAAGGGCCGAGCAGCGCCAAGGTTTTCACCGACGGGGCCCACCGCTGCGCCATGTGCATCGAAGCCACGGATGCGCTGAGGATGAGCTTGGGCATGCTCACCAGCGCGATCACCCGTTTCAATTTTCGTCCGCTGCGCCAGCTGCTGAGTCAGCCGACCGCCTACCGGCAGGGCCGTTTTTACCAGCAGGGGGCGCTTTTCAAACCCGCCGACCTGAGCGCCCGGCTGCGCGCGCTGGACGACACGCACGCTCGCATCAAGATTCACGCGCTGGGAAATCACGCGGTGGACATGAGTTGCGACTGCATCCTCGAGTCTGGCATCACGAGCAAAGTCTGCCTTGAGCACGCGACCATCGTCGATAATCGCAACATCGACAAACTGGCCCGCCTCGGCGTGCAGGTCTCCGCCCAACCCGGATTTCTCCCCCATTTCGGCTCGCAGTTCACCAATATGCGTTTGACAGGCCGGTATCGCGGTCTGGCCTTGCGTTCGATGCTGGATGCCGGCGTCGATCTGATCATGAGTTCCGACTATCCCTGCGGGCCGCTGGACCCCTTGCACAACATGCGCTGCGCGGTGAACCGGGCCCTGCCCGGTGGCGGCAGCTATCTGGAATCCGAAGCCGTCAGTCCGGAGGAGGCCGTGTATGCCTACACCATCGCCGGCATGAAAGGCATCTGCGGCAGTCCCAAGCCGGGCCTGATCGCGCAGGCCCCCGCCGATTTCGTCATCCTCACCGCAGATCCCTTTGTCGATGCCAGCCGGGTGGACAGCACGTGGATGGCTGGCAAATGTGTCCATCAATCCTGATGCTAAGGGCATCAGGCCACAACATCGAGTAAGCGCAATTGGAAAAGCACATCGTAATCGGCGCCGGTTTCTCCGGTCTCGCTGCGGCAGACAGACTTTCGGCGGCCGGCAAGCCGGTCACCATCCTGGAAGCGCGTGACCGCGTGGGTGGGCGGGCGCGCACCGAGCAACTGGCCGATGGCCTCTGGCTGGATTATGGCGGGCAATGGCTGGGACCGGGGCAGAACGAGATGTATGCGCTGGCCAGGCGTCTGGGCCACGCCACCTGGCCGATGTACGTGCGGGGCCATGTCCGTACCCTTTTTTCCGGCCGCAAGGGCAGGTACAGAGGTTCGATTCCCTACAACCTGCCGCTGGCTGGCCAATGGAATCTTTTTTCTGCGGTTGCGCGCTGGTACTGGCAATCCTGGCGCATTCGTCTCGATACGCCCTGGACCGCCCGCGGCGCCGACACCCTCGACGCCATGACGGCCGGCGACTGGATGCGCCACCATCTGCATCATGCGGATGCATACAGTGCGTTTCAGATCGCGATCGAAAGCGTCTTTGCCGCCCACCCGGATGACATCAGCCTGCTGCATGCCCTGCATTACACGCGCAGCGGCCAGGGCTTCCTGTCACTGACCGAATCCGCAGGCGGGGCACAGCAGGACCGCCTGCAGCGCGGGCTGCAGCCGCTGGCCGAGTCCTATCTGGCCGAGCTTGAGGCGCGGGGCGTGGTCTGCGTGTTCGAGCAGCCGGTGCGACGCATCGAGCAGAGCAAAGCAGGGGTAAAGGTCCACACCGACAGCGAAATCTATACTGCCGACCGGGTCATCTGCGCCGCTCCGCCCGCGCTGGCCGCGGAGATCCACTACGACCCACCCCTGCCCCAGGACAAGCAGGCCTGTCTTGAGAATCTACAGCCGGGCTGTGCGATCAAGTGTTTCGCGGTCTACGAGCAGCCCTTCTGGCGGGCACAGGGCTGGTCGGGGTCCGCGATCAGCGACGTCGGGCCGATCCATGTCTGTTTCGACGTGACCCCACCGGATGAGTCGCGCGGCATCCTGATGGGTTTTATTGAAGGGCGCGATGCGGTGCGTGAAAGCGAGAGCGCGCCGGAACAGCGGCGTGCTCAATTCATTGAGGCCCTGGTGTCATTTTTCGGCCCGGATGCCGCCAGGCCGACGGCCTATTACGATCACAGCTGGCGCCACGATGAATGGGCGCGCGGATGCTACGCCGGCGTTGCCCCTCGCGGACACTGGACCTCAGTGGGACATCAGTTGCGTAAGCCGCATGGCCGTATCCACTGGGCCGGCACCGAAACCAGCACGCACTGGACCGGCTATTTCGAAGGCGCCGTGCGCGCCGGGCAACGCGCTGCGAACGAGGCTTTGGCCTGAGCGCACCCGCAAACGAAAGCCGCACAAGGTCGATTTCATCACTCGCCCCAGCGGCCCTGATCAGCCGGGGCAGCCACGGCTTCATCGCCAATTTTCGCTGGCGTTCATCCGCCAGCCGTGGCCTGCCCATCGCACCGGCATGGCTGCCCCTTGCATCATCGGCCAAGTCTCAGGCCATACCCGTCTTGCATCCGCTCCCGTTCATGAATGCCCCCGCGACTTGGCGATCCAGCCATCGACGGAGAAGCGGCCAGCCCCACTGAAGGCAAGCGATACGGAGGCGGCAAGCAGGGCCAGAGCGTATTCGTATCCGTTATTGCTCAGGAAGAACCCGTGGCTGTAGTGCACCGAAAAGATTGCGACCAGCATGGTGATGGCCAGCACCAGGGCGACGGGGCGCACCAGCAAGCCAAGCAGCAGGGCGACCCCACCGAAAAACTCCGCACTACCCGCCAGCAGGGCCATCAGGTAGCCCGGCTCCAGACCGATCGACGCCATCCACTGCCCCGTGCCTTCAAGGCCGTAACCGCCAAACCAGGCAAAAAGCTTTTGCGCCCCATGGGCGGCGAAAATGATGCCGACGGGCAGCCTGAGCACAGCGCCGCTCCAGTTCGGCTCGGTCGCCAGAAGGCGTGTGAAGTGATCCGCCAGAGCCTGGCGGGCGGTGTTGACGGCTGGTGCTGCTGCAGGGAATGTCGCGGTACTCATCGTAACTTCTCCAAAGTGGGGATCTGCGCCTGATCAGCGCTGTCAATGCCACATTAATAGCCCTGGCAACCTGAATAAACAGACACTTTAGAGACAAATTGTTTCTATAATTAAGACAATGAGCGAGATTCTGGAAATGCGAAGCTTGGTGGCGGTGATTGATGCCGGGAGCTTTGTTCAAGCCTCAGTGGACATGGGGATCTCGAAAGCGGCCGTTTCCCGCCATATCAGCACGCTGGAAACGCGCCTGGGGGCTCGTCTGATACAGCGCACCACCCGCCGGCTTTCACTCACTTCGGACGGCGAACTGTTCCTGGATCGATGCCGCGATCTGTTGTGCCGATTGGAGGAAGCCGAAGCCGAGCTTGCCGCCAGCAATGACAACGCGCGCGGACGGCTGCGCGTCAATGCCCCGTTCAGCTATGGCGTTATCCGCCTGGCCACCTTATGGAGTGAATTCCTCGAGCATCACCCGCAAGTTCGGCTCGAGGTGACGCTGGCGGATCGCTTTGTCGACCTCGTGGAGGAAGGATATGACCTCGCCATTCGCATCGGTGCGCTGCAGGACTCCAGCCTGATCAGCAGGAAATTGGCCCAAACGCGTCTCATTGCCTGCGCATCACCCGGCTATCTGGCACATCATGGCAGACCTCGCTCGCCAGATGATCTGAAAGACCATGCGATCATCGCTTATCGCTACATGGCCAGCGGGAATGAATGGTCATTTCGCCGCAAGAATGAAACCATCAAGCTACGTTTCACTCCGAGTTTTGAAAGCAACAATGGCGACACCTGTCGCGCCGCCGCCGTGGCCAATTCCGGCATCACGCTGCAACCCGATTTCATCGTCGGCGCGGATCTAAAAGCCGGCAGGCTAATCGAGGTGTTGCCCGATTTCGATGCCGGCACACACGGCATCTACGCGGTGTTTCCCTCCAGGACATTTCTGCCCGCCAAGGTGAGGGTCCTGATCGATTTTCTGCAAGAGCGTCTGAGCGACAGGCAAGGAACGTCGCAGGATCCTTAGTTCTTCGAGCTGTGTTTGCCGAGGCGAGCTTGAACGGCGGTGCAGACGGCGAAACGAAATCGTGTAACTGGGGGCCGAACTCGGCAGTCGGCGAAACGACCGACTAGACCAAGCCCCGCGATGCGGGACCTGGTCGTTGCACAGGCTCACACCCAGAACATCTTCGGCGAACGTCACGTTGCTGTTCGTCTTCTGCTTGCCTTTGGCCTGTCCCAGCTGCAGCGCGGCCCTGTCACGCTGGTTTTGCTTGCCATTGGCCCGGGACTGCAAGCCATTCAATCAGTCAATGAACTTCTTGAACGCAGCGGAAAGGTCGGCCGTCAGGCGCTCGAAACGCTTCTTGGCCTCATCGAAGGCCCCTTCTGCGGAAGCCTTGAGCTGCTCGAGTTCCTGCCGCGCCTGCGCGATGCGCCCCTCCAGATCCTTTTGCGCATCGACCAGCCGCATTTTTCCGTCCGCAGTCTTGCCCCGAACCTGGGCCTTCATCTGATCCAGTTTCGCGAGCTGTTCGTCCAGGCGGGCCTGCGCCTTTTCAATATAGAGGTCTTTCTTGTTCATGTTGCCGTACTCCCTGGGTTTGGAATGACCAGCATATCTCGCCATCCATGGATCTGGAATCAACCATGCGACACTCACGCAGCAACACCGGCCAACCAGCCAGGCCAGTGCTCTTGTTTCCCCAGGACCTCGGCCGGTCTGACATGGATCCTGCGAATTGCGCAGCCCTCGCCGCATTTGCGGAATACCAACAGGCCTTGTTGCGCTATGCTCAGATTGTTGGTGCACGCAGTTGCCGTCAAAGGATCCATTCATGAAGCTTGCCCGGGCACCCGTCCCACCGCCCTTTGCAATTGACGCCACGGCCACCCCTCACACCCGAGCCTTGCGGTCGATTCACGCTGCGAGAATCAACGAGACTGCGATCCGCCACCGCCCCCAGCACGGCCAAGGCATCGACCGTGACTGCGACACGATTGCAGCCACCCAGCTGGAACCAACCCTGGTGCCGTCGCGCCAGACATGGGCAGGATGAGATGATCAAACGCGGATTTTTCTGGCTGGGCCTGCTGGCTCTGCCGCTGGCGGCGACAGCCGCCGACATCCGCGTCGGCGTCGTGCCGCAGTTCGAATCCCAACGCATGGCGCGCATCTGGCTGCCGATACTGGATCAGCTCGGCGCGTCAACGGGCAATCGTTTCCAGCTCATCGCCGCACAATCCATTCCGGATTTCGAGCACGCGTTCAAGCGCGGCGAGTATGACCTCGCCTACCTGAACCCGTGGCACGCGGTCATGGCGCATCAAGCCCAGGGCTATCGCCCGCTCATCAGGGACGGGGCGCGCTCGCTCAAGGGCATTCTGGTGGTGCATGTGGACAGCGGCATCACCGATCTTGCCCAGCTGAACAACACCGAGATCGCTTTTCCAGCGCCCAACGCCCTGGGCGCGTCGCTGCTGATGCGAGCCGAGCTGGCGCGTCTGCATGGCCTGTCCATCACGCCACGCTATGTGGATACGCATTCCTCCGTCTATTTCAATGTGGCGCTGCGGGCAACCGCGGCCGGCGGAGGCGTGATGCGGACCTTGCGGGAACAGCCCGACGCGCTGCAGAAGCGCCTACGAGTCCTGTACGAAACCCGCGAGGTGCCCCCGCATCCGGTGGTGGCGCACCCGCGCCTTGATGTGGACCTGATCGATGCCATACGGAGCGCCTTGCTGGCAATGAACGAGGATCCCGCCAAAGCACAGCTGCTGGCCAATGTCCCGATAAAACGGGCAGTCCAGGTCAGCATGGACGAGTACCTGATACTCAAGGACTGGGGGCTGGATGAGTTCCAGGTGGACGAATAAGGCCAGGTTCGGACTGCGTGGCCAGAGCGTGGTGGTCGCCGCGCTATGCGGCCTGGGCCTGGCCTGCGTATCCGTATTCTACTCCCTGCCGCGCGAAACCGAATGGATCAACCAGAGCTTCTCGGAATCGGCCGAACGCTCCCTGCATCAGCTGGGGGCCTCGATTACAAGCAAGATGCTCACCGCACAATATGCCGAGCTGTATGAAAGCATCGATGCCCAGCTGCAGCAGCGCCCCAACTGGCGCGCCATCCGGGTGACTGATACGCGCGGCTGGCAGATCTATCCGCTGGACGATTGGGCCTCAAACCTCGCTGCCGATGCCGTGCTGATCGAAACGCCGATTGAATTTCTGGGCAAGCCGCTGGGGACGATCAGCCTGATCGCCAGTTTCGAAACACAGATTGCCCAGGCACGCCACCTGCTGTACCGTCAGGCCGCACTGCAACTGCTGGCGCTCAGCTTGCTCATGGCGCTCGTTTTCGTGCTGCTGGAGCGCGCGGCCGTGCGGCCCCTGCGCGGTCTGATGCACGCATTCGGGGAAATGGCCGCGGGCAATTTCAAGGCGGAACTGCCGGCCGAGCCTGCCAACGAGGTGGGCGAGCTGATTCGCGAATTCCAGATCACCCGCCAGCAAGTGCAGCAGGACCGCAGGCGTCTCGAACAATTGCGCCACGATGCAGAAGCTGCAAACGTGGCGAAATCTAATTTCCTCGCCAGCATGAGCCATGAACTGCGCACGCCGCTCAACGCCATTCTTGGCCTGGCCGAACTGTCCGCGACCGACAGCCAGTGTCCGCCTCTGCATCGCCAGCATGCGAACCATATTCATGCGGCCGGCGAGCATCTGCTGGCTCTGATCAACAACCTGCTGGATCTCAGCGCGATTGAAACAGGCAAGATCCAGGTCAGCCTGGAGCCCCTGCGGCTGACCGACCTGGCCCGGGAATGCTCATGCCTGGTGGAAGTGCTGGCCGCGGACCGAGGGGTGCGCTGCGATATCGAACTGCAGGAGATCGACGGCGCGCTGGTCAAGGCGGACTACACGCGCCTGAAACAGGTGATCTTCAATCTGCTGTCCAACGCGGTGAAATACAACCGTCCCAACGGCCGGGTGCGCCTGTCCGGCCAGATCCGCCCGCAGGACCGGATTCGCCTGAGCGTCCAGGACACCGGCCAGGGATTGAGCGAGGCGCAACTGGCCAAACTGTTCACGCCTTTTGATCGTCTCGGCGCCGAACTGGGCAACATTCAGGGCTCCGGTATCGGCCTGGTGATCACCCGCCAGCTGATGCAACAGATGGGTGGCGAGCTTGGCGTGCAAAGCACCCCGGGACAAGGATCCACGTTCTGGATCGAGCTCCCCCTCGCGGAGCCTGCCGACCTGGACGGCGTCAGAACCGAGCTTGAGTCGGCGCCCCCGCAACCTGCCGCCGAGCAGGACTCCAGCGCCACGGACACGCTGCGCATCCTGGTTGCCGAAGACAATCCGCTGAATCGCGAGGTCATCAGACACCAGCTTGAAGTGCTTGGCTACACGGCGCAGTTTGCCGGCGATGGCGAGGAGGCCTGGCGGCTGCTGCAACAGACGACCTTCGACCTGCTGCTCACCGACATCCAGATGCCGCGCCTCGACGGCACCGCCCTGGTCCAGCGCATCCGGGAACAGGAAGCTTCGGGCACCCGCCACCTACCGGTCCTGGCGATGACGGCCAACGTGATGCGCCCGGATGTCGAGCATTACCTTGCATGCGGCATCGACGAATGCCTCGCCAAACCGACCAGTCTTCAAGCGCTGCGGCGGGTGCTGGACGATATTCGCCCCCCGACCTCGTCGCCGCCACCTCTTGCGACATCACCGCCGGCGGACCATGACTCGGCGGACGCCTCTGGCGCTGAGGCGGCTGACCATGACGCACTCAATCTTGCCCCATTGATCGAGAATTTCGGCGATGACCCTGGACTGTTCCGGACCTTCTTCCAAAGTTTTCTGAACATGGCGCCACAGCATGTCAGCGCGATCCGCCAGGCCTTGCAGGCGCAAGATGCCAATGCGGCCGCACGCGAAGCCCATGCGCTGAAATCCACCGCGGCCACCCTGGGCGCCGAGTCACTGGCAGACAGCTGCGCGAAACTGGAAGACCTCGCGGGCTCGGCACAATGGCCGGCGATTGCAGCGCTGCTGGGCACGCTCGAAGCCCAGTGTGATCGGGCCTGCGCGCAGATGCGCGAATACTGCGATCCATCGAAGCAGGCGCTGGCATAGGCTTGAGAGCGGGCGCGGAAACCCTGAGCGCCCTGCAATCTACCGACATCCTGCCGCCGATCTCGCCTGGCAGACGCTTGAAAAAGCGATCCCGCCCCGACCTGCCTGCGTTCCCAACTTGGCAGCGCTCGATGCGGTGGAGCTCCGGCACGGCTCTTGCTGCAATCAAGACACGAGACCGCACAAGAGATTCCCGAATGAAGCACCCGGAAGCAAGCCCCTCAGATCAATCCACCGGGAGATCGAGCGCGCCGCAGCGCGCCTGCGTCCTGCTGGTGGAGGACGTCATTGCCGAGCGCAGCCGCCTCGATGCGATGATCAAACGACACGGCTATCAGGCCATCGTCGCCGCCGACGGCGTCGCCGCGCTGGACATCCTGCAAACCGCCCCGGTGGACGTCATCCTGAGCGACTGGATCATGCCGTCCATGGATGGGCTGACACTGTGTCGCACGATACAGGAACGCTGGGGCGATGCCCGTCCGCACTTCATCATGCTGACCGGCAGAGACCAGGGCGCCGATCTGGTCGCCGGATTCAACGCCGGCGCCGATGACTACATACGCAAACCCGTCCCCAACGAAGAACTCAAGGCGCGCCTGCATGCCGGCTGCCGGCAGGTGAAGCTGCGGCGCAAACTGCAAGACGAGATCAACCAGCTCAGAGCCGCACTGCAGCAGGCAAGCGGCCATGCCTGCAGCTCCCAGGCCGACGCCTGAAGCCCGCATGCCTCGGATGCCCGGTCCGGCACTGGCTCGGCCCGGCCTGCGCGCGCCTGAACACCGGATCAAGCGCATCAGGCGCGCGGGCCGTCCCGCGGACTATGGCGATCGCGACTCCCAGGCCGGCTCCCAGGCTTTCTCGAATGCCGCAGCGGCCCAGCCCGGCGGGAAGGGCGCGGGCGACATCTGCCTGCCGCCTGTGATCAGGTTGCCGAGACGGTCCTGATAGCCGAGCCAGGGAATCGTCGCCTGCCACTCCAGCGGCCGCTTGCTCCAGTCGCAGACCATGGGCTCGCCGTTCACCATGAACGCGGCCTCGAGTTGCTGCCACTGCTCTTCCGTCCAGACCAGATTGCCGAGTCCGTAGTCATCATCCCGACTGAAAGGACGCAGTTGGCATTGCACATGATCGCCAAACTGGTCGGCACCCGCTTCGGTTCGGGGCGTACCGAATACGAGCATGGCCTGCTCCGGACACATGGCGCCGGGCACGCCATTGCACTGGTCCTGCACGCTGGCGGGTTTGTTCGCCACGATTTTTTCGGCCAGGGGGCGATCCGAGGTGTCTGCAGCAACCGCATCCAGCCAGTCCTGCATCGCCAGCAGGGACTCATTCATGTAATTCGCGTCGCCGATCAACGCGGTCGCACCACCCCAGTGAACGAAATTATCGCGGTGACCGAACTCGCGCTCCAGGCGCCAGCGCACCCAGTAGCCATGCACGCTGTCGTGGGCGGCGCCCGGATCGGGGCCGGTCATGTTGATGATCGCCACGGTATCCATGTTGACGATGGTGTTGAGCATGCCCGTGCGATAGGCATTGGGCAGTGCCGGGTAGTCGGGCGACAGCCGGGCCGGAATGATATTCAGATCATGGTCGATGGCGCCGATGTTCACATTCAGCGCGAGAAACTGATCCGGAGTGATGACACCTTGCTGGAGCTGTCTCAAGCCGTATTGCACGCCCTGGTTGCCCAGCGGAATGCCGGCAAAACCGTATCCCAGTGCCTGTTCGATGGCGGACCAGCGCAGGTTGCCGTAGGCATCAAACTGCTCACGCGGCCCCACCATGTTCTGCATGAAGGTCAGCACATCGCAACGGGTGCCGGTGGGGTTGTTCTCGGGATGATAGCGCTGCTCGTCGCTGACCCCGCCGCAGTTCGACTGCGGATTCACCGCATCGGAGAACAGACCGGAGTCGGCCAGCGAGGCGTTCACCACCCCGCCCTCGTGTCCATAGATCTGGTTCTGCTGCTGCACCGTAAACACGGTGCCATCACGGGCCGTGGTATTGGTTGGATTGTCCACATTCGTACCGAAATAGCGGAGCAGGATGTGGTAATCCGCAAACTGCGTCGCGGTGCTGATCACATCGGGATAGGTGCAGGTCGTCAGCAGGCCCTGATAAAGCCCCGGATAGGCATTGGCGAGCATGTTCTGGGTGATGGCCCCACCGGAGCACCCCGTGCCGACGGTGTACTTCAACTCACCATACTGTTCGACAAAGCGCTCCTTGGCCATCATCAGGGACTCGGCCTGATACGAGAGATTGCAGTTGTGGCCGAGGTTCAACTGGGCGGTCGACAGCACCGCCCAGCCCTTGCCAAGCGCCGTCATGTAGGACTGTTCGATGGCCGGATTGGGCGGAATCGTGCCGGCATAATCGTCCAGGCGCGGATTGCTGGTCTGGTGATGGCCGCGGCAGTTGCCACCGTGGGTCACGAGCAGACGCCGATTCCATCGGGCCTCGGGACGCGCCGGCGTCCACTGCTGCCCAGGCTCCTGCAAGGTCAGGATGATGTATTGGTCACGTGCCTGATAACCGGTTTCCTCAAGTACGATGAAGGGGACGGTCTGGCCGGTGTCGGTGGTGGTGGAGGCCACGTCGCCGGGGGGGCTGTCGGGATCATAGGGCTGCAATCCAGCCGAAGTCGGATCGCTGGACTTGTACAGCCAGCGATATTCCACCGGCTGGTTGCATTGCGCATCCGCCGCGGCGTCGTTGCGGCAGAGCCAGGGCTGGATCTGTGGGCCGGTGAATACCGGCCCGCCAACCGGATGATTGGTCACGACCACGCTGTTGCCGATATTCAGCGCCAGCGTGTTGTCCCCCAGCGCCAGCCCTGCAACCCGGCCGAGCAGCCGAACGGAACCCGAAAACGCGTCCTGCGCCAGAGTCAGCAGTGCATCAAAGGGATTCTCCTCGTCCGCTTCGGCAAGCAGCGCGATCAGCTCCGGTGCGCTTGGCTGCAAAACCCGGGTCACATCCTCGCCATTGCGGGTGAGCCGAAGTCTGGACAGATCCTCGCTCGACTCGACCAGCACCTCGACCAGGACATCGCCGCCGGAGACCAGGTCGGGCCGATTGGACAGGATCTTCAGGCTGGCGACCACCGGCCCCGTGGCGACGGGCGGCTGGCCCTCACCATCGGTGGCCGCACCAAGCTCGCGCCCGCCATCACATGCATTCAAGGCAAAAACGACAAGCAACAAGGACAGAAATCTAGACATGGCGAACTCCTACTCACTCCCGCGACGCTGGCATTCTACAGACTAAAGCTGCCGATCCCATCCGTCCCCTGGACTCCGCAGGACCGCATCGCGCCGCCACGTCTGCGCCGCTTGGAGGGCATCCGGCAGCGCTGGTCACGCCACCGCCCGGCAGGCGCCGGCGCGAGTGACCCTCCTGCAGCGTCGGGGCGCCTGATCTGGATCAAGCCGGCCCGATGGCGCAGGATGGATGCTGGCAAGGCATGACCCGATCACGCGTGAGCCGTGCGCCTGCCGCATTCCGCATGAAGTGAGGACGAATGACCGTATTGATCGCCGTGACCGTGATCGGCAGTCTCACCTTGCTGCTGGCGACGCTGCTCGTGCTGGCCAGACGCAAGTTGCGGGTGTTCGAGGATCCTCGCATTGACGCGGTCAATGACATGCTGCCGCATGCCAACTGCGGCGCCTGCGGCTATCCGGGCTGCCGGCCCTTCGCCGAGGCGCTGGTCCAGGGCGCAGCCGAACCCCAGCGCTGTACGGTCAGCAGTGCGGAACAAAGCCGACGCATTGCCGACTATCTGGGTGTCGGCGTCGGCAGGATCACGCGTCGCATCGCCCGCCTGGCCTGCGCCGGCGGCAGCCATGTGGCGCGCCAGCGGGCCCGCTACGTCGGCCACGCGTCCTGCCGCGCGGCGCAGCAGGTGGCCGGTGGCGGCAAGGACTGCGCCTGGGGCTGCCTGGGCCTGGCGGACTGCGAGCGCGCCTGCAGCTTCGATGCCATCACCATGGATGCGCACGGCCTGCCGCAGGTGGACGCGCAAAAATGCACCGCCTGCGGTGACTGCGTCCGCGTCTGTCCGCGCGATCTGTTTTCACTGCAGGCGGAGACCACTCGTCTGTGGGTGGCCTGCGCCAACACCGATCATGGCGAAAACCTGCGCGAGGTCTGCGAGGTGGCCTGCACCGGCTGCGGACGCTGTGCCCGGGACGCCAGTGACGGCCTCGTGCACATGGCGAACAATCTGCCCGTCATCGACTATCACAAGCTTCAGCAGCGCGCGCCGATCGAACACTGCCCCACCGGCGCCATCGTCTGGATCGACCCGCAACAGGGCGTGCAGTATGGCGCCGCCAGCGCGCCGGTGCTGCGCCATGGACCGCGGCGCGATGGCGCCACGTAAGCCAGGAGTTCAGGAGTCGCGGCGACCATCAAAGCGAGGTTCTCGTCCCCATAGCGCCTGATCTGGATCATGGTCGCCCTGCGATGCAGCGAACATGCTGAACGGACATGAGCTGATCACGCGTGACAGGGCCTTTCGGCTGGCAAGCACGCGGGAAGAGAGGATGAATGTCCGTTTTGCTTGCCGTGACCCTCCACGGCGGTTTCACCCTGGCACCCTCGATGGCGCAGCGGCCGAACGTTCGCATGCGCATGCATGCCGCCGCGCGCGTGGACGAATATTGCATGCCCCCTGGCAGGCCTGGCAGGCCCGGCATGACCGCTGCCCCGGCACTCGAACACCAGAAGGAACACGGATGAAGGCGCAACCACAGCCGGCCCCCTACCCGGGCATTCGCGCCGCACTCGACGGCAACAGCGCGGTCATTGCCTGCGAACGCGAGGCCTCGGATGCCGCCGGCGCCTATCCAATCACGCCGTCCACGCAGATGGGGGAATACTGGGCCGAGGCCGCCGCCCGCGGCCACAGGAACATTTCCGGACGCCCCCTGATCTTCATCGAACCGGAAGGCGAGCATGCCGCCGCCGCGGTCACTGCAGGCCTGTCCATGACCGGCCTGCGCGCGGCCAATTTCTCCTCCGGCCAGGGCATCGCCTACATGCACGAATCGCTGTACGCAGCGGTCGGCAAGCGCCTGACCTATGTGCTGAACATCGGCACCCGAGCGATGACCAAGGCCTCGCTCAATGTCCACGCCGGCCATGATGACTATCACTGCGTCGATGACACCGGCTTCTTCCAGCTGTTCGGCGCCAATGTTCAGCAGGCCGCCGATCTCAATCTCATCGCCCATCGCATCGCCGAACTGGCGCTGACCCCCGGCATCGTG
>JBFKDQ010000017.1:0-66328 GCA_041619555.1 Oceanococcus sp. | reverse complement strand
GCATCGCATCGCGCCGGCGAGGAGCATCACCGCAACATGCGCCGCAGAATCAACATGAAGGGCGAAATTCTCGTCCTCGCGCATACACCCAATGACGCCAAGCAGATCGAGAGCCTGTTGCGCTCGGCCGGCCACGCGGTGCATGTGCTGGTCGCGCCTGGCCTCGACAGCTTTGCCGACATCATCGAAAAATCGGACATCTGCATCGCCATTCACGATGCCGCATTCCGCGACTGTGATCTGATCCAGGTGGTCGAAGCGGTGTTCCGCAAGAAACCGCGACTTCCGATCCTGCAACTCAATTCCAGCACCGACCCCCGGGCGCTGACCGAGGCGATGAGCAAGGGCGCACGCGCCGTCATCTCCCTGACCAACCCCACCCATCTGGAAATGATCCTGCAGCAGGAGTTCGAGTTTTTCAGCCTATGCAACGAACTGCAGGCCTTGCAGAACAAGATCACCGAACTGGAGGACGTGCGCACCCAGGACCTGGGCACCACCGCAGCCCCCGGCATGCGGGTGCAGGAAGGCATCATCGTGCAGGCCAATCAGGCGCTGGCGCAGGTGATGGACTTTGCTTCCGCCGATGACCTGATGGGCTATCCGTTAATGGATCTGGTCGCGCCGGAAGATCAGGACAAGATCAAGCTTCTGGTCAAGAACTGCCTGAAGCACCACAAGGGTGAGAGCGCGGTCGAGTTCATGATGACCAGCGAAAGCGGCAAGAAATTCAAGCTCAAAAGCCGCTTCATACCGATCGAGTATGAAGGGGACGCCGCCCTGGAAATTCGCGGCATCGAATCGCTGAGCGCGGCCACCGACAGTGGCAGCGGCTTCTCCCGCCAGGCTCTGTACAAGGCCATCACCCAGACCACCGCCCAGGCCAGCATCGACCACCTGATCTCCCTGGTGTTCATCAGCGTCGACGATTTCGACGAGATCGAACAACGGGTCGGCTATGCCGGCGCTGAGCACCTGGTCGAACAGGCCATGAAGCTGATGCTCAACGAATCTCTGGAAAGCGATCAGATTTTCCGTTTCTCGCTGTCCGAATTCGCCATCATCGGCCACCGCGACTCGGTGGATGCGCTGCGCGATCTGCTGATCCATTACCAGCGCGGCCTGGCCCGGCAGATTTTCAGCGCCGCGGACAAGGAGATCAGCTGCACCGTCAGCGTGGCAATCCACCCGATGTCCTCGGTGCCGGAACAGCCCGAAGAGCTGCTGCGCAAGATCCGCCAGAGCACGCAAGACCTCCAGGACAAGGGCGGTAACGCACTGACCATGGTCGGCGGCGCGGTGCAGGATCTCGAACGTCGCAAGGAAAGCAAGGCCTGGCTGGAACGGATCCAGAAAGCGCTGGAACACGACCGTTTCGAACTGGCCTATCAGAACATCGCCAGCCTCGCGGGCGAGGAACGCCAGTTCTCCGACATCCTGATTCGCATGCTGGACGACAACGGCAACGAACTACTGGCACGCGAGTTCCTGCCCACCGCCGAAGAACATGATCTGATGCCGCAGATCGATCGCTGGGTCATCGCCCGTGCCACCAGCGTGGTGGAGCAGCAGATCCAGGACGAGAAAGACCCCTGTTTCTTCATTCGCATCGCCGAGGACACCCTGGCACAAGGCCAGACCTTCATCGACTGGCTGCAGACCTTCATGGGCGAGCACGCCCAGGCCAGCGGCCACATCGTGCTGGTCATTCGTGAAATGCATCTGCAGGACCACATGAAGCGGGCCATCAATCTGATCAGCGCCGCCAAGGCGCTGGGCCTGAACACCGCACTCGACCATTTCGGCAACAACCGGCAGTCCCATCAGCTGCTTGGTCGCCTGCAGGTGGACTACGTCAAGCTGCACGCCGATTTCACCCAGGCGGTCGGCACCGCAGGCGGCGAAAGCAAGCTGCTGCAAACCATCATGGATCAGGCCCGTCAGCATCAGGTGAAAACGATTGCAGAGCGCGTGGCCGATGCCAACAGCATGGCCAGGCTGTGGCAGCTCGGCGTCAACTACATCATGGGCAGCCATGTGCATGAGCCGGATCGTGAACTGACCAGCACCCGCTTCCGCCTGAACTGAGTCCGGCGGCCGGCAACGGCTTCCGGACTAGCTGCGGCGGGCGCGCAGACGCGGCCAGAAACGCGGCACCTGCTGCTGATACCGTGCATAGGCCGGATATTTACCCGCCGAAATGCTTTCCGACAGTTCCGAACTGCTGCGAAACAGCATGATCAGCAACAGACATCCGGCCACACTCCAGTTCAGCCGGCCACTGGCACTCACGCTGAACAGGAAGAACACGACCCAGATGGCCTGCTCGGCGAAATAGTTCGGATGCCGCGACAGGGCCCACAGCCCCTGATCCAGAAAACCGCGCGCCTGCGCCTCGCTCAGGGCCTCACCCGCCTTGAGACGGCGGTGTTTCTCACTCTGGAATCGCCATTGCTGCTGATCGGCCACGGTTTCGAAAACGATCAGGGCCAGCAGCAACAGGGCGAGAACCACGTCCAGCCCACCGATCGCCGCCGGCGTGGCCGCGACGATCAGCATCGGCAGCACGATCAGCAGCAGCAGCGCATGCTGATACAGCGAGATGAACAGCAGGTTGAACAGCAGGAAACGCCAGCGCCCCTGCAGGGCCGGGTTCTTCCGCACATGCGCCCAGCGGTAGTCCTCATGGCCGCTCCAGAATTTCCAGCTGTATGCACCGTGACGCGAGAAATTGTAGGTCAGGCGCACGCCCCAGATCGTTGCCAGCACGCTCATCAGCACCAGAAGATCGGGCATGCCCGCCAACGCGCAGATCGTCCAGGCATAGACCGGCGGCGTGATGCTCCAGAGCTTGTCGACCTGGCTGTAGTTGCCGCTCAGTTCGCTGACGACAAAGCACAGGCCGGCGAACACCAGCATCTCGACCACCACGACCCAGAGCATCTGCCACTGCGCCGGTGTCGGTGCACGGTCGAACAGCAGGGCCATCACCGGCAGCGCCAGCAGAGTCAACAGCAATATGATCGCGGTCTTGCCCATGTTCGCCTCAGGCCGCGCTGGCCATGTCCTTACGGGCAGCCTGACGGGCGATTTCCTCCACGGCCAGATAGGCGAAAGCCATCGCCGGCCCCAGTGTGGAACCCGGCCCCGGATAGGTCTTGCCCATCACCGCAGCGGAACAGTTGCCCACCGCATACAGACCGGGAATCGTACTGCCATCGGCACGCATCACGCGGCCGGCGTGATCGGCATCCAGCCCCCCTTTGGTGCCCAGCTCACCGGGGGTGACCTTGAGCGCATAATACGGCGCTTTGGTCAGCGGCCCCATGCAGGGATTGGGCTTGACACTGTCATCCCCATAGTAGGTGTCGAATACGTTCTCGCCTTTGCCGAAATCCTCATCAACTCCCTTGAGCGCCTGCGCATTGAAACGCTCCACCGTGGCCTTGAGCTGCTCGAAAGGCAGGCCGAGCTGCCCGGCCAGTTCCTCCAGGCTGTCGGCCTTGAAATAGACCTCGCCCAGCCACTCCTTGGGAATCTTGCTGTCGGGCTGCAGCGCCGGCGGCATGATCGGCCCCAGCGGGTACTTCTTGCGATACTCACCGTCGCAGATGAACCAGCTCGGCACGCTGGCCCCGGTCTTCTGATGATCTCGGTACATGGCATAGACGACCTCGGTATAGGGGCCGGCTTCGTTGCAGTAGCGCCGACCCTGCCCGTTGACCATGATGGCGTGCGGAAACGCGCGCTCGACGAACAGCCCGCTGGCCCAGCCCGCGCCCGGAACCACCACCGAAGGCGTGCCCCAGGTGAGATCCATGAAACGGGTCGCCGCACCCAGCTTCAGGCCGGCGGCAATGCCATCGCCCTCGTTGATGCCCGGCGCCACGCTCCAGGACTTGTCGGTGGGCGCCGGCAGGTATTGCTCACGCATGGCCTGATTGGCTTCAAATCCGCCGCAGGCCAGGATCACGCCCTGACGGGCACGGATGCGCAGGCGCTTGTCGCCCTGGCTGGCCACCACGCCGATCACCCGCTCCCCTTCGGTCACCAGTTCCTGCATGCCGGTATTCAGCCACAGGGGCAGCTTCTCGCGCAGCATGGCATGGCGCAGGGACGCCGCCAGGCCCTGTCCGAGCACCTGGCGCCGGTCACGCGCGGTCCTGCGCCGCCAGCCGAAATCGGTCCAGTAGCGCAGCGCCAGGCGCAGGAACAGCAAAATCCAGCCGCGGGTGCGGCACAGCAGACTGTGGGCCTCCACCTGGTTCATCGCGATGCGCCCCATCAACAGGGTGCCGGGATAGGGCGCGCGCTGACGCTCGAATTCCTCGCCCAGCTGGGCGGCATCGAAATCTTCCGGCTCCATCGTGCGATAGCCCGGCTTGCCACCCGGCTTGTCGGGAAAATAATCGGGATAGATGGAAATGGACTTGAAGACCACCTGGAAACGCTCCGCCATGTAGCTGACCATTTCCGAGGCCCGCTTGAGGTAGGTATCCAGGCGCCGGGGCTCCACCTCACCTTCGGTCAGCAATTCCACATAGGCCTTGGCCTCGGCGAAACTGTCGGCGCAGCCCAATCGGGCCATCTGATCATTGCAGGGAATCCAGATCCCGCCGCCGGAAACCGCAGTGGTGCCGCCATACACCGCATCCTTTTCGATCAGCAGCACCGACAGGCCCTTGTCTTTCGCACACAGGGCGGCGGTCATGCCGCCGGCGCCGGACCCGACAACGACCACATCGTAGCTGTGGTCCCATTGCTCACTCATTGCTCAACTCCTGTCCCGCACCCGGTTTTCAATGCGCCGGGTTGCGCAATTCGATCCGCGGGACTGCCTCCGCGACGGACGCCGGCGACGAATTCGCCACCCGCCCCGGATCAAGAACCGGCGTCTGCTTCGACGCCGACCACCCTGGGGCCCCGGCCCGCGGCCAGGACACCGGCAGACAGGCCGAGCGATCCGCAGGCAGGGCTCACCCTGCTGTCCTGCGGATGCGATCAGCTGTCTTTCAATCAGATGAAGAAATCGCTGTTTTCCATCCCCAGCGTGACCGCCCCGTAATTGCGGCCGAACTGATCGGGATTGTTCGCGTAGTGGGCGCGACCTGAGAAAATGTCCAGCATTTTCTGATTCAGGGCGAAATCACTGAAGATGCCGCGACCGCCACAGGCCGAAAACAGCTGGTAGGCATGCTGGCCACAGCGCTCGACCACCTGTGCCGCCTGAAAGCGGTAGTGCAGCCGCTGGTTCACATCATCCAGCGGCTCACCCGCCCGAATCTTCGCCATCAGCACCTCGAAATTCCGGTTCAGCACCAGCTTCATTTCATCGATCGCCGCAGCGGACTGTGCCACCGCAAGCTGCGCTGGCCCCTGCTCCGCAGTCTTGCTACCCATGCTGCCGACCTGCACCTTGCCGAACTCGATGAATGCATCGAGCATGCCCTGCAAGGCCCCGATGGCGGCGGAGGACACCGCGCGCACGAAAATCTGGCCGAACGGCAGCTTGTACAGATCCGCGGTGAAGGTTTCACGCCCGGGATTGGTGCCCATGAAACCATCCGACGCCTTGTGCGTGCGATATTCCGGCACGAATACGTCGTTCACCACGATATCCTTGGAGCCGGTGCCCTTCAGGCCGATGGTGTGCCAGGTGTCGATCACCTCGTAGTCCGATTTCGGCAACAGGAAGGTGCGGTATTCCGGCGGCTGACCTTCATTGAAAATCAGGCCGCCGAGAAACACCCAGTCACAATGGTCAATGCCACTGGAAAAACCCCAGCGCCCGCTGAACTTGAAGCCCCCTTCGACCGGCGTCACCTGCCCCTTGGGCATATAGGTCGATGCGATCAGCACGTCGGTATCCTGCGACCAGATGTCCGCCGCCGCCTGCGGATCAAACAGGGCAATCTGCCAGTTGTGCACGCCGATCACGCCATAAATCCAGGCCGTGGACATGCAGCCCTCGGCCAGAGTCATGCAGATCTCGTAAAACACCTGCGGATCCATTTCGTAGCCGCCATACAGCTTTGGCTGCAGCACGCGGAAGAATCCGGCTTCCTTCATTTCCGCCACCGTCTCGTCGGGGATCTGGCGCTGGGCCGCAGCCTTGTTGGCACGTTCGGCCAGAGTCGGCACCATGTCGCGCGCACGCTGGATCAGCAGTTCAGGGGTAATGTCAGACACGATGGACTCCTTGGATTCACCTGGTTCGATCGGATTGGACCGAGATTTGAATAAGGAAGTTTTCTCAAATTCCACCGTTATGGGCTTCGTCCAAAATGACTAGTGGGCTTCGCCCGGCGCCGTCGCTGCCTCGGCCTGGCCGGCATCCGGATCCCAGCGGAATTCATTCGGCACCTCCGGATCAGGCGGCGCACCCACCCGCTGCGGGTCCTGCTGCAGGGCGAACACATAGCTGAGCACCTGCGCCACCGCCAGGTAAAGGCCGCCGGGAATTTCCTGATCGACCTCCACATTGTGATACAGGGCCCGCGCGAGCGGCGGCAGGCGGAGCTGCGGAATCCGGTGCTCGCGACCGAGATCACGGATCACCTCGGCCAGAATTCCGGACCCCTTGGCCACCACCACGGGCGCCCCGGGCCCGTCCGGCGCATAGCGTAGCGCCACCGCATAATGGGTCGGGTTGTTGAGAATGACCTGGGCGCCGGGGATCTGCTGGGCCATGCGGCTGCGCGCAAGCTGCTGCAGTTGGCGCTGCTGCTGTTTCACCTCCGGCCGTCCTTCGGTCTCCTTCATTTCATCCTTCACCTCCTGCAGCGTCATTTTCAGCTTCTTGCGGTGGCTGAAGTACTGAAACGGCGCATCGATCGCGGCGATCATGGCCAGCCCAATGCACATCCAGGCCAGTGCCGAAATGCACAGATCAAGGCCCTGCGCCATGGCGACCTTCAGGTCCATCTGGCCGAGACCAAGCACCTGACGATGATCGCCCCAGAGCACCATCACGGCGATCCCGCCGAGCAGGACAAACTTCGCCACCGCTTTGAGCAGCTCCATCAGCGCGTTGAGCGAAAAGATCCGCTTGAGACCGGCCAGAGGATTCAGGCGCTCCGGATCCGGCAGCAAGGCCTTGCCCGACCAGTTCCAGCCACCGAACAGCACCGGCGCCGCAAATGCGGCCACCAGCCCGCCGAGCAGAAATGGCAACAACCAGATCAGGGCGTCCGCCAGGGCCGTCGCCAGCCCTTCCGCCATGCGTCCGGGATCCTGCATCGCAGCAGCGTCAAAGCGCAGATGGCGGACCATGAAGCCGCGTGCCCCATCGACCAGGGTCCGCCCCATGAGCACCAGCACAAGCACCGTGCCCGCCACCCCGAACAGGGTGGCCAGCTCGCGTGAACGGGGGACCTGACCCTTTTCCCGCGCCTCTCGCAGTTTCTTGGGCGTCGGTTCTTCGGTTTTTTCAGCCGCGCTGTTGCTCATCCATCAGCTCCAAAGATCCGCCAGGCGCTCAAAACCGATGAGCACCCAGGCAGTGAAGTTGCTTTGCAAGGTGGGCAGACTCAGCAACACCATGATCAGACCGAGAATCAGGGACACCGGAAAGCCGATCGCAAACAGATTCAGCGCCGGCGCGGCCCGGCTGATGACACCGAAAGACAGATTGACCAGCAGCAGGGCAACCAGTCCCGGCAATGCAATCCTCAGCGCACCTGCAAACACCCCCAATGCCCAGTTCAGGGGCAGTAAGGCAGTTTCTCCATGCAGCTGCAAGAGTCCTGGCGGATAGTCGATCAGACTCAGCGCGAGCCAGTTCATCATCTGCAGATGGCCGCCTCCGGCGAGAAACAGAAGAATCGCAATGATGGAAAAATATTGCCCCAGAACCGGCGAGGTGGCGCCATTGAGCGGGTCGCTCATCTGGGCGAAACCGAGCCCCATCGACATCCCCATCAACTCGGCCGCCAGGCGCACCATTTCAAACACCAGGGCCAGGCTCATGGCCATCAGCACGCCGAGCGCAATTTCCTGCAGCAGCATCAGCCACCACGCCGCCGACCAGGCCGCGGGCACGGCCAGCTCCGGCATCAGCGGGGCCACGAGGCCGGTACAGACGCAGGCCAGCACCAGGCGCAGCCGCATCGGCAGGACCCCGCTGCCGTAAAGCGGCATCGCCATCCACATCGCGGCAATCCGGAAAAAGGCCCAGGCGTATTGACTGGCCCATTCGACAAGCTGGGTCATGGTGTACATGACTACTGGATGAGACTGGGAATTTCGATGATCAGGCGGCGGGTAAAATCCACCAGCAGGCGCAGCATCCAGGGCCCGGCGATCAGCAGGGCCAGCCCCATGCCGACCAGCTTGGGAATGAAGGACAGGGTCATTTCCTGGATCTGGGTCGCGGCCTGAAAAAGCCCCACCACCAGTCCGATCAACAGCGCCGTCAGCAGCAGGGGCGCGGACAGCAGCAAGGTCAGTTTCAGGGCCTGCTGGCCCAGGCTCATGACGGCGTCGGGACTCACTGGGCGAAACTCGCGGTCAACGAACCCACCACCAGGGTCCAGCCATCCACCAGCACGAAAAGCATGATCTTGAACGGCAGCGAAATCAGCATCGGGGACAGCATCATCATGCCCATCGACATCAGCACGGAGGAGATCACCAGATCAATCACCACGAAAGGAATGAACAGCATGAAACCGATCTGGAACGCCGTGGTCAGTTCGCTGGTGACGAAGGCCGGCACCAGAACCCGCATGGGCACATCCTGTTCGCTGGCGTAGCCTTCCCCGGCGCCATCGATCTCGGCGAAATTGAGCAGAGCGGATTCGCGGGTTTGCGCCAGCATGAACGCCCGCAGGGGCTGCTCCGCCGCCTTCAAGGCCGACTCCATGCCGATTTCCTCGTCCAGATACGGTCGCAGGGCCTCGCTGTAGATGCGGTCCAGCACCGGCCCCATCACGAAGAAGGACAGCATCAATGCCAGTCCCATCAGGATCTGATTCGAGGGCGTCTGCCCGGTGCCCAGCGCGCTGCGCAGCAGGCCCAGGACAATGATGATGCGCGGCAGCGCGGTCATGCTCAACAGGATCGCCGGCAGCAGGGTGATGGCCGTCATCACCATGAGAATCTGGATCGACAGGCTGTAGGTCTGCTCGCCGCCCGCACCGGCTTCCACCGTGAAGGCCGGCAGCCCCACGGCCATTGCTGCCGATGGGCTCAGCAGCAGCGCCAGACCCAGGATCGTTTTCATTCGGAGCTCTGCCGAGCCAGCAGTTTGGCAAAATCCTGGGGCGCTTCGGACAGCACATGCAGGCAGCGCACCTGCCCCGGCGCGACGCCCAGAACCAGCCACTCCTGCCCCGCCTGCACCAGCACCACCCGCTCGCGCCCGCCCACCGACACGCTGCCGCGCACCTGCAGCCAGTTGGCCCGCAACGCGCCCGCCGCCGGCAGACGTCGAGCCACCCAGGCGAGCGCGAAAATCACCAGGATGACCGCCAGCAGACTCGCCAGCACTTGTGCGATCGCCGCGAGATCCATGCTATTTCAGCTTGCGGATGCGTTCGGAAGGACTGACCACATCCAGCAGACGAACGCCGAATTTCTCGTTCACCACCACCACCTCGCCATGCGCGATCAGGGTGCCGTTGACATAGACATCCAGCGGCTCACCGGCCGTGCGGTCGAGCTCGACCACCGAGCCCTGATTGAGCTGCAGCAGATTGCGAATCGGCACCTTGGCGTGACCGACCTCCATCGACAGAGTGACCGGCACATCCAGAATCAGATCCAGATTGACCTCGGGTTCACTGTCGCTTTCGATCTGACCGAATTGCGGCGGACGATAGCCTTCCGCCGCCGTGTGAGATTTAGCGTCCGACTCGCCCGCCGGCGTTGGCTCGAGTTCGGTCTCGGGCACCGCTGCGTCTTGCTTGGCCTCTGCCATGATGGATCCTTCTACTATTCAAACAGGGAGGGTTTCTGCCGCAACAGCAATTCGTCGATGCGCACCGCGTTGTGACCGTCCACCACGCCGAATTCGCCGCGATAGCTGGCGATTCCTTCCACCTCGAGTTCGGTCAGCCTGGGCACGCCGATCGGAATCACGTCGCCGGGCTGCAGCGCCAGCAGTTCCCGCAGGCTCACCCGTGGCCGCGACAACACCCCGGCAATCGAGACCTCGGCGGTTTCGAGCTGGCGCTTCATCGACCGGACCCAGCGCTCATCGTGCTCACCGCGATCACTCTGCATGCCGGCATTGAGCTGATCCCGCACCGGCTCGATCATGGAATACGGCAGGGTGACGTGGATATCGCCCCCGCCGCCGTCCAGTTCCACCTTGAATCGACTGACCACGACCGCCTCGGTGGGACTGACGATGTTGGCCAGATGCGGATTGACCTCGGATTGCAGGTATTCAAAATCCAGCTGCTTGACCGGCGCCCAGGCTTCCTTGAGGTCCGCGAAAGCGGCCTGCAGCAGCAGATGAATCACCCGCATTTCGGTCGGGGTGAATTCGCGCCCCTCGATCTTGGCGCGAAAACGTCCATCGCCGCCGAAGAAGTTATCCACCACGGTGAACACCAGGCGCGGCTCGAAAACCAGCAGGGCAGTCCCACGCAAAGGCCGCACCCGCACCAGGTTCAGATTGGTGGGCACGTACAGCTTGTGCATGTATTCGGAAAACTTGATCGATTCGACCCCCACCACCGACAGTTCCGGCGAACGTCGCAGCATGTTGAACAGGCTGATGCGGAAATGACGGGCGAAACGTTCATTGATCATCTCCAGCGTCGGCAGACGACCGCGAACAATGCGGTCCTGCGAGGCCAGATCCAGGGTCCGCACCTCGCCTGGCGCGGGCGGCGCCTCGGTGCTGATGTCACCGCTATCAACGCCTTCCAGCAGTGCGTCGATCTCGTCCTGACTGAGGATTTCGCTCATGGCTACTGCATGACGAAGCTGGAGAAGTAGATCTCTTCGACGGCAAGTCCCTCCTCGCGACTGGCGAGAATGTCATTGATGCTGTCCAGCACATTGCGCTGCAGCGCCTCCTTGCCTTCGCGCGTCTGCAGATCGGCCGCCCGCTGACTGCCGAACAGCAGCAGCAAAGCATTGCGGATCGCCGGATTGTGCGCCTGAATCGCATTCAGAACGGCCTGATCGCGCGCCATCAGATCCACCTCCACCTGCAGGAAACGCGAGGAATCCGGCCCGCTGAGATTGACCACGAAAGCCGGGCGCAATTCGAAATACAGGGCTGGCGGCACCACCTCTTCTTCGCTCACTTCCTCGGTTTCGTCCGGCGCCTGCACCACCAGGAAGTAATAGGCTGCCGCGCCGGCACCGCCGAACAACAACAGGACCAGAAAGAGTACAACCCAGATCAGTTTCGATTTCTTTGGGGGCGCCGCTGCTTCGCTCATGAGTTCAGATTCGTAGATGCCTGGTCTGCAAAGAGCAAGGCCTGTGCCATCAATCGGTCGTCAAGAATCCGGCGCAGGAAAATTGACCGCCCAGGCGCGCCAGCCCACTGACACGGCTTCATTCGCAGGGCTCAAGCGCGTGTTTGAGAATCGATCAGAGCCGTCCTCGCCCGCTAGACGTAGTAATCCAGCGCCCCATCCACGCGGATGCGCAGCGGCTTCGACGGGTTTTTGACGTCCTCCGCGGCAAGCTCGGACGCCTCGGCGGCAGCGGCGTCAGTTTGCTGACGCGGCGCTTGCTGCTGCACACCCACATCCAGTTTGTCCAACTGCATCCCGGAGGCCGCCAGACCTTCGCGCCACTGCCCCAGTTGCTCCTGCACCAGTCTGCGAGTCTGCTCGTTGTCCACCGTGACGCTGATCTCCAGGCGACTGCCGTCCTGTCTCAGCTCCAGGTTCAGCTGGCCCAGTTCGGCCGGATGCAGCTGCAGACGTGCCTCGGAACGCTCCGGACCCAGCTGGCGAATCAGGGCCTGCGCCTGCGCGCCCAGCTCAGCCAGGGGAACCGGTGTCATGGGCACAGGCTTGGAACCGCTGCGTGCTTCGAGAGCGCCGCCATCGTCAATCGCTGCCAGTGGCGCCATCGCCAGATCCGCCACCTCCGCCTTGAGCTCGGGCGCGATCCGCGCCACCGCGGCGGCGGTTTCTGCGACCAGCGGCAAGCCCGGCTCGGGCGTGCCGATTGGCAGGCGTGGCGCCGCATCGACTGACACATCGACCGCCACCTCGCCAGCCAGCGTCGCAGCCGCATCCACCGGCCGCGGGACCTGAACCGCAGAGTTGACAGCGCCAAGCTGGCGCTCGGCAGGCGCGGACCGCAGCGCCCGTGTCGTCAGCTCGGTCGGCAGGCTGAGGGTCTTGTTTTCATCCGGCACCACGGCCAAGGACAACGGGCCGGCGAGCTCTGCGGCCACCGGCGCCGCTACCGGCTCGGTCGTCGCGGGATCGGCACCGACCGTGCTCAGTGGCGTGTCCGATTCACGTAAATCACCCAGCAGGCCGGCGAACTGACCGCCTGCACCCTCTTCCGCCGGGCCGCGCCCGTCCTCGGCGCGAGCGCGCAGCGGCGGCGGCAGGTTGCCGGACTCGAGTTTCATCCGCTGCGATTCAGGCTGCGCAGGGCAAAATCATCCAGCGCCCGCTGCTCCATGCGTTGCCTGTCCTCATCCAGACGCATTTGCCGCTGCTGCTTGAGGTGCTCCAGCGCGCTGGCATTGTTCTGCCGGTCCTGCCATTGCGCCCAGGCGAGCGTCAGCTTTTGCTGCGCCTGCGCGCAGACCTGCTCCTGCTGCGTGCAAGCTTGTTGCAAACGCGCATTGAAGGCCTGTTGATTGCACAGATCGCTGATATGCCCTGCCATCCGCCCGGCGTCCGCATACTCCAGCGCATAGGCACACAATTCCTCCAGCCGCGCTTGCGCGGCGGCCAGTTGCTCACGCGCACGCGACCACTGCAACTGGGCCTGCTGGGCCTGGTTCTGTGCATGCCTGAGCATGCTGTCGAGCTCTTCCGGACGGCGCAATGCAGGTGTCCTCGATTGATTTGAACCCGATCTGCAAGATCCGTGCTCGACCCACCCGACAGGCCTGATCCAGGTCAGGTCACGGGCGGCCGTTGCCGTAACATAGAGGGCAACCTGCCCTGCTTCATGCCGCCACCGGCGCCACCGCCCGCATCGGGAGTCCACCATGTCCATGTCCTTTTCTAATCGCCTGGCCGCTCTGGCATCGCTCTGCCTTTGCGCCACAGCCGTGCCGGCCGATGACCTGGATTTCCTCGAGTATGAAACGCCTGCGGCCTCGACCGACAAGGCGCAGGCAGCCAAAGCCGAAAGCGTCGCCATCAGCCTGCCCGCCGAGGCCATCCCGGCAGAGCCCCCGGCTCGCCGTGGCCGGGTCATCGAAGAAATCGTCGTCACCGCGCAGAAAACCGAACAGACCCTGCAAGAAGTTCCGGTCGCGGTCAGCGTGGTGAGCGGCGACACCCTGCGCGATGCGGGCATCTTCGGCGCCGAAGGCCTGGAAAATCTGGTCCCCAATCTGGAACTGGATACCGACGCGCAGTCCCCGACCATCGGCATCCGCGGCTTCAGCACCGATTCCTACAACGTGGGCCTGGAACCTTCGGTGGGCATCATCGTCGACGACATCCCTCTGGGGCGCAGCGAGTTCATTCCGGACGGCCTGTTCGATATTGGACGGGTCGAGGTGCTGCGCGGCCCCCAGGGCACGCTGTTTGGCAAGAACACAATTGCCGGCGTGCTGATTTTCGGCACCGGCTGCCCCGCTCCCGAAGTCGAGGCCTCAGCCATCGCCAGCGCCGGCGAATACGGCGGCAAACGCATCGAAGCCATGCTCAACAGCCCCCTTGGTGAGGCCAGCAGCGCACGCGCTGCATTTGTGAGCTGGCACGAGGGCGGTGAAGTCGACAACAGTTTTCTCAAGCGCCGCGAACTGACTTCCGACCAGCTCGCCGGGCGCCTGAAGTTCAGCATCGATGTGAACGACCGCCTGCAGCTGAAACTCGGCGCCCAGCTGTCCGATACCGACACCGACTACTCCGGCTGGCAGCTGTACGACATGGACCCCGATGCGCTGGAGTATGCCCGCAGCAAGGACCCCGAAACCGAAGACGATCCTTACAACGCACGCAACAGCTTCAATCTGCCTGGCCATGTGCGCCGGGACACCCATCTGCTCAGCGCGATTGCCGACTACGCCCTGAGCGAGGACCTGAATCTGACGGTGATCGCCGGCCATGCCGCTCTGTTCAATGACATCGCGATGGATTTCGATGTCAGCGCCGCCGATCTCGTGAATGTCACCGTGCCCTTCGATTTCTCGCAAAAATCGCTCGAGCTGCGATTCAGCGGCCAGGCCAGCCCCTGGGGTGCGGATCTGGAATTCGTCGGCGGCCTGTTCGCCTTCGAAAGCGAGCTGGACATCCATGTCGATGTGGCCATGGGCGAAGACATCGCCGATTTCGCCGCGACCCCGGCAGGCATGGAAGCCATCGGCGCGCCTGGCGCAAGTCCCGCCGGCCTGCTGCTGAACAGCCTCAGCCTACCGCCCAGTCAACTGGACGACGGTGTCCATCAGACCTTTCTGCAGCAGGCCCGATCCCTGGCCGCCTTCGGTCAGCTCACCTGGTATCTCAATGCGCAGCTCTCCGCCATCCTCGGCATGCGCCTGGGCACGGAAACCAAGGATGCGCTGCTGTCCGTACACAGCCGCGGCCCTGGCATCACCGCCGCGATTCTCGAAGCGGACGAGTTCGATCAGCCACTGAGCCGCGAAGAGGACGAATTCTCGCCCAAGCTGGGCCTGCGCTATGAATTCAGCGAGGATCTTGCCAGTTACCTGAGCTGGACCCGCGGCTACAAGGGCGGCGGCTTCAATGCGATCTCCTTCCAGAACGAGAATCTGAGCTTCGAACCCGAGCGCGGCGACAATTACGAACTCGGCAGCAAGACCCGCTGGCTGGAGGGCTCGCTGGCGCTCAACGCCACCGTCTACCACACCCGTGTCAGCAACATGCAGGTGGTCAACTTCAACGGCATCAGTTTCGATGTCTTCAATGCCGCCGAAGCGGTCCTGGAAGGCGTGGAGGCCGATCTGACCTGGCTCACCCCCTGGCCATGGCTGAGCCTCAACGCCGCCTTCGCGCTCGGCCGCGCCGAATATCTGCGTTATCCCGATGCGCCCGCAGCGGCCAATGGCGACAACAACCAATGCGACGCCGCCGGCGACTGCAGCCAGGACCTGAGCGGCAAGACCCTGCCCAAAGCCCCCACCATGACCCTGTCGCTCAGCCCCAGCGTGAGCCTGCCACTGCGCTCCGGGCTGGGGCTGATTTTCGCCTTGGACCTCAGCCATCGCGGCGAGCAGTACCTGGAACTGGACCTGGATCCGCATGCCTACCAGCGCGCCCATCAACTGCTCGGCGCCCGGCTCAGCCTCGGCGCCACGGATGAAACCTGGGGACTCACCCTGCGCGGCGACAATCTCACGAACACCCAGGCCCTGAACTTCGTCGCCGACCACAATCTTTACGCCAACTCCTATTTCGCCAACCAGGCGACCGAGCGCCGTTTTTCCCTGTCGTTTTCGGCCCGCTGGTAGAGAAAGCCGCGGCAGGGGCAAGGCGACGCCTATTACACAATGCCCGGTTCGTCCGGGTCCTCTTCGGCCTGCAGTTCTTCCCATTGCGCCGCGGCATTGTGGGCCCGGGTGGTCTTGGCAATGTGAAACACGGCCTCACCCTCGAACACCAGCGGCAGTTCCAGCTTGCCGATCACCAGCCCGCTGATCGGCGAGCGCAGCACGGATTCGGACTCGCCCAGGGTATCCGACAGATAACCGAGGACCTGATCCTTGGCCACCTTGGCGCCCAGCCGGGCGACCGTGCGCAGCACCCCGCTGCCCTCGGCGCGCACCCACTGACTTCGATCCGCAATGATCGGCTCATGCACCGCGGTCGGCCTCGATGCGCGCGGCAACATGCCGAGCAGGCGCATCACGTTGATCACCCCGCGCGTGCCGGCGCGGATGCAAGCCTCATCGAAACGCAGGGCTTCACCGGCTTCGTACAGGAGCACCGGAATCTCGTTTTCGTCGGTGTAGGCGCGCAGAGTTCCGGCGGCCGAACGCGAATCCAGAATCAGCGGCGCACCGAAAGCATGGGCCATGTCGCGGGTCTGGTCGGAGCGCAGATTGCAACGGATCTGCGGCAGGTTGCTGCGGTGTACCGCGCCCGTGTGCAGATCAATCCCACAATCGCTCTTGTCGATGATTTCGCGCACGAAGCCCTGCGCCACCCGCCCCGCCAGAGAGCCGGTCGGGTGGCCAGGAAAATTGCGATTCAAGTCCCGTCGATCCGGCAGATAACGTGAGCGCTGGATGAACCCATGCACATTGACGATGGGAACGGCAATCAAGGTGCCGCGCAGACGCCGCAGCACCGGCAGCCTGAGCAATCGGCGAATGATTTCCACACCATTGATCTCGTCACCATGGATCGCCGCGCTGACGAACAGCGTTGGCCCCGGCTTGCGGCCACGCAGCACCCGCACCGGCATGGTCAGCGGCGTATGCGTGTAGAGCTGGGCCACCGGCAGATCAATGGAAAGATTACAGCCGGGAGTGACCGCCTCCCCGCCAATGCGGATGTTGTTTTCGCTCACGCGCTAGCCCCGGCCGCGGGTGGCCGTGCGACCGAATTTTGCATTCTTCTCGATGAACTCGATGACCATACCGGCAATGTCCTTGCCGGTGATCTTTTCGATGCCTTCCAGGTCAGGCGAGCTGTTCACTTCCATCACCACCGGGCCGGACTTCGCCCGCAGGATGTCCACCCCGGCCACATTCAAGCCCATGACCTTGGCGGCATTCACCGCCGTGGCCCGCTCGGCCGGACTGATCCTCACCGTTTGCGCGCTCCCGCCGCGATGCAGGTTGGAACGGAACTCGCCGTCACGGCCCTGCCGCATCATCGTCGCAACCACCTTGTCACCGATCACGAAACAGCGGATATCCGCGCCGCCGGCTTCCTTGATGAATTCCTGCAGCAGGATATAGGCATCCAGGCCACGGAAAGCCTCGATCACCGATTCGCTGGCCTGCTGGGTTTCCGCCAGCACCACGCCCACTCCCTGGGTGCCCTCGAGCAACTTGATCACCAGCGGCGCACCGCCGACCAACTGGATCAGATCACGGGTGTCATCCGGCGAATGGGCAAAACCGGTCACCGGCATGCCGATGCCTTTGCGCGCCAGCAGCTGATGCGCCCTGAGCTTGTCGCGTGAGCGGGTGATCGCCACCGATTCATTCAAGGGGTAGGTGCCCATCATCTCGAACTGCCGCAGGACTGCGGTGGCGTAGAAGGTGACGGACGCCCCGATGCGCGGAATCACCGCATCGAAATTCTGCAGGTTCTCGCCCTTGTAATGAATCTCCGGGCCATGGGTCACGATCTTCATGTAGCAACGCAGGGCATCGATCACCTGAACCTCATGCCCCCGCACCTCGCAGGCCTCGACAAGTTTCTTGGTGGAATACAGATTGCGGTTGCGCGACAAAATGGCGATTTTCATATTCGAGTCCTCCCAGGAGCTCAGCGACACCGGGCCAGACTTCATCCTACTCCGCCTGCGCGCACTTCCCTATCCGTCCACCGGCGTGAATTTCCCGCCAGCCGGACGGATGCCTGGGCGGCGCGGAATTGCTATGGTCCTGCCTGCATATTCAGGCCACGAAAACCCATGCAAGCGATCACGATCCAGCGCCCCGGAGGCCCCGATGTCCTGCAATTGCGCGAACTACCCCGCCCCGTGCCCGGGCCAGGTGAGGTCCTGATCAAGGTGGCCGCGGCCGGCGTCAACCGGCCGGACCTGCTGCAGCGCGCCGGCCTTTATCGTCCGCCAAGAGATGCCTCGGCCCTGCCGGGGCTCGAAGTTGCGGGTGAAATCATCGCCGGTGACCTCGGCGACACAGGACTCCGCCTGGGCCAGGCGGTGTGCGCGCTGACACCCGGCGGCGGCTATGCGCAGTACTGCTGCGTGCCGAACAGCCATTGCCTGCCAATTCCGGCGGATCTCAGCATGGTTGAAGCCGCTGCCCTGCCGGAATGCTGTTTCACCGTCTGGAGCAATGTATTCGAGCGTGGCGCGCTCGCGGCCGGCGAATCCCTGCTCGTGCACGGCGGCAGCAGCGGCATCGGCACCACCGCCATCCAGCTGGCGCGAGGACTGGGCCACCGGGTCTTCACCACGGTTGGCAGCACCGCCAAGGCGCAGGCCTGCCTGGCGCTGGGGGCGGCGGCGGCGATCGACTACCGGGCGGAGGATTTCGTTGCCCGGGTACGGGAACTCACCGACGGTCAGGGCGTGAATGTCATTCTGGACATGGTCGGCGGCGACTACATCGCACGTGACATCGACTGCCTCGCCGACGATGGTCGCATCGTCATCATCGGCCTGCTGGGCGGCAGCCGGGCCCAACTGCCGCTGGCGCAGATCCTGCTGCGGCGTCTCACCATCACCGGCTCGACCTTGCGCCCACGCTCGTCGGCCTACAAGGCACAAATCGCCCGGCAACTGCACAAGCAGGTCTGGCCGCTGATCGAAGCCGGCCGCTTCCGCCCCCGCATCGAGACCAGCCTGCCGCTGGCGCAGGCCGCTGAAGCCCATCGCCTGATGGAAGCCGGCGCGCACATCGGCAAGATCGTGCTGACGGTGCGCTGAACCAGCCTGGAACCGGTGCATCGAAGGGCCAGACGGAACCTATTGACGGCCTTGTTCGTGAGCTTGCCCTGACGGCCAGCCTTTCCATGGCCAGCGGCAACTGATCCCTTTTTACCTGTCCTGTTCCTTCTACGGAGAACATCTGATGCTTTCATTGCAGCGCGCACGCCATGCCGCCGCCTCGCTCCTGCTCGTTTCCGCTTCCGGCGCCGCACTTGCGGCCACCCCTGCCGATGGCACGCTAAGCCTGGAATCCGGCCCGATCGAGTTCAGCAACGGTCCCAACATGGCGGCCAACGTCGCTGGCGTGTGCAGCGGCACGCTGCCGGATTGCGATGATTTCAGCCTGACGATCGACCTGCCGGACAACGTCGTCGATTTCTATCCCAACGTGCAGGCGCGCATCAGTATCGACTGGGACAGTCCCACCGGCCAGGATGATTACGACCTGGTGGTCTACGACAGCAACGGCAATGAAGTGGTCAGTTCGCTGACCACCAACCAGCCCGAAACCGGCTCGATCGTCGCGTTTGGCGGCGTTTCCAGCTACACACTCGAAATCATCTACTGGACGGCCATCGGCTCCACCTACACCGGCACCATCGAACTGGACCTGGGCGAACCGGCAGAAGGCGTGGATGTGGATGATTTCTGGCAGCAGAACAGCGTGCTTGCCGCCATGCTCAAACCTGAAGACAGCCAGCAAGCCCGTTCCGGCTACGTCGAGCGCCGCAGCGCCGGCGGCGCCCTGGGTGGCTTCATGCTCGGCTTGCTGGTGCTGCTGGGTCTGCGCCGCGCGCGCCGCTAGATCCGCAATCGGGCCGCCCGGAGCCAATCCGGGCAGCCCGAGCCTGTTGGCCTTGACCGCTGCGATCACCACCTGAGCAAGGCTCGGGCCTTCAGGGTGGTGAAGATGCGGCCGCATCCTGCGCCACAAAGACCAGTTCCCCGGTCGCGAATCCCTGCTCAGCGGCCTGGCGCAGCAGCGCCTGCAGCGTGGCTTCCGGAAGTTGCGGGGTGCGCGAAAGAATCCACAGATAGGAACGGTCCGGACCGGCAATCATCGCATGGCGATAGTCCGGGTCCAGCGCGATGATGTTGTAGGCCGCGTAGAACGGACCGAAAAACGAGACCTTGAGCTGGCCGGTTTGCGGCCCTTGCACCAGGTAGGCCCGACCTTCGGCCTCTTTCCAACGACCTTTCGCCGCATCATAGCCCCGATTCAGCACCCGCAGCCCGCCGTCCTCGCGTGCGACATAGGTTGCTGTGACCTGACTCAAGCCCCGCTCGAAGCGATGATCCAGACGGGCGATCTCGTACCATTGCCCCAGGTAGCGCTGTGGCTCGAAGCCTTCGACCACACGCAGGCCGTCCGGAATCGTGACGCAGCCACTGAGCAGGCCACCCAGCACCGTCGCCCGCGCCCATTTGAATACACTCATGTCCGGTTTTCCGCCTGTAAAAAAGAATCAGTCTAATCCTCAAACCGGCCGCTGGCGGCAATGGGCGCCATATCGAGCTCGCGCAACCACACCAGGCTGTCCAACTGATCGAGCACGGCGCCGAAGTAACTGGCCAACTGCCAGGCGATGAACACGCGCAGCGCCTGCTGGCTGCCATCCAGAGCGCCATAGCACAAGGCGTTCGGCACATTGCCATTGAGCATGTCGGAATGGCCGTAATCGCTGGCCACCACTTCGTACCGGGGCGCGAGACTGGCATCATAAAAATGCTGGTAGTTGCGGTTGCTGGGGGCACATTCGAAGCCGGGCGCACCCATCGCGCCCAGGCCCATGCCGATGACCAGAGAGGGAAACGCAAACCCGAAAGCACCCGGCTCCTCGGTGACCATGGCTCCGGTGCCACCCGGCGGAAACGGCGGTGCATCGCCATCAACCGGGTCGACACCGGCAATCGCCCGGGCCCGGGTCTGCGGATGATCGAACAGCATGCGCCAGGCAACCTGGCCGCCACGCGAATGGCCGAACAGGCCACTGTCCGCGATGCGGGCGCCAACATTCAGATCCGGTCCCAGGATCTGCGCCAGCACCGTGTTGATGTGCGCCTGAAGCCAGCCCAGCACCGCCACCGCGGCGGCCGTTTCCTCGGCCACCGATGGCGCCGAGCTGGGATCGCCGACGTACATCTGCGGCGCCGCAATGACGAAACCATAGCCGGCCAGGCGCGCCAGCAGTTCGGTATAGCTGTCCACATCAGAGGTGAATCCATGCTGGAATTGCAGCAGGGGATAATTACCATCGACGGCCGGCACGAACAGCCTGATCTCGCGTGAATTGCCCTGTTCCTGCTCGGCGAGCAAGATCTGCCGCACCGGCAGCGGCGGCTCCGCATAGGGCTCGTTCAGGCGCATGGGCGTGGACGCCCTGCCCCCTTCAAGGCAGGCGCTCAAACCGAGGAGCGCCAGTGCGACCAGCATCCATCTGCAGCAACTTGTGTTCATCATGCCTGCCTTCAAGACCGCAGCCTCCTTGTAATTCGGGATGACTCCCGGCTTCAGAACTCTTCCAGCAAACGGCCCTTGCCAATGATCTGATCATGGATGCCGCAGGCCCGCAGCGCATGCCAGATGGTGGCGACATTGATCGGCAGCATGGGTTTTTCCAGCCAGTGTTCCAGGGTCGGGAACAGGTCCACCGTCGACAGGTTGGTGCCACACTGAATGATTGCGTCCACATCCTCGCCATCCACCGCTTTGACCGCTTCGACCACCTGCTTGATCGTGGTTTCCGCAATCGCGGTGGCCGATGGCCGGTTCAGACCGGCGATGTGCTTGACCTCGAAACCGATCTCGGAGAAAAAGCGGCGCACATTGTCATCCCCGACCGGCGGATACGGCGTAATCACGGAAATGCGCTTGGCGCCAAACAACTGCAGCGCGTCACGACAGGCCGCGGCGCCGGTAGTGAGTCCCAGTTCGCCGATCTGGGACTGGATGTCGTTTTCGAACTCGATGTTGCCCTGCATGCCGCCCCAGAAGGTTTCGGCTGACATGCCCAGCATCAGATGGGTGATTTTTGCACTCAGCACATTGCTGATGCCCCGTGGCATCTCGCCCCGCATCATGTCGAGAAAGCGCTCGAACACGGTGTTTTCGTCGTCGCCGGAAGACTGCACTTCATCTGCCCAGTTCTTCAACTCGATCCAGAAGCGCGAAGGGTGCCAGCTGACACCGGTCAGGCCGAATTTCTGCAGATCGTATTCCACCCCGGTATTGGTGGAAGGGATCAGCACGCCGATGCGGGCACGTTGGGCGACTTGATAGTTGATCATGGTGAATTCAGGCCTTGCTCGGGGTGGCAAACAGATCGCGTTTCTTGAAACCGGCGGTCATGAAACGACCGAAGGCCTTGCCGGTGGTGAGCCAGGCGACCCTGGCACCCGGCGTGTTGCTCGCCAGCACCTGGCGCGCCAGCCAGGGGGTGACGGTTTCCACCGTGTCACCAAGAATATTGAAAATCTTCCTGGCCTTGGCCCAGGCGGCGGAGTCCGGATCATAGTCGCCAATCAGCAGGTCGGTGACGACGATGCCGGGACTCAGGGTGCAGACCTGCACCGGCGTGTCCTTGAGTTCCTTCTGCAGCGCCTTGTTCAGGTAGTTGATCGCCCGTTTGGTCGCGCCATAGGCCGCGATCCCTGGCTGGGTCGCACCATTGCTGCCAAAGCCTTCCATGTTCCAGATCTGGCCGCCGCCCTGCGCCAGCAGACCCGCGATCACCACCCGGTTGGCCAGCAGCACGCCGGTGAGATTGGTATCGACAATGGCCTGCAGGGCCGCCGGTTCGGCCTCGTGCAAGGGACCACGACGGATGCTCATGCCGGCATTGTTGATCCACACATCGACACGATTAAAACGCTCGCAGGCATGCTGCCACAGGGCGGTGATCTGCCCTACATCAGTGATGTCACAGGCCAGGCCGCTGACCCGGCCGGGGAACTGCCGCTCCAGTTCCGCGACGACCTGCTCCACCGACCCGGCGCTGCGACCGGAAATCACCACACGGCAGCCGAGATCCAGAAACGCCTGCGCCAAGCCCCGACCAATCCCGCGGGTACTGCCGGTAATCACGATGGTCTTCATGCCCTGCCCCTCAATAGCGACGTGCGGCGGCCATCTGCTCGGCCCCCATGCGCATCCGGATCATTTTTTCCACCTGATCGGCACCGAACACATTGGCCGCCAGTTTGTTCATCGGGTCCCGTTCATAGCCCAGTGCACGAATGCGATGATCGTAGCGCTGCAATTCCAGCTGCTCCTGCTGCGGCACGCGCCGGGGTGCATCCAGCCAGCCCAGCCAGCGCGCGACGAAACGCTCGGCATAGGCTTCGAACTTGTCGATATTGGCATCGTTCAGATCGCCGGCCATGCTGATCCCCACCGGCGACAGGTAGGCGCGCATGTAGGAGCCATGACTGACCAACCAGTGCAGATCGGTGTCTCCGCGCAGTTTCACCCAGTCCTCGTTCACCTCACCGCCGTAATAACGATCGAGATAATCCATGTCGGTCATCAGATTGCGACGTGGCACATAGTCCGCATAAAAGAACAGTTTTGGCAGGGTGCCGAAGATCACGATCAGATGCGGCGTGTCCGTGTCCTGGCCAAGAAAGCAGGTGGCGTTCATGTCCAGGATCGAGGCCTTGCGATTGCCGAGCCAGGAATTCACCAGCCACTCGACCTCACGCCCGGCGTAAGCATTGAAGGAACCCTCGAAGGCCCCGTCCGGACTGGTGTAGTACTCGCGCCCGGCACAGGACGGATGGCGTGCCACCTCGAATCGTGTGGCGATGCGGTCCTTGATGCCGGCGAGAATGCCGAAGCAACGCTCCCAGGCCTTGCTCACATCCACATTCGGATTTTCCGCCATGAACTGGTCTATGGTCTTGGTATCTGCACTGCTCATGCTCTGCTCTGGGCTGTTGTTAGGAAAGGTAGGGCGCGGCGACATCGATGCGGACCGGTCAGACACCGGCGGCGGCGAACAGATCGGGCCTTGGCCTGATCCTCGCGGCGAGAAAGCGACCGGCGATCTTGCCGCCGTTAAGCCAGGCGATCTTGCCGCCGGTTTTCGGCATCATCAGCATTTTTTCAATCAGATAGGGCGCCACGGTATCGGGCAGATCGCCGAGGATATTCATGATTTTGCGACTGGCGGCGAAGTTTTCCGGCGCGGCCTTGATTTCCCGCAGCATGCCTTCGGTGATCAGCATGCCGGGACGCACCCGGCCGACCAGCACCGGCGTATCTTTGAGTTCCTTGCACAAGGCGCGACTCAGGTAATCCAGCCCCCGCTTGGTCGTGCCGTAAATCCCCATGCCGGGGAAATACTCGCCATCCGATCCACCACCCAGAATATTGAAGATCCGGCCCGAGCCCTGCGCAACCATGCCACGTGCCGCCACCTGGCAACCATGAATCGTGCCCATGACATTGGTCTGCACCATGGCCTGCACATCACCCGGCGTGGTCTGCGTGATCGGCCGGGTGGTGTGGGCGACGCCGGCATTGTTGATCCAGACATCGACGATGCCGAAGCGCTCACTGGCCTGCTGCCATAGCGCCTCGACCTGGGCCAGATCGCCGACATCGGCGACCTGACCACAGGCCTGCCCCGGTCCAAGGTCACGAAGCCTGGCCAGGGCGGCATCAACCGCAGCCGGACTGCGACCGCTGATGAGCACCCGGTCCCCGCGTTGCACGCAGTACTTGGCCAGCGCGAAACCGATGCCCTTGGTGCTGCCGGTGATGACGAAACTCTGACTCATGATGGTAGGTCCTTTGCCGCCGGGCCGCTGATGGCCTGGATTCAGCGCAGCGGAAAATCGGGATCGGTGTGGACGGGGCGCCAGCCACTGGCATACAGCCGGGCCGCCGTGATCTTGCGCGTCGGCGCCTTGATCTGATTCAGAAACTCCAGTTCCGGCAGACCGTTGCGGCGACACAGTTCGCCAAAGACCTCGGCATTGGTGCGCGGCAAACCCTCGTCCACGCAGACGTTGAAAACGCCGCTCAGCCCCTTGCGCAGTGCGTGTTCGGCGGCAGCCACCACGTCGAGAAAATGAATGATGTAGAGCCGCGCATCAGCACTGAAGGGGCCCTTGCCGCCCATGATCTCGTGGGCAAGCTTGACCCGCTCGGCGAAACTCAGATCGCCTGGTGCGCCATAGATGTCCGGCAACCGCAGAACGCAGGCCTGATCGGAACTCAGGACCGCCCGCTCCGCTTCGCTGTAATAGCGCGCCGAGGGTTCCTCTGCATTGCCCAGCGGGGTGTCCTCGCTGATGGGCTCGACACCGGGGCCGCCGTCGCCGTAAACGGAAAAGGACGACAGGAACAGCACCCGGGGATGCGCCGCAATGGCGCTTTCGCAACTCACCACGAGAGCGTCACGATAGGTCGCCTCACGCTCTTCGCGATTGCGGGCCTGCCGCACATTGGGTGCAACCGTGGTCACGATCGCATCGCAGGCGGCGGCAATTTCGCGAATCCGCGCGCGGTCGCTGCCGCGCAGCACATGAACCTCATCGGCGAACTCGCCCAGGGCCTCAAGCTTGGCCGGCGTGGTGGTGGTGCCAATGACGCGCACGCCCTCGGCCCGGAACCGCTGCGCCAGCGCTTTGCCAACATGCCCCAAACCCAGAATTAACAGCTCTTGCATACCCACTCCCGTTTTCTTGTTATTGTTATATCATTAATACAACTTATCATTCAATCCAATCATGCCTCAATCAAGCACGCTCGGCATTCGCCTGGTTCCCGGCGTTCGCCCCATCCATCTCTGGACCTATCTTCTGGTCGCGATCATCTCTTCGGCCTATGCCGGCGCCCTGTCGGTCTTGCAACCCGGCCTGCTCCACGCGATGGGGATCCCGCAGGACGAACAGGCCACCCTCACCGGCTGGCTTGCCTCGCTGCAGGAACTGGTGTTCATCCTCCTGCTCGGCCCCATCGGCGCGCTGGCGGATCGCATCGGTCGCCGCCGGGTCTATGCCCTGGGCCTACTGCTCACCGGCATCGGCTATGCCCTGTATGCCCAGGCCGGCTCGGTCTCCGATCTGATCGCCCTGCGCCTGCTGGTCGCACTGGGCAGCGCCGCCGTGGTTGGCATGATGGTGACCGTCATCGCCGATTACCCGATCGAAGCGGATCGCGGCAAGGCCAACGGCCTGCAGGGCCTGATCGCCACGCTGGGCGCGTTCATCCCGCCGCTGCTGCTGATTCTGCCCAGCCTGTTCGCCGCGCGTGGACTGGATGATCTGTCGGCCCAGCGCGCCACCTTCGCGGTCGCCGGCAGTCTCGGCGTCTTCGCCGCGGTGATCGCCGCCTGCGGCCTGTCCGCTCAGGCCGGCCGGGTCGCAAGCCAGGCACAACCCGCCTTGCGGGTGCTGTTGCGCGAGGGCCTGCGCAGCGCCCGGGAACCTGGCATCGCCCTGGCCTGCGCCGCCGCGTTCACCTCCCGCGGCGTGCTCGCCGTCACCGGCGCCTTCATGAGCCTGTGGCTGGTGCAATACGGCACCGCGAATCTGGGCCTGAACGGCAGCGAGGCGATGAGCCAGCTTGCCATGCCCCGAGTGATGACCATCGTTAGCGGCGCCATGCTCGGCGCGATCCTGACCGGCCTGCTCAGCGACCGCATCCGCCGGGTCAGCGCGGTGGCGATTGCCAGCGGCCTGACCGCCGCGGTCTATCTCTCCCTGTTCATGGTGAAGGATCCCACCGCCCCCTGGGTATTCGCCTTGCTGGGCCTGATGGGCATCGCGGAAATCAGCGCATTTGTCAGCAGTCAGGCACTGATCGGCCAGCAGGCACCCGCCGCCCTGCGCGGCGTGGTCATCGGTTTCTTTGGCGTCGCCGGCGCGGTCGGCATCCTCATTGGCTCGGGCCTGGGCGGCCTGCTGTTCCGCAGCATCGGCCCCAGCGCTCCGTTCGTGATGTTCGGCGCCATCAATGTGCTGGTCTGTCTGTGGGCCCTGCAACTGCGCCGGCAGCCTGACCATCTGCCCAATCTCACCCCCGCTACAGCGAGCGCGACATGACCCAAGACCCGATCCTCATCGCCGGCGCCGGCCCGGCCGGCTGCGTCCTCGCCCTGTCCCTGGCCCGTCAGGGCGTCCCGGTCATGCTGCTGGAAAAATGCCCGCAGCTGCCGCGCGACCTGCGCGCATCGACCTTTCATCCACCCTCGCTGGAAATCCTGCAGGAGCTCGGTGTCGCCCCCGCCATGATCGACAAGGGCCTGATCGTGGACCGCTATCAGTACCGCGACCGGCGCAGCGGCGAGGTGGCGGAATTCGACATGCGCCTGATTGCCGATGAAACCGATTTTCCGTTCCGGCTGCAGCTCGAACAATACGAGATGACCCACATCATCCGGGATGAGCTGGCCGCGTTTCCGCATGCCGAATTGCGATTCGGCCATGAAGTCGTGAGCGCCAGCCAGGATACCGATGGGGTGAATGTCGAACTCATCACGCCGGACGGCCGCAAGACCATGCGCACGCCTTTTCTGGTCGGCGCTGAAGGCGCCAGCAGCGCGGTGCGCAAGGCCGCCGGCATCGGCTTTGGCGGATTTACCTATGACGAAAAATTTCTCGTCATCAGCACGCCATTTGCCTTTGAAGAAGTGTTCGACAACTTTTCCTACGTGAACTATGTGGCCGATCCGCAGGAATGGTGCGTAATCCTGCGCACGGACAAGCTCTGGCGCGTGCTGTTTCCGGTGTTCCCGAAAAACCCGGAGGACGAGGCCTGGGTGCTGTCGGATGCCCATGTACAGGCCCGCCTGCAGCACCTGCATGCCAGGGATTGCGCGTATGAAATCGGCCATCGCACCCTCTACAACGTGCACCAGCGCGTCTCGGAAACCTATTTCAACGGCCGCATGGTCCTTGCCGGAGACGCCTGCCACATCAACAATCCGCTCGGCGGCATGGGCATGAATGGCGGCATCCACGATGCCCACAATCTGGCCACAAGGCTGGTCGCCATCCAGCAGCAGGGCGCCGACCATCAGGCGCAGTTCAGCCAGTACGATCGTCAGCGCCGTCAACTCGCCGTGCGTTTCGTGCAGGAACACACCATCGCCAACAAGAAACTCATGGAGTCCACCGACCCCGATGTACAGAGCCGGCGCCAGCAGATGCTGATGCAGACCGCGGCCGACCCGGCAAAAGCCCGGGCTTTCATCCTGGAACGCGCGATGATCAACTGTCTGCGCGAAAGCCTTGCGGTGGCCTGATGCGCCGACTCTGGCAAGCCCTGCTCGGCCTGCTGCTGATCCCGCTGCTCTTGCTGGCCGGCTACGCGGCCTATGCGCAGATCGCCTGGCGCGACCTGTCACCGGAATGGCTGGAAGCCCGCTATGGCGATGCCACGCTGCAGCGCATCCACATCGATGGCGTCGACATTCGCTATCGTCTACAGGGACCGGCCGACCGGCCGGTGGTGGTGCTGATCCACTCGCATTTCCTCGATATGCGAATGTGGGATGCTTGGCTGCCTGTACTGAGTCAGGACTACCGTGTGCTGCGCTACGACCTGGCCGGCCATGGACTGACCGGCCCTGACCCCGGCGGCCGTTACACGGTGGCGCGTGATGTTGAACTGCTCGAGGGTCTGCTGACCGCCCTTCACATCGAGCAGCTTGCGCTGGTGGGCTCCAGCCTCGGCGGCAATATCGCCTTCAGTTTTTCCGCCCGCCACCCCGAACGAACAAGAGCCCTGGTGCTGATCAACTCCGGCGGACTGAAACGCAAGACTCACCGCAACGGCAGCCAGATTCCAGGCTGGGCAGATGCGCTGATGCCATTGCTGCCACCGCTTGCACTCCACCGTTTCCTGCAATGGATGGCGGCCGATCCAGCGGCGGTGGACGCGCCACTGAAAACACGTTTCGTGCACATGTGGCGCCGCAGCGGCAACCGCCAGGCGGAACTGGCCCGCCTGCGCCAGTTCGCAACCGGTGAGCCGGATGCGTTGCTGGCTGCGGTCAGCGCGCCCAGCCTGATCCTGTGGGGCGCCGACAACCCGCAACTGCCGGTCGAACTCAGCCTGGCCTTTGCGGACAAGCTGCGCGCCGCAAGCACGGTCGAACGCAAGGTCTATCCAGGCGCCGGCCACCTGCTACCGCTGGAGCGACCCCAGGCCAGCGCGCAAGACAGCTTGAACTTCCTGCGTCAGCACATCGAATGAGCCTGCCCACACCATGAATGCGCCCAAGCCGGCCCGACAGCAGCCCGTCCGCCTGAGATACCACACACCCATGACGACCAGCCGGCTCGGGCTGACCGCACTGCTGATCGGCCTGCTGTTGGCCGCTTGCGCCGAGCCGCTGGAGAACCCGCCGGCCATGCCGCTTAAGGCCAGCGCCGAGCAGCTGGCGCAAATCCCGGCCTGGGAACCGGGCCCGCACCCGGTGCGCAAGAGCGCCGCGCTCAACTGGCCGGTCCGGGGTCGCGAACTGCGCCTGCGCATCGTCGAGCCGGCCGGCGCCGGCCCCTATCCGCTGATCCTGTTCTCGCATGGTTTTGCCTCGGACATCGATGAATACGATGCACTGCTCGACCACTGGGCTAGCCATGGCTTTGTCAGCATCGCGCCGTATCATCGCGACGGCGGCGGCAGCCCCAGAGCAATCTTCAACAGCCTGCGTTACGGCACCGAAAAGCTGATCAGCGCGCGGATCGAGGACCTGCGGCTCATCCTTGATCATCTGGTCGCGCTGGAGCAGGTGATGCCCGGCCTGCCTGAGCGCATCGATGCCCGGCGCATCGCGGCCGCCGGCCACTCTTTCGGCGCCTTCAGCGCCCAGCAGCTTGGTGGCGCCATCGCCATCGATCCGGATACCGGCCAGCGCATCGAAGGCCGAGATGCCCGCATTCAGGCCGTGCTGGCCCTGTCACCGCCGGGCGAGATGTTCGGCCTGATCAACCGCCGCTCCTGGCTGGACATGGATCTGCCCATGCTGGCCACCACCGGCACCTGGGATCGTGACGGCCGCTTCGTCACCGACTGGCGCCAGCACCGTCTGTCCTATGACACCGCCCGGCCCGGCCAGAACTGGTTGCTGGTCATTGACGGCGCGGACCATTATCTCGGCCGGCTGATCTGCCGCACCGATCGCGATGCCGCGCCGCAAACCGATGCCCTGCGCATGATCAACGCCAGTGCGGTGAATTTTTTCCGCAGCCAGTTACTGGAGCAAGCCGAGGCCCGAAAATTTCTTGCCGGCCAGTCCCTGGATCAGCTCAGCGGCGGCTTTGCCCGTCTGAGCCACCGCTGAGCGCCTGGCGTCCGGCTGCTCAGGTTTCGGCCGGCGGAGCAGGAAAGCTGGCAAATGGCGGAGGCGGCGCCACTCCGGGCGGCAGATAGGCCGGCGCTTCGACTCCCGCAGCGCCCAATTGACGGACATAGCGGTAGATGCTGCGCAGATCCGCCTCCCGCATTTCATTGAGACTGAACCAGGGCATCGGTGGCCTGGATTTCACACTGCGCGCATGCACCAACCACTCCTCTTCACTCATGCCACCGAGCAACAGACGCAGATTGGTCGCGTAAGTCGTGCCCCATGGCCCGTGCCAGCCGAAACTGTCCCCCAGCAGCCACTGCGACTCGGGCACCGCCCCGCTGGCCAGCAAATAGCCCGAGGTGTGGCAGTCATTGCAGCCCGCCATCTTCACCAGGTAGCGGCCATGCTCGACCGAAACCGCCTGTGATGAGCGACTGCAGGCGCCCGTCACCAGGGCGGTAGAAACCAGCAGCCCGGCAAACACCAGCCGATGCATCGAGAGATCCCGTTTCATGCTTCCTCCATGACGAACCGAAAAACGTCAAACCGCCCAAACCCGCCCAGCGGGCCACAGCCGGCCAGCGTATTTCTACTCCGCTATCACCTTCAAGGCAAAACAGCCGCCAGCCTGGGGGACGCACCACCGCCCTGAACAATGGGGAACAATGGGGACGCACCACTTTACCGGCAGGGCTCTGGGCGCCGATTTTCATCTGGCGCTGCGGCAAGAGCTGAACAGGCCCGCTGGGCGGCCCATGGCCGCGTTAATGCCCAGCCCGACGGCAAAGTGGTGCGTCCCCGTTCACGTCCCCGTTCAGCATTCATGCCGGCGATCCTGCCGGAACTTGCGGATGGTTCAGGCGCCGTAGCGTTGCGCTTGCTGCAGCAGTTGCGGCGCACCAAGCACCGCATTGATTCGGTCAAGATCGATCAGGTCACGGCGGTCACGCGTGCTGCCTTTGCTCCGGATGTGCTCGAGCAGGGCCTGCGCCTGCGGCACGAACAGGTGCAGCAGTGCCGCCGGATACAGGGCGATGCGATAGGCCAGGGCTTGCAGGCCGTCGGCATCATCGATGGGTGATCCCCCACCTTCAACCAGGTTGTGCACCAGCGGGACACGGTGGGCGAAGCGGCTTGCGATCTCCTCCATCTGCGCCCGACTGGTTGGCGCTTCGATGAACAAGGCATCGGCGCCGGCTTCGAGATACCGTTCCGCCCGTTCCAGCGCATCCGCAAACCCGTTGACCCCCAGGGCATCGGTCCGGGCGATCAGCACGGTGTCCGGATTCTGGCGGGCATCGAGTGCCGCCTTGATCTTGCCGACCATCTCGGCCGTCGGAATCACCTGCTTGCCCGCCATGTGGCCACAGCGCTTCGGCATCACCTGATCTTCCATCTGCAAGGCCGAGGCCCCGGCCCGCTCCAGGACCCGCACGCTGCGCTGGACGTTCAATGCATTGCCGAAACCAGTGTCCATGTCAACGATCAGCGGCAGGTCCACCCGCTCGCGCATCAGCGCCACGCTGTCCACGACTTCCGTCAGCGAAACCAGCCCCATGTCCGGCCTGCCATGGCGGGCGAATGCAATGCAGGCCCCGGAAACAAAGCCCAGTTCAAAACCCGCCTGCTCGGCCAGCAACGCGGTCAAACCGTCATAGACGCCGGGCGCGCGCAGGCAGTGGCTGGCCGCAAGAGCCTGACGCAAGATGTGAGCATGGGGCATGTGACTGCGGTGGTGGCGACCGAAAGCGGTCACTATGTATTGTATCTATATCATTAGAACACCAGGGGATTGACGACATTCAGTCCGCGCCGCCGGGTCGGCGCGGGACGCCGCGACACACCCCACCCTGCAAGCCGTATCGCCCCATCCCGAAGCCAGGGCGGCCCGGCTCGATCCGCGCGTCCTCGCACGCTTCGCGCTTGCACCGGCCACGGTTGCGACCTTCCCGCCCGTCCTAAATTCGCTCCGTGTCCTTGCCGCACCTGGAACAATCCCCTATTTTCTTTTCCCTACAAGTGCAATAGCGGGGCGCGCTGCAGTGACAGACATCCAGACTTGTCAGGCTCACGGGCTGCACTATGACGCCGACCAGGCCCCCGGCTGCGTCAAGTGCAAGCAAGCCGAAGCCCGGCCAGGCAAACGTCGCCGCTTTGCCCTCATCGCCACCGCCGTGCTGCTAGGCCTGGCCACCGGCCTGCTGCTGATCTCCCAACGTCAGTCCGCGTCGGTCAACCCGTCCACGCTGGCCGAGGGCGATCAAGCCGGGCAAAGTCCGTCCGCTGCAGGCGCCGAAGCGCAGCCCATCCAGGCCCGGATCGATTCGCTGAAGCAGCAAATGGCCGACGCCGGCGAACAGAAACTCCGGTTGCCACTTGATATCGGTCAGGCACGCGGGCTGGAGAACGAATTGCTGACGGCCATCGCCAGCACACAGAACCTGATCGAGAGCCGCCGCGGCGCCATGCAAGGTTTTCCCGATGAGATGAAATCGGCGAAATTTCAGCCGGGCGCCGACGTCGCCCGCTGGGCCGAGTTCAGCTACGAGACCCTGGATCAGGCCCATGCACTGCTCGATGCCCTGACCCCCGCCGAAGATCTGGCTAGGCAGCCCGAGTTCCTGCGCCATGGCTTCCAGAACCTGCGCCGCGGCCTGCACGGCCTTGCCCAGCCACCGGGTCTGAAACTGCAGGTGCCGGAAGGCGCCGATCCGAAGCGTCCGGCAGTGAGCTATCTGCCCGGACGCGAGGCGCGTGACGCTTGGCTGGACACCGCCAAGTTTCAGCTTGATCTCACCGTCAATGCCCTGGCCCGAGACCGGGAGTAGAACACGCCCATGGATCTGTTGAGCCCCGAAAACCTGTACTCGCGTTTCCCGACCGCCACAGGCCCCGAAGATCTGAGCGAGGATTTCCTGCTCCAGCAGTTGGACAGCAATCATCGAGGCATCCTTTGGGCAGCCACGGTGCTGCTGCAGACCAAAGCCACGTCCAAGGCCATTACACCGCTGCGTGCCTGCTGCCTGAAACCCTTTGCCGATGTGCAGGTCAGCGCGCTGGCAGCGCTGCGCACGAGCGGCGACCCACAGATCGGTGCCTTTGCCGCGCAGATGCTGGGCAAGGCCGCGTACCGCGAAAAATGGGCGGCCATGCTGATGGCCTGCCAGGAAGCAACGGCCGACGCCTTGCCCGCACTGGAGGCCAGGGTCAAGACACTGAGCGCGCGACCTCGCGCTGCCCCCGTGCTCAATGGCGTCCATGGCAAAACCACGGAAGTGCTGGCTTTCTTCGACTACCTGCACCGCACCGGGCAAAATCTCAGCGCGCCGCTGCGTGCCCTGCTGATCAAACGCAAGGCGCACCTGACCGATGAAGAAATCAGCAGGCTGGAGGAAACTGAGTAAACGCGAACGCCACTGCGCCTTGCCGATCCGGCCGTCGCGCCCCACAATAGACTTATTCTTATAACATTAGACTTATTGCTGGCGGACGGCCTGTCTGACACCCGTCCGACCGGTCCTTCCGCGACGGCCAGGTGAGCCATGATGCATTCGCATGATCTCAACATCCCCCGGACCGACCTCCCCGCTGTCAAGGCCGCCGGGCCGGACTCAGGATCGATTCTGAGCGGCGGCATGCAGGCCCATCTGCGCGGACTGCGCCATATCGGCCTGGTCACCCGCGATGGTGAAGCGCTGATCAAACGCATGCAGGCCCTGTTCGGGCTGCGCGAGGAAGACATCCTGCGCGTGCCGGCCGCAGGCGAGCCAGCCGAAACCCGTTTCGCGTTCTTCAGCATTGGCGGCACGCCCTATGAGGTGATCGAGCCGGTTGCAGCCCGCTACCGCGCGCTGCTGCTGGAGCGCGCGGAAGGCATCAATCATGTGTGCTACAACGTCGATGATCTGCCCGCCGCGATCAAAGCCATGGCCGAGGCCGGTGTGCGTCTGGGGCATGTCACCCCGGACGGCATGATCGAACTGCCACATGCGCGCATGGCCTATTTCAACCCGGAAGACACCGCCGGCCTGCTGATCGAGTTCGTCGAGCCGCGCGCATGAGCATGCTTGCCCAGGGTTGCTATCACTACTGGCTGGATGGAGAACGCCAGACCATTACCGAGCCCTGGCAACTGCAGCGCGATGCATATGGATTGCGCCTGCGCGGCGAGCGTCTGCGGGATGGCAAGCCGCTGCTACGCATTGACGCGCGCTACCGGTCGGCGCAATGCCGCCAGATGACCGTTGCATGGTGCGACGGCAGGCGCTTGGACTACCGCCTCGAAGCCGATCAACTGCGCTGGCACTCGGCGAGCACCGAACGGCAATTGCGCTGCCCGCCGGACGCCCTGCTGTTTCCGTTGCTGCGGGTGGCCGCCGGGCCGTTGTTGCGGGCGCTGGACGACGGCGAGCGCTGCGTGGTCCTGCCCGATCTGCGCCGCCCGGGCGTAGAGGGTTTCCTGCATCCCTTGCTCTCAATGCGTCACGCGCAGCGGCAGGCGGATGTCTCACCGACCCATTATCGTTACTACGGCGGCGAATACGGCGCGGCCGGCGCCGACTATCTGCTCGACGCACGCGGCCTGCTGCAGGCCTATCGCTGGGCCTCCGCCCACGGTCTGTGGCAGGTCGAACTGGCCGAGCTCCAGCTGGCCCCGGAATTTGGCCAATTTGGCTGATCCGGTGGCCGCTGGCGACGCCACATGCAGACGCGAAACCCGGCGCTTCGGCGCCGCCAGGCTCAGGCCGCGACCGGTCCTTTTCGCGCCAGCGAACGCTCCTGCCCCGGCACTGCGGTGTAATCATCCCAGAACGCGGGAAAGCGCATGGCCCGGGCCGAGAGCGCCAGCGCCAGGGCTTGCAACAGCAGGAACACGCCGACATTCCCGTAGACGGCGAGATGACCGAGACTCAGCAGGAGATTCGGCGTATGGCAGAACAGCACCTTGCGCCCGTTCCATTCCGAGTAATTGTGCGGCGGCGACACCTGCCGGTCCCAGTAGAAATGATGCAGGCAGCCGTTATAGCCGCCGATCAGCACATAACTGAGAACGGCCACCCAGGGCAGGCCCAGCCCGCTGCGTTCCACCAGTGCCCAGATCGACAGGAACATCAGGCCTTGGCAAATGCCCCAGAACCCGCCGTAGAGCATGGCCAGAACCGCATGATGGCGGCGCCCATCGGTGAAGGTGCCCAAGGGCCAGATCAACCCGTAGGCGATCAGGATGACGACAAAGCAGACCACGGTGTAGGCCAGCCAGACCGGATCACCCAATTGCTGCGCGCTGGCCAGCGGACGCTCCAGCACTGCCGCCAGCACCTGACTGAGTGTCGCAATGACCAGACACCCGCAGAAATACAGCAAGGCCCGCAGCCAGGCCAGACCAGCATGATAAGCGCCTGGCACGGCGCGCCGCTTCAGCCGCCAGTACACACCGGCGAGGACGGCCGCAAGAAGGCCCAGCACACTCAGAACCAAGGCCTGCTGGGCCAGCGGGGTGACCTCCATGAACATGAGCTACTCCTGTGCGGCCTGCAGCGTGGATGATCGGCGTGGCCGGCCACCCAAGCCACGCAGATCTTCGATGATCATGTACAGGCTGGGCACCAGCAGCAGGGTGATCGCGGTGGCGAACAGGATGCCGTAGCCGAGCGAGATGGCCATCGGAATGAGAAAGCGCGCCTGCGGCGAGGTCTCGAAAATCATCGGCGCCAGACCGCCGAAGGTCGACAGGGTGGTCAGCAGGATTGGCCGGAAGCGGCGCACCCCGGACTGCACGATGGCGCGCGCCGCGCTCAGCCCTTCGGATCGCAGTTCATTGGCATGGTGCACCATCACGAGGGAATCATTGACCACCACGCCGGCCAGCGCGATCACCCCCATCATCGAGATGATGCTCATCGCATAGCCCATGATCAGATGCCCCACAATCGCGCCGAAAATGCCAAACGGGATCGCCACCATGACGATGGCGGGCTGCAGATAGCTGCCAAAAGGGATGGCGAGCAGCAGGTAGACCAGACCCAGCGCGGCGAGAAAGCCCAGACCCAGTGCGCTCATGGATTCGCTGGTATCGGCCTGACGCCCGCCGAGGGCATAGCTCAGCCCCGGGTAATCGCGCTGCAACTGCGGCAGGATCTCGGCCTCCACGGTTTTCAGCACCTGGCTGGCCGCGCTGCGCGGCGCCACATCCGCCGTCACCTGCACCGTGCGCCGGCCCTGATGACGCTCGATGGCATCGAATGCCCGCCCCTGCTCCACCTCGGCGACCAGATCCAGCGGCACATCCGTACCCGCCGGGGTGCGAATCAGCAGGTTCTGGATGTCCATGATCCGGTGCCGTTCCGCTTCCGGTAGCCGCACCAGGACCCTCACCTCGTTGCGACCGCGCTGCTGTCGGAGCACCTCGGCGCCATAGAATGCGGCCCGGACCTGGCGGGACACCTCGCGGGCCGTCAGTCCCAGGCTTTTGCCTTCCTCGCTCAGACGCAGATTGAACTGCAGCTTGCCGGGCTGAAATCCGTCGTCGATGCCGGACACCTGTGGAAAATCCGCCAGCGCCAGGCCCAGCGCCGCACTGGCCGCATCCAGCACCGCCACGTCGCGGTGGCTCAGCTCCAGAGTCAGGGCCGGCCCCGCACTGGGACCACCGGTGTCGGCGGAAAACCGCAGGGCCTGGGCATCGGCCAGCGGCGGCGTCGCCGCCTGCCAACGCCGCGTCAGCTCGGCGGTGCTGATCGGCCGGATGTCGGTATCGGTGAGATAGATGCGCGTGCGGACGCTGTTTTCCGCCACCACCGTGTACACCCCGCGGCTGAGGGTCTCGCCGCCGCTGGACTCGATCACGCGCTGCGCGGCGGCCTCGAGGTGGCGCGCCGCTTTGTCCACCCGCATCGGCGTCACCCCCACGGGCAGCGTGATGCTGGCTTCGGAGAAATCGGCATCGACGCTGGGCATGAATTCGAAACCCATGCGCCCGCTGATCGCATAGGCGAGCATGATCATCAGCAGGCCGACACCGATCGCGACGGTCAGGTAACGATGCACCACCGCCTGCTCGGCCAGAGGCTTGTAGCGGCGCCGCACCCAGGTGGAAAAACTGCTGGCGAAACCTTGCTGCCAGCGCCGCATCGGCGCATCTGCATCCAGCGAGCGGCTGCGCGCCAGATGTGCCGGCAGGATGAACAAGGCCTCGATCAGGCTGATCGCGAACACCGTGCACACCACCAGCGGGATCACGATGAACAGCTTGCCCATGGTGCCCGGCACGAACATCAACGGAAGGAAGGCGGCAATATTGGTGAGCACGCTGAACGTGACCGGCATCGCGATATTGCGTGCACCGGCAATCGCGGCGGAGAGAAAGTCCATGCCGCGCTGGCGATATTCGTAGATGTTCTCCCCGGCCACCACCGCATCATCGACAACAATGCCCAGGCTGATAATGAACGCGAACATGGAAATCATGTTGATGCTCGAGCCGGTCGCCGGCAGCAGCAGCATGGCGCCAAGAAACGACACCGGGATGCCCATGGTGACCCAGAAAGCGAGCTTGAACTCCAGAAAGATGCTCATCAGCACCAGCACCAGCAACAGGCCGAGCGCACCGTTCTTGAGCATCAGGTTCAGGCGCGCATGGTAGATGCCTGACTCATCATTGAGCACGATCGCATTCACGCCATCGGGCAGGCTGACACGGATGTCGTCCAGCGCCGCCTGCACCGCACGAGACACGCTGCTCGGAGTCTGTGCGCCGATGCGAAAGACCTCCAGGCCAATCGCCGGCTGGCCATCGAACCAGGCGCCCCGGGTCTGGGATTCGTCAAAGCTGTCGGCCACCGACGCAATTTCCTCCAGCCGCAGCGTGCTGCCGCGCGCATCGCTGAGGATCGGCAGGCGCGCGAATTCATGCGCCCAGTCGCGCCGCTCGGCCACCCGCACCAGCACCTCGCCTGCCGGGGTCTCAAGACGACCGCCGCCCGCATCGACCGAGGCCGCGGCCAGCCGTTCGGCGATGCCTTGCAAACTCAGGCCATGGGCCTGCAGATTTTCGCTGGGCACATCAACATGAATGCGATAGTCACGCACGCCTTCGAGTTCCACCTGGGTGATGCCGGGGGTCGACAGCAACTGATCACGCACCGTCTCCGCCAGTTCCCGCAGCGCCAGTTCGTCCAGCTCGCCGTACACGAACAGGCTGAGCACGCTGCGCACCCGCTTGGCCAGGGCGATGACCGGCTGCTCGGCATCCTCGGGCAGATTGCTGATCCGCGACACCGCCTGCTGGATATCGAGAAACACCGCATTGGCATCGGCCGCCTCGCTGAGTTCCGCGATGATGCGGGCGCTGCCCTCCACGGCGGTTGAATTGATTTCATCCACGCCGTCGATGCCCTGCAGGGCCTCTTCCACCACCAGCACCACGCCCTGTTCGACATCGGCAGGAGTGGCGCCAGGATAGGCCACCGTCACCTCCACCTGATCGAGCGTGAACTCCGGAAAAACCTCTTTCTTGATCTGCAGGCTGGCGAAAAAACCACCCACGATCATCACCAGCATCAGCAGATTGGCCGTCACATGGTTGCGCGCCATCCAGGCAATGGCGCCTCCGGGCTGCACTGCATTCATGGCGTGGACTCGCCGCCCAGCCGCACCTGCATGCCCTCGACCGCGCCGGTCAGCACGGAGCTCATGACCCGGGCCTCCGTCCCCAGCTCGCCGCGCGCGATCACGCCATCGTCCTGCGCATGCAGGAGCTCAAGTTCCGCGCGATGCAGTCGCCCCTCACGCACCACCCACACGCTGTCCTGCTGAATCCAGGCCGGATTCAGCCGATACACCGCGTCCAGCCGGCGCCCCTGGATCTGCGCCTTCACATAACTGCCCAGCAGCAAGGGCGGCGCACCCGGTGCGCGCGGATTCACTTCCACCAGCAATTGCGCCCGCCGCCCCTGGGTTTCGATCTGGCTGAGCAAGCGGATCACGCGACCTTGCCAGGGCCCGGCGTCGGGCCGGCTGGCGTCACGAATCTGCACGGCCGACCCGCCCTGCCCCTGTTCGTCGGGCAGTTCCAGCCAGCGTAAGGAGGCCGCCGGCAGCATCAGGGTCACCCAGTAGAGCTCATCGCCGACCAGTTCGCCCAGTACGGTGCCGACCCCGCCCACCTGGGCGCCTGGCACCACATCCCGCCGGATCACGCGCGCATCGAAAGGCGCCCTGATCTCGGCCCGTGCCAGATCCAGCTCGGCGGCAGCCAGGCGCGTGCGCGCCGAATCCACCGCCGCCTGCGCCGCCTGACGTTGCGGCTCGCGCAACATCAGCGCCCGCTCGGAATCCGCCAGCGGCATGTCCAGCAGCTCAAGATCGGCCTGCGCCACCTGCTGCCGGCCTCGCTCCTGGGCGAGCGAGGCCTGGGCGGTGGCAAGATCGGCGCGCGCCCGGTCCCGCGCCAGAAGCAGATCGCTGGGGTCGATTTTCAGCAGGCTCTGCCCCGCCAGCACCCGCGCTCCGGGCACGAACTGCGGTGCAATTTCCGCCACCACACCGCTGACCTGGGCGCTGAGACTGACCCGCTGGGCGGCTTCCACCACACCGTAAGCGGTGAGAACCAGCTGCTCGCTGCCAGGCTGCACGAACACCGCGTCCACCAGTCGCGCCTGCCGTTCGGGCGGCTGGCGCTCGGCTCGCGGCGCGGTGACGATCAGGCTGCGGCTGATGAACAGGGACAGCAGCAAAATGGCGGCGGTGAGCACGCCGAATACCCAGGGTTTCTTGGACAATTGCACGATCAGGCATCCTGGCCGGTGGCAACAGATTCGGGCAGCGGCCCGGCCGTCACGCGATACATGGTGATCCGGATTTCCTGCGCCCGCTGGCGCGCCGCCTGCAGTTCCCGGCGCAAGGCGCTGTGCGTGATCTGGCCGTCCAGCACCGCGGGGTAGTCGACATCCCCGCCTCGCAGTTCACGCAGCTGACGCTGCACGAGGGCGGCGGACAGACCCAGTTGCACCTGCAGGCTGTCGAGTTGGGCCTGCTGCTGGCGATCCTGCAGCAGCACATCCTGAATCTCGCGAAACGCCTTGAGCACCGCCGCACGGTAGGCGGCCAGTTGTTGATCACGCAAGGCCTCGCGTCGTTGCACCTCGGCACGCAGCCGACCCCCGTCCACCAGCGGCATGAGCAAGGACGCGCTCAGGCTGCTCAGCCAGCTGTCGAACAGCGCCTCAGGCCCCGCCGAAGTGCTGCTGGTGGCCGCCCCCAGGGTCAGTCGAGGAAAGCGCTGCGCCACCGCCACCGCGACGTCCGCATCGGCGGCCAGCAGATTCTGCCAGGCCTGCTGCACATCCGGTCGGCGCGACACCACTTCGGCCGGCACGCCGCCTGCCGGCAGGGGCAGCAGGCGTTCGTTCTGATAGCCCGCCCAGTGATCCACCCCGGCAGGTCGCCCCAGCAATTCGGCCAGACCATGCTCCAGAACCCCCAGATCAGCGATGCTGAGCGCCTCGAGGGCGCGCGTGCTTTCCAGCAACTGACGTTGGCGCAGCACGTCGCCGGCACTCACCTGGCCCTTGCGAAAGCGCAACTTGATCAGATCCAGGATCCGTTCGGCGTGCTGCCGCTCGCTCGCGACCAGCGCCAGACGCCGATGGGCACTGCCCAGGCGAATCCACTGGGTCGCAATGTTCGCGCTCAGGCTGATCTGCGCGGCCTTGAGTTCGTGCGCGGTCGCCTGCGCCAGAGACCCAGCCGAGCGCTCGCCCGCCTGAATCCGGCCCCACAGGTCAATCTCGTAGCTGGCCGCCAGGCCGACGCTGCCGCTTGCCGCCATTGCACCGGCGCCCAGCGGTTTCTGCTGCTCCGCCGTGAGATTCAACTGCGGCCAGACATCGGCACCGGCACGGCCGAGTCCGGCGCGGGCCGCCCGCAGACGCGCGGCGATCTGCTGCAGGCCTGGGTTCGCGCCCAGCGCCTCCTTGATCAGGCCATCGAGCTCGGCATCACCCAGCGCCTGCCACCACAGCGGCGGCGCGGACTCCGCCAGACCGGCCACGAAGCGCTCCGGCAGGGCTGGTGTCAGGGGCGCACGCGGCGGCAGACTGCCGCAGGCGCTCAGCCAGACAATCAGGAACAACGCAAACCCATGGCGCATGGTCAGAAAATCTCTTGTTTGCGACCGGCGCTGACGACAGCCACCCCGACCGGTCTTTTTCCCGCAGGGTGGCGACCACGGCGGCCGGCCGAACTGATCCAGGTCACGATGGCGGCTGGAATCGGTAAATCCTGAGGAAGCCGGGCGGCAGCTCGGTGCCACCATCGACGCTGTTGTGCTTGGCGGCGACGATTTCATTGCGACCATCGCCGTCGATGTCGGCGATCACTGCCATCGCGATCATTTTTTGCCCCACATCGATCAGTTCCGCCAGGAACTGGCCATCGGCCTGTTGGCGAAATCCGTACAGCTTGTCGTTGCCGTCACCAGGCACCGCAAGATCCAACCGGCCATCGCCATCGATATCGCCCACGCTGAAGATGCCCGGCACGCCCTGGCTGGACGGACTGCCGGCCAGATTGACCTCGAAATCCTGCGAAATCACATGGCGTGGCCACTGGCTGCTCTGGCGCGGGTTCGACGGAATTTCAAACCAGTAGAGGCCAGGCGCAATCGGCTGGCCCTGCGCATCGACCATGCGCTCATCGTCCTGGTGATGATGCGAATCCACGATCAGATCGATGCGACCATCGCCATTGAGGTCCGCCAGTTCCATGTGATAGCCCGCGCCGATGGTGGAGTCGATGCTGTGCTGCTGCCACTCCCCGACGTAGTCGTTGCCCGCAGCCGGGGCCTGAAGTTGCTCCAGCCAGATCACCGACGGCCGCTGCGGCGGGCCGAAATAATGGCTCAGCAGGATGTCCTGATCGCCGTCCGCATCGACATCATGCAATTTGATGAATACGCCGCCGACCCCCTCCGCCAGGACCTGATAGGCGAACTCGCCACCACCGAGATTGCGATGCCACTCCACCCGCAGCTTTTCATTGCCATCCGGACGGCCCAGTGGATTGCCCGGATTGCCCACCAGGTCCTGCGTCTGCACCGAGGTGGTGATGATGTCCAGCAGGCCATCGCCATCCAGATCGTGCTGCTGCGCTTCGTGCCAGAAATAGCCGGTCATGCCGCGGGTGGTTTCGAGTGCGAAATAGCGACGCTCGCGAAAATCCGGCCCGCGCAACCAGGATTGCGATCCGCCCAGGGTGGTCAGAAAGCCGGTCTGCACCAGAAGATCCTTGATTCCATCCCCGTCGATGTCGAAGACCTGTGGCGCATTGATGAAGGCCTCGCCCTGCGGATCCGTGGTCGCCAGCACCAGCTTTTCGCTCCAGGGACCGGCGGCATCCGCCGCGGTGCTGAACACGCGCAAGGCGCCGCGCGAGGCCGCCGTCGGCGGCCCCGGCGGCGACTGCTCGATGAGGGTCGACAGCACGATCTCCTTGCGCCCATCCCCGTCGAGATCATCCACGGCCAGAAAGGCGGCGGACTGCTGCGGATCCTTGACGGTGAAATGCTCGTAGGTGCCCAGTGGCAATTCACGGGCGGAATTCGACGCCGATCCGCAAGCTGCCAGGATCCCGGCCGGAACCAGCAACGCAAACACTTGATATTGAAATCGCACGACTGCGCTCCTTGAGCCTGGCGACGCGGTCAGAATCTGTACTTCATGTTGGCGCCAAAGGTGCGCCCTGCACCCTTGCCCGCCATGTACTGGTTGAACACGCCGATGTAGAACGCGTTCGAGGCGTAGTCTTCATCGGTCAGATTCTTGCCCCAGAAACCGATTTCCCAGCGGTCACCGGGGGCGGCGAAGTTCAGCGAGGCATTGGTGAGCTGACGATCCGGCGCCCAGGCCAGATTCAGCGGCGTCACGTATTGCTTGCTTTGGTAATTCGTGTCCAGACGCGCCTTCATCAGCCAGCCGGCCAGATCACGGGTGAAATTCAGGCCCAGCGAATACTGCTGTTTGGATGTCCGGGCCAGCTGATTGCCGCCGACATCGCCATCGGCGGGACAGGTCACGCCATCACAATGAAAACTGCCGGTATCCTGATGCCCGCCGGAGTATTTTACCCCGTCATTGTAGGTGGCATCGTTGTAGGTCAGCCCCAGATCCAGGGAAAAATCACGGCTTAAGTGGACATCGGATTCGATTTCGATGCCATAGCTGGTCGCGCCGCCGATGTTGGTGACGATGTCGGAGGTGGAAAGACCGGCCACACTGGGCGGCACCCCGCCCTGCAGGCCGCTCCAGTCGATCAGGAACAGCGCGCCATTGAGGGTGATCAGGCCATGCATGAAGCGATTCTTGGAACCGAGTTCGTAGGTCCAGTTCTCCGCTTCATCGTAGGTCAGTTCGGTCGGCGAATCGGCATTGTTGAAGCCACCGGATTTGACCCCCTTGGCGACGGAGAAATACACCATGTTCTGCTTGGCATAGTGCCAGTTGAGAATCGCCCGCGGGGTGAAATAGGCGTAGCGCTTCTCATCGTGCGGCACCACGATGTTGCTGGTCAGCGAGTTGCCGAAGCCTGGCAGCACGGGATCCTGCGGCGGGTTGTAGGTCACGGTCTCGCCCGGCTTGAGCATGAACGAATCGGTAAACCGATCGACCATCTTGTCTTCCAGGGTGTAGCGGGCTTCCAGCGTGCCTTCCAGGTTGTCAAGAAAGCTGTAGCTGAACGAGGCAAAGCCGGCCATGATGCGGTCCTGGAAGGCCGTCCACTCGCCACGCAGCTGGCCACCATGCTGCCGCACGTACTGATCGTAAGCCACCCCGGCAGTCAGCACCGTGCGTTCGCCCAAGGTATTGGGCGCCGATAGCGGTTCGTTGCAGTTCTCGATGTTCTCGGGGGTATCGGCATTGCACAGATCGTTGATGAACAAGGCCGTCCATTCCGCATCTTCCACCTGCGAATAGTAGGCGCCGAAACTGGTGCGCAATTTGGCGTTCACGTCCCAGTCGAAGCGCAGTTCATGCGAGAAGGATTTGAGCTCCGAGTTCGGCCGCGAGCTGGCGGTATTGGCAAAACTGTAGCCTTCCACATTCTGGGTATCCACCGCCGTGATCGCGGCATTGGTCACCATCCCGCGACCGGCAACCGGATCTTCATCGCTGGCGCCACCGTCGGTATAGGAATCATGCACGGCCTGGCCGTACAGATAGTTGAGGCTCAGATCGGGATTGATCTCGTACTCGGTGGTCAGCGTGATCGCCCGGGTATTCGCCAGGGTGCCGATGGCGCGGGGATCCACCACCATGCCCTGCACCGTGCGCGGCGCGATATCCGAAGCATAGCGGGGCAATTCGCCACAATAGGCCGAAAACCCGGTGTGGCTCTTGCTCGGGTCACCGATATTCGGAACCGTAATCTGGTTGCAGTTGAGATCGTTCTGGTCGTCAAAGCGCATGCCGAAACGCGCCACGTTCACGCCGGAGATGGAATAGCCGGGCTGGGTCTCGCGCTGCATCGCGCTGTAGTAGTAGCTGCCGCGCACCAGCAGACCTTGATAGGGCTGATAGGCCAGCGACATGCTGTAGATGCTGTCATCCCAGCCCCCCAGCATGCCGCGCAGGTTCGGGCCGGCCGGATCGGCATCGGCCATCGGGTGATTGTTGCGCGTATGCCCGTCATAGCTGCTGATGCCCGCGGTGAACTTGCCGAGCACGGTGCCGTCCTCGTTGATCGGCCCGCTGATGCCGAAACGATATTCCTCGCGCGCATGGTCGCCGGTGCCGACGACCAGATAACCCTCCGGGTCCATGCTGGGTTTCAGGGTGATGTAGTTGACCGCCCCGCCAAATGCATTGCGGCCATACAGGGCATTCTGCGGCCCCTTGACCACCTCGATCCGCTCCATGTCCACCATCCCCAGATTCAGCATGCTCTGACGCTGCAGGTAAACCCCATCCAGAAAGAAGGAGACGTTCTGGATTCTGGAGGTAGTGAACTGCTGGGCGAGACCGCGGATGACCGCATTGCCATGCGCCCCACCGGTCATGAAGCCCTCGAACGTGAAGCCCGGCGTCGCCGCCGCAATGTCATCCAGACCATTGAAACCGCGCTGCTCCAGATCCTCGGCGGTAAAAGGCGTCACCGACAGGGGCACATCCTGCACCGTCTCCACCCGTTTGCGGGCGGTGACCACGATCTCTTCCAACTGGGTGGCGCGCCGGCGCTGACCCGATCCGGTCTTGGCCGGCTCTGCGGCGGGCGCCGCTTCCGGTGCCACGTCCTCGGCTTCAGAACCGCCACCGACCTCGGCCATCTGCGTGTCGTCCGTGGGCTCCGGTGGTGGCGCAGCGGCTTCGCCGCGGGGTGCTTCATCGAACAATTCGCTGAAATCATAAGTCTGCTCATCGCTCTGCGACTGCGCATGCACCAAGGGCAGCCATTGACTTGCACCAAGCCCGAGCGCCATGACCAAAGTATGGGTCGGATTCCTGAGCTGGAACTTCAACATAGAGCATTCCTCAGTGGGCTCTTCAACGGTAAACCATGAGCTGGAACAGGTTTGATTCGGGGCGCCAAAAATTCCTTCTAACCAACCCCGAACGCCCCTCTGCGTGAGCTGTTTGATATAAAGTACTATTATTATGTCATTTAGACAACAGGAGCCTGAACGCCCATGCACAGCTACTCCGTAGGCGTTGCTTTATTCGATTACTTGCCGGTTCTGGCCAGCGCTTTCGGCCTGATCTGCCTGGCCTTGGCGATCGGCCATCGGCATCACGCCCTGCGCACGGCGAGCTGGCTTGCCGCGGCATTGATCATCCTCGGAGGTCTGTGCAAGGCCAGCTGGAAACTCATCATCGCGCTGCAGGCGCAGGACATCGTCTGGCTGTCCAATCTGCTGTTCATCTTCCTGGCGCCAGGCTTCTTCGCCCTCTCCTTCAGCATGTTTCATGCCAGCCGAGCCTGGCGTGCTGGCGTGAGCGCCAACAGCGCGAGCTTTCCCGCCGACCGTCTCGCTCTGTGGTCGAGCCTGCCGCTGCTCATTGGCCTTGTGGCCTACGCGGTCTGGCCACAAACGCGCATCTGGTTTTTCTGCCTGCTCGGCCTCACCACCCTGGCCAACGCCAGCCTGCTGCTGCAGGCATTCAAGGCCGCACACTGGAGCGGCCTTCCCCTGCCGGTCCTGTTGTGCTTCGTTTACAACTTTGCTGCCACCGTCTCGCTCAGTGGCCTGGCGCGCCTGAGCCCGGGCGAAGCGAGCGCCTGGATCCAGCAAAGCGTTAATCTTTCCGCCCAGCTCGCCCTCGCCATCGGCTGCTGGCAACTGGCCCGTCGCATGCAGGAGAAACCCGTATGAAAACCTTTGCCATCCCCGGCCTGATGGCCCTGCTTGCCCTCGTCCTCAGTGCGAACGCGTTCGCGCTGCAGCCAGGTGACACCCTGCCCGAACTGAGCCTGGAAGATGCCGGCGGCACCGACCACACCCTGGATGAGGCGGTGCGGCGCATTTATCTGAGTGGCGATCGCAAGAGCGGCAATCTGATCAAGGAGGCGATGGACGGCCGCGATCAGGCCACGCTTGATGCCCAGCAGGCCATCGTCATCGCCGAGATCAGCGCGGCGCCGGGCTTCGTCAAACGGATGATTCGCTCCAGCCTGAAAGACCGCAGCTACACCACCTGGGTCGACACCAAGGGCCGCACCAAACAGGCCCTGCCCTACCGGCCCGACCGCGTGACCGTACTGGATCTGGATGCGCGCCGCGTGCTCGCGATCCGCTATCACGCCGAACTCGATGGACTGCGGCAAGAACTGCAAGCGCCGCTCACACCAGCCCCTGAATCGGCCACACCCTGACGCCATCCATCCCGTCCTATCCCCCGTCTCTGGAGCCTGAAAATGGAACGATCCGACAAAACCGCCCGCCAGATCTGGCAGGAGGTCAAGGCCAACCCCAACCGCGCCCGTTTCGGCTATGGCCGCAAGGCCGCTCTCGTCAACATCGATCTGCAAAAGGCCTATACCAAGAAAGATGAATTCAAGACGGCCTATGAAACCGACCCCAAGCAGATCAGCTACGTCAACCAGCTGGCCGCCCGTTTCCGCAAGCTCGGCTGGCCAGTCGTCTGGACCCATGTGGCCTACCTGGCCTCGGGCGAAGACGCCGGCGTCTGGGGCACCCGAACCGACACGCCGGACTCGCTGCAGAACATCAAATACGATTCCCGCCGCGCCGAATTCGATGCCCGCTGCGAGATCGATCACGCGCGGGACGTGATCTACACCAAGCGCATGCCCTCGCCGTTCTTCGAGACGCCGCTGCAGTCCCTGCTGGTCTGGCACCAGGTCGACACCGTCATCATCACTGGCGGCTCCACCTCCGGCTGCGTGCGCGCCGGCGCGGTCGACAGCCTCTCGCGCGGCTACCGCACCATCGTTCCCGAGCAGTGCGTGGCGGACAAGCACGAGTCCTATCATTTCGCCAATCTCACCGACCTGATGCTGAAGTACGCCGATGTCGTCGATGTCGCCGAAACCCTGGACTGGCTGGAAGATCGCCTGGCCGAACAATAGGAAAGCACCATTCGCCATTTGCCGATGGCCTCACCTCAAACCTGCTCGGAGCATGCCGTCATGCGCGAAGACCCCGGATACTACGCCTACTGGCCCTACCACCAGCGCCCCCGGATCACCTGGCCCAATGGCGCCCGGCTGGCATTCTGGGTGGCGCCGAACATCGAATTCTACGAACTCGATCCCCCCGACAATGCGTATCGCAAGGCTTGGCCCACGCCGACACCGCACGTCCCCGGCTATTCGATCCGCGACTATGGCAACCGCGTGGGCCACATGCGCCAGATGCGCCTGCTCGACAAATACGGCATCCGCGGCTCCATCTCGCTCTCCGCCGCCCTGTGCGAGCACCACCCTGAAATCATCGCGATGTGCCGGGAGCGCCAATGGGAATTCTTTTCCCACGGAATCTACAACACCCGCTACACCTACGGCCTGAGCGAGGCCCAGGAACGCACGATGATCCTGGATGCGATGGACACGATCGAACGCCATAGCGGCCAGCGCCCCGCCGGTTATCTGGCCCCGGCCCTGTCGCATTCCGAGACCACCATCGATCTGTTTGCCGAGGCGGGCGGTCTGTACACCTGCGACCTGTTCCACGATGACCAGCCCACACCGCTGGCGGTGCGCAGCGGCAAGCCCTTTGTCTCCCTGCCCTATTCGCTGGAGATGAATGACACCATCGCCTTCGTCGTCAACAAGGTGCAGCCGCGCGATTACGGCCGGATGCTCAAGGACTGTTTCGACCGCCTGTATGCCGAAGGCGCCGAATCCGGCACCGTGATGTGCATTCCCACCCACAATTATCAGGTGAGCTGCCCGCATCGCCTGAAAGCCTTCGAAGAGGCCCTGGAGTACATCACCGGCCATGCCGATGTCTGGGTCACCACCGGCAGGGAGATCGCCGCGCATTACCTGCAGCACCACTACGCTGCGGCCAGCGCCGCCATTGCCCGAATCCCGCAGGAGGTGCAGGCATGAACGATCCACTGAACTACCCGCACCGCCACCTTGGCATGGACCACGAGCGCTACGCGTTTTCCCTGCTGGCCGAACGCAAGCCGATCACCTGGCCGCAAGGCAAGCACCTCGCGCTGTGGGTCAATGTCGGCATGCAGTTCTATCCGCTGAACCCCCGGGGCCTGCCGGTCAAGCTCGCCGGCAACATGAGCATGCCCTATCCCGACCTGCGCCATTACAGCCTGCGCGATTACGGCAACCGGGTCGGCATCTTTCGCCTCCTCAACACCTTCGACCGCTATGGCGTGAAGCCGGGCTTTGCCTTCAACACCCGACTGGCCGAGCGCTATCCGGCGCTGCTGCAGACCATCGTGGAGCGCGGCGATGAAATTCTCGGCCATTCCTGGAGCATGGACACCGCCCATGCCAGCGGACTGACTGCGGAGGCGGAGGCGGACCTGGTCAAGCGCGCCCTGCACCGACTGCGCGAGCTCAGCGGCCAGCGCATCCGCGGCTGGCTCAGCCCCGGCAAGATGGAAAGCGCGCTGACCCCGGAACTGATCAGGGCCGAGGGCATCGAGTATTTCTGCGACTGGGTGAATGACGACATGCCCTATCGCTTCGCCACCGCCCAGGGGCCGCTGTGGGCGATGCCATTGTCCACCGAACTGGAAGACCGTTTCGTGCTGCTGGACAATCTGCACCCGGCCGCCGCCTGGGCCGAACAGGTGATGGATGCCTGCGATCTGTTGCTGGCCGAAGCCCAAAGCCAGGGCGGACGGATTCTGGCCCTGAATCTGCATCCCTGGGTGATCGGCCAGCCGCACCGGATCAAGTATCTGGAACAGGCCCTGGAATACATCATGGCCAAACCCGAGGTGTTCAGTGCCGCCCCTGGCGCCATCCTTGATGCCTTCGTCGCGCAGCAATGAGCGGTCGCAGCCTGTTCGACAAGATCTGGGACCGGCACCAGATCGAAACCCAGGCCGACGGCAGCAGCCTGATCCTGATCGACCGCATCTTCCTGCACGAGCGCACCGGCGCGGTCGCCCTGGAAAGCCTGGCGGACGCCGGCCGCCCGGTGCGCCACCCCGAAGCGGTGTTCTGCACCATGGACCACATCGTGGATACCACGGCCGGGCGCAATGACAACACCCGCATGCCCAGCGGCAAGGCCTTCATCCAGGCCACCCGCAAGGCGGCCAGGGCCGCCGGCATTCGCCTGTTCGATCTCGATGATCCGCAGCAGGGCATCGCCCATGTGCTCAGCCCCGAGCTCGGCATCGCCCTGCCCGGCCTGACCCTAGTCTGCCCCGATTCCCACACCTGCACCCTCGGCGGCCTCGGCGCCCTGGCCTGGGGCATCGGCTCGACCGAGGCCGAACATGCGCTGGCGACCAAGACCCTGCGCGTCCATCGGCCGCGCAACATGCGGGTCCACTGCGCCGGGACCCTGCCCATCGGCACCACCGCCAAGGACCTGATCCTGCACCTGATCGGGCGCTACGGCGCCGGCGGCGGCGCCGGTCATGCCCTCGAATTCTGCGGCCCGGCGATTCGCGCCCTGGACATTGAAGCCCGTTTGACCCTGTGCAATATGGCGGTGGAATTCTCTGCCTTTTCCGGCCTCGTCGCGCCCGACGAAAAAACCATCGACTACCTGCGGGGGCGCGATTACGCGCCGCAGGGACCACTCTGGGAGGCCGCGCTCGCCGACTGGAGCGAGCTGCACAGCGATGCAGACGCCCGCTTTGATACCGAGTACCAGATCGACTGCAGCCAGTTGTCACCGGCGGTGACCTGGGGCACCAGTCCGCAACATGCGACCACGGTGGCGGGCCAGGTGCCCGACCCCGCGCGCTGCGCCGATGCCGGCGGCCGCAGCGCCATGCAACGCGCCCTGAACTACATGGACTTGCAGCCCGGCCAGGCAATGCGCGAACTGCGCATCGATGCCGCCTTCATCGGCTCCTGCACCAACGCCCGCCTGTCCGACCTGCGGGCCGCCGCCGCGGTGCTGCGCGGCCGCAAAGTGGCCGCCGGGGTGAGAGCGATCTGCGTGCCGGGTTCATCCACGGTAAAACGCGAAGCCGAAGCCGAAGGCCTGGACCGGATCTTCACCGAAGCCGGCTTCCAGTGGCGCGAGGCCGGCTGCTCGATGTGCTTCTTCGCCGGCGGAGAATCCATGGGCTATCAGGAACGGGTGATCTCCTCCACCAACCGCAATTTCGAATCCCGCCAGGGCCCTCAGACCCGCACCCATCTGGCCAGCCCGGCCACGGTCGCGGCCTCCGCCGTATTCGGCCGCATCGGCGCCGCCAGCGAGCTTTCCGCATGAGGCCATTCACCCGCCATCGCGGCATCGCCGCCCCGCTGCTGCGCATCAATATCGACACCGACGCGATCATTCCGTCCCGCGAGATGAAGACGGTCAGCAAGCGCGGCCTGTCCGCCGGCCTGTTTGCCGGCTGGCGCTATCTTGACGCCGGCAGCCGCACCCCCGACCCGTCTTTCGTTCTCAACCAGGACGCTCATGCCGGCGCCAGCATCCTGCTTGGCGGCGCCAATTTTGGCTGCGGTTCTTCCCGTGAGCACGCGGTCTGGGCTCTGGCCGAGTACGGCATCCGCTGCATCATCGCCCCCAGTTTCGGGGCGATCTTCGCCAACAACTGCGTGCGCAATGGCCTGCTCCCCCTGGTGCTGGATGACGCCCTGGTGCGCCAGCTCGCCGCCCAGGTTGTAAAAAACCCGCAACAGGCCCAACTGGACATCGATCTCGAACATTGTCAGGTGCTGGCACCGGACGGCCAGGCCCACAGCTTCAGCCTGGCCGAAGGCCACCGCCAGATGCTCCTGCAGGGCCTGGACCCCATCGCCCTGACCCAGCAAAGCCAGGCCCGGATCGACCAGCACCTGGCACAGGATCGGCAGGCACGGCCCTGGGCCTATCTGTGACCCGAGATGACGTCAGCGCCGTGATCACGCGGCGCCAGAAGCCGGCCGATCAGGCGTCCGACCACCCTTGCCCACGAGCCCGGGCTGCGCGACCGCAGATCAGGCCTGCGGATTTTCCAGCAGGATCGCCGCCCCCAGCCCCCCTCCGGCACAGGTGGCGGTAATGGCATAGCGCTCGCCACTGGCCTGCAGCCGACGCAGCGCCGTGCTCAATAGCCGCCCGCCGGTGCCGGCAAAGGGATTGCCCAGGGCGAGCGAGCCGCCCCAGGTGTTCAGGCGCGCCAGCGGTATCGCCCCGACCGGCTGCTCCAGGCCCAGCTCGGCACGGGCGAAAGCGGCATCACCCAGCGCCTGCTGGTTGCTGAGGATCTGGGCGGCAAAGGCCTCGTGCAGCTCGAACACGGCAATGTCCTCGATGGCCAGACCATTGCGGGCGAGCAGAGGCGGGATGGTCATCGCCGGTCCCAGCAGCATCTCGGTGTGCATGTCATTGACGCCGCCAAACTGATAATCCACGAGCCGCCCCAGCACCGGCAGCTGGCGCGCGGCCGCCGCGGCGGCACTCATCAGCAGCTGTGCGGAGGCGCCGTCGGTGATGCCGGAGGACGTGGCGGCGGTGATGATGCCGCCGGCCGCGAACGCCGGCTTGAGTCGGGCGAGCCGGTCCGCGGTGGTGTCCTGGCGTATGCCATCGTCACGTTCGACCACCACGGCGCCAGTCCCCAGGCTCACCGGCACCACATCGGCGGCATAGTGACCCTGCGCCCAGGCCGCGGCCGCCAACTGGTGGCTGCGCACCGCAAAGGCGTCCGCCGCCTCCCGGCTGACCCCGAATCGTCGCACCATGGCCTCGCAGGCAAGGCCCATGCTCATGCCGGTGGTGAGGTCCTTGCTCGACGGTAGCTCCGGCAGGAAATCGCCAGGCCGCAATCCGGTCAGCGCCTTGAGCTTTGCGCCCGCGCTTTTGGCCAGGGCCAGTCGGGCGGCACGCTGACGGACCGGCCGGCGCAGACGGATCGGAATATCGGAGAAATTCTCGCTGCCGCCGGCGATCGCGATGTCCAGCCGGCCGAGCGCGATCATGTCACAAAGATGGGCCAGACCAACGGCCGGGGACACACCGGCCATGGAGACGCTGTAGGCCGGCACCCGCATCGGCAGGCCCGCTTCCAGACCGGCCTCGCGCGCCACATTGGTGGTGTCGAGTTCCTGCACCACCGCACCGACGGTGAGGAACTCGATTTCGGCGGGCGCCACGCCACTGCGTTCCAGCAGCGCGCGGATCGGTCTGGCGGCCAGCTCATGATGGCGCAGTTGCGAAAAGGCCCCGCCGGAATGCAGGAAGGGCGTACGCACCGCATCAACGATGACCGGCTGGCGGGCCGGATCCAGAGATCGGTAATAGCTCATCCTGCCGCCGCCCGATCCAGGAAGCGACCGGCGAGAAAGACGCTGCCGGCCGGGTCGCACAGGCGCATCTGGCGATAGCCCTCGGCATCGGCCTCGACCGTCCGCTGCACCTCCAGGGCCGGATTCGGCAAGCGGTTGGGGCGGACGAAACGCAGGTCGAAATCGACGATCTCGTGACCGGCATCGGCCAGGCATTCCCAGCTGCGCGCCAGCGAACCGAAACCGTGCAGGATGCAGCCACCATAGCGGGTGCGCCGGGCCACCGGCCAGAGGGTATGAATCGGGTTGAAGTCCCCGGTGAGATAAAAAAACCGCTGCCCATCCTTGCGGTCGGCGGCCCAGCGGCCCACGGTCTCGAACGGCGGATCAGGCCGCGGCGTCTGCTGACGCTTGGCCTGCCGACCGAGCATCACGGCGGCATATACATCGACCGTCATCGCATCGGGCTCGGCCGCCCAACCCGCGGTAACCTGGGCATGCACGCGCACGCGCGAACCGTGCTGGCTGCAATCCAGCAGGCGGCCGCGCATCACAATGCGCTCGCCCTGCGGGATCAACTTGCGCACCTGGAAACGGCAGCCCTGATTGAGCACGCTCAGCATGCTGTAGGGCACCTGGCCCATCAGCCGCGCCACCAGGGCCATGCCATATCGGGCGAAGAAATGCGGCGGCAGCCCCCCGGCATAGCGCGATGCGGGAGCGCCACTCCACGCCAGATAATGACGCAGCAACTTGTCGCTGGGCGCCGCCGCCTGCATGCGCTGCTCGCGCTCCGGATCGATCAGACGCGACTTCAGGGCCGACGGCGTCAGCGACAGCGCAAGGCCGGTGAGCATGCCCGCCATGGCGGGGAACTGCTCGCGGGCGAGCGAAGCCGGCACGGCGACCGGGATCAATTTATCGGTGTGCATCGGTGAACCTCGGATTGCGGATTTTTGCGCCAGTCAGCTGCTGGCGATTTGGCGGCCGGACTCATGCCCGGACTGTCCGTCGAGCGCATCGAGCGCTCGCGCCTTGTTGGCAGCGTCATGTTAACGCCAATCCCCTCGCGGCCCGGTGGTTCAAGCACAAGCCGCCCCTGATGAGCCCATCAACCCAGCGCCTCAGTGAACTGGCGCAACGGCCGACAGCAGTCCTGGCGGCGGCGAAGCGCGGGCCTCAAACCTCCGGCGTGATCGCCACGTTCTCCTCCAGCCCCCACTGCGCCAGCACCGCGGCCAGATCCTCGCCGGTATCCGGCAAATCATGGCGCAAGCCCAGCCGCTGATCGCCAAAGGCCACCGGCAGGGCCGGCAGCTTGACCTTGCGCCCATCGGCCAGGGTCACCTCAACCAGACCACCGGCATTGAGTTGAGGATCGGCGGTCAGGTCTTCCGGGCGGGCGATCGGCGCGAACGGCAGCCCGGTGTGTTCCAGCCGGTCCATCAACTCCGCCTTGCCCAGCTTGAGAAACTGCGCCCGGATGCGCGGCAGGATCTCGTTGCGCCGGCTCACCCTCTGGGCATTGGTATCCAGCGCGCGGTCCGCGGCGAAATCGGCGAACGCAAAGGCTTCGCAGAACAGCTTCCACTGGGTGTCGCTGACCACGCCAATGAAAAGCTGCTCGCCTTCGGCGGTATCGAAGATGTCATACACCGCCCAGGCCGAGGTGCGCACGCTCATCGGTTGCAGCGGCTGCTGGCTGACCGCATGCTGGGCCATGTGCTGGCCGACCAGGAACCCGGTGGTCTCGAACAGCGAGCTCTGCACATGCTGACCCCGGCCACTGCGATGCCGCTGTTCCAGCGCGGCCAGAATGGCGATGACGCCAAACATGCCGCCGGTGACATCCACCACCGAAGCGCCGGCCCGCATCGGCTTGCCCGGCAGACCGGTCATGTAGGCCAGCCCGCCCATCATCTGACACACCTCATCCAGCGCGGTGCGATGCTGATACGGCCCCTTGAGAAAGCCTTTGAGCGAGCAATAGATCAGCTGCGGATTGGTCTGGCTCAGTTCGGCGTAGCCCAGGCCCAGGGCCTCCATCGCGCCGGGGCGGAAGTTTTCGATCACGATATCGGCGCGCCCGCACAGACGCCGCGCCAGCGCGAGTCCCGCAGGGGTCTTGGTGTCGATGCACAGACTGCGCTTGTTGCGGTTGTACATCGGAAAATAGCCGGCGCCGGAGCCGGGCAGGCGGCGGGTCTTGTCACCACCGGGCGGCTCGATCTTGATCACGTCGGCACCCAGATCCGCCAGGATCAGGCCGACCACCGGGCCCATGACCATGTGGGTGAATTCGACGACGCGCAAACCCGACAGGGGCAAATCGCAAGCTGGCTCGCTCATGCAGAAGTCCGTACGCAGATATGTTTGACTATATGTTATAACATTAAGTCTTTTAGAGCCACCGGAGCCCGCATTGAACCCGACACCGATCGACATCGAAATCAGCGAAGTCGGACCACGCGACGGCCTGCAGAGCATCACCCCGATCATGGACACGGCCGCCAAGCTGGCCTGGATCGAGGCCGAAGCAGCCGCCGGCGTGCGCGAAATCGAAGTGGGCTCCTTCGTGCCCGTGCGGGTGTTGCCGCAGCTTGCGGATACCGCGCAACTGGTGCGCGAGGCCTGCAAGATCCCAGGCCTCAACGTGGCCGTGCTGGCACCCAATTTTCGCGGCGCCGAAGACGCCATCGCCGCCGGCGCGCACAAAATCACGATTCCACTGTCCGTGTCCGAAACCCACAGCCTGAAGAACGTGCGCCGCAGCCACACGCAGATGTACGCCGAGGTGGCGCGAATCGCCGCACGGATCCGCGAATTGCCACCGGCGCGCCGCCCCATTCTCGAAGGCGGCCTGTCGACCGCTTTCGGCTGCACCCTGGAAGGACCAATCACCAGCGCCCAGGTGATTGCCGCCGGCGAACAGTTGCTGCGTGCCGGCTGTGACGAAATCGGCCTGTCGGACACCACCGGCTACGCCGATCCTCGCAGCGTGCGCGAACTGACCCGCGCCCTGTGGAGCCATTGTGGTCGCGACAAACTCAATGGCATCCATTTGCACAATACCCGCGGTCAGGGCCTGGCCTGCGCGCTGGCGGCGGTGGAAATCGGCCTGACCACGGTCGATGCTTCGCTGGGCGGCATTGGCGGCTGTCCTTTCGCACCGGGCGCATCCGGCAATATCGTCACCGAAGATCTGGTGTTCATGCTGGAATCCATGGGGCTGAGCACCGGCATCGATCTTGAGCAGTTGCTGGAAGTGCGCCAGATGCTGCGCGCCGCCCTGCCGGCCGAAGTCGAACTGTATGGCTTCACCGCCGCGGCCGGACTGCCCAAGGGCTTTCGTCCTGCCAGCGCAGGGCACTCACGGGCGGTTGAAAATCTCTGATTGTCGACGGCTTGTGTGCAGCCCCGGGGACGTGCAACCCCGGGGACGTGCAACCCAGGTTTGTGCAATCCAGGGACACAGCGCCAGAATCAACGACCGCAAGCCGTTGATTTTTTGCGCCACCAGGACACCGCGCTTTCCGCTCTGCGATTGTGGAAAAGGCCAGGATGGCTTTTCCCACAGCCTGCTCCTGCTAAGCGCCGCGATAATCCTCGGCGTCCAGTTCCAGCCGGAAATGGAAGCGGCGCGGATTGTGATGACAGTAGAGAATGTCCACCAGCCGGTTCTGCTCGTCATAGATGCGCCGCACCATCAGCAGGGTGGGTTCGCCGATGTCCATGTTCAGAGCCTCGGCGAAAAAATCCCGCGCCGGCACCGCGCTGATCACCTGCTCCACCTTGGCAATCTTGATGCCGTTGTCCTTGAGGATGTCCAGACGGACCCCGGATTCCAGCGCGCGCTTGGTGTAACCGGTCTCAACGCCCACCGTCCAGCTGATCAGGTGACCGTAGGGAATGTCATCCTCGGTGCAGCGAATACGCGTCGCCCGCCAGGCCAGATCGCCGCGATTCAGCCCCATCTCCGCCGCCACATCGCCCGGCGGCAATTGCTGGCCGACATCCAGCACTTTGACATGGGTGCGGCGCGCCAGACCGCTGAGCTTCTCCAGTTCACCGAGCAAGGGGGCATGCACGGACTCCATCGCCGCACTGTAGGTGACAAACGTGCCGCGCCCGCGCCGCCGCTCAACCAGTTCCGCCGCCGCCAGATCATCCAGCGCCCGCTTCGCGGTGATGCGTGACACACCAAATCCACGGGCCAGTTCCTCTTCGGTCGGAATCTGCTCCCCATGGGCAATGGAGCCATTGAGAATGCGGTTTTTCAGCAGGGTAAACAGCTGGAAATAGAGTGGCGTCGGCGCCTCATCCTGCAAGGACTGCATTTCGCGACTGCTGAACAGATCCACCATTGAAGTCATACGTCGTTTACCACCTGGTATCGTTGTGCTGGCCTCGGCGCTCCCGAGCAAGTCACCGTGCAAGGCCGGATTGGGACCGGGCGCCACGACTCCGTGCATGCCGGAAATCGCCCTTGCCCTAGCCTTGGCGTCGCTCATTGTAGTTGTTTCCTCTGGGTTTCCAATGAATACCGGATCAGCGGGCACGCAGGGCATCGATGCTGGCCAGAACCTCTGCCAGCGCCTGCACTTCGGCGTACTTCGCGTGCATGTCAAACAGATTGGCGGCATGCGCCGCCGGATTGCGATCCCCGACCGCCTCCCGCGGCACCACCACCGGATACTCGTGCTGCAGGCCATCCACCACGGTGGCGCGCACGCAGCCGGAGGTGGTCAGGCCGGTCACGACCAGCGAGTCCACCCTCTGTGCCCGCAGGCGCTGCTGCAGATCGGTGGCGAAAAAGCTGCTCGCCCAGCACTTTTCAATCACGACCTCGCCCGCCTGCGGCGCCAGCGCCGGGTCCACCTCGATCCAGGGCGAATCCGGCTGCAGCAGATTCAGGGCGGCGATGCGCTGGCGAAAAACCCGCGCCTGGCCGGCATCGCGATAGACCACGGTGGTAAAGAACACCGGCAATGCGGCGGCGCGAAAAGCGGCCAGCAGCTGGGCGTTGGCGTCGATGACCGGCGCACAGGCACTGCCCAGCGGGCAGGCCGGATCGGTGAAGCCCCGGATCATGTCCACCAGCAGCAGCGCCGGGCGGCGCCCCAGCGCCAGGGACTGGCGCGCCAGATCAGACATCCGGGCCGCCAAAAAATCCGTCCAGCAAATCGGCGACCGCCGCATCCTGCAGCTCGCAGATGAAGGTGCGGGCGCCGGCAATCTCCGCCTTGCGACCATTGGCCAGCAGGCGAAAGGCGGCGTCCAGCTGCGGATACAGCGGATCTTCGGTACCGGCGAGGACCAGCGCCGGACAGCGCAGCGCCCGCAGCTGGGCCGCGGTATCGACCTCGACCACGGCCTGATAGGCCTGGGCATAGATTTCTCCGGCCGCAAGACCGGCCAGCACTTCACGCTGACGCAGCGCCAGTGGCGCCTGTCCATCCTTGGCCACGATGCGTTGCCACAGGGTGGCAAGATGGCTGCCGTCCTCACGGGGCGGCACGAATGCCGCCAGCTGTGGCAGGCGGGCGCGCAGCCCCTGATCCAGCAGACAGGGTCCGGACAGGGCCAGCGCACGGACCTGCCGTGGCACAGCGACCGCAGCCTGCAGCGCCAATGCCGCGCCGGTGTGATGGCCGAACCAGAACGCGGGACCGGGGCGCAGCCTGGCCACCGCCACGGCCAACACCTGCGCGGCCGCGGCGATGGAAAAATCGCCAGGCAGTGGATCGGACTGGCCAAACCCTGGCGTATCCAGCGCCAGCACGTCGTAGCGATCCGCCAGCCGCCGCATCAGAGGCTCGTACATGGCCGAATGGCTGGGGGTCTGGTGCAGCAGCACCAGCAAGGGCGCATCCGGCTTGCCGGCGCGGCGGTAGTGCAGCTGCCCGACCGGGCCATCGACATAGGCCCGACGAATGCAGACCGCCGCCGTCACGGGGCCTCGCCCAGTTCGATCGAGACCCATTTGAGCTCGGTGAATTCCTCGATGCTGTAACGGCCACCGGAACGCCCGATACCGGACAGGCCAAGCCCGCCGACCGGCGCCAACGCATTGCTCTGGAAACTGTGCATGCCGATGTGCACGGCGCCGCTGCGAATTTCCCGGGCGGCGCGGAAGCCCCACTGAAAATCACGCGTCAGCACCCCGGCAGACAGGCCGAATGCAGAATCATTGGCGATCGCGATCGCCTCCTCCAGATCGGTGGCGGGCACCACCGTGCACAGGGGACCGAAAGATTCCTCACACCAGGCGCTGCAGTCGCGGGGCGTGTCCAGCAGCACGGTCGGCGCATAGGTCAGGCCCTGGATCACCCGGCCGCCGGTCAGCAGTCGCGCCCCGGCGGCCAGCGCCGCAGCCTGATGCTGCTCGATCTTGCGCAGGGCCGCGACATTGATCAGCGGCCCGTAGACGGTGGTGGGATCACGCAGATCACCCAGCGGCAAGGCCTCGCAGGCGCGCTTGAACGCGGCCAGAAAAGCCTCGTGAATTGGCGCCTCGACGATGATGCGGGAATTCGCCATGCAGATCTGGCCGGCATGATTGAACATCCCGGCGGCGGCGACCGCCGCAGCTTTCTCCACATCGACGTCGCGCAGCACCAGCAGCGCGCTCTTGCCACCGAGTTCCAGTTGCACCCGCAGCATTCGCTGCATCGCAGCGGCGCCAATCGCCTTGCCGGTGGCCGTGGACCCGGTCAGCGCAATGCCATCAATGCCCTCATGGGCGACCAGCGGCGCGCCGCACTCGGCGCCGAATCCGGTCACCACATTGACCGCCGCGGCATCCACCCCGGCCGCGAGCAGAATGCGGGCAAATGCCAGCGCAATCAGCGGTGTTTCTTCCGAAGGCTTGATCACCACCGCGTTGCCGGCGGCCAGCGGAAACGCCACCATCTTGGTCAGCAGGGCCAGCGGCGCATTGTAAGGCGACACCACCGCCACCACGCCAACCGGCTCGCGCAGCACCATGGACAGGCGATCAGGCCGGTCATTCGGAAAGGTATCGCCGTACAGCCGACGTGATTCGCCAGCAGCGGTGCGCAGCAGATCGGCGGCATAGCGAATTTCGAACCGCGCCTTGCTGATGGTGGAACCGGATTCATCGATCAGGGTATCGAGCAGTTCGGCCTCGCCGTGCGCGTCCAGGATTTCCGCCGCTCTGAGCAGGGCGCGTTCGCGCTCGCTCGGCGCGCGCTGCGACCAGGCCATGAATCCCCGGCGCGCGGCCGCCACCGCCCGATCGACATCCGCCGCACCGGCGCGGGCCGCGCTGGCCAGCACCGTCTGGCTGGCCGGCGCCAGGACCTCGAAACGCGCGCCTGCGGCCGCCTCGATCTCGGCGCCATCGATCAGCAAGCGGGCTTCGTTCATGCCTGGCTCTCATGCGGTCCGGCCACGCCGATCACCCGGGTGCCACGGAAAAATTCGAAAGTTTCCCGCGTGCCTTCATCCCCCAGACCGGACAGACCCCAGGCCGCGCGTGGCGCGGAAGGATGCAGGTTGAGCATGCTCACGGCATTGATCTTGATCAATCCGGCACGGATCTGCCGCGCCACCGACCAGGCCCGCGGCTCGCTGCCGAACACGTAGGCGGCGAGCCCGAAAGGGGTCTGATTGGCCAGCGCAACCGCCTGCGCATCATCATTGAAACTGTGCACGGTGGCCACCGGCCCGAAGATTTCCTCCAGGGTCAGTTCCGGCGCCAGCCCGGTGATCAGGGTCGGCGGGAAGAACCAGCCGGCCGCATCGGGCAGCGCGGTGGGCTGATGCAACTGCCCGCCCTGCGCCTGACAGGCCGCGACCTGCGCCGCCACCAGGTCCCGATGCGCCGCCGACACCAGCGGCCCCATCTGGCTGTTCGGATCCAGCGAACGGCCGAGCTTGAGACGGGCCAGACGCGCCTTCACGCCGGTCAGCACGGGCTCAAGCAGGGATTCATGCACCAGCAGCCGCCCCAGCGCCCGGCACCACTGACCGTTCAGCGTGGTCAAGGCGGTGACCACGCCTTCGATGGCCGCATCGGGATTTGCATCTTCCAGCACCAGCAAGGGATTGTTGCCGCCCAGCTCAAGCTGGGCCGGCTTGATGCCCTGGGCGCAAGCCGCCGCCACCGCGCGTCCGGCGGCCAGCCCGCCGGTGAACGAGACCGCGCGCACCCGCGCATCGGCGACCAGCGCCGCGCCGACCTCGCCATGGCCATGCAGCAACTGCAGCATGCCGGCCGGCAGCCCGGCCGCGGCAGCGGCCTCGACGATCAGCTGCGCCGACAGCGGCGCCCATTCGGACGGTTTCAGCAGCACCGGACAGCCGGCCGCCAGCGCGGAAGCCACCTTGTGTGCGGCGATGCCGGCCGGCGCATTCCAGGGCGCGATGACGGCTGCCGGCCCCAGGGGCAAGCGCTCGATCGCGAGCGCACCGTAAGGTCCGTCACGCGGCGTCAGGCCTGGTGGATCCAGACTCAGATCGGCTGCCTGCCGGAACGCGCCGGCACACAGCTGCACCAGCTTGCTGGTGAGGCCGATCACCACGCCGGTGGCCTGGGCATCGGCGCGCGCGATCGCATCGCCGCGCAGCAGCAGCTCATCGGCAATCGCCTGCAGCAATCGGGCACGCTGCTCGGCCGGCCGGCGCAGCCAGTCGTCAGCGGCATGGGCGGCGCTGGCCAGCTCGATCGCACGCTGGATCTGCGCGGCCGAGCTGGCCCGTTGCTCGAACAGCGCTCTGGCATCATTGGCATCGCAAACCGATTGGGCCAGGACCTGCGCCGGGACCTCCCAGCGCCCATCAATGTAGTTCTTCAGGCTCACCTGCTCGCTCCGCCGCTATTTGCCGACCACGCCAAAACCCAGTTGCTCGGCACCATCGACCAGGAACTGAGCGGTCTGCAGGCGTCCGCGCTCGGCCGGAAAGGCCTGCACCAGCCCCATGGCCAGATCCCGGATCGCCCGTGATGCGGGCATCGAAAAGCCGGTGCCTGAGGTCCCCATCATCTTCAGCGCGCTCTGCGCCACCTTGAAGGAATACTCCGCCACCTGGCCTTTGCAGGTGCGCCAGAACGCATTGATCTCTTCCTTGGGCAGCGGCGGATTGGGGCTGGACTCCAGCGCGATCTGCCGCTGCGCCCACAGCATTGCGGTCTGCAGATCGGCATACATGCTGCCAATCAATTGCTGCTGGAAGGGGCCGCTGCCGATGGGCTTGCCGGTATCGGCAAACTTGCGCGAGGTCACCTGATGCATCGCGGCAGCAAAGGCGGCATAGGCGCCGCCCAGATAGATCACCGAGGCCGCCACCTGATTGCCGACAAACGAGGTGCGGCTCATCTCGCAACTGCGCGCGAACGCGCCGCGGATCGCCAGGGCATCCTCATCGGCAACAAAAACTTTCTCCAGCACCAGACCCTCGGTGGCGGATCCGCGCATGCCCAGGGCATCCCAGGCCTGGCGTGGGCGCTCCCCCGGCGAGCCGCGGCGCACGATGAAATTGCACAGGCCGCTCGCATCCTCGATGCCTTCCAGGCTGGCGGTGACCAGATACAGATCGGCGATCCCGGTGGCGCAACCGAAAGACTTGCTGCCATTCAACTCCCAGCCGCCCGGCACTTTCGTCGCGGTGGTCTGGATCGTGATCGCGGCCTTCTCCGACTTCACGTCCTCGGAGGCGAAATTCGCCATCCACTGGCCGTCCTGCCCCATCAGACGCAGCAGCTTTTCGGAAAAGGCCCGGACCAACGGCCCTTCCTCGCCGGAAAACTTGCCCGCCTCGAGCGCCGCCAGCGCCAGGGTGCCGCGCGAAGCCGAGGTGTTATGAAAGAAGTAGCACAGCCCGGTCGACGGACACACCGTGCCCATCGCAAAGGCCGCCGCCGCCCAGTCGCGCAGACCGCCGCCCAGGCCGCCATATTCCTCGGGCACCACCAGACCAAGCAGGCCAGCCTCGCTCAAGGTCTTGACGTTGGCCGGATCAAGAAAGCCATCATGATCCATCGCCTCGGCACGCTGCTTGAGCACCGGCAGGATGGCTTCGACCCGCTCCATTCGTGCGCGCTCGGCGGGGCTCAGATCATCGATCAGAAATTCGGCGGTCAACTTGCTCATGGGGTCTCCTGCATCGGACTGCAATGCCGTGGCACCACAGACCTGGGGCTGTGGCTAGCCGCGCGTGTTGCGCAGCAAAGTGATCAATGCGGCAACCGCATCGGCGCCGATCAAGGGGCTGATCTGGTTCCAGACCTTGTCGACTTCCGCGCTGAACAGCACGGCACGATGATCGGCATCACGCGCCGCCCGCTGGGCGGCCGTGCTGCCGGCCAGGGCGGCATCGGAAACGCCGCGTGCCAGGACTTCAAACCAGTGCGTCAGATAGGCCTCGACGCCGGCGAAAGTGCCCCGGAAAGCGGATTCATCAGCACGACTGACCAGCATCCACGGCGACATCACCGCGTACTGCCGGGGGTCCAGCTGGGCGGGCGTCAGGCCGGGCAACGCGCGCTGCTGTTTGAAGGTCTCGCTCAATGGCGCATACACCTCATCCATGTACGGCAGGGACACCGCCAGATCCAGGCGCGGAATGAGATCCAGGTGAAAGGCGTAGTCATCGCCCGTACGGACCGAGTCCACGGTGAAATGCGGCACCGCGCCGTGCGTGTCGGTGAAGGCAAACAGCATGTGCGAATCCAGACCGATGGCCGGCACCACGATGGTGCAGCTCCCCAGCTGGCACAGCGGCCCGCCCTTGAACACGCGGACCCGGCCAAGCTCGCCCTGGGCCATCGGCACCTGGCTGATCAGGGACAGCCAGGGTCCGCCATCGGCCGCGGTCACCTCGGCCAGATCGAACCGCTCGATGATGCGCGCCAGGGTTTCATCGTGCATCTGCTGCGAGAGAGATTCACTCATGACTCTGATTTCCTTGAGAGGGTTTCAATGTTTGGCTGTGATGGGGTCGACCAGCCACCAGGCGCGTCCGCGCACCAGATCGGTGCCCAGCGACACCACCTTGTTGGCGGCGGCGGCCGGATACACGCGGGCGCGGGTCAGGCCTGGCCAGGGCTTGGCCCGGCTCAGCACCGGCTGGCTCAGCAGGCCATCAAAGGCGCGCTCCTGCCACGGCGTCATCACGGTGAAGTCCTTCTGCAAAGCACAGATCAGGCTGCTGCCCTGCACGCCCGGCTGGCAGGCGGCGACCAGATTGATGCGATTCTCGGCCGCGCGCTCGACCAGGCCGGTGCGCAGTTCCCAGGGCTCCTGCGGCGCACAGGGCAGCAACAACAGATCCACCCCGCGCATTGCCAGCAGCCGCCCCAGTTCCGGATACAGGCCATCGTGGCCGTTGAGCACCGCGACGTGGGCATCGGCAAGTTGCAGGCTGTGAATTTCGTCTCCGCAGGCCGACCAGGCATGGTTTTGCGCGGCATGCAGCAAGGGCTGGCGCAGACAGATGCCGCCGCGATCCACCAGCACCGCAACCAAGGCATGTGCCGACCCCTGCGCTTCTACAATACTCAGCGCCACCCGACAGTCACCGCAGACCGCGGCAATCGCGGCAACCACCTCGATCGAGGCCGCCGCCGCGGCAGCCGGATCGGCGGCCGGAGAATCCGCCATGAAGAACAGCTCCGGCAACACCAGATACTGCAGGCCGGTCCGGGCCGCGTGCTCGACCTCGGCCAGCGCCGCATCCAGCGCGCCCTGACCCACACCGGGCAGTTGCAGCGCGGCGACCTCCAGGGTCTCGGCGCCCTGGAATGCAGGCTCGGGCTGGGCGGCCGGATCTTCACCGATCGCGCCGTAGAGTTCCGGTCTGCGGCTGGCGATCAGATCGGTGCCGTCGGGGCGCAGCGCCGCCTCCAGGTCGGCGAGGTCGATATCCGCCCAGATCACCTGCGCCTGATCGGGCGAGGCCATGGCCAGCACCGTGCCATCCGGCGCGACAATCTGACTTTCGCCGGCGCCGCTGAGAAAGCGCACCGGAATACCGGTCTGCTGACTGACCGGCTCCAGCAGGGCTTCGGGAATCAGCGCACCGATCTTGTTTGCGGCCACGACGAACACTCGGTTTTCCGCCGCACGCACCGGGATATGCAGGGAGCCCTCGTCGCTGGCGAAGGAATTCAGGCTGTTGCAGAGAATCTGCGCGCCGCGCAGGGCCAAGCAACGCGGCGTCTCGCTGACCACCCCGTCCATGCAGGCATACATACCGAGCCGGCCAATCGGCGTATCGATGATCGGTCCAGGTTCCGGCGCGCGCCGCAGGAACTGATTTTCATGACCGATCAGCACCTGTTTGTCATTCGTGCCCAGCACCTCGCCCGTCGGCGCGATCAGCACGCTTGTGCCGCTGCACACCGTGCCTTCGCGCCGCAAGGTGCAATTGATCACCACATAGGCGGAAATCTCTTTCGCCGCCTGCGCGATGGCGGCAAGGAAATCACCGTCAAGATCCACCGAAACCCGGTGGCAATGGGCCTCATCGTCATACCAGGAGGCGTGGTTCGCAAACTCCGGCAGCACCAGAAGATCTGGCGCACAGCGACCGGCCTGAGCAATCCAGTGCAGACAGGTCTGCAAATTGGCCTGCACATCCACGCCGACGGCAAATTGCGCCGCGGCCACCCTCAGCCTGTTCGATTCGCGTGTGTTGTTCTGCCCTGCCATACCAGCCTCAGCTTAGAAGTTGCGGAAATACCCTCGAGGACAACAAATGTATTATTGTTATATCAATTATGTCAATGTGGCTGCATCAGGACGCTCGCTGCACGGTCCACCTGGCGACCGTCAGAGGATGGATCACCACGGCCAGACAAGTCGGTGTGGCCAGAACGGATCTTCCATCAATAGATTTTGCTCTATGAAATCAATCAAACATATCTATTTTCACTTACGCCCAGAACGCACTAAGCTGCGCCCATCCCAGCGCAACCCCGGAGACCGAACATGCGCCCTCATGTAGAACTCATCGATGAAAAGGACCTGATCTGGCACCCGGCAGAACTGCCTGGTGGCCAGGGCAGCGCACGGCAACGCAATCTGGCCTATGACGAGGAAGATGGCTCGGTTTCAGCCAAGATCCGCTTCGACACCGAATGGACCCGCCCGGCCGGGATTCATGCCGCCCAGACCGAATGGTATGTGCTGGAAGGCGAAGTACAGATCGGCGATGAAGTCCTGCGCGCCGGCGGTTACTGGATGACCCCTGCCGGCGTGGTGGCGCCCGCGCTGAAAGTCCAGGCCGGCACCGAAATCCTCTATTTCCGCGAGTATGGCGACTGGCGCTTCGAAGCCACGCAAACCCCGGCCGACAGCGTGCGCGAGGATCAGAAACTGGTGATCCGACGCACCGATGAGATGGACTGGATCGATGTGGTCGACGGCAGTCCGATGCGCTTCGATCTCGGCGGCACCCCGGTTCCCGGCCTG
>JBFKDQ010000016.1:0-67951 GCA_041619555.1 Oceanococcus sp. | reverse complement strand
GCCTATGGGGGCCCTTTGTCCGCAGAGCTGAATTTCCGCGTTGCGGGCCTGTTTGATGCGCGCGACGGCTTTGTCCGCAACACCACCGCGGCGGTCCTGGACACGGCGCCCCAAGCACTGAAAGATCGGCAGCGCACCGGCCTGCGGGCAACTTTTGAGTTTCCCGATCTGGCGGGCTCGCGTTTGCAGTTCGCGTTCGAGGATTTCCAGCTGTATGACGGCGGCGCGGCGCTGGAGAACCTGGTGGCCGGTCCGAATTTTCAGGCCGCGATCCGGCGCTACGATCCGGATGCCGACTTCACGCCGGGCAATTGGGTGACCTCACAGGATCTTGAAGATTTCCGCGACATCTCGATTCAGCGCCTGCGAGGGCTGTGGGAACGGGATTTCGGCGCCTGGTCGCTGACCGCCATCGCCGCCCATGCAGTGCTGGAGCAGGAACTGGCCCTGGATACCGATTTCACCCCGGCCGAGGCGATCAACGGCTTTGGTAGCGATCGTTCGCCAATGAGCTATCTGGAAGGTCGTGTGGTGCTGCCGACGCTCGATGGGTTGTTTGGCCTTGGAAGTCTGGGCAGCACCGATGCGCTGTTCGGCATCACCGCCAGCCGGCGCGAGATCCTGGATTCCCATTTCCGTTTCGGCATCAACAACGGCCCCTTCTATGATCTGGTGGCGGCTGCCAGTGAAGATGCGGGTTCCGCAGACGAAGATCTGTTTCTGGCCGCCCTGAATGACATTGTTGCTGCCAACCCGACCGATACGGATGCGAGCTACGATGAGTTCGACCAGATTTTCGAGCAGCACGCCGATGCGGCGTCGGTCTATGCGCACGTCAAATGGCAGTTCCTGCCGGCCTGGGCGCTGGAGGTCGGCGGACGCTACACGCAGGAAGAAAAGACCGCGCAGTGGGATTCGACCTTCACCACCCCGCCACCGAATCCCACCCTGGCGGCCATCGGTGCGGAAGAATTCTCCGCCAGCCGGCTGCGCAAGGAGGGCGCGTTCCAGCCCAAACTGTCCCTGAACTGGCAGCCAGCTGATGCTTTGTCGGTGTTCCTGCACTGGGAAAAAGGTTTCAAGGGCGGGGGCTACAACGCTTTTGCCTTTCGTGAAGGTACTGACCCGGTGCGTGATCAGGGCTTTGAGGACGATGATCTGGGTTTCGAGGAGGAAATGGCCACCAACTGGGGGCTGGATTTCAAGACCAAGTTCTTCGACGGCGCCGCTCAGTTCAATGTCTCGCTGTTCCGCGAAGTGGCCACCGATTTCCAGGTGCTGATCCGTGAAAATCCGCCGGGCACCATCGGTCTGGGGACTTCGCGGGTCGTCAATGCGGAAGAAGCGCTGGCGCAGGGGGTCGAGGCCGATCTGCTGTGGCTGGCGACAGACTGGCTGACGGTGGCGGGCAGCCTGGGCGTGCTGGATACCGAATTCGTCAAGTTCTCCGATGGCGAATGCCCGGCCGGCAGCAGCAATTCCAATCAGGATGGCGACGGGAACCCGCGCTGCGATCAGTCCGGCAGGCAATTTCCCTTCGCGCCGGAAATCTCCAGCACCCTGTCTCTGCGGGTGAATCTGCCGCTCAACAGCCTGTTCGATTTCGGAAGTTCGGCGCGTGACTTGAGCTTCAGTGCCGGAACCCTGATCGAATATGAGTCAGATCAGTTGCTGGATGTCGATCTGGAAGAGAAAAAGCGTCAGGGCGCCTATACCCGCTACAAGGCCGACATTGGTCTGAAAAATGCGGCGGCCGGCTGGTCGCTGCGTCTGCTCGGAGAGAATCTGAGCAATACCGTGACCCACGTGCGCTACGGCGATGTCTTCGAGAACGTCGTGGTCGGCAGCCAGCGGCAACCGCGCCTGCTCTATCTGCAGTTCAGGCAGGATTTCTAAAGATGCTGTGGCCTCCTGTCTGCCCACCGCAGATCGTGTACGCAGGGAGGCCGGTTGCTCGTGCCGGCTTTGAGGGAACAGCGCCTCTCGCGAAGCACGCAGAGTTGAAAGGATCAGAATTTTGCATCTGGCTTGAAAAACCAGATCGATTTTCAGGCAGGCATGCATGGCCTGCTGCATGTACATAGGAGACACCATGCTGAATGCCACCATGATGAAAACACCGCTGACCCTGGACTTGTTGCTGGAGCGGGCCGGTACCGTCTTCAAGGATGTCGAGATTGTTTCACGGCGGCCTGATCATTCGCTGCACACCTACAGCAATGGCGAGATGTACGCGCGCGCCAAACGTCTGGCCCGGGCGCTGGTCGCCGCTGGCATAACACCCGGTGACCGGGTGGCGACCCTGATGTGGAATCACTACGCCCACCTGGAATGTTATTTCGGCATTCCGGCCGCCGGGGCGGTGCTGCATACCCTCAATCTGCGCCTGCAGGCTGCGGACATCAGCTACATCGCTCAGCATGCCGAGGATCGTTTCCTCATCGTTGATGACGTCCTGTTGCCGCTGCTGGAGCAGTTCCGCGATCAGGTGAATTTCGAGCGCGTCATCGTGTTCAATTTTGGTGGTCAGGGACATGCCGACGAGGACTATGAGGACTTCCTGGAGACCGGTCGTCCGGAAATCGAATTGCCAGAAATCCAGGAGGACTGGGCTTGTGGCATGTGCTACACCTCCGGCACCACCGGACGGCCCAAAGGCGTGCTGTACGGGCAAAAGTCATCGGTCCTGCATGCGATGGGGTTCTGCCTGCCGGATGCCGGCAATATCTCGGTCAAGGATGTCTGCGTGCCGGTGGTGCCGATGTTTCACGCGATGGCCTGGGGCATGCCATATGCGGCCACCATGGTCGGCGCGCGCCAGGTCCTGCCCGGTCCGCATCTGGACCCGGTCAGTTTGCTGGACCTCTACGAGCGCACCGGCACCACGGTGACGGCCGGCGTGCCGACCATCTGGATGGGCATCCTGCAGGAACTGGAGAAAGCGGGGAGGCGCTGGAATCTGTCATCGGGCATGCGGATGATCGTGGGTGGGTCTGCAACACCGGTATCGATGGTCAAGGCCTTCGCCGCGCATGACCTGCAAGTCATCGCCGCCTGGGGCATGACCGAAACCTCCCCGATTGCCTCGCTGGCGCAGTTGCGGCCCGAAATTGCGGCGCGTGACGCGGATGCACAGCACTGGTATCGCGCCCAGGCGGGCTTGCCGGTGCCGCTGGTGGATGTTCGCGTGGTGAATGATGACGGGGTGGTGGCCTGGGATGGGGAGAGCACCGGCGAGTTGCAGGTGCGGGGGCCGTGGATCACCGCGAGCTATTACCAGCGTCCTGATGCGGCGGACAGTTTTACCGCGGATGGCTGGTTTCGCACCGGTGATGTCGCCAGCATGACGCCCGAGGGGTATATCCACATTGCGGACCGGACCAAGGATCTGATCAAGTCTGGCGGTGAATGGATCTCCTCGGTGGAACTGGAGAACGAAATCATGGCTCATCCGGCGGTGGCCGAAGCGGCGGTGATCGCGGTGGCGCATCCCAAATGGATGGAGCGTCCCCTGGCTTGCGTGGTGAAGAAGCCCGAGTTCGAGGTCACGCCGGACGAACTGCGTGAACACCTGCTGCAGAACTTCGAAAAATGGTGTCTGCCCAATGACTTTGTGTTCATCGACGAGGTGCCGCGGACCTCGACGGGCAAATTCCAGAAACTGGTGTTGCGCGAACGTTTCGCCAACTGGCAATGGAGCGAGGCCTGAGCCGGACTCGTTGGTAATCAGCTTGGGGGGGGCTGGGCGGACGTCCTGCCTGATTGTGCCGGTCGATCTAATTGCGCCAGTTCAGGCTGTCCATGAACACGCCGGTGCCGTGAACGACACAGCGTAGCGGATCGTCCGCGACCCGTACGTTCAGTCCGGTATGCTGCGAGATCAAGCTGTCGATGCCGGGCAGTAATGCACCGCCGCCGGTGACGACCGCGCCGCGGCCAACCAGATCGGCGGCGAGTTCCGGCGGGGTGTTTTCCAGCACCCAGTCGATGCCGCGCAGGATCTTGGCCAGGGGTTCGGTGAGGGCCTCGCGGACCTGTTGCGAGGTAATTTCGACCGTGCCAGGGCGGCGCGCCTGGGTCTGGCCGCGCACGACGCAGCTTTTCTCTTCCGCCAGCGGCAGGGCGGAACCGAGCTGGATCTTCAGGTCCTCGGCGGTTTGCTGGCCGATCTGCAAACCGAATTTCTGCAATACATACTCGGTGACCGCATTGGTCATGTGATCGCCGGCACAGCGCACGGTGGTGCCATAAGCGATGTCGGTAATCGAGATGACGGAAATGCCGGTGGTGCCGCCGCCGATATCGACCACCAGATTGGCGTTGGGCTCATCGACCGCCAGGCCCGCGCCCAGTCCTGCGGCCAGGGTTTCCTCAATCAGATGCACTCGGTCCGCGCCTGCGCGCATGGTGGAGTTGAAGACGGCCTTCATCTCGGCATTGGTGATGCCGTAAGGAATCGCGATGACCACCCGGGTGGTCGAAAAACTGCTGTTGCGTTTCACCTTGGAGATGAAGTATCTCAGCATGGCTTCGGCGATCGGAAAATTCGTGATGACGCCGTCACGTAGCGGGCGGATCACGTCGACCGAGTAGGAGGTCTTGCCCAGCATTTTTTTGGCTTCCATGCCGACCGCGTGACCATCATGCATTACGTTGTGGCTGCCGCGCGTCACCGCGACCACCGAAGGCTCGTTCAGGACGACGCCCTGGTCCCGCATGCAGACCAACGTGTTGGCGGTACCCAGATCGATGCCGATGTCGTTGCGGAAGGCATTGCTCAGGCGCTGCCTCAAACCGAGTCGCCGCGGTGCTGTTTCCTTGCGGGTCTGGGGCAGGATGACCGGGCAGCTGTCCTCGAACGACGAGTCCAGTTCGCCTATGGCGGCTTTCTCATTCATGCGCTGGGACGGATCCGTGTAGGGCTGAAAATGGAGGTGCGAATCAGCGCCGATCATACTGCAAATTCGGCGCTGCCGGGACGCCCTTGCTTTGGCCGTCCGGCCCTCCCGGCGAGGTCAATGGCGACTGCAGAACGGCCGCGGTCTGCGTGGCGCGGCAGATCTGCTAAAATTCCACGGATTATTTTTCGCTCGGCCGCGATCTGGCCCGAACCTCACATGATTCTGTTCGCATGCCATCCGCTGGCATGGGAAAATTTATTTGTTTAGAAGGAGATGGAACTGATGAATCTGGATGTACTGAGCGCCACTGCGCGCGCCCTCGTCGAGCCTGGTCGTGGCATTTTGGCGGCTGATGAAAGCTCGCCGACCATCAAGAAGCGTTTTGATTCCATCGGCGTGGAGTCCACTGAAGAAAATCGTCGTGCCTACCGCGACATGCTGTTTTCCGGTGCCGGGGTGGAGGAACACATCAGCGGCGTGATCCTGTTCGAGGAAACCCTGTTTCAGAAGGATTCCAGCGGCACGCCGTTTCCGCAAATGCTGGCCGCCAAGGGCATCATTCCCGGAATCAAGGTCGACAAGGGCGCCAAGGCGCTGGCGGGCGCCGACGGAGAGACCGTGACCGAAGGGCTGGACGGTCTGCGCGAGCGTCTCGCCGAGTACCACGCGGCCGGCGCGCGATTCGCCAAGTGGCGGGCCGTCATCACGATCGACGAAGAGTCGCCGAGCATGTACTGCCTGGACACCAATGCGCATGCGCTGGCGCGTTACGCCGCGCTGTGTCAGGAGCAGGGAATCGTGCCGATTGTGGAGCCGGAAGTGATCATGGACGGCGCGCATGATCTGGAGATCTGTGAAGATGTCACCTCGGCGGCGCTGGCCACCGTGTTTGCCCAACTGGACGCCCAGGGCGTGGCTTTCGAAGGCATGCTGCTCAAGCCCAATATGGTGATTTCCGGCACCAACTGTGCCGAGCAGGCCGATGTCGCGACCGTGGCGGCCGCCACGGTACGTTGCCTGAAGCGCTATGTGCCGGCCGCCGTACCCGGCATCGTGTTCCTGTCCGGTGGTCAGAGCGATGAACTGGCCACCGCCCATCTGGATGCGATGAACAAGCTGGGGCCATTGCCCTGGGCGCTGAGTTTCTCCTATGGCCGTGCCCTGCAGGCGGCGGCACTGAAAGCCTGGGGCGGCAAGAGCGAGAATGTCGCCGCCGCGCAGAAAGCTTTTCTTCACCGTGCGCGCTGCAACGGCGCCGCGGCCCTGGGTCAGTTCAGCGCCGAGATGGAAAACGCCAGCTAACCCGCAGGCGATTTCCTGATGTCAGGCGGCCGGTCATTGACCGGCCGTTTTTTTATCCGGCGCGGGTATCCAGACGCAGTGAAACCTCGCGCAGGCAGGCGATGTAGAGATTGCACAGCACATCCAGCGCTTCCAGGGCGATGTGTTCGTTGTGCTTGTGGATGCTGGCGCTGACCGGGCCGAGCTCCACCACCTGCGCCCCCAGAGGCGCCAGAAAACGCCCGTCCGAGGTGCCGCCGCCCGTGAAGGCCTGTGGTCTGCGGTCCAGAACCTGGCCGATCGCGGCTTCAATCGCCTGGGTCAGCAGGTCTGGCGGGGTGTGATAGGGCGTGCCGGAATGCCACCAGTCAGCGGTGAACTCGACGCCATGACGGTGCAGGCAGTCTTCCACCCGCTGCTGCAGATCTTCGGCGCGTGAGCAGGGGGCATAACGGAAATTGAAGACGATCCGGGCGTCGCCCGGGATCACATTGCTGGCCCCGGTGCCGCTGTGAAAATTCGCGACCTGGAAGCTGGTCGGTGGAAAATCGGCATTGCCGTCGTCCCAGTGCGTGGCGCACAACTCGGCCAGGGCGGGCATGATCTGATGAATGGGATTGCGCGCCCTGTGCGGGTAGGCGACGTGACCCTGGATCCCGTGGACAAGAAGATTGCAGCCCAGGGATCCGCGTCGGCCAACGATGTAGCGATCGCCAACCGTGCGCTCCGCGGTGGCTTCGCCGACGATGACGAAATCAGGGCGGATCCCGCGGCTGCGCAGAATTTGGGCGACATGGCGGGTGCCATCCCGGCAGGGGCCTTCCTCGTCGCTGGTCAGCAGCAAAGCGATGTCGAAATGCAGGGATTCGCCCGCAGCCTGCAGTCGCTCCAGCGCAACCGTCATGGCGCTGAGACCGGATTTCATGTCGGCCGCGCCGCGCCCGTACAGCGTGCCTTCCCGAATGCTTGGAACGAACGGGTCGCTGTCCCAGGCGGCTTCATCGCCGGCCGGCACCACGTCGGTATGGCCGGCGAAGACCAGCAGCGGGGCATTCGGCTGACCGCAGGACCGTCGGGACCACAGATTGGTCACCCCGTTGTGGTTCATCCACTCGTGTTCGAAGCCGATCGCGCCGAGGCGATCGGCGATCAGCTGGCAGCAGCCTGCATCATCCGGGGTCAGCGAACGCCGCTGAATCAGTTCGCAGAGCAGTTCCAGGGGGCTGCTCACGACTGGTCCGCCGCCTCGCGCAGCAGGGCATTGATGCCGACCTTTGCGCGGGTGCCGGCGTCAACCTGTTTGACGATGACCGCGCAGTTCAGGCTGTAGGCGCCGCCGGGGCCGTTTTTCGGCAGAGAGCCGGCGACGACGACACTGCCGGCAGGCACGCGGCCGTAGCTGATCTCGCCGCTTTCGCGATTGAAAATCGGCGTGCTCTGGCCGATGAACACGCCCATGGAAATGACCGTGCCGCGTTCGACGACGACGCCCTCGACCACCTCGGAACGGGCGCCAATGAAGCAGTCATCCTCGATGATTGTAGGGCTGGCCTGCAGCGGTTCCAGCACGCCGCCGATGCCGACGCCGCCGGACAGATGCACGTTCTTGCCGATCTGGGCGCAGGAGCCCACGGTGGCCCAGGTGTCGACCATGGTGCCGCTGTCGACGAATGCGCCGATGTTCACGTAGCTGGGCATCAGCACCACATTGGGCGCGATGTAGGCGCCGCGGCGCACCATCGCTGGCGGCACCACCCGGGCACCGAGGCGATTGAAATCGTCATCGCTCCAGCCGGCGAATTTGGCCGGCACCTTGTCGAAATAATTGGTTTGGCCGCCGTCGATACAGCGGTTGCCATGCAGACGGAAACACAGCAGGACGGCTTTTTTCAGCCATTCATTGACCTGCCAGCCGCCGGCCGCTGGTTCGGCAACCCGCAGGCTGCCATCGTCCAGGCCGGCGATTGCGGCGGCGACCGCTGCCTGCAGTTCGTGGTCTTCCGGGCTCAGCTGCTCACGCCGCTCAAAGGCGGATTCGATCTGGTCACGCAGGGAGAGAGGGCTCATGCTTTTTCGTCAATCCAGTTGTTGAAGTTTGGAGGTGATTTTTTCGCGCAGATCATGCAGTCGGGCCGGATCTTCGATGGCCTGGTTGCGTCCATCGGTGATGAAGAAGACATCTTCAGCGCGCTCGCCGATGGTGCCGATCTTGGCCGCACGCAGTTCGACACCCATTTCGTCAAAGGTATGGGCAATCAGAGCGAGCAGACCGGGGCGGTCATCGGCAACCAGTTCGAGGGTGGTATGGCCCTTGTCTGGTTCCGGCGTGAAATAGATCTGTGTCGGGGTGCTGAAATGGCGGCGCTGCTGGGAAACGTGCTGCCTGACTTGGGTGATCGGCGCCTCGGGGTGGCTCAAATTCTGCAGCAGCTTGGCGCCGATCTCCTTGCGACGGACGGGGTCGGTGATTTCCCGGCCATCGGCTTCGCTGACGATGAAAGTGTCCAGGGTGTAATTGTCGGCGCTGCAATTGATGCGGGCATCCAGAATGCTGAGGCCGAGCTTGGCCAGGCAGGTGCTGGTGATGGCGAAAAGCCTGGGTGCATCCTGCATGTAGATGAATACCGCCGTGCCGCGGTTGCTGAAATGACGCACCAGCACGGTGGGTCGATCAGGTGGCGCATTGGCGATCGCCTGGGTGTGCCAGGAGACCTCTTCCGGGGCATGGCGCAGGAAGTAGTCGTCATCCAGGCGATCCCAGATGTTTTCGATGACATCGTCGGTCAGGCCGTTTTCCTGGCAAAAGGTGAGGGCAGCCAGGCGCGTTTCACAGATCAGTTCATTGGTGCCAACAGGGTCGCCGCGATCCAGGGCGCGGCGGGCGGACACATACAGTGAACGCAGCAGGCTGGCGCGGAAATCGTTCCACAATTTGGCGTTGGTCGCGCGTATGTCGCAGACCGTCAGCAGGTAAAGGTAATCGAGCTTTTCCCGGCTGTCGGCCGCCTGGATGAATTCGTTGATGACATCGGGGTCCGAGACATCCTTGCGCTGCGCCGTCATCGACATCAGCAGATGATTGCTGACCAGCCAAGCTGCCATCTCGCCATCCTGACTGGAGAGGCCGTGACTGGCGCAGAATGCGCGGACGTCTTCAGCGCCGAGTTCGGAATGGTCGCCTTCGCGGCCCTTGGCGATGTCATGAAACAGGCCGGCAATGTAGAGCAGTTCGGGCTTCTTCAGGCTGGCATGCAGATCCGAGAGCTGCGGGAATTCATGGCGAAACTCGGGGACTGCCAGGCGCCGCATGTTGCGGACGACAAAAAGCGTGTGTTCGTCCACCGTCAGGGTATGGAACAGGTCGTACTGCATGCGGCCGATGATCTTGCCAAAAGCCGGCAGGTAGCGGCCAAGGATGCCGTAACGATTCATCCGGCGCAGGCTGTGCAGCACGCCGCGTTCCATTCTGAGCAGGCGCAGGAACATTTCGCGCGCTTCCAGACTTTCCCGCACCGATTCGAGCAGATTGCGGTCGCGTCGCATCTCGCGCAGGGTGGCGGCGCTGATGCCTTTGATCCGAAGGTGTTCGTGAGTCGCCCAGGTGTGGAAGATTTCGAGCAGGGCCATGGGCTTGCGCGTGAACAAGCCTTCCTCGCGGGCTTCGATGAAGCCGTGGCGGAGATGAAAATCCTCGTTCAGGGCCTGCGGTTGCGATTTCGCCTGCCGGTGGAAGATTTCCTCGTCCATCAGTTGCAGGAAGATGTCGTTGAGCGCCGACAGTCCCTTGATCGTGCGGTAGTACATCTGCATGAACTGCTCGACCGCGAGGTTGTGGGTCTTGTCCTGATAGCCAAACAGCTCAGCCACCTTGATCTGCTGATCGAACAGCAGGCGATCTTCCGGTCGGCCGGTCAGCATGTGCAGGGCAAAGCGCACCTGCCACAGAAAAGCGCGACCGGAAATCAGGTAGTTCATCTCGTTGGCCTTGAGCAGGCCGCGAGCGTGCAGTTCTTCGAGGCCGGCGGTGCCATAGTGGCGCTGCGTGACCCAGCCGATGATCTGGATGTCGCGCAGCCCGCCCGGGCTTTCCTTCACATTGGGCTCGAGCTTGTAGGCGGTATCGTCATATCGCTTGTAGCGTTCGATCTGTTCTTCCCGCTTGGCCTTGAAGAAGGCGTCGTCTGGCCAGACCCGATCGGTGCCGGTGGCGACCTGCATGGCCTCCATCAGTTCAGCATCGCCGCTCAGCAGTCGGCTTTCCATCAGGTTGGTGACCACGGTGACGTCGGCGGCGGCCTCCTCGGCGCATTCGCGGGGCGAGCGCACGCTGTGGCCGACCTCCAGTCCCATGTCCCATACAAAGGTGATGAATCGTCCCAGCAGGTCCTGCAGATCATCCAGTTCACCCTCGCGATACAGGATGAGCAGATCAATGTCGGAGCGCGGCAGCAGTTCGCCGCGGCCGAAGCCGCCGACGGCCAGCAGGGCGGCGCCTGCATCCGCAGGGATCAGGCTCTGCCAGGCGCTTCGCAACATCTGGTCCACCACGGCGGTGAACTGCCGGATCAGTTCGCTGGCGGACGTGCCCTGACGGAATGCAGTGGAGTGCGACTCGCGGATTTGATTGAGCAATTTGCGCCAGGCGATGGCGTCGATGGGGCCGCTGTCGAGCAGCGTCTGCAGTTCGCTGGCACTCAGGTCGCCATGGGCCTCGGTTACGCTGTTCATGCCGCGCCCGCGGAGGTCGTCAGGATTTCGTGGCCGCTGTCCGTGACCAGGATGGTATGTTCCCATTGTGCCGACAGAGAGCGGTCGCGGGTGACCACGGTCCACTGGTCAGCCAGCAGTTTGACGTCCTTGCGGCCCACATTGATCATCGGCTCGATGGTGAATGTCATCCCCGGCTGCAGGGTGACCCCGGTGCCCGGGCGGCCATAGTGGAGGACCTGCGGATCCTCGTGAAACTCCCGGCCGATGCCGTGGCCGCAATATTCGCGTACGACGGAAAAACCGGCTTTTTCCGCCAGAGTCTGGATGGCATGGCCGATATCGCCGAGCTGGACGCCCGGGCGGACCATGTCGATGCCCAGGTGCAGGGCGTCGAGCGCGGTCTGGCACAGCCTGCGCGCCATCACGGGCACTTCACCGACCATGAACATGCGGCTGGTATCCCCATGGAAGCCATTCTTGATCACGGTGATGTCGACATTCACGATGTCGCCGGCCTTGAGTTTCTTGGGGCCCGGAATGCCGTGACAGACCACGTGATTGATTGATGTGCAGATCGACTTCGGAAAGCCGTGATAATTCAGCGGAGCGGGAATCGCGTCCTGCTGGTTCACGATATAGTCATGACAGATCGTATTGAGTTCCTCGGTGCTGATGCCCGGTTGCACATGTGGCGTGATCATGTCGAGCACCTCGGAAGCGAGGCGTCCGGCTGCGCGCATGTGTTCGATCTCGGCCGGGGATTTGATGCTGATGGGCATGGGGGGTAAGAACCTGTCGCTGGGGTATGCGGCAACGCACTGGCAGGCGCCAGAGGGTTGGTCAACCGCATATGATCGCAGAAAAGGGCCGGGATTTGCAGGTCCGCGGGTCTCGGTCGGCGGCGAGCTTGTGCCAGGCCGCGGGTTCTGACCCACCGCCTGTGTCCTGGTTTGCCGGTCGCCCTGGATTGTCCGGCTTCAGTCTTTATGCTATAAAGCGCGCGCCTTTCGAGGCTTTCCGCTGGGCAGCAGTCCTGGTTTCAGGCGCCGGTCCGGCATATTCCGCCGAATTTTTCGGTAAATCCGCACACATGCCTCAACCGTTTCCGGGGGTCCTCGTTATCGAGGCCGGCAGCGGGGTATGTGGAGGCCAAACCCCATTAAGGAGTTCACCATGACGCAAGTCACAATGCGCCAGCTGCTGGAAGCTGGTGCTCATTTCGGGCATCGGACCCGCTACTGGAATCCGCAGATGGCGCCGTACATCTTCGGTGCCCGCAACCGTATCCACATCGTCAATCTCGAGCACACCTATCCCTTGCTCAAGGAAGCGACCGATGTGGCGAGCCGCATTGCCGCCAATGGCGGTCGCATCCTGTTCGTCGGCACCAAGCGCGCCGCGCAGGACGTGATCAAGAACGAGGCGACGCGGTGTGAAATGCCTTTCGTCAACCATCGTTGGCTGGGCGGCATGCTGACCAACTTCAAGACGGTCAAGCTGTCGATCAAGCGGATGGAAGAGCTGGAGGAGAAGGTGGGCGCTGACAGCAAGTACAAGCTGTCCAAGAAAGAGTCCCTGACCTTGCAGCGAGAATACGACAAGCTGCACAAATCCCTGCAGGGCATTCGCAACATGAGCTCCCTCCCGGATGCGCTTTTCGTGATCGATGTGGGCTATGAAAGCATTGCGATCAAGGAAGCACGGAAACTCGGCATTCCGGTGATCGCTGTCGTCGACACCAACAATTCCCCGCTGGGTGTGGATCACGTCATCCCTGGTAATGACGACGCCACCCGGGCGATTTCCGTTTACACCAAAGCCATTGCCGATGCGGTGCTGGATGGTCGTGGCGTCGTGACCACGGGCAAGGGCAAGGAAGAACTCGTGGCGGCCAAGGATGATGCGCCGGCTGCCGCGCAGGAGGCTGAATAAACCATGGCAATTTCTGCTGCACTGGTAAAAGAACTGCGTGAGCGCTCTGGCGCCGCGATGATGGACTGCAAACGGGCTTTGCAGGCCACCGACGGCGATGTGGATGCCGCGCTCGAGAAAATGCGCAAGGACGGACAGGCCAAGGCCGACAAGAAAGCTGGCCGCGTGGCCGCCGAAGGCGTGCTGGCCGTTGCATTCAGCGCCGATGGCAAGAAAGCCGTCATGGTGGAATACAATTGCGAGACCGATTTTGTCTCCAAGGGTGATGAGTTCAAGTCCCTGGCCCAGGCGGCTGCGGATGAGGCTCTGGCCAGCGGCGTGATCGATCCGGCGGCTTTGCTGCAGCGGGATGCGGGCGGCGAAACCCTGGATCAGGCGCGACGCGCCCTGATCGCCAAGCTCGGTGAGAACATGAGCCTGCGGCGGGTGCTGGAAATCGAAAGCCAGGGAACGGTGCAATGCTACCTGCATGGCAGCCGGATCGGTGTGCTGGTTGCCCTGGAGGGCGGCGATGAAGCCCTGGGTAAGGACATCGCGATGCATGTGGCGGCCAGCGCGCCGCAGTATGTTGGCGCCGATGACGTGCCGGCCGATCAGCGCGCCAAGGAGCGTGACATCCTGATCGCACAGGCCGAAGGCAGCGGCAAGCCGATGGACATCATTGAAAAAATGGTTGAAGGGCGTCTGCGCAAGTTCCTTGCCGAGATCACCCTGGAAGGTCAGCCTTTCGTGAAAGATCCCGACACCACCGTCGGCAAGTTGCTGAAATCGGCAGGCGCCAGCGTCAGTGCTTTCGTGCGGGTCGAAGTGGGTGAGGGGATCGAGAAGGAAACGGTCAACTTTGCCGATGAGGTGGCAGCCCAGGCCAAGGAAGCCGCAGGCGGCTAAGGCTCTGTGCTGTCGGGGCTCGTGTGCTGACGCCCGGTCGGCCGTGAGCTTGCAACGGCCCAGCCTCGCAGTTCAGGGATGGTGCCGTCGCCCCTTTGGCGAGCAAATCAGCGATAATATTGAAGGCCCCGATCTCGGGGCCTTTTTTCAGGTGCCGGAGTTTATGAGTCAGAACGGTTTGAAATACACGCGCATACTTCTGAAGCTCAGCGGTGAGGCGCTGATGGGGGAGTCGGACTACGGAATTTCCCCGCAAATCATGAGTGGTCTTGCCGCCGAGATCGGCGAACTCGCGGTTGCCGGCGCGCAGGTGGCGATCGTGGTCGGTGGTGGCAACATCTTTCGTGGCGCCGGTCTGGCCGGTGCCGGCATGGACCGGGTGACCGGCGATCACATGGGCATGCTGGCCACGGTGATGAACGCCCTGGCGATGCAGGATGCGCTGGAGCAGCAAGGCCATGTGTGTCGGGTCATGTCGGCGGTGCGCATCAATCAGGTTTGCGAGGATTACATCCGGCGTCGCGCGGTCCGGCATCTGGAAAAAGGGCGGATCGTCATCTTTGCCTCGGGCACCGGCAATCCCTTCTTTACCACCGATTCTGCGGCGGCCTTGCGTGCCATCGAGATCAATGCGGAACTGATGCTCAAGGCAACCAAGGTTGACGGCATTTACGACGCCGACCCGGCCAAGGTCGCCAGCGCCAGGCGCTATGACCGCCTGAGCTACGACGATGTGCTGGATCAGCGCCTGATGGTCATGGACCAGACCGCGATCGTGCTCTGCCGCGATCATCAAATGCCGCTGTGTGTGTACGACATGACCCGGGCCGGCAATCTGATGAAAATCCTGCAGGGAGAGGATGCCCTGGGCACCTGGGTGGATAACGGAGAAAAGAATGATCAATGATGTGAAGGCAGATGCCGAAGTCCGGATGAAGAAAAGCATCGAATCCCTGCGCACCACCTTGAGCAAGATCCGCACGGGCAGGGCTCATCCCAGCCTGCTGGATCACGTGATGGTCGAGTATTACGGCAATGAAGTGCCGCTAAGCCAGTGCGCCAATATTGGCTCGGAAGATGCGCGCAGCTTGTCGATACAGCCCTGGGAAAAAGACATGGTGGGCAAGATCGAGAAGGCCATCATGAAGTCGGATCTGGGCCTGAATCCGAATACCACGGGAACGGTGATCCGCATCGTGTTGCCGCCGTTGACCGAAGAACGACGCCGCGATCTGGTCAAGGTCATGCGCAACGAAGGTGAGAATGCGCGGATTGCCATCCGTAACGTGCGGCGCGACGCGAATCAGGATCTCAAGGAACTGGTCAAGGAAAAGATGATCAGCGAGGACGAGGAGCGCCGCGGCGAGCAGGACATCCAGAAACTCACGGACAAGTACGTGGCGCAGGTGGAATCCATACTGGATGCGAAAGAAACCGAAACCATGGCGGTCTGATGACGGTCGGTAGAACTCGAAGATGAGTGCCGAGGACAAGCAGCCACGACATATTGCGATCATCATGGATGGCAACGGGCGCTGGGCACAGAAACGCAACAAGCCGCGCACCCTGGGACATAGCGCCGGGGCGCGTACCGCGGTGGAAGTCATCCGCGCCTGCGATCGCTTGAATGTCCAATGTCTGACCCTGTTCGCATTCAGTACCGAGAACTGGGATCGGCCCGATCAGGAAGTCGGCTGGCTGTTGCGACTGTTTACCAACAGCTTGCAGCAGCGCCTGAAAGAGCTTGAAGAGCGTGGCGCCCGCCTGTGCTTCATCGGTGATCGCAGCGGTTTTCCGGACCATCTGCTGGCCGAGATGCGTAAGGCCGAAGTGCAGACCGCGGAGAATACTCGCCTGCAGCTCAATGTTGCGGTTGGCTATGGCGGACAGCAGGACATCACGGAGGTGGCGCGCCAGCTGGCGCAGAAGGTCCAGGATGGCGAATTGCGTGCCGAGCAGATCGACAAGCAGCTGTTCGAGAATCATCTGGCGCTGGGCGGCCAGCCGCCACCAGACCTGTTCATCCGGACCGGCGGAGAGCTGCGTGTCAGCAATTTCCTGTTGTGGCAGCTGGCCTACGCCGAGCTGTACTTTACCGATATCCTGTGGCCCGATTTCGATGCTGCGGCCCTGGATGACGCGATCCGCTGGTATGCCCGGCGCGATCGCCGTTTTGGCAAGATAGACGAACAACAGGACTGAGCATGTTCAAGCAACGCGTGCTGACCGCGCTGATTCTGGTACCGCTGGTCGTTCTGGCGATCGCCTACCTGCCCCAGTTCTGGGTTGCGGCGCTGGTTGGCGCCCTGATGCTGGTTTGCGCCTGGGAATGGGCCTTGTTCGTGCCGCTCGCCGGCCCTGCACGGGTGCTGTTCGTCGTCGCCTGTGGCGCCCTGATGGTGCTGGCGCATCCGGCCGTGGCGGGTGCGGTCCTGGCCCCCTGGATTCTCGCCCTGGGCGTTCTGTGGTGGGGGGCGGCCGCATTGTGGCTGAGCCAGTACCCTCGCGGCTTCGGTCCCGGACGGCCGGCCCCGCCGGTGCGCGCGTTGCTCGGAGTCGTGGTGATTCTGGCCTGCTATCAGGCGCTCTGGCAGTTGCATGCTGAAACGTCCCGGCATGGTCTGGTCTACCTGTTGCTGGTCGTGGTCTGGGCCACAGATACCGGCGGATATTTTGTCGGCAAGCGTTTCGGCCGGCGCAAGTTGGCGCCGCTGGTGAGTCCGAACAAGACCTGGGAAGGACTCTGGGGAGGCGTGCTGCTGGCCGGCTTGCTCGCCGCCTTGGGCAGCCGGTGGATTGATTCACCCTCGCCCTGGTGGATCTTCATGTTGCTCGGCCTTGCGGTGGCGCTGATGTCGGTGGTGGGTGATCTCAGTGTGAGCATGTTCAAACGGCAATGCGGGATCAAGGACACCGGCCAGTTGTTCCCTGGACATGGCGGCGCCCTGGATCGACTGGACAGCCTGCTGTCGGCAGCACCGATCCTGCTGCTGGGATATCTGACGCTCGGGTACCTGACTTGATGCAGCAGTTGATCATTCTCGGGGCGACCGGGACGATAGGCCAGAATACCCTGGACGTGGTGGCGCGCCATCCGGATCGGATCCGGGTGCTGGGCGTCTGCGCGCATCGGAATGATGAAGCCTTGCTGAAGATTTGCGCCGACCACGCGGTGCCGTTTGCCGCGATGGCGGATGCCGCGGCGGCGCGTCGACTGCTTGAAAATCTTCAGCGCGAGGGCTTGCGGACGCAGGTGCTGGAGGGGCCGAAGGCGCTTGAGGATCTGGCGGCGCTGCCCGAAGCCACCACGGTGATGGCCGCGGTGGTCGGGGCCGCCGGGCTGCTGCCGACCCTGGCCGCGGTGCGGGCCGGAAAGCGTGTTCTGCTCGCCACCAAGGAAGCCCTGGTGATGAGCGGTCAGGTGTTCATGCAGGCGGTGATCGACGGTGGCGCGGAACTGATTCCCATCGACAGTGAACATAATGCGATCTTCCAGTGTCTACCCCGGGGTGCGCGTTGCGGTGAAGCGCCGCAGGGCGTGCGACGTCTGATCCTGACGGCCTCCGGTGGGCCGTTCAGAACCCTGCCGCTGGACCAGTTGCATGCCGTGACGCCGGAACAGGCGGTTGCGCATCCCAACTGGACCATGGGACACAAGATCTCCGTCGACTCGGCAACGATGATGAACAAGGGCCTGGAATTGATAGAAGCATCGCATATGTTCGACCTGCCGTCGGCGCGCATTGATGTGCTGTTGCATCCGCAAAGTCTGATCCACTCCCTGGTCGAGTATGAAGATGCCTCTTTTCTCGCCCAGATCGGCAGCCCGGACATGAGAATTCCGATTGCCCATGCGCTGGCCTATCCGGAGCGCTTCGAGTCGGGTGCTGAATCGCTTGATCTTGCCCGCATGGCCCATATGGATTTCGCGGCGACTGATCTGGAGCGTTATCCCTGTTTGCAACTGGCGCGTGAGGCGCTGGAGGCGGGCGGCGCGGCGCCCGCGGTGCTGAATGCGGCGAACGAAGTGGCGGTCCAGGCCTTTCTGGATCGACGCACGGGCTACCAGGACATTCCGGCCACCGTCGCGGCCGCCCTTGATGCGATGGGCAGCGCCGCTCTGGCCGTACCGGACTGCATCGACAGCATTCTTGATGCGGACGCCTGGGCGCGTCGTTTCGCCAATCATCATCTGGAATCTGTCCATGCTTGAAGTGCTGTGGTCGGCCGGTGCGTTCATCGTCGCCGTCGGGTTTCTGGTGGCCTTTCATGAGTGGGGGCATTTCTGGGTCGCCCGGCGGATGGGCGTCGATGTGCTGCGCTTTTCAATCGGTTTCGGTCCGGTGTTGTTCCGGCGCTTCGGTCGTGATGGCGTGGAGTACGCCGTCTCCGCGATTCCGCTGGGCGGCTACGTCAAGATGCTGGATGAACGGGAAGGCGAGGTGGCCCCGCAGCGACTGGATCGCGCTTTCAATCGCAAGTCCGTGCAACGTCGAATCGCGATCGTGGTGGCGGGGCCGATGGCCAATTTTCTGTTTGCCGTGATCGCCTACTGGGCCATGTTCGTGGTTGGCCAGGAAGGCATCCGGCCGGTGATTGCGCCGGTGGCGGCGGAAAGTCGGGCGGCGGCGGCGGGCTTTTCGGCGCGGGACGAAATTCTGCGCCTGGACGGGCGGGAGATCCGGGCCTGGGATGAGTTGCGGCCGGCCTTGCTGGATCTGGCACTGAAACAGAAGACCGTCGCGGTGGATGTTCGTCATGCCGACGGCGGCGAATCCCGTTTGATGCTCGATCTCGATGGGGTCGATGTCGAACCGCAACGGGTGTTCGCGCAGATCGGCCTGGAACTGCCCCAGGTGCGCTACGCGCCGATCCTCGGCGAGGTTCTGCCCGAGGAGGCGGCCGCGCGCGCCGGTCTGCGTTCGGGGGACCGGATACTGCGCCTGAATCAGATGGCGGTCGAGGACTGGCAGAGTTTGCGCCAGTGGGTCCGCCAGCATCCGGGCGAGATCGTGAAAATTGCCTACCGGCGTGACGGGCAGGTTCTGGAACTGGAAATGGCCCTCGGCATGTTCGAGGAAGATGGCCGGGTGATCGGCAGATTCGGCGCCGGCGTAGCGGCGCAACCGGAACTGTGGCAGGATTTGCGGGTTCATTGGCGTTTGTCGCCCTTCGAAGCCCTGCCTGCAGCCCTGGACCGGACGCTGGAAATGTCGGTTCTGACACTGCGGATGCTGGCTCTGATGGTGACCGGCGATGTCTCAGTGCGAAACATCAGCGGCCCGATCCATATCGCGCAGTACGCCGGAACATCGGCAGCGATCGGAGCTGTGGCTTTTCTGAGCTTTCTGGCCGTGATCAGCGTCAGTCTGGGGGTGCTCAATCTGCTTCCCATACCGATTCTTGATGGCGGACATCTGCTGTACTACCTGATTGAATGGGTCAAAGGTTCGCCGGTTTCCGAACGGGCGCAAATGATGGGGCAACAGTTTGGCATCGCGGTCCTGCTCAGTCTGATGGGCGTGGCTTTCTACAACGATATCGTTCGTCTGATCGGCTAAGGGCCAGGCGCCCTTTTGCATTTCGGCGGTATGCACACACGTAAGGTAATGAGTTTGTTTAAGCGCTTAGGCTTGTTTGGGGTCTTGATCTTGGTGCAAGGCCTGGCGGCAGCAATTCAGCCATTTCGGATTGACGCGATTGAAGCCGAAGGTTTGCAGAGGCTGGAGGTGGCGACCGTGCTGTCCTACCTGCCGCTGTCGGTCGGTGACGAGTTCAATCCGGCATCGAGTCAGCAGGCCATGCGCGCGCTGTATCAGACCGGGCTGTTCCGCAACGTGGTCTTGTTGCAGGAGGGAGGCACCCTGATCGTGCGGGTCGAGGAGCGGCCCTCCATCGTCTCTTTCAAGGTCGACGGCAACGACAAGATCGGCGGAGATGAACTCGACAAGGCGCTCAAGGATGCCGGTCTGGCCGAAGGCGAACTGTTCCGCCAGTCCCTGCTCGACCAGGTCAAGCAGGAAATGCAGCGCCAGTACTACGCCAATGGGTTCTACGGCGTGGTCATCGACGCCACCGTGTCGGAACTCGACAACAACCGTGTCAGCATCGAAATCAAGGTCGAGGAAGGCAAGCCGGCGAAAATTCAGTCGATCAATATCGTCGGTAACGAGGCCTTCAGCGACGCCGAATTGCTGGACGCCTTCGAACTGGCGCCGACCGTGGCCTGGAAACTGTTCCAGTCCGACAACAAGTATTCCAAGCAGAAACTGCTGGGCGATCTGGAAGGCCTGAGTTCCTTCTACATGGACCGCGGCTATCTGCGCTTTGACGTGCCTTCGGTGCAGGTTTCGCTGAGCCCCGACAAACGCGACATCTTCGTCACCATCAACGTGCACGAAGGCAAGCCGTACCGGGTGACCGACCTGAAGTTCTCCGGCGAACTGGTGCTTAATGAAGCCTACCTGCGTCGCATGGTGCTGGTCCGCTCCGGCGACACGTTCTCACGCAAGCAGGCCACCCAGTCGGCAGAATTCATGGAAGGTGCGCTGGCCAACGTGGGCTACGCCTTCGCCAAGGTGAATCCGGTGCCTGAACTGGATGAAGAAGAGCAGACCGTGGTGGTCAATTTCGTCCTGGTGCCCGGCAGCCGGACCTACGTCCGCAACATCAATTTCGCCGGCAACCTGAAGACCAATGACGAGACCCTGAGGCGGGAAATGCGACAGCTGGAAGGCGCGGTGTTTTCCCGCGCCCAGGTTGAACGCTCGCGCACCCGTATCGCGCGACTGCCCTTCGTGCAGGAAGCCGAAGTCGACACCAGGCCGGTTCCGGGCGCGGACGACCTGGTCGACATCAGTTTCCGGATCGAGGAGCGGCCGCCAGGCTCGGTCCAGTTCGGCGTCGGGTTCTCCGGTTCCCAGGGTTTCCTGATCAATGGCAGCCTGACGCATTCGAATTTCCTTGGCACCGGCAACCGGGTGGCGCTGGAGATCGAGAACAACCAGATCTCCGACACCCTGAGCTTGAGTTGGACCGATCCCTATTTCACCGATGACGGGATTTCCCAGACCCTGTCCTCCTTCTATCGCAAGTCGCAAGGCGTGATTCGCTTCTCTTCGGGCTTCGATTCGAATTCCTACGGGCTTGCTGCGACCTATGGCATACCGGTCACCGAATACTCCAGCATCCGTCTGGGTCTGGGACTGGATGAAACGGCGCTGACCACCTTTGCCGGCGTGTCTGCCAATGAAGTGCTGCAGTTCGTTGCGGAAAATGGCACCAAGTTCATGACCTATGAGCTGCGGACCGGCTTCACCCGTGATACCCGCAACCGGACGATCTTCGCATCCCGCGGTTCGCTGAACCGGCTGAATCTGGATCTGGTCCTGCCAGGCAGCGACATCGAGTTCTACAAGGCTTCTTATCAGCTGCAGCAGTACCTGCCGATCTACAAGGGCCTGTTCGCGGAAATCAATGCCAGCCTGGGCCTGGTTGACGGCTACGGTGAGACCGACTTGGTGCCGCCCTACGAACATTTCTTCGCTGGCGGCACCGGTACCGTGCGCGGTTTCCGCTCCGGATCCCTAGGGCCACGTGATACGCCGTTCAATAATGCCTATGGCGGCAAGATGCGCAGTGCGGTGCAGACCAATCTGATCATCCCGACACCGATGGAGAGCAACAACAAGACCACCCGTCTGTCGCTGTTCTACGATATCGGCAATGTCTTCGCCGAGCCGGGGGAGTGGGATCTTGCTGATCTCAGATCATCCGCCGGGGTGGCTTTTGAATGGTTCACGCCATTTCTTGGCCTGCTCGAACTGAGCTATGCCTTCCCGCTGGAGTTTGTTGAAGGAGTCGATCGCGAGGATCGTTTCCAGATCAACTTCGGTGGCGGATTCTGATTACACCTTCATACAAGAGCGGTCGCAAAGCGGCCCTGATGCAACGAGGAAGAGAATGAAACGTACACCGATTCTGGGATTATTGCTTGCAGCCAGTCTGCTTTGGACCGGCGCTGCCAATGCGGAGACCCGCATTGCGGTGATCAGCGCGGCCAAGCTGGTCACCAGTTCTCCGCAGTACAAGTCGGCGGAAGAAGCCATGCGCAAGGAGTTCGAAGATCGCGCCAAGAAGCTGGAGGCCGATGTGAAGGCGCTGGCGGCAGACATTGAAAGCTTCAAGCGCGATGCCGATATCATGTCCGGCAGCGAAAGAGCGCGCAAAGAGAAGGATCTCAACACCCGTCGCATCGATCAGGGATACGCCGAGCAGAAGTTCAAGGAAGACTTCGCCGGTCGTCGTCAGGAATTGTTCAACCAGGTGCTGGCCAACATCTCCGAAGTGATCAAGGCGGTCGCGAAGGAAGGCAAGTACGCCATCGTCTTGCAGGACCCGGTTTATGCCGAAGACAGCGTCGACATTACCGAAACCGTGCTGAAACGCCTGAAGAACAGCAAGTAAGGCGGTTCATGAGCGCTTACCGCCTTGCGGACATCGCAAACCAACTCGGTTTCGAACTGCGTGGTAATGGCGACTGCCTGATCGAAGGCGTCTGCAGTCTGCAGGCCGGCCGGCCGGGACACCTGGCCTTTGTCGGCAGTGAGAAGCTGCGTGCGACTGCGGCCGCGAGCGAGGCCGCGGCGCTGATTCTGCCACCCTCGCTGGCCGATCTGGAATGCAATGCCCTGATTGCGGCCAATCCACAACTGGCTTTCGCCCGGGTGGCGGCGCTGTATGCGCCGGATGAGCGGCCGGAGGCGGGGGTGCACCCGACTACGGTGGTTCATCCGACCGCGCAACTGGGGCCGGGCTGTAGAATTGGACCGCAATGCGTGATCGGGGCAGGCACGATTCTCGCGGAGAATTGCGCCCTGGGGGCGGGTAGCGTGCTTGGCCGTAATGTTCGGATCGGTGCGGATGCCGAGATCGGCAGCGGCGTGCAGATCGGCGATCGGGTCCACATCGGTGCGCGTGCCCTGATCCTGCCCGGTGCGGTCATCGGGTCCCGTGGCTTCGGCAATGTACATGATGGTCAGCGCTGGCATGCGATGCCGCAACTGGGCGGGGTGAGAATCGGGGATGATGTCGAAATCGGCGCCAACACCACGATTGATCGCGGGGCGCTGGGCGACACCGTCATCGAGGACAATGTGCGAATCGACAATTTGTGTCAGATCGCGCATAACGTGCACATCGGCAAACGTACCGCGCTGGCTTCCGGGGTCGGGATTGCCGGCAGCACGCGCATCGGCCAGGACTGCATGCTGGGCGGTCAGGTCGGTGTCAGTGGTCATTTGCAGATTGCCGATGGTGTGATCGTCAATGGTGGCGCCAAAGTGCTGCAATCGGTGGAGCAGGCCGGCCAGTACGCCTCCGGTGTGCCCTTGCTCTCGGTGATGGCCTGGCGCAGATTGATGGTGGTGCTGGGGCGTCTGGAACCGCGCCTGAAAAAACTGGAACGAGGGCAGCAGGGATGAGTGACGGGCAAGGCACGATTGATTTCGAGCGGATTCAGCAGATCCTGCCGCACCGCTATCCCTTTCTTCTGATCGATCGCGTGCTGGAATGTGTTCCGGGCGAACGGGTCAGCGCCTTGAAGAATGTCACCATCAACGAAGAATTCTTTCAGGGTCATTTTCCTTCCTTGCCGATCATGCCCGGTGTGCTGATTCTTGAAGCCTTGGCGCAGGCCTGCGGCATTCTCGCATCGGAAACCGCCCAGACCAGTGCAGCGGAAGGGGTGATCCTGCTCTTTGCCGGAATCGACAAGGCGCGTTTCAAACGTCAGGTGGTGCCCGGCGATCAATTGCGGCTTGATGGGCGTCTGAGCCGGAAGAAGCGTGATATCTGGTGTTTCTCGACCGAGGCCAGCGTGGACGGCGAACTGGCCTGCCGGGCAGAGATGATGTGTGCGATCCGTCGTCTGAGCTAGGCTTTATCCTGAGCATCTCGAAAGGGGGAAAACATGGCGCAAATTGATCCCAAGGCTCATATCGACTCCCGGGCCGAGATCGCGGAGGATGTCGAGATCGGTCCATTCAGCTATATCGGACCGGATGTCAGTATCGGTTCGGGTACGCGGATCGGCGCGAATGTAGTGATCAAGGGGCCGACGCGAATCGGCTGCAACAATGTTTTCCATTCTTTCGGTTCGATTGGTGGAGATCCCCAGGATCTCACCTATCGCGGCGAGCCGACGCGACTGGAAATCGGCGATCACAACACGATCTACGAATTCGTGACCTTCAATCGCGGCACCCTGAAGCAGGATGGCGTGACCCGAATTGGCAGTCACAATTTCATCATGGCCTATGTCCACATCGCCCACGATTGCGTGGTCGGCAGCCATACCGTGCTGGCCAACAACACGACATTTGCCGGCCATGTCGTGGTGGAGGATTACGCCCTGTGCGGCGGCATGACTGCCGTGCACCAGTTCTGTCGCATCGGCGCCTACGCTTATGTCGGTCATGGGGGCGCGGTGGTGCGGGATATTCCACCTTACGTCATGGTCAGCGATTACCCCATTCGACCCCGCGGAATCAACAAGATCGGCCTGGAACGACAGGGTTTCACGCCCGAGCAGATTCGCAAGGTCCGCGAAGGCTTCAAGATCCTGTATCGCATGGATCTGAGCCTGGAAGATGCGCGTGCACGACTCGTAGCCTTCGGTCAGGGTGATCCGGATATCCAGCGCTATATCGATTTTCTCGATCATTCAAATCGCAGCATCCTGCGTTGATTGGCCTGCCGCTGGCAGCGGGCGCGGGGCTGCCCCGGCCATGCTGAGACTTGCCATCGCTTGCCGCTGCGGTTGCCCCGATGCGGCCGGCAGGGAGCGCGCATGAAGCTTGCGATCGTCGCCGGCGAGACCTCCGGTGATCTGCTCGGTGCCGACCTGCTGCATGCCCTGCGGCAGTTGTGCCCGGAAATCGTGGCCGAAGGCGTGACCGGGCCCGCCTTGCGTGCGGCCGGCTGCGATTCGCTGGAAGACATGCAAAGTCTTTCGGTGATGGGCATTGCCGAGGTGGTCGGGGAACTGCCGCGGCTGCTGAAGTTGCGCCGGCGACTGGTCCGGCACTGGATGGAAAATCCACCGGATGTGCTGATCGGCATTGACGCACCGGATTTCAATCTTGGTCTGGAGCACAGGCTGAAGGCGCGTGGCGTGCGCACGGTGCATTATGTCAGCCCCACGGTCTGGGCCTGGCGCCCCGGTCGGGTCAACACACTCGCCCGCTCGGCAGATCTGTTGCTGTGCCTGTTTCCGTTCGAGCCGGCCTGCTACGCCGAAACCGCAATCCGCTGCGAATTTGTCGGTCATCCGTTTGCCAGTCAGATCCAGTCGGTGGCGGACAAAGCCGCCTGTCGCGCCGCGCTTGAACTGGATCCGCAGGCACAGATTCTCGCGCTGTTGCCTGGCAGTCGGATGGGCGAAGTTCGCCAGCTCGGGCCGACCCTGGTCGCGACCGTGGCCGAGTTGCTGCAGCGCCACCGCGGCTTGCAGATCGTGGTGCCTGCGGCGAACCCAAGCGTCCAACAGGCTTTCGGCAGCCTGCTGACGGCGGCGGGTCTGGGGAATCAGGTCCGCCTGGTGGCGGGACAGATGCGGGAAGTCGTGCGGGCGGCGGATGCCGCCATCGTCACCTCCGGCACGGCGACCCTGGAAACCATGCTGCTCGGCACGCCCTTCGTGGTGGCCTACAAGGCTGCGCCCTTCACCGCGTGGCTGCTTCGTGGTGTGGGCCTGCTGAAGATCGATCATGTCGCCCTGCCCAACATTCTTGCGGGCAGGGAAGTGGCGGCCGAATTTCTGCAGGCCGATGCCGATCCGGCGAGCCTCGCGTCGGCCGCCTATGTGTTGCTCAGGCGGCCGCATCTGGCGGCGCAGCAACTGGACGCATTTGCGCCTTTGGCGGCACAACTTGACCAGCCCAGCGGCGAGCTGGCGGCGCGAGCGATCCTGGATCTATGCGCTGCGGTGTAGATGAGGCCGGCCGTGGGCCGCTGGCCGGGCCGGTGGTGGCGGCGGCCGTGGTGCTCACCGCGCCAATTGCGGGGCTGGCAGATTCGAAAAAGCTCAGTGCGCGCCGGCGCGCCGCGCTGGTACCGCTGATCCGGGAGCATGCACTCTGGGCGGTGGCCTGGGCGTCGGCAGCCGAGATTGATGTGCTGAACATCCATCGCGCCACGCTGCTGGCGATGCAGCGTGCGGTCGCCGCGCTTGGCGTCGTCCCGGATGAATGCCTTGTTGATGGTCGCTTCGTGCCTGAACTGCCCTGTCCGGCGCGGGCCGAAGTCGGCGGTGATGCCCGCTTTCCTCAGATCAGCGCCGCCTCCATCCTCGCCAAGGAGTGGCGCGATGCGGAGATGCGACGCTGGGATCGGGTCTATCCGGATTATGACTTTGCCCGCCACAAGGGTTATCCGACCGCCGCGCATCTGGATGCGCTGCAGCGGGTAGGCCCATCGCCCATCCATCGCTATTCTTACGCGCCTGTTGCCCAGCATTCACTGGATTTATGAGCTCATTCGCCCATCTGCGGCTGCACACCGAATATTCGTTGATTGACAGTACGGTGCGGCTCAAACCCCTGTTCGCGCGCGCCCGGAAACTGGGCATGCCGGCCATCGCGTTGTGCGATGAGGTGAATCTTTTTGCCTTGGTGAAATTCTATCGCCAGGCCCATGCCGCTGGGGTCAAGCCGATTGTCGGCGCCGACGTGGAGGTGGTGGATGGCGAGCGCAAGCTGCGCTTCGGGCTCTACTGTCAGCATCGCGATGGCTATCGCAATCTGAGCCGGATCCTGACCCTCGCACAGCTCAAGGGCCGGGCCACGGGGCGGCCACAGGTGCAGGCTCAATGGTTGCATGAGCATGCCGAGGGCCTGATCGCGGTGGCCGTCAGTTCGCAGGCCGAGCTCGAGCGCCTGCTGGCGCAGAACGATCTGGCCGGCGCGCTGGCACTGCTGCAGCCCTGGCTCGCAAGCTTTCCGGACCGCTTGTACATTGATTTGCAACGTACCGGCCGCCATGACCAATTGGTGCCGGCAGCCCTGGATCTGGCCTTGCAGCTTGATCTGCCGGTGGTCGCCAGTAACGAGGTCCGCTTCCTGGACTCGCAGGATTTTCAATCGCATGAAGCGCGGGTGTGCATCCACAATGGCGATCGACTGGACGACCCGCGGCGAGAGCGGCGCTACACCGACCAGCAGTATCTGAAATCTGCGCAGGAAATGGAGGCGCTGTTCGCCGATATCCCGTCCGCGCTGGAAAACACCTTGCAGATCGCGGCGCGCTGCAATCTGGAACTGGAATTTGGCAACAATGTGCTGCCGGATTTCCCGGTGCCTGAAGGCCATGATGCCGCCAGCTATCTGGCCGAGGTGGCGAAAAAGGGCCTGGAGCGGCGCTTCGCTCTGGGCCGTCTGCATGCGCCCGAGCAGGTCTATCTCGATCGCCTGGAGCGTGAGATCGGGGTGATCAATCAGATGGGTTTCCCTGGATATTTTCTGATCGTTGCCGATTTCATCCGCTGGTCGCGCGAAAATGACGTGCCGGTCGGGCCGGGGCGTGGGTCGGGGGCCGGCTCGCTGGTGGCCTGGGTGCTGGAAATCACCGACCTGGATCCGCTGCAGTTCGATCTGCTGTTCGAGCGTTTTCTCAATCCTGAGCGGATCTCGATGCCCGATTTCGATGTGGACTTCTGCATCGCCGGGCGCGATCGGGTGATCGACTATGTCGCGCAGAAATACGGGCGCGATCATGTGTCCCAGATCATCACCTATGGTTCGATGGCGGCCAAGGCGGTGGTGCGAGATGTCGGCCGTGTGCTGGGCCTGGGCTATGGCCATGTCGATCGCATCGCCAAGCTGATTCCGAATGAACTGGGTATCAGTCTGACCGGTGCGCTGACCGGCATGGATGACAAGCAAATTGCCGCCGCCCGTGAGAAGGGTGAGAGCCTGGCTGATCTGATCCGTTTCAGCCGGACCGAGCTGGCGCAGGCCTATCGCGACGAGGAAGAGATCACCGAACTGATCGATACCGCGCTCAAGCTGGAGGGGCTGTCGCGTAATGCAGGGAAGCATGCCGGCGGCGTTGTCATCGCCCCGGAACCGCTGACTGAATACACGCCGCTGTACGTCGATCCGGAAGGCAGTCCAGTCACCCAGTTCGACAAGGACGACGTGGAGGCGGTGGGGCTGATCAAGTTCGATTTTCTCGGCCTCAAGACCCTGACCGTGGTCGATCACGCGACCAAGCTCGTCAATGCCAGCCGCGCTGCCAAAGGCGAGACGCCGGTGGATATCCGCAATCTGGAGCTGGATGATCCCGGCGTTTACAGCCTGTTGCAAAGCGGCAAGGTGGCGGCTTGCTTCCAGATCGAATCGTCCGGCATGCGGCGCCTGGTCCGGGATCTGCGTCCCGACACCTTTGAAGACATCGTCTCCCTGCTGGCCCTGTTCCGGCCCGGTCCGCTGCAAAGTGGCATGGTCGAGGATTTCGTCAAGCGTAAACATGGCGAGCAGGAAATCGTCTATCCGCACGCATCGCTTGAAGCCATTCTCAAGCCGACCTACGGGGTGATTCTGTATCAGGAACAGGTCATGCAGATCGCCCAGGTTCTGTCGGGCTACAGCCTCGGCGGTGCGGACCTGCTGCGACGCGCAATGGGCAAGAAAAAGGCCGAGATCATGGCGATGGAGCGCAAGACCTTCGTCGATGGCGCGGTCGCCAATGCGGTGGATGCCCAGCTGGCCGGTGACATTTTCGATCTGATCGAGAAATTCGCCGGCTACGGCTTCAACAAGTCGCACAGTGCAGCCTATGCTTATGTGGCGTATCAGACGGCCTGGCTGAAAGCCCATTATCCGGCGCATTACATGTGTGCGGTGATGTGCGCCGATCTCGACAACACCGACAAACTGGTGCCGCTGCTGGAGGATTGCCGGCAACTCGGAATACCGCTCGATGGCCCGTCGGTGAATCGCTCCGAATACGGTTTTTCGGTGGTCGATGACCGGCGGATTCGCTACGGGCTGGGAGCGCTCAGGGGGGTCGGGCAGGGGCCGGTCGAAGCCATTCTCGAAGAGCGTGCGGCCAATGGCGCGTTCCGGGACCTGTTCGAATTCTGTCGCCGCCTGGATCTGAAGCGTCTGAACCGGCGGGTGCTGGAAGCGCTGATCAAGGCCGGCGCGATGGATGAGTTCGGCAGCCATCGGGCAGCCTTGCAAGCCGCATTGCCGAAAGCCATTGCGGCCGCGGAGCAGGATGCCGCCGCCGCCGCCGCGGGCCAGGTGGATCTGTTCGGCGAAGCGGTGCAACAGGCGCAGAAGATCGAGATGCCGGAAGTGCCGTGCTGGGAAGTGGCGGAGATTCTGCAGGCGGAAAAGGAATCGCTGGGCCTTTATTTCACCGTCCATCCGATGGATCTGTATCGCGCCGAACTGGAACAGCTGACCAGCAATAATTTCGCCGGCATGATTGCCAATGGCGTGCCGCAGACCAGTGGCGGCGGACGCTGGGGGCGGCGCCGCGGGCGTGAGGTGCTGGCCGCCGGCATCCTCTGGTCGGTGCGCTTCCAGGGCGAGATCCGCGCCTTCCTGACTCTGGATGATGGCAGCGAGAGGCTTAGCGCTGTGCTTTCGGGCGAGGTGCTGGAACTGAATCGTCATCGTTTGCGCCGCGAGCAGCCGCTGATCATCTACGGCGAGCTGTCCTATGACGATTATGAGGATGGCTATCGGATCCGGCCGCGTGACATCCTTGATCTGGAAACGGTGCGGCAGCGTTTTGCCGCCGGCGTGCAGATTTCCGTTCCGGTCGACTTTGACTATGCTGTGCTGGTGCCGGTGCTGCAGCAGCATGCTGGCGCTCCCGGTTTGCCTGTGGTGCTGGCGGTGCGGGGCGGGGGACGACAGGCCGAATTCCGGCTTGGTGCGCAGTGGCGCGTGGAAATCAGCGACAGCTTGATTCGGGATCTGGAAAAATGTTGCGGGAAAGGTCAGGTCATGATCCGTTACCGTCGCCCCGATTTCGGGCAGTCGCGCAATACGGAGGGTGAATGAACCTGAATTATCTGGATTTCGAGCAGCCGATCGCCGATCTGCAGGCAAAGATCGATGAGTTGCGCAATGTCGCGGACGGCAGCGTGGTCAATATCAGCGAAGAAATTGCGCGCCTGGAAAAGAAAAGCATCGGTCTGACCGAGCAGATCTTCGCCAAGCTCAGCGCCTGGCAGGTCGCCCAGTTGGCGCGCCACCCGCTGCGGCCTTATACCCTGGACTATATCGGGCTGATCTTTACCCATTTTCAGGAACTCAAGGGCGATCGGCATTACAAGGATGATCCGCCGATGATTGGTGGACTGGCCCGGCTTGAAGGTCGTCCGGTGATGGTGATCGGGCAGCAGAAAGGTCGCGATACCAACGAGAAGATCAAGCGTAATTTTGGCATGCCGCGGCCGGAGGGGTATCGCAAGGCTTTGCGGCTGATGCAGATGGCGGAGAAGTTTTCCCTGCCCATCATCAGTTTCATCGATACGCCGGGGGCTTATCCCGGCATTGGCGCGGAAGAGCGCAATCAGAGTGAGGCGATTGCCCGCAACCTGTTCGAGATGTCACGTCTGAAAACGCCGATCCTGTGCACGGTGATCGGCGAAGGGGGCTCGGGCGGGGCGCTGGCCATTGGCGTGGGCGATCATGTGGCCATGCTGCAACACAGCATCTATGCGGTGATCTCACCGGAGGGTTGTGCGTCGATCTTGTGGAAGAGCGCCGAGCACGCGCAGACCGCCGCAGAAGTCATGGGCATGACGGCGGCGCGGCTGCTGCAGCTGGGGCTGATCGATGAAGTGGTGCCCGAGCCGCTGGGCGGGGCGCATCGGGCGCCGGCGCAGCAGGCGCATACGCTCAAGCAACATCTGCTGCGCAACCTGGATCGTCTGAGCCAGATGCCGATGACGGAACTGATGCATCGGCGTGAGCGACGCTATGCCAGCTATGGAGATTACTTCGAAGCCTGAGGCCGCGCTGGCCCGGGCCCTGGCTGAACTGGCGGTGCCGGGGCGCTATGTCCTGGCCTACAGCGGCGGGATGGACTCCAGCGTGCTGTTACATGCGCTGGCCGCGCGCGCTGCTCTCGAGCCGGGTTTTTGCGTGCGTGCGGTGCATGTAGATCATGCTTTGCATGCCGAGTCCGGCGCCTGGGCGGAATTCTGTCGGGCGCAGTGCGCGCAGCTGGGCCTGGTTTGTGAGGTGAGGGTGGTTACGCAGCCCGCGCCCGGCGGCAATCTCGAGGCCTGGGCACGCGATCAGCGCTATGCCGAGCTGGCGCGCGCCCTGCAGCCTGGCGAGATCGTGCTGACCGCGCATCACCAGCGCGATCAGGCCGAAACCCTGCTCCTGCATCTGCTGCGCGGCAGCGGTCTGCGCGGGCTGGCGGCGATGCCAGCGTGCCGCCCTCTGGGATCACATGTGCTGATGCGCCCCCTGCTGCAGGTGGATGCCGGTTCGATCGCGGCGTATGCCAAAGCACGGAATCTTCACTGGCTGGATGATCCAGGCAATGCCAGTGCGCGTTTTGACCGCAATTTCCTGCGACACCAGGTCTTGCCGTTGCTACGTTCAAGATTCCCCGCAGCGGAGAGCAATCTGGCGCGCAGCGCTGGCCTGTTGGCCGAGGCACAGACGCAGTTGCGGCAGGCGTGCGCCGAAGGTCTGGTGGACGGCCCGCTGAATCTGAGCGAATTGGCGCGCCTTGATCCGGCTACGCGCAATCGTCGGCTGCTGGACTGGCTGGATCATCAGGGTCTGCCGTGTCCACGTCATGGCATGTTGGCGGAAATCTGGCGACAGTTCCTGCGCGCGGCGCAAGATCGGGAGCCGTTGGTGCGGTGGCCCGGGGCGGAGTTGCGCCGCTATCGCGACGGGCTGTACGCCATGCGCCCACTGCTTGAGTTGCAGCCTTTGCGCTGGTCGGTGGCCGGGCAGGGCGAGCGTGCCTGGCCCTATGGCGGCATCGTGCGCTGGCGTCTCGGCCGGCCGGGGCTGATCCGCCTGCCGCAAGACGGTGACACCATCGTTCTGAATGCGCATACGCGCCGTCTGAAAGCGCTGTTTCAGGCCGAAGCGGTGCCGCCCTGGCAGCGCCGCCGCATGCCCCTGCTGCAGTGCGGCGAGGAGATCGTCGCGGTCGGCAATCTCTGGCGGGCGGCCGTGGCTTCCGACTTTGAGTGGCTGCGTTAAGGCCACGACTGGTGAGTGCGGACGCTCTCACGCGCCATGCAGGTCATTTTGCGCCAGCCTGCACCTGCTGCGGAGTTTCACCCGCAAGCCTCGCCATTGGTTGCGTCGCGCTGATCCGGTAGTTGTCACGGTGTGCGTGCATTGCAGCTAGGCTGGAGTGATGGCCGGCGGTGGGAGATGTGGCTTTGCATTGTTCGATCGCCGCCTGATCCGTTAAAATGCTGAGGTTTTTCCGGAGCCCGCATGAATCTACACAGCGATACGCGTTTCGTTTTCGTTACCGGGGGCGTGGTGTCTTCGCTGGGCAAGGGGATCGCTGCTGCATCGTTGGCCGCCCTGCTGGAATCCCGCAAGCTGCGGGTCGCGATGATCAAACTGGATCCTTACCTGAATGTCGATGCGGGCACCATGAGTCCGTTTCAGCATGGCGAGGTCTACGTCACCCAGGACGGGGCGGAAACCGATCTGGACCTCGGCCACTACGAGCGCTTCCTGCGCAGCAAGACCAGTCGTCACAGCAATTTCACCACCGGGCAGATCTATTCCAATGTCCTGGAGAAAGAGCGCCGTGGCGATTATCTTGGCGGGACCGTGCAGGTGATCCCGCACATTACCGACGAGATCAAACGCTGCATCCTGCAGGGTGGCGAGGGCGCGGATATCTGCATGGTGGAAATCGGCGGCACCGTCGGTGACATCGAAAGCCTGCCCTTTCTGGAGGCGATTCGTCAGTTCGGCGTGGAGTACGGTCGTGAGCGTGCGATGTATCTGCACCTGACTTTGGTGCCCTATATCGCTTCGTCCGGCGAGATGAAGACCAAACCCACGCAGCATTCGGTCAAGGAACTGCGCGGCATCGGCATCCAGCCCGATATTCTGATCTGTCGCAGTGACCGGGAACTGCCAGCCAATGAACGGCGCAAGATCGCCCTGTTCTGCAATGTTGCGGAGAAGGCCGTCATTTCCGCGACCGACGTCAAGGACATCTACACGATTCCGACCCATTTTCATGTTCAGGGTCTGGATGATCTGGTGGTCCGGCAATTTGACATCACCGCGCCGGAAGCCGATCTGTCGGAATGGGCCCATGTGACGGAAGCGCCGGGCCGGCAGGACGCCGAGGTCATGGTTGCGATGGTCGGTAAATATGTCGACCTGGCCGATGCCTACAAATCGGTGAACGAAGCCCTGCACCATGCCGGGATTCACACCAACACCTTGGTGCGGATCAATTATGTTGATTCCGAGCGTCTGGAAACCGACGGACTGGAGCAACTGGAAGGCGCCGATGCGATTCTGGTGCCCGGTGGTTTCGGTGAGCGTGGCGTGGAAGGCAAGGTGGCCGCAGTGCGGTATGCACGGGAGAACGGCATCCCTTATCTGGGGATCTGTCTCGGCATGCAGATCGCGGCGATCGAATTTGCCCGCAATGTGGTCGGTCTGGAAGGTGCGCACAGCACGGAGTTCGATCCGGCCACCCCGCATCCCGTGATCGGCCTGGTGACCGAGTGGCACAATCCGGATGGCAGTGTCGAACGTCGAAGTGACGACGAACGCAAGGGCGGGACCATGCGCCTGGGGGCGCAGACCTGCGTCCTGCGTAAGGATTCGCGGGTCCATGCCCTGTACGGCAGCGACGAGATCATCGAACGGCATCGGCACCGCTACGAGTTCAATAACCAGTATCGTGATCGGCTCGCCGCCAAAGGCCTGAGTTTCGCCGGCGAACAGAAGGATGATCATCTGGTGGAAATCGTGGAGTTGCCGGATCATCCGTGGTTTGTGGGTTGTCAGTTTCATCCCGAGTTCACATCCACGCCACGTGATGGTCACCCGCTGTTCCGCGGTTTCATCGCGGCAGCCCGCGAGCGCAAGCTGCAGCCCTAGACACAGCACCCTGTGCGGTGCTCCAGACAACTACGAGATGGTGGACAAGCCGATGACAAGAATTGCGGGCTATGAAGTCGGGCTGGATCAGCCCATGCTGCTGCTGGCCGGGCCCGACACGCTGGAAAGCCTGGACATGGTGCTTGAGGTGGCCGGTCATTTGAAGGAAGTGTCCGCGCGTCTCGGGATTTCCTATGTGTTCAAAGGCTCCTTTGACAAGGCCAATCGCAGTTCCCATCGCAGCTATCGTGGCCCCGGCATGGAGGATGGCCTCGCCATGCTCGCCGAGGTGCAACGCCAGATTGGCGTGCCGGTGATTACCGATGTGCATGAGGACACGCCGATCGAAGAGGTGGCGGCGGTCGCCGACGTGATCCAGACCCCGGCTTTTCTCTGTCGCCAGACCAATTTCATGCAGCGCGTGGCGCGCGCCGGCAAGCCGGTGAACGTGAAGAAAGGGCAGTTCATGTCGCCCTGGGAAATGGCCAATGTGGTTGCGAAGATGCAGGAAGTGGCGCCGGAGACGCCGATCATGCTGTGCGAGCGCGGTTTCTCCTTCGGTTACAACAATCTGGTCGCGGACATGCGGGGTTTGGCTGCGATGCGCGTCACCGGCTGCCCGGTGATCTTCGATTGCACGCACTCCGTTCAGCTGCCCGGTGGTCAAGGTCATGCGTCCGGCGGTCAGCGCGAATACATTCCGGTGCTGGCGCGTGCCGCCGTTGGTGCGGGGGTTGCCGGCCTGTTCATGGAAACCCATCCCAAGCCGGACGAAGCCCTGTGTGACGGTCCGAATTCCTGGCCGCTGAAACATGCCGAAGCCCTGCTGAGCGCCCTGGCGGAACTCGATGCGGTGGTCAAATCTCGGCCGCTGGCGGAAACCCTGCTGGACTGAGACCTCCATTCATTCTGAGAGCCGGCGCGGATGCGCCGGGTGTCGCCTACCTTTAGCTGGAGTTGTTGTCGATGAGCCGAATTGCCAAGATCCACGGACGCGAAGTCATAGATTCACGAGGGAACCCTACCGTTGAAGCCGAGGTCGTCCTGGAGGATGGCAGTTTCGGGCGCGCCCTGGTGCCGTCGGGGGCATCCACCGGTGCGCGTGAGGCCATCGAATTGCGGGATGGCGATGCCAGCCGCTATCTGGGTAAGGGCGTGCGTCAGGCCGTGGCCAATCTCAACGGGGAGATCGCGACTGCAGTGAAAGGCCTGGATGCCACGGACCAGGCCGCCGTGGACCAGGTCATGATTGATCTGGATGGTTCCGCCAACAAGGGACGCCTGGGTGCCAACGCCATTCTTGCCGTATCACTGGCCAATGCCCATGCCGCAGCGGCCTCCCGAAAACTGCCCCTGTTTCAGCATCTGGGCGGAGATTCCGCAGTCCATCTGCCTGTGCCGATGATGAATGTGATCAATGGCGGCGCCCATGCAGACAACAACGTGGATGTGCAGGAGTTCATGATCCTGCCGGTTGGCGCGCCCAGCTTTTCCGAAGCGCTGCGGGTTGGCACGGAAATTTTTCACAACCTGAAAAAGGTGCTGAACAAGCGTGGTTTGAGCACCGCGGTCGGTGATGAAGGCGGTTTTGCGCCCAATCTACCCTCCAATGCTGCGGCGGTGGAAACCCTGGCCGAGGCCGTGGAATCGGCGGGCTATGCCCTGGGCAAGGACATCCTGCTGGGGCTTGACGTTGCCAGCAGCGAATTCTATGCCAACGGAGTCTATACCCTGGCCTCCGAGAATCGTCGTTTCAACAGTTCGGAGTTCTGTGACTATCTGGCCGAACTGGTCGGCAGTTTCCCGATCATCACGATCGAGGATGGCATGGCGGAAGACGACTGGGACGGCTGGAAAATGCTGACGGATCGGCTTGGCGCCACCACCCAATTGGTGGGCGACGATCTGTTCGTCACCAACCCGGTAATCCTGGCCGAAGGCATCGAAAAAGGCGTGGCCAATTCCATCCTGATCAAGGTCAACCAGATCGGCACCCTGACTGAAACCCTGGCGGCGATTGCCATGGCGGACAAGGCCGGTTATTCGGCGGTGGTCTCCCATCGCAGCGGCGAAACCGAGGATGCGACCATCGCGGATCTGGCGGTGGCAACCAGCGCAACCCAGATCAAGACCGGTTCGCTGTGCCGTTCCGACCGCATTGCCAAGTACAACCAGTTGCTGCGGATCGAGGAAATCCTTGGAGCTCGAGCGCGTTATCCCGGGATGGCGGCATTTCCGGTCTGACGGCGGGTAGGCTGGCCATCTGAAGGCTTTGCTACACTGCCGCCATGCCGAAACCTAAAGGGACCTGGATCATCGCGGTAGCCGGAATCGTCTACCTGCAGTATCGACTGTGGTTCGGCGCCGGGGGCTATCTGGATGCGGCCGAATTGGCCGCGCGGTTGGAGGCCAGCCGCGCACACAATGCCCGGTTGATGGAGCGCAATCAGGCCATCGAAGCCGAGATCGAGCGGCTGGAGAACGATCCCGCCGCCATCGAATATCATGCCCGGGCGGATCTGGGCATGATCAAGCCCGGTGAGTCCTTTTTTCTGATCGTGCACTGAGCCGATGGTGAACTGGGTCGTGATTCCTGCTGCCGGACGTGGTAGCCGCCTGCCAGGCGATGTGCCCAAGCAATATCGCCGGCTAGGTCAACGCACAGTGCTGGAACACTGTCTTGCCGCCCTGTTGCAGGATTCGCGTATTCAAGGCGTCATGCTGGCGCTGGCTGCCGAAGATGCGCATTGGAGGCACAGCGAATTCGCTCGCCATCCCGCGGTGCATGTCTGTACTGGCGGGCGGGAGCGGGCAGATTCCGTGCTGGCGGGACTGAAGGCCTTGCAAGCGTTGCCCGAGCCGCCCGCTGAACATGCCGCGGTCCTGGTGCATGATGCCGCTCGTGCCCTGTTGCCGGCCGAGGCCCTGGACCGTTTGCTGAGCGAGCCGCCCGGCGCTGATGGCGCGCTGCTGGCACTGCCCGCGCAGGACAGCCTGAAATGGTCGGAAGACGGCAGGCAGATCGACGCCGGTGTGGAGCGCAGCAAGGTTTGGCAGGCGCAGACGCCGCAAATTTTCGAACTGGCACGCTTGCAACAAGCTCTGGAGCAGGCCTTGAGTGCAGGCCTCGAGCTGACCGATGAGGCGTCCTGCATGACATGGCAGGGGTATCGTCCGCGGCTCGTGATGGGCGATGCGAGGAATTTCAAGATCACCACGGCAGCGGATCTGGCGCTCGCCGGGGCAATGCTGGGAGCGACAGCAACATGAGAGTGGGTTTGGGATTTGATGTGCACCGATTTGGGCCGGGTGACTACGTGATGCTTGGCGGCGTCAAGGTGCCGCACAGCCAGGGCGTGATCGCCCATTCCGATGGTGACGTGATGCTGCACGCCCTGTGTGACGCCCTGCTGGGTGCAGCCGGGCTTGGTGACATCGGTCAACATTTTCCGGATACCGACTCCAGCTATGCCGGCGCGGACAGCCGCAGGCTGTTGCAGACGGTTGTCTGCGAGGTACGCGCTGCGGGCTGGGAAATCGTCAACTGCGATCTCTGCCTGGTGGCGCAGCGACCGAAACTGGCGCCTTATCGGGATACGATCCGTGAAACCATTGCCGACTTGCTCGAAATTGATCTTCAGGCCGTGAACATCAAGGCGACCACCACCGAATCGTTGGGGTATACCGGTCGCAAGGAAGGGCTGGCGGCGCAGGCCGTGGCTTTGCTCCGCGGCGCGGCGACCGAGGCCGGGCGCTGATCGGCATGCCCTCGGCCAGTGCTGGGGCGAGCGATCGTACGGATCCATGCGCTTCTGGCGCATGGCGGGCTGCGCGCCGATGACTCTCGGACGGCCAGGCTTGCTCGCTGTACTGATTCTCGGGCTCGCGGTGGCGCCACTGGAGGCACGCAGGTTTGCGGGCGAAGGCAGTGATCTGCTGATGGGGGTGGGGGCACACAGCAAGGCGATGGCCGGTGCGGTGCTTGCGTCCACCGATGATGTTTATGCCAGCTACTGGAATCCCGCTGGCCTGAGTCGCATGCAGGGCATGCAGTTCAGCGTCAGCAAGAACTTGCGCGGTCGACTGGTGCCGGTCGACTTTATCGGGATTGCGGCGAGCAACTCCGTGCTGGAACGCTGGGGATTGAGCAATACCCTGGCGCTGGCCTATTTTCATCGCCTTGATCTGGCCTCGCTAGGACGCTTTGATGCGCAGGATTTCGAGAGCATTTTTCTGCGCCTGACCTTGCCGGGACTGCCGGAAGATTTCGACGGTGTGATCAACAGCAAGACCAAGGAGTATCGCCTGGCCTGGGGAGTCGCGGCGGCGCGGGATCCGCGCTGGCGTTTTGGCCTGGCCCTGGCCTACATTGATTGTCAGACCTTCAGCTGCGGCGTGCGCGCCGAAGATCCGGGGAGCTACGAGGTGCGCTCGACTAGGGCAACCACGCTGGCCAGCCATCTTGGCCTGCAGTTCCATCTGAATGAGAGCTTCACCCTGGCGCTCATCGCCAAGGATTTCGATGCCTCCCTGCAGATCGATTCGGTCGTCACCGATGCACAGGGCAGCCGCCGCGAATCACGGCAGGCGAGTTTTCCACGTGAAATCTCGCTGGGCTATGCCTGGACCATCGTCCCTGGCCTGCTGCAGACCGGCGGGTTGCAGAAAATTTTCGGGCATTACAGCGATCATGAAGTGGATTTCCTGATCTTGCGACAGGGCTGGTCCTGGCGCCGGGGAGACTATGCGCTGCAGGCCGGTTTGCTCGCACCCCTGCGACTGCACAGCGAGAACGCCGGCAATCTGAAGCCGCGTTGGTCGGTCGCGCCAACGCTGGGTCTGAGCCACCGCCTCGGCGCGGTGGAACTGGCTTTGGCGGTGTTTGCCGATCCGGTCATGAGCAAGCACCGCGACCGGGCCTATCCAACCGCTGAATTCAGTCTGAGCTATCGCCATTGAGGGCGTCTGCTGCGCCAGGCTGAGGGTCTGCTGTCGTGATGCGCGCAAAGCGCATGGCCGGGCCGATGCCGGCAGCGGCGTGCCTTGTATTGATCGGGCTCATGGATCGGGGCGTCGCGCCGTGGCGGATGGCCATTGTCGCCACGCGGCCTGCAGACTATGGTTACATGAGCCACTAGTATTCACGTCCGGGGACCGGCATGTATCCGAAAATCTGCGTCAGTTGCGCCGCACTCATCCTCGCTTTGACGATTCCCGTGGTGCAGGCGCAGACGGCTTCCGCGCCGGCGCACCCGCTCGCTGAACTGCCGCTGCGGGAGATTGGTCCGGGCTATCCGTCCGGGCGGATCGCCGACTTCGCTTTTCACCCCGAAAAACGCAACATCTATTATGCCGCCGTGGCCTCCGGTGGCCTGTGGCGCACGACCGATGATGCGGCGACCTGGGAGCCGCTGTTCGACCACGAAGGCTCCTATGCCATTGGTGTGGTGGAACTGGATCCGCAGCAGCCCAATACCATCTGGGTCGGTACCGGCGAGAACAACGCGCAACGCAGTGTCGCTGCCGGGGATGGGGTCTATCGGTCGGACGATGGCGGCAAGACCTGGCGCAACATGGGTTTGAAGGATTCCGGTCATATTTCGCAGATCTGGATCCACCCGCGGGAGCGCGATACGCTCCTGGTTGCCGCACAGGGACCGCTATGGCGTGATGGCGGTGACCGCGGGCTGTACCGGAGCACCGACGGTGGCGCGACCTGGTCGCGCATCCTGCATGTCGATGAGCACACCGGGGTCAATGAATTCGTTGTCGACCCGCGCGATCCGGACATCATCGTGGCCAGCACCTACCAGCGCCGACGGCATGTCTGGACTCTGATCAACGGCGGCCCGGGCAGCGGCATCCAGCGCAGCAATGATGGCGGCAGAACCTGGAGCGTGATCAGCGCCGGCCTGCCCAAGGACCATATGGGTCGCATCGGCCTGGCCGCTGCGCCGAGCCAGCCGGACTGGATCTACGCCATCATCGAGGCCGCAGACGATGAAAAGGGCACTTATCTGTCCCGCGATTTCGGTCTGAATTGGGAGAAGCGATCCGATCACATCGCCTCCAGCCCGCAGTATTACCAGGAACTGGTCGTCGACCCGCATGAGCCGGCACGGCTGTATTCCTTGTCGACCTACACCCGGATCAGCGAGGATGCGGGACGGACCTGGTCGAAGCTGAGTCTGGATCACCGCCACGTGGATGACCACGCGCTGTGGATTGATCCGGCCGACACTGCCCACCTCATCATTGGCGGTGACGGCGGCATCTACGAAAGCTGGGACCGTGGTCAGAGCTGGGCGCATGTCGATAATCTTCCGGTCACCCAGTTTTACCGCGTGACTCCGGACAACGCCTTGCCGTTCTACAATGTTTGCGGCGGCACCCAGGATAACAACAGCCTGTGCGCGCCATCGCGCACCACGCAAATTCACGGCATTACCAATGCAGACTGGCGCACCATCCTCGGTGGCGACGGTTACAAACCGCAATTTGACCCCACCGATCCGAACATCATCTATGCGCAGTGGCAGTACGGTGGCCTGGCGCGCTATGACCGCCGGACCGGGGAGCGTGTGTACATTGCGCCACAGCCCGGGGCGGATGAACTGGAGCCGAAGTGGAACTGGAACACGCCGCTGCTGGTCAGCCCGCACGCGCCGCGGCGCCTTTATTACGCGGCCGAGCGGCTCTACCGCTCGGATGACCGAGGCGACACCTGGACCGTTGTCAGCCCGGACCTGACCCGGCAGTTGGACCGCAACGAGCTTGAGGTCATGGGGCGGGTGTGGAGCGTGGACTCCATTGCCAAGAACGATTCCACCTCGCGCTATGGCAGCATCATCGGCCTGTCCGAGAGCCCCTTGGTGGAAGGGCTTATTTTCGTCGGCAGCGATGATGGTCTGATCAGTGTGACCGGTGACGGGGGCAAAAACTGGCACACCGAGCGGCGCTTCCGTGGGGTTCCGCAAATGGCCTACGTCGATGATGTGCTGGCTTCGGTGCATGACCCCGACGTCGCCTATGCGGTGATCGACAACCACAAACGTGGCGACTTCAAACCCTATGTGCTGAAAACCAGCAACCGTGGCAAGAGCTGGCAATTGATCAGCGGCGATCTGCCAGAGCGCGGTTTCGCGCATACCATTTCCGAGGATCATGTCGATCCGCAACTGCTGTTCGTTGGCACCGAACTGGGCCTGTACTTCAGCCAGGATGGGGGTGGGCGCTGGCATGAATTCACCGATCTGCCGACCATCGCCGTGCGCGACCTGGAAATCCAGCGGCGCGAAAACGATCTGGTCATCGGTACTTTTGGCCGCGGCATTCATATTCTTGACGATTATTCCGCCCTGCGCAGCTCGCCGGAAATGGTCGGCAAGATGCCGACGCTCTTCCCGGTGAGGGATCCATGGCTGTATATCGAGGCGGATTATTTCGATGACCGCGTGCGTGGATCACGTGGAGCCAATTTCTGGCGTGCCGACAATCCGCCCTATGGTGCGGTTTTCTCCTATCATCTGCCCGAGGCCATCGAGCGGCGGGCCAAGACCCGGCGCCAGCGCGAGATCCAGATCGAGAAGGATGGCGGCGATACGCCTTATCCGTCCTGGGAGGCGCTGCGGGCGGAGGACCGGGAGCCGCAGCCCGCGGTTCTGCTCATCGTTCGCGATGCCGCCGGCATGATCGTGCGTCGGCTTGAGGGCGAAACGGCCGCAGGCTATCACCGCACGGCCTGGGATCTGCGACTGCCGCCACCGGATCCGGTGGACCTGCAGCCCGATCCCGATCCACCGTACTGGCACAGCCCGCCAATGGGGCCGCTGGCCTTGCCGGGGACCTATACGGTGGAACTGCTTAAACGCCAGAGCGGGGAACTGAGTATCCTGGCCGGTCCGCGCGAGTTCAGGGTGCGTGCGCTCGCGCTCAGCCCCGAGATCACCGACGACCGGGCAGGGCTGCAGGCCTTCCAACGCGAGGCCGGCGAGCTGTATCGGCAGGTGGCGGGTGCAGCCCGGCGCATCGATGAAACCGACACCCGCATTCAGGCCTTACGTCTGGCCCTGCGTGTGCCATTGCAGCCCACCGACGCACTGCAGGTGCGGCTTGAGGCCGCAGAGTCTGCCTTGCAGGACATCAAGCAGCGCGTGCTGGGCGATGCGACCCGCCGCGGGCGCAACGCTTCGGCGCCCTGGCCGCTCAAGGCGCGTGCCGAATGGGTGTACACCGCCCATCTGGAATCCCAGTCGGCGGTGCCGGGGGCCTATCGCGAATCTCTCACCATTGCGGCCGCGCAGTACGCGGAGCTGCGTGAAGGGCTCAGGGCGGTGCTGGCCAGTCTGGATGCCATTGAGCAGGAGGGCGAGGCTCTGGGGGCGCCCTGGACACCGGGCCGACTGCCGGGAGGCTGAAGCCGGCGCCGCGTGGTCAATACGGATTTCTCGCCGGGACCTCAGCTCCCGGTGCCATCCGGCAGCGGGGTCCGTTCACGTTAAACTGCGCGGTTGAAAGCGATCTGGTGCGAGCCGGGCGCGAGGTCAAATGTATAAGCGAGATGTGAATGAAAGCTCAAGTTCTGATGCCTCTGGCGGCCAGCGTTCTGATCGGTGCCTGCAGCCTGCTGCCGGCCAGCCGCTCCGATCAAGGCAACCCCCTGTTGCAGCCCAGCCACCTGGATTTCCAGTACCCGCCTTTCGATCGGATTCGTAATGCACATTTCGAGCCGGCAATCATGGCCGGAATGGCCGAGCAGTTGCAGGAGGTCGACGCCATCGCCAATCAGAGCGCGACGCCGGATTTCGACAACACGGTGGCGGCTCTGGAACGTTCCGGGCGTCTGCTGGATCGTGCAACGCGGGTGTTCTTCGCGCTGTCGAGCGCACATACCAATGCGGAGATCGATGCCATTTCGGCCCGAATCGCGCCGCTGCTGGCCGCCCATGAAGACAGCATCTTTCTTAATGCGATGCTGTTCGTGCGTGTTGAGCGTCTGTATCAGAATCGCGAGGCACTGGATCTGACGCCGGAGCAGGCTCGGCTGCTGGTTGAATATCGCAAGGATTTCGTTCGCGCGGGCGCCCAACTGGCGCCGGACCAGCAGGCGCGGCTGCGCGAGATCAATCAGCAGCTCTCGAGTTTGAGCACCCGTTTCAGTCAGCAGGTGCTCAAGGAGCGCAATGACTCGGTGATTTTCGTCGACTCGGCCGCGCGTCTGCGAGGGTACAGCGAAGATGAGATCAAGGCCGCGGCGGCCAGTGCCAAGGCCCTGGGCCAACCCGGGCGTTATGCCATCAAGCTTCTCAACTACAGCGCCCAGCCCATGCTCAGCACATTGCAGGATCGCGCGCTGCGTCAGCAGATCCTGGCGGCTTCGCTGGCGCGCGGCGCACGCGACAATGCGCTTGATAATCGCGCCCTGGTCCTGCAAATGGTGCGCCTGCGCGCCGAACGGGCGCAGATCCTGGGCTATCCGAATCATGCGGCCTACGTGCTCGAGGACAGCACCGCGAAGACAACGGCCGCGGTCAATGATCTGCTGGGCCAGTTGGCCCCCGCGGCAGTCCGCAACGCCCGTGCCGAGGCGGCCGAACTGCAAGGTCTGATCCAGGCGCAGGGTGAGCCATTCACGTTGTCGGCCGCGGACTGGCCTTTCTATGCCGAAATTCTGCGCCAGCAGCGCTATGACTTCGAAGCCAGCGAAATGCGGCCTTATCTGCAACTGGACCGGGTGTTGCGCGACGGGGTGTTTTATATGGCGCAAGCCCTGTATGGCCTGGAGATCCGCCAGCGGCATGATCTGCCGGTTTATCATCCCGATGTCACGGTCTGGGATGTGCGTGAAGCCGACGGCAGGGCGCTTGGCATCTTCCTGTTTGATCCCTACGCACGTGACAGCAAACGCGGCGGCGCCTGGATGAATGCCTACGTGTCGCAGAGCACGCTGCTGGGAAGCGCTGCGGTGGTGGCAAATCATCTGAATATCACGAAGCCGCCTGCGGGTGAGCCGGTTTTGCTGAGCTTTGATGAGGTCAATACCCTGTTTCATGAGTTCGGCCATGCCCTGCATGGCCTGTTCTCGCAGGTCCGCTATCCGTATTTTTCCGGCACCCGCGTGCCGCGTGATTTCGTCGAATTTCCCTCCCAGGTGCATGAGATGTGGGCGACCTGGCCGGAGATTCTGCAAAACTATGCCCGTCACCATGCCACCGGTGAACCGATGCCGCCGGCATTGATCGAGCGGTTCCTGGCCGCTCGCAAGTTCAACCAGGGCTATGCGACAACGGCCTATCTGGCGGCTGCCCTGCTGGATCAGGCCTGGCACCAACTCGATCTGAGCGAAATGCCCGATGATGTCGAGGCTTTCGAGGCTGCGGCGCTGGCCCGTGCCGGCATGGATCTGGCCGAGGTACCACCGCGCTACCGGTCGACCTATTTCTCGCACATTTTTTCCGGCGCCTATGCGGCCGGTTACTACGCCTACATTTGGAGCGAGGTGATGGATGCGGATACCGTCGCATGGTTCAAACGCCAGGGCGGGCTTGCGCGCATCAATGGCGACTGGATGCGCTACAAACTGCTGGCCGCCGGAGGCAGTGCCGATGCAATGAGCCTGTTCGAAAACTTTCTCGGTCGTCCGCCGCAAATCGAACCGTTGTTGGCGCGGCGTGGGCTGACGCTCGACTGATGCCGTGCGCATGGGGCGCATCCGGCCGATGAACGGGGCCGGCTGATCTACAAACCAGCCGGCGGTCGAGTTCAGTCCGCCGTGTCCGCGGCCTCGTGTGCAGCCAGTGCCTTGCCGGCCGCGTCGGCCTGCTCCGGGGCCAGCAGCCAGTGTCCCAGCTTGCGGCGCGGCTTCGGAGTCTTGCCATACAGATAGATCTTGCCGCCAATGCTGTCCTGCCAGTGCCGTGCCTGATCCAGATCGTGAATGCCGTGCTGGGGGTACAGGTTGTACATGACGCCGCGTTTGGCGGGCGCCAGTTCTGGCAGCGGTAGGCCGAGCACGGCGCGGACATGCAGGTCGAACTGGTCGTTTTCACAGGCGTGCTGGGTGACATGGCCGCTGTTGTGCACGCGCGGCGCAATCTCGTTGATCAGCACCTCGCCGCGATCGGTGAGAAAGAATTCGATGCTGAGGACGCCGCAGTAGTTCAGCGCCAGCGCCAGGCGTCGCCAGATCGCCTCGGCCTGTGTACGGATCTCCGCAGGAAGATCGGCCGGCAGTTCGGAACGTCTCAGCTGTCCGGCCTGATGCTGGTTGGCGATCGGTGGGAACAGGCGTTGTTCATCCTGCGCGTTGCGCGCACCGACGATCGAAAACTCCAGGCAATGATCGACCCAGGATTCAAGTATGCAGGGGCTGCGCCCCAGATCTATCCAGGCGTTCTCCAGTTCCTCCGGGGACTCGACCTTGCGCTGCCCATGGCCGTCGTAGCCTTGCCGCCTGCGCTTCAATACCGCCGGAAATCGGGCGCTGAGACGGGCAGAGTGCACCGCGGCCGTCTTGTCGACGGACCAGAATCGCGTTTGTGGCAAATCGAGCTGGACCAGCAAGCCCCTTTGCGCCAGTCGATCCTGCAGGCGCGCCATGATTCTTGCGCCGGGATGCAGCTCTGCCTGGCTTTCCAGAATGCTCAAACTTTCTAGGGGTATGTGCTCGTTGTCCAGTGTGATTACGCTGGCCTGCTGCGCTAGGCGGTGCAGGGCATCCGGATCCTCATAGCGCGCATGAATGAATTGGCTGCAGTGCTGCCGCGCCGGAGCTTCGGCATCCGGACTCAGGACCAACGTATCGACACCCAGGCCCCGGGCAGCATCACACATCAGCTGCGCCAACTGCCCGCCGCCGAGGATGCCCAAGGTGGTGGGCTGAAGGATGGAATCACTCATGGCAGCGTTTCTGCCGCGATTCGGTCAGCCTGGGCCTGTCTGAACTGGCGCAACCGGCTGGCGAGCTCGGGGTCGTGCAGGGCGAGGATACTGGCGGCGCTGAGGGCCGCATTGGCGGCGCCGGCCTTGCCGATGGCCAGGGTGGGGACCGGAACGCCGCGCGGCATCTGCACGATGGAAAGCAGGGCATCGATTCCACGCAGCATGGATTCCGCGTGGGCGACCGGAACGCCAAGGACCGGCAGCGTGGTGAGCGCGGCGAGCATGCCGGGAAGATGGGCGGCGCCGCCGGCGCCGGCGATGATCACCTGCAGGCCGCGGCTTTCCGCCTGCTGAGCGAACTGCACCATCTTCAAGGGCGTCCGGTGGGCGGAGACCACTTCAGCCACATGGGCGATGTCGAGTTCATCGAGAATTTCCGCCGCGCAGCCCATTACGGGCCAGTCGCTGCGACTGCCCATCACGATGGCGACGCGGGCCGGTCCGGTGGGCTCGGGGGGGCTTGAATCATCCGGCTGTGTGGGCGCGGTGGGTATCATGGCTACGGTCCTCTATGGGCGCAGGGGCCGGACAGGCTTGGCCCGGCGTGAGATTCATCGGTTTGAGCATCCAGCCCGTGCGGCATTTTACGGCCTGTTTTGCCGCGCATGTACCCGCCGCCATGGCAGCCGCGGGTGGAGCTTCGGGCTTGCACCGAGCCGGCGTGGACGACGTTGCAGTGCGGCCGGCATCGGGATCCGTGAATGCGGGGCAGGGATTCTAACAGCCTCCTGAATTCAATAAAAATCGATTTTATAATGATTCTCGATCAACTTTAGCCGAATCCCAATGAATGCATTGAACCTCAAGCATCTGCGTTACTTCTGGGTGGTTGCGCATGAGGGCAGCATTGCAGCGGCGAGTGAGCGCTTGTTCGTGACACCGCAGACCATCAGCATGCAGATCCGTGAGCTCGAGGCTCGTGTTGGCAAGGACCTGTTCCGCCGCGAAGGTCGCGGTCTGAGTCTCACGCGGGCTGGTGAAATCGCGCTGCATTACGCCGACGAGATCTTCGATCTGCAAAACGAACTCAGTGTGGCGCTGGCCAGCGAAGATGAGGGGCGCAGCCAACTGCGGGTCGGGATTGGTGATGTGGTGCCGAAACTGATCGCCAGCCTCTTGCTGCTGCCGGCCGTCGAGATGAAACCGGCGCCGCGGCTGATCTGTGTCGAAGGCGATACCGCAGATCTGCTCGCGCGCCTGGCGCAGCACCGGCTCGATCTGGTGATCTCAGATCATGCGGCACCGCCTGATCCGAGTTTGCGACTGTACAGCCACGAATTGGGGCAGACGGGCATCAGCTTCATGGCCGCCCCTGCCGTACAGGATCGTCAGCACGGACCGTTTCCTCAATGTCTGCGCGGTCAGCCCGTGCTGATGCCGGGGCGCAGAACCGCGCTGAGAATGAAACTGGAACACTGGCTGCAGACGCGGGACATTCCTATGCGGGTGGCGGGCGAGTTCGATGACAGCGCCCTGATCAAGGCCTTCGGGCAACTCGGCGCAGGGGTGTTCACCTGCCCGAGCGCAATTGAAGGAGAGGTCAGCCGGCAGCATTCAGTGGTCGCGCTGGGGCGTTCGCAGGAACTGCTGGAGCACTACTATCTGATCAGCGATCAGCGCCGTCTCACCGATCCCTTGCTGGTCGATATCCTGCATCGAGCGCGCAGCGAGCTGTTTGAAGGATCCGCCCTGACGGCGGTTTCCGCTCAGCCAGAGCTCGCATTGGAGCGCGAGAACAGGACACCCGAGCAGGGCAGCGTGGATTGAATCCGGGCGTACGCAGAGCAAAGCGGCGATGAACACGGCCGAGGCGGGCATCGCAGTGCTGACGGTGCGCAATGCTTCACGATGGCCGCCGCCCCGTTGCCATCGGAACGTATCATCGGACGGGGCGGATCAATCCGACGAAAGCGGGATCTCGATGCATTGGCTTGCGCCTTCAACCCGTGCCTGTTGCAAGCCGACTTCGCAGCGTGACCAAACTTCATCCAGCGTTGGCCTGGCATCGCCCGGCAGCGCAACGCGGCTCAGCGCAATGGCCGCTGCATTCCTGGCGCTCCAATCTGTCGACTCGATCCGATCAAGCAGTTGCTGGGCCAGTTTTCCGGCCCGATCCTGGTCCATGTGATTGCAGAGCAGCAGCAGGCTGTCCACGCCATAGCGCGCGAGCAGATCCTGGGGCCTGATCGTGGCACGAATCTCCTTGCACAGCGTGGCCAGCAGGCCGTCATGTGTCTCAGGTGGCGGCGCAGTGGTGTCGTCCAGCACCGGGCGCAGGGCGAAGACCGTCCGTTCCGCGCCCTGATGCTGCGTGTTCTCGGCAGGCCACAGCTGATCCAGTGCGGTGCGGTTCCAGCAGCGTGTCTGCGGGTCGATCAGGTCGTTGCGGCCCTCTTCCTCGATGCTGGCCAGTAGGCTTTGCTGCGCGGGACTAAGGACACAGATGGCCAGTTCGTTTTCCACCCAGCGCGCGAGTTGCCTGAGGGTGTCGCGGTCCTGCTGGCTCAGTTCGCGTGGTTTGCTGTCGATCAGGCACAGGGTGCCCAGACGTCGGCCCTGGTAATGCAGTGGCTCACCGGCGTAAAACCGCAGATGTGGCGGGCCGGTGACCAGGGGATTGTCGGCAAAATCCGGGTGTTTTCTGGCATCGGTCACGAGGAACAGATCATCGGTCTGAATCGCGTGGCCGCAGAATGAAATCGAACGTGCGGTGCGATCCGCGTCCAGGCCCTGGGCGGCTTTGAACCATTGCAGGTCGTGGGTGACCAGACTGATCAGAGCGGTGGGTACGTCGAAAATGCGACAGGCCAGCGAGGTGATGCGATTGAAGCGTTCTTCCGCGGGGGAGTGGATCAGATGCAGGCTGTCCAGGGCGGCCAGTCTGGCGATTTCATCGGGCGTGGGGGTCGCGAGTTTCATTGGTCGGTACTTCTCTGGCGGGGCACGCTCGAGTCTGTCTGGTTCATAAGGATGTCACCCGTTGGTTTTTCCGGGGGAATTGCGGTGGCATTGAAGTCGATGGCGAGAACCGAAAGGTCATCATCCAGGGGCTGGCTGCCACGCCAGGTGTTGACGATCCAGTTGATGACTTCCAGGGCTTCTTCGGCGTTGCGGCCTCGGGTGGCCGACATTGCCGCCATCACCGCGGAATCGCCGAGTTCCTCGCCTGCGCCGTTGGTGCATTCGTTCAGGCCGTCGGAATACAGGAACAAACGGTCACCCGGCTTGAGGGAAAAACGTTCGGTGGTGTACTCGGCATCGGCGAACAGACCCACCGGCATGCCGCCGCCCTCGATCGCTTCCGGCGATCCCCGCAGCGGCAGCAGCACCGGTGGCGGATGGCCGGCCTGGCAGATGGCCGCTTCGCCGCTGCGCTGATCGATCACGCCGTAGATCATGGTGAAATACCAGCCGGCTTCGGTGTCGTCGACATAGCGGCGATTGAGTTCACGGAGGACCTGGTCCGGCGGGACCGGAACGAGTTCATCTTGAGGACCTTGCGGAAGCGCAGTCATGGACGGGTGGCCAGGCGTCGGGCGCAGGGCATGGGATACGCTGAATGACATCAGTGCCGATGCCGCGCCATGGCCACTGACATCCAGCAGATAAAAACCGATGTGATGCGGCCCGATGGGCACATAGCCGAGCATGTCGCCGCCCATCTGGGTGGCTGGACGGTACATGTGCGCCAGGGTCGTGGCCTCAAGGGTAACAACCGAGGGCGGCAGTAGATGCTGCTGCAACAGGGCGGCTGCGCGCATGTCCTCTTCCAGCCGCGCTTTGGCCTCCTGTTCCCGGTAGAGCGCGTCCTGTGCGAGCTGGTACTGGAATTCAAGCAGGCCGCGCAATTGCCAGATCCGCTGACCGGCGCGAATGCGCGTTTCCAGTTCACGGAATTCCACCGGTTTGGTGATGTACGCATCGGCTCCCGCCGACAGGCCGCTGACCAGACCGTCGAGGCTGTCGTCCGCGGTCATCATGATCATGTACGGACGCCCGAGCTCGGCCTCATCGATCACCAGGCGGCATAGTTCGTCGCCGCTCATGTCCGACATGTGCCGGTCGGTAATCAGCAGACCAATGCGCTCACGCTTCAGGATTTCGTAGGCCTCCTCTCCGCTGCGGGCTTCGAACAGCGCAGCGGGCAGGTCCATGGACTCAAGCTTCCTGCGCAGCAGCAAGCATTCAAGTTCGCCGTCATCCACATACAGGATGTTGAAGGGCAGGGTGTCTCCGCCGGCTTCGAACTCGGCGGGCGTGGATCGGGATGCAGTGGACATTGAACTCATCCTAAGCTGCAGCGACCGGCGCACCCGGCTGATCACTGTGGTGCCGCAGGTCATGCTCGATCAGGTAGGGGTTCTTGCGCGGCAGGCTGGCGCGCAGGACAACGCGGCGATTCAGTTTCTTGCCTTCGAAGCTATCGTTCGGTTGCGCGGGCATGGTCTCGCCGAAGGTATCCATGAGCAGAGGTTGGCCGTCGATGTCGGCCTGAACCAGTCTACGGCGGGCCGCATGGGCACGCAGGATGCCGAGGCGTTTGTTGTAATCCAGATTGTGGTCGCTGTCGGTTGGGTCCACGATGATGGCGCTCAGGCTCGGATAGTGTTTCAGATCACGGATGTCCTGGTCCAGCTGATTCAGAGCGGTGACGCTCAGGACCGCGGAGTCCACGACGAAGTCAACGGTGAGCCACTGTGGCAGGGTGTCGGGCCAGGGGCCGGGATCCTCGCCGCACCCGCCAGCGTCGACCGGATGTCCTGCCGGTGTTCTGGAGCATTGATTCCTCGCCGCGATGATGCCATCGCCATCGCGATCATGGCCGCAGTCGGCGGTATGGCGCTGATGTTTGCGCGCACCCGGTGCGCTGCTCATGCCGAAGGTTCGGGGCGACGGTGCCGTGGTGTGGGGCGGCGCAGGCGGGACGGACTCGGCGGCCGGGCCGGCAAACATCGCACAGGAGGCGAGGAAGATCGGCAGTATCAACAAGCAGTGACGCATTGCATCATCCCCGGCCAAATGAGCTGGAACGGATGGAAGATCGCTCATGTGGTTCGAGTCAGTGGCACGGCGTACGACCCCGGGCCTCGTACCAGATCGCTTCCAGAACGACGGCATGGGCATTGATATTAAACGATTGATTGCTGCCGCCGTCGGCCTAGCGGCCGGCGATGAAGCCTTCGCTGTTGTCCTTGATGAATTCCGCGCGGCTAAATTTAAGGCCCTGAGCATAGACGTCATCATACAGGGTCAACCAGGCGGATAAGGCTTTGGTCGAAATCAGTTGCTGGCGATCCAACACCGTGCCCTGGGGATCCAAACTAGGCCACCAGGTGCCTGCCTGCACGATGGTGTTGAGGATGAGCCACGGCGGCGAGTCGGTGGAACCCTTACTCAGCGCGACGAGATCGCCTTGCTGCACCGCGGGATGCTGCTGGTGCACCCGAACGATGTTTTTCGTTGCGTGTGCCAGGGCGGGGGTGATTCCGCCCAGTTCAAGCTGTGCCAGGCAAGAGGGGTCGGTCGTCACGGCGGCCTGCGTTCTTTACGCATCCTGCGGTATGCGCAGGCCGTTCTCGGCTTCGATCGCGATGGTGCCCAGCAACAGGGACGCGCCTGCAGGCTTCCCCCAGATCGCGAAGCCGGCGGCCGCAGACTGGCGCTGGCCCACCCGGCCGAGCGCGCCGGCCGAAATCATCGCGGCAATGCCACTGCCGATGTCCCTGAGCGTGGTTTAAGGATAGTCCCGTACTCGCGCGAATAGCCCGGTTCTCGCATCGTCGATGATCTGGAAATGGCGTCAGGCCGCACGTGCCGCGGCAATCTGCTACGCCTCTGAGATTGGTGGTCACCTGGTCGATGCCGCGCGAAACCGCGCGCAACAGCCATGGGTCTCTGATTCTGGACGCTGAAGTCCGCGCCTGCCGGTGTCGCTTTGCCGGGTTCGGACTTGAGGTCTCCGGGAAATGGTCCGTGGATTGATGGTGAGGCGGGGTGCGGTGTGGGTTCGGGCTCATCGGCGATGCGATCGCGTGAGCGGAAGGCGCCTAGTCTGGCCCCGGTCTGTTCCTGTGCGGGGCGCTGGGAAAAGTCCTGGCGGACCACCTTGATGGTCCGGCCATCGTCGTTGCTGCGCCTTGTCGATGTACTCGCGAAATCGCGGGTATTGATGGGCTGCGACATACAAGGCCAGGAGCAGGCGTCCCAGCTCGATGGATGACCAGCCAACACCTCCAGGTTCGTTCGCATAATTGGCCATCCGGCCGTTGCCTGGGTCAAAGGTGGCCTTGGCAATCCGCTCGGCCAGCAGCGGCATCGCATGGAGCCAGTCCAGCAATAGGGAAAAGCGCTTGTCGAAATCCTCGTCATCGATCACGCCAAGACGAAAGGCGCTGAGCGGCGCCATCGTCTGATCTTTCAAGCTCCACATGTCGACGCTGGGGTAGCGGTCGATTGAATTGACCCGACCGGTCTTTTCGTTGATGTTATTTTCGAAATACTTCCAGTCCGTGCGCGCCCATGTCCCGTTCGCTGATTTCTCCCCGGCGGCCGTTAACGAGTAGGCTGGACGTCGAGACCGATTCGAACAGGGACATGGTGCCGCGATAGATCACGCGGCACCCCGACAGCTGGCTGCTGCATAGCAGGGCGAGCCCGCCTGGATCGGGATGAATGCCCAGCCGCGATCCAGTTCAAGTCCGGAGGCTCTGGTCAGAGTCACGCTGGACAACGCGATGAGCAGGAATTGACGAAAGATCATGCGGTGTTTCCCAGCTTGCGGCGCAGGTAGAGGTGATTGCCTTCGGCATCGCTGAAATAGCGCACCTCGTCCATGGTGCGCTTGATCAGAGTGAGCCCGAAGCCGCTTTCATTCCAGGTCTGCGGATCATCCGGGTCGGGGGTGGGCACGTCGCGATCCAGCTCGCGTTCCAGCGCCTTGGCCGGAATCCTGTGGCCACGATCATGCAACTGGAATTCACAGGCCGCCTCCGAGGACCGTGTGACGAGCTGGAAACTCGCCTGTTGCGGACTTAGGCCGGCAAAACCATGCCGCAGCAGATTGCCAATCGCTTCCGACAGCGCCAGTTCGACCGCGTGGCGTTCATCCTCGTACCGTTCAGGAATGGCCGCCAAGGCGAAATCCACGGCCTCGGCGATGGACTCCGCACTGGCCGCGAATTCGGCTTGCCGGCGTTGCTCTGGGGCTGCGTTCACGCGTCCGCAACTTTTTCGTCTTGCAGAATGGCCAATGATCGCCGGCCGAGCCGCGGGTGGAATCCGAACTCAGCTGGCCTTGTAGATGTTCTCGTAGACATAGTTGGTTGCCTCGACGAAGCCATCGACACTGCCGCAGTCGAAACGCCGTCCCTTGAACTTGTAGGCGATCACACAACCATTCTGTGCCTGCTGCATCAGCGCGTCGGTCAGCTGGATCTCGCCGTTCTTGCCGGGCGGGGTCGCCTGGATCAGCTCGAAGATGTCGGGGGTCAGAATGTAGCGGCCGATGATGGCCAGATTCGAGGGGGCATCCTCCGGCTTGGGTTTTTCAACCATGGTCTCGACCCGGTAAATGCCGTCCTTAAGTGGTTCGCCGGAAATGACGCCGTATTTCTCCGTTTCGTTGGGGTCGACCTCCTGCACGGCCACGATGCTGCAGCGGAACTGCTTGTACAGCTGCGCCATCTGCGCCAGCACGCCCTGGCCTTCACCAATGCACAGATCATCGGACAGGACCACACCAAATGGCTCGGCGCCGATCATGATTTCGCCGGTGAGAATGGCATGTCCCAGACCTTTCATCTCACGTTGCCGTGTCATCGTGAAGGTGGCCTGGTCGAGCACGCTGCGGATGCTGTTCAGATAGTCTTCCTTGTTACTCCCGGCGATCTGGTGTTCGAGTTCATAGCTGATGTCGAAATGATCGGCGATCGCGCGTTTGCCGCGACCGGTGACCAGCGAGATCTGTGTCATGCCGGCCTCGATGGCTTCTTCCACGCCGTATTGCACCAGCGGCTTGTTGACCACCGGCAGCATTTCCTTCGGCATTGATTTGGTCGCCGGCAAGAAACGGGTGCCATAGCCCGCCACCGGAAAAAGACATTTGCGAATCATCCTCACTCTCCTGAATCTTGATATCTGTTTGATTTCTTGATTTGGCGTATGGCCTGCACCGCGAACCGCCTGATTGTGGAGGTCCGTGGTGCCGCACGCGCTTTGGCACAATCTTGCATGGTCGGTCGTTAGGCGCAAGCCAGCCTGCGCGCCGCCACCCCCAACGGCGTCCGTCTGACTTGTGCTGTGGTGCAGGCAGCAGCAGAATGCAGAACAACCTGCCACCAACGAGAACTGCGAGATGAATGCCGCCGCCAACCCCGCCCACCGTGTGGCGAGTACTGCATTTGGGGATCAGAAACCTGGCACCTCGGGCCTGCGCAAGAAAACCGTCGAGTTCCAGCGGCCTCATTATCTGGAAAACTTCGTCCAGTCCATCTTCGATACGCAGCCGCTGCGTGGCGAGACCCTGGTGCTCGGTGGTGATGGCCGCTACTACAATGATGTGGCGATCGGCATCATTGCCCGGATGGCTGCCGCCAATGGTGTCGCGCGACTGCTGATCGGGCAGCATGGCTGGCTGTCGACACCGGCAGCATCCTGCGTGATCCGCAAGTATCAGGCTGCCGGCGGGATCATCTTGTCCGCCAGCCACAACCCCGGTGGACCCGATGCCGATTTCGGCATCAAGTTCAATGCAGCCAATGGCGGACCGGCCCCGGAATCGGTGACCGATGCGATCTTCCGGCGCAGCCAGGTCATCGAGGGCTACTTTATCGATCCGGGCGCCCCGCCGGTGCTCGATCGTGCGGGTGGGCAGTCGCTGGCCGGAATGAAGATCGAGATTATCGATCCGGTCGCGGATTACCTGGAACTGATGCGTCAGCTGTTCGATTTCAAGGCCATCGGCGAGCTCATCGGCAGCGGGTTTCGCCTGTGTTTCGATGCCATGCACGCGATTACCGGACCATACGCTAAAGCCATCCTGGAAGATGTCCTGGGCGCCCCGGCGGGGACCGTGATCAACGGCGATCCCCTGCCTGATTTCGGTGGCGGGCACCCCGATCCCAACCTGGCTCACGCCCAAGCTCTGGTCGCCGCCCTGTGGCAGGCCGATGGACCGGAGTTCGGCGCCGCTTCCGACGGTGATGGAGATCGCAATATGGTGCTTGGGCGCCGGTGTTACGTCACCCCCAGCGACAGTCTCGCGGTGATGCTCGCCCATGCCGAGCGCATCCCGGGGTATGCGGGCCGGGTGATCGGCGCAGCCCGGTCGATGCCAACCAGCTTGGCGGTCGACCGCGTAGCGCAGGCCTTGAACCTGCCCTGTTATGAAACGCCGACTGGGTGGAAGTATTTCGGCAACTTGCTGGATGCCGGCAAGGTGAGCCTGTGCGGCGAGGAAAGTTTCGGCACCGGTTCGGATCACGTGCGTGAAAAGGATGGTCTCTGGGCGGTGTTGTTCTGGCTCAATATCCTGGCCCTGCGCCGCGTGTCCGTGCAGGAGATCATGAACGAGCACTGGGCGCGATTCGGGCGGGATTACTACACCCGTCACGACTACGAAGGCCTGAGCAGCGAGGCGGGGGCCCAGATCATGGCGGCCTTGCGTGAATCTCTGGCGAGCCTGCCCGGTCAGGAACATCAGGGGCTGCGGATCGAAAAGGCGGATGATTTCGCTTATCGCGATCCGGTCGATGATTCGCTCAGCGCCGCCCAGGGGGTGAGGATCTTTCTTGGCGACGGGGCAAGAGTTGTCTATCGCCTGTCCGGCACCGGTACCAGTGGCGCCACGCTGCGAATCTACATGGAGCGCTGTGTGCGTGATCCACAGGCGCTGGCCGGAGATCCGCAGGCGGTTCTGGGCGATCTGGTGGCCTTGGGGCGCGAGTTGGCACAGGTCGAAGAGATCTCAGGGCGCAGTGCGCCGAGCGTGATCACCTGATGGCCACTGGCCAGGAGGCAAGATGAAGGGACTGGTATTTACGTCGCTGTTCGAGATGGTGGAAGAGAAGTGGGGCGATGACATGGTCGATCAGTTGATCGACGATGTCGCGCCGGAGAATGATGGCGCCTACACGGCGGTCGGAAAATATCCATTCGAGGAATTCGCTGCCTATGTCACCGCCTTGTCCAAGCGTATGGATCTGCCATTCAAGGACTGCGCATTTGCATTCGGGCAATGGGCGCTGCCCAAGTTTTTGACCAAGGTGCCGGAGGATCATCCGGAGATCAGTGGTTCCTGGGAACTGATTCATGCCGTCCATGGGGTGATTCATGTTGAGGTGATCAAATTGTATCCGGATGCGGAATTGCCGGATTTCGCCATCGAGGCCATCGATGAAAATGCCTGCCGGCTGAGTTACAGCTCGGTGAGGCCGCTGGCGCATTTCGCGCATGGGCTGCTGATAGGCGCGGTTGAGCATTTCAAGGACGGTGTCAACGTAGAACTGGTCGCGGTCAGCCCGGACTGTGATCGTGCAGTGTTCGTGATTCGCCGGTCGCCGGCCTGAGATCTCCATGACAGAGACCGCAGAGGGTCAGGGGGGCACGCCCATCACGCGGCGCATTCGCCGGGAGCGCAGCGCGCGCAAAGCGGCGGAAGACCTGCTGGAGCACAAGAGCCTGGAGTTGCTGCGGCGCAATCAGGAAGCCCTGGCCCGGGTTGGCGAGTTGGGCGCGCAAGTGGCGGTGCTGGAGCGCAGGCTGAAACGGGAGCGCAATGCTCGGAAACAGGCCGAGCAGTTGCTGGAATCCAAGAGTCTGGAACTTTTTCAGCAGCAACAGACCTTGAAGAAACTGGCAGAGTCGCTGGAAGCGCGGGTCCTGGAGCGGACCGCGGAACTCGAAATGACGCGGGACGAGGCCGTTGGGGCCCTGCAGGACAAGGAGCAGTTTGTCGGCTACGTGACCCATGAAATCCGCAATCCGCTCAATGGGATTTTCGGTCTCATCGATCTGTTACACCGCACATCGCTGAACGAGAAGCAGCAGCGCCTGCTGGACAACCTGAAGCGTTGTTCCGAGCATCTGTATCAGGTGGTCAACAACGTGCTTGACTGGGTTCAGGTGGACGATCAGCCGGTATCTGAGGCGGCTCAGATCGCGGAAATATTCGCCGTGGAAGATCTTTATGTCGATCTGCGGGCGATGCTGCGGGGGGTGGCCAGTGCGAGCAAGACCCGCCTGATGCTGGAGGCGCCCGGGCTGGAGGAAAGTGCCTGGGCCGGCAATCGACAAGCGATCATTCAGGTGTTGATCAATCTGGTCTCCAATGCGCTGCGCCATGCCGCCGGGGGCTGCGTGACAGTCAGCTGCGCGGCAGAGCTGGAAGACAGCGGCAAAGGCCATCTCAAGTTCAGAATCCTGGATGACGGTCCGGGCTTGCCAAAAGGATTCGAAGACTGGCTGTTCCAGCGGTTCGGCTCGCCCGAGGCGGCGGGCTTAGGCAATGCCCGCAGCGGGCTGGGCCTGTCGATTGCCAGCCGCCTGCTGGCCCGTCATGGGGGCAAGATCGGGGCCCGGAATCGACCCCAGGGCGGGGCGGAGTTTTATTTCAGCTGGCCGGTGCAAACGTCCCGATCCGCACCGGAGCAGGTCGCCGAGGCGGCCGCGACCGACGACCAAGTGCCCGCGCTGCGCATCCTGCTGGTCGAGGATGACCTGATCAATATCGAGGTGATGCGGGAATATTTGCGCCTGCTCGGACAGCATCCGGTGTGTGCAGAAACCGTCAAGGAGGCCATGGACTTGCTCAAGTCAGGTGACTTCGATCTGATCCTGCAGGACATGCGCCTGCCAGACGGCGACGGCCTGGAGGTGGCTCAGTTCATTGCCGTGAACCAGCGCACCGAACGGGTGATTTCAATCAGTGCCGAGCCGCCGACAGCCGACCAGCAGCCTTATTATCAGGGCACCATTCGCAAGCCGGTTACGCTTCAGGACTTACGCCATGCGCTGCGAGAAGCTGCTCAGCCTGCTGCATGAAGTAATCGCCGTGCCGCTCCAGTTCTGCCAGCCAGTGCTCGACCTGATCCAGGGATTCGGCATGCTCGATCTCGCCGCAAAGCTGCGCCACCGATCTGGCTCCAATGGTCAGCGCATTCGAGCGTAGCTTGTGCGCCGCGAGCTGGGCCGTGGACATGGCGGTGTCGCCGGGGTGCTGCAGCGTCTGTTCCAGGGCCTGCTGGGTCTGGGCAAAGCTGGCTAGCATGCGCGGCATGGCGGCCCCCAGCAGGGTGACGCACTCCTGAAGTCTGGCGACATCAATGGCGTCGTGCCGGTCCGACTCAGCCATTGTCCTGCAGGGCAGACAGGGCTTCCTCGAGGCTGTCATAGGACTTCAGAATCTTGTCCATCCGGGTCAGTTTGAGCAACTGCTTGATGCGTGGGCTGGTGACGTTGGCCAGGGCCAGCTTGCCCTTCGGGGCCAGTTTTTTCAGCAGGCTGACCATGGCGCCCAGACCGGTCGAGTCGACGAACTGGACCTGCGCCAGATCGACGACCAGGCCCCGCGTTGAATCTTCGATGGCGGCCAAGGCATCGCTCTTGAATTGCGGCGTGGTGCCGGCATCCAGGCGCGGACCTGCGGGCTGGACGATGACGAGGTCTTCTTGCCGTTCGATTTGCAATTTCATTCAGTGATTGCCACATGGTAATAAGGCTGGGCTTAACTGCAGTCTACAGTTGTTCACCGGATTTATTAAGACTAGTCCTGGGAAAGCTGGATCGCGCCGGCCATGAAAGTGGCCAGGGCGTCTTTGCAGCGATTGCCGGAAAAGTTGGAGCAGGTCACGCTCAGGCGGCGCGGGAGCCAGTCAAACAAGCCAAAGCCATAGGTGAAATCCGGCCCCCAGGATCGCTGCTGCGCCTTGTCGGGATACCAGTAGGTGGAAAAGTCGAGATAGAAGAAGCCGGGAAAACTGGCGCGACAAGCGCAGACCACATTGCGTTTGTTGGCGTTCAGATTGCCGCTGCTGTCACTGTAGCGCGGTGTGAGATTCGCACCCATCCGGCAGCCGATTTGGCCGAAGCCGGCCGGCGGCAGGAGATCGCGTACCGGACCTTTGTGCGGGAACCCTTTAGACCAAGGACCAGGTGCCCTGCATGAACTGCGTGTGCTTGTTGTCGGGGTGCGCGGACTTCTTGAACCGGTTGCCGCCGAAATTGCCGTACACAAGACTGGGTCTATAGGGATGCCAGTCATTGAAGCCGAAGCTGGAGCTGAAATCGCCACTCCATGACGCTTGCTGGTCCGGTTGCAATTGGATCGGCACATTGACGCTGAGAATCCAGTGGCCGATCGGTGTGTAGCGCAGGCTCGGGCCACCGGAAGGGCTGGCGCCCCCGGCTTCGCCCTGGGTGCCGGAGCGACTGCCGAAACCGGCTGCCAGCGACAGGCTGAAGGACAGGTTGCCGGAAAAGTCGACCAGCAGATTGCGCCAGACGGAATCGGTAGGCAGCGTTACCCAAGCCTCGATGGGCACGGCGAAAGACTGATCCAGGCCGGTGAGGATGGGTTCGAGTTTCGCCTGCCCCAGTAGCGCTAGCGCGAGCAGGCCGGCACCAATCCCGGACCGGTGCCGGCGCATCAACCCCGTCTGCGGGGTGGGTGTGGTGCGCGGGCTCAGGGACTGCGGTCGGCCTGATTGCTGATCCAGACGCACTGGTAGGGCTGCAGTTCCACGGTGTCGGCCAGACTGGTGTAATCCTGGCCCGAGATGAGGTCTCGCCAGGTGTCCGTCAAAACCAGGTTGAGCTCGGCCAAGGCTATGCTTTGGCATGAATCGCTGATGTTGTTGACAACGAAAATGCTTTGCCTTCGGTCGCTGCTCTGCCGCCAAAAGCCGAACACCTGGTCGCCCAGATGCAGGGTGAACTGGGTGGCATTCGGATGGAATGCCGGCTGTCGCGCACGAATCCTGATCAGGCGTTTCATCGCCTCGAAGACTTCCGCGTGCGGGCTGTGCGGGTCCGCTAGCGCGTGCGCCAGCGCATCGGCGTCCCAGCGGTAACGATTGATGCTACGAGCATGGCCGCTGGTGGCCACGCCGACCACATCGTTGCGGGTGGCGAGCAGGCTGTGCACATAGATCGCCGGAATGCCCTCCAGCGCCAGCATGATGCTGTGCGCGCAGAGAAAGCGTGCGATGCCCCACTGATCGGCTCCCGCCACCGTGCCCTGCAAGGCATCGAACAGGGCGATGTTGATCTCGTAGGGCTTGCGGTCTCCGTGCTCCAGGGCGCGCCAGGACACATGGCCGCCGAAGCTTTCTGCAGTGCGGATCATGGCGTCGACCTCCGCATCGCTGAGCAAGCCCTCGACCGGGCGCAGGCCGATTCCATCATGGGAGGCGATGAAATTGAAATAGGTGGTGCCGTGCTGGGCCGGCGGCATGCTCATCAGCCAGCGCTTCAGATAGCGGCAGTCGCCGGTCCATAGCGTGTTCAGCAGCAAGGGGGGCAGGGAGAAGTTGTAGACCAGGTGCGCTTCGTTGGAGTTGCCGAAATAGGAAAGATTTTCCCGGTTCGGGATATTGGTTTCGGTGATGATGATCGCCTGCGAATCATAGTGTTCGATCAGGGTTCGCAACAATCGAACCACCTCGTGGGTTTCGAGCAGGTTGAGCGATGGGCTGTCCTCGCGCTTCCAGAGAAAGGCGACCGCATCAAGGCGAAAGATCTGCACGCCTTCATCCATGTGCCGGCGGATGATGCGCACGAATTCAAGCAGGACCTCGGGATTCTGGAAATTCAGATCGATCTGGTCATGGCTGAAGGTGCACCAGACCCGACGTAAGCCCTGCGCGGTTTCGGTCTCGCGCAACAGCGGGCTGGTGCGTGGGCGCACCACCTGACGCAGATCGGCCGCCTCATGCATCTCGACGAAGTAGTCGCGGCCCGGATCACGACCGACGCAGTAATTGAGAAACCAGGGATGCACGCTGGAGCAATGATTGATCACCAGATCCGACATCAGGCGTCGTTCTGCCGCCAGAGCCTTGATGTCGTCCCAGGTTCCAAGCTCGGGCCGGACCGCCAGATAATCGCTGACCGCGAAGCCGTCGTCCGAACTGTAGGGGAAATACGGCAGCACGTGGACGCCGTTGATGTCCTCGTGCAGATGGTCGCGCAGGAACTGGCGCAGGGTCTGCAGGCCGGCTTCGCCTTCCCGACGAATCGAGTCGCCATAGCTGATCATCCAGATGTCGCCCTGATCCCAGCAGTTCTGGAACTGAGGTGGCAGCGGCGCGTTCTCCGACAGGCCCATGATCTCGATCATCTGCCGCGCCAGGACGGTGGGCTCGTGTTCCGGGTACAGCACCGACAGATGGTTTTGCAGGCGCAGCAGCAGTTCGGAGCGGGCGTGTTCCATCAGCATGGTCTATTGGCAGCCTTGTTCGTTCGAGCGATTCGATGTACGGATGAGTTGCTCGGTCACTTCATGCGCAGGTCCGAGGCGACGCAGCACGTCGGCTCTGCCGGGCAGGCTGGCCAGCGCATGCCGGGTGAGCCGCTCATAGTGCTGGATGAAGCGTAGCAGGCCCGCCTCGTCCAGCACATGCCGGGCAGGTCCCCGGGCCGCGGCGGCGGTCTCGCATTCCTGTTGCCGCCGCCAGCGCAATACCGCTTCCCAGTCAGGAATCTGGAGGAAGATCAGACGATCAAGGCGGGCAAAAAACTCAGCGTAGTCGGTGGCCAACTGCCGATTGACCCAGCGGCGCCAGCGACCGTCCGGATCTTCATGGGTTTCCAGCGCATTGACCGCTCGTTGCAGGGCAGCTTCGGGCTCGGGGTCCAGGCCGACACACCAACCTTCGAGTATGAGAATGTCCAGCGGGCCTTCGATCTGCGGCCAATCCTGCTCCGGCCTGCGCTCATCATTGGCCTTGTCGAAGCGCGGCAGGGCCAGGCTCTGGCCAGGTTGCAGCGCGGCGGCAGCTGCAATGGTCTTACGGCCCAGTTCCAGGTCATGGGTGCCTGGCACGCCACGGGTGATCAGCAGGGGATGGACCGTCTGCGCCAGTGCCGTGCGCTCGGCCCGCGTGCGATACAGGTCGTCAATGGAAAGGATCGCGGCGCGCAGATGGTGGGTATCCAGCGCCTGCGCCAGGCGGTGTGCGAGCGTGCTTTTGCCGGAGCCTTGCGCGCCGCAGATGCCGAGTAGGAACAGGCCCGAATGGGCCCTGGCGGCCGCAACCAGCCAGGCCAGCAGGCGTTTTTCATCAAGTTCGGAATGGGCGTAGGGCATCAGTTTATCCAATGGCTTGGTTCATTTTTGGTTGCATTGCCGACCACGGGCAAGCCTGTCCGCCGCGGGCATGGCGCGGCTGCTGCAGGCAGTGTCGCGGCTCAGCCGCGGCGCAGCAGCACCAGAACGGCGCCGTGGCCGCCGTTCCAGGGTGGGGCGGAGCAGAAGGCCAGCACCGCGTCGGTTCGCAACAGGGTTGTTTCCACCCGCCGTTTCAGGACCGGCAGGCCCTGCGGAGAGCGCAAGCCCTTGCCGTGAATGATCTTGATGCAGCGCCAGTTCTGGGCTCGGGCTTCGGCCAGAAAGGCGAGGGTCTCGGCATGGGCCTGCTGGCGGGTGAGACCATGCAGGTCGCAGCAGGCCTGGACGGCGTATTGGCCACGGCGCAGCTTGCGCAGGGTGCCGAGGCTAATGCCGTCACGCCGGAATTGGGTCTCGTCGCCGCTGTCGAAATCCTCCACCTCGATTTCGGCATGCAGCGATTCCTGCAGCACGGCCTGGTGCTCGCGCTCCGCCATGGCACGCAGATTGATCTTGCGTCTGGGCGGCAGGGTGCGCTGGCGCACCTTGAGGGGCTGCACATCTTGGGTGCTGTTGCGCCAGAGCTCGAGTTCCGGATCCTGTGGATCCTGTGACTTGCTGTTCACTTCTTTCCTCGCTTGCCGTCCAATCCGACGCGGTTGCGGATGCGCGTCCGAACCTTGGGTCAGTGGACTAAACGCTGCTAATATCCGGCGGCTTATGCGCATACTTCTCTCCAATGATGATGGCATACACGCCCCCGGTTTGCGTGTGCTGGCCCGCTACCTGCAGCCGCTGGGACAGCTGACCGTGGTCGCGCCGGACCGCAATCGCAGCGGTGCCAGCAACTCGCTGACCCTGGGGCGCCCCTTGCGGGTGACGGAAACCCAGGCCGACTGGTTCGCGGTCGATGGCACGCCGACCGACTGCGTGCACCTGGCCGTCACCGGCTTGCTGGAGCACAAGCCGGACATCGTGGTTTCCGGCATCAATGCGGGCGCCAACCTGGGAGACGACACGCTCTACTCCGGCACCGTGGCGGCAGCGATGGAGGGGCGTTTCATGGGCCTGCCGGCGGTCGCGGTTTCAAACGTCGCGCACAATCCGCAGCACTACGAGGCGGCGGCGCAGGCTGTGGTCCATCTGTTGCGCGACATCGCCTCGCATCCGCTGCCACGCAGCAGCATCCTCAACGTCAATGTACCGGATCGGGCTTACGAACGGCTGGCCGGTGTGGAAGTGACGCGCCTGGGCTACCGTCACGTCGCGGAGGCAGTGGTCAGGGCGGTTGATCCGCGCGGGCGGCCGATCTACTGGATCGGTCCGGCCGGATCGGAGCAGGACGCCGGGCCCGGGACGGATTTTCATGCGGTGAACCGGGGGTATGTCTCGGTCACCCCGCTGCAAACCGATCTCACCAACCATCAGGCACTGGACGGCTTGAAAGCCTGGATTTCCCCCTTGTGAATCGATTGAGCGAAAAACGGCGTGGACTGACGCCGGAATTCTATCGGGCGAAGCTGATCAAGCGCCTTGCCGACAAGGGCATCGTCGATGCCAGGGTCCTGGAGGCGATGGGACGCGTGCCGCGCCATGCTTTCGTGGACGAGGCCTGGGATCTGAGCAAGGCCTATGAAGACACCGCGCTGCCGATCGGACGTGCGCAGACCATCTCCCAGCCGTATGTCGTGGCCCTGATGACCGCAGCTCTGACGGAAGGTCAGCGGCTGCGGCATGTGCTGGAGATCGGCACCGGTTGTGGCTATCAGACCGCGATCCTGGCCGAACTGGTCGAGCGCGTCTATTCGGTGGAGCGGATCAAGTCGCTGTATGTCGCGGCGCGGCGCCGTCTGCGCAGTCTCAATTACATGCGGGTCTACCTGAATCACGCGGATGGCTATGAGGGCTGGGAACAGCAGGCACCATTCGATGCCATCATCGTGACCGCGGCAGCAGAGCAGATGCCCACGCAGTTGCTGCAGCAGCTCGCCCCCGGCGGGCGCATGGTCATCCCGCTGGGGCCGCAGCGCGCGCAGACCCTGTGTCGTTTCACCCGTCAGCCTGGCGGCGAGATCCTGCAGGAGGAGCTTGCTGCGGTCAGCTTTGTGCCCCTGTTACCCGAAACCCTGGACTGAAAGCATGTGGAGCAAACTTTACGATTGGGTGCTGAGCCTGGCCGCCCACCGCCATGCGCCTTACTGGCTGGGCGGTCTGTCGGTCGCCGAGTCGTCGTTCTTCCCGTTGCCGGTTGATATCCTGCTTGCCCCGATGGTGATGGCACGACCCAAGCGGGCCTGGTTCTATGCCGGTCTCACCACTGCGGCGTCGGTCTTTGGCGGGGTGATCGGTTTTTTTATCGGTGTCTGGCTGCTGGATGCGGTGCTGCCGCTGTTGCAGCAGTGGGGCTATGCCGATGCGTATGCCACGGCCAATGCCTGGTTCCTGCAATGGGGGTTTTGGGCCGTTTTTCTTGCCGGTTTCACGCCGATTCCCTATAAGGTTTTCACCATCGCTGCCGGTGCCGCCGGCATGTTTCTGCCGGTCTTCATCGCCGCCAGTGTCGTGGGTCGCGGCGCCCGATTCTTCCTCGTGGCCTTGCTCGTGTCCTGGGGCGGCCCTAAGGTAGAGCCCCATCTGAAGCGTTACATGGATCAAATTGCGTGGAGTACCCTGGCCGTGCTGCTGGTCGCCTTTTCCGTTTATCGCTACGGCTAGGGCTGCTGACCCTGCTGGCAGGGACGCTGTCCTGCTCCACGGCGTGGCTGCGCTGGGAAGATCAGACGCGGACCTATACCGTCCGGCCCGGGGACACGCTGTATCAGATTGCATTCAAGCATCAGCTGGATTACCGCGACATCGCCTGGTGGAATGGCATCGGTCGTCATGACGTGATCCATCCCGGGCAGGAGTTGCGGCTGACCGCACCCTTGCCCGGCGTGCTGCGGCCGCCGCCCGAGGTGCCGGCCGGCCAAGCGGCGCGGCGGCCATCCGCTGACAAGCCTTCTGCTGCGAGGCCGGCTGACACGGCCGCGGTGAAAGCGCCTTCCGATCGCCCGACGCGGCCGGCGCCGGCGACGCCATCCGGCAAGACGACCGCGTGGCAGTGGCCGGTCCGGGGCAGCATCCTTGCGCAGTTCGATCCGAACCGGGGGCGCAAGGGGATCGATATCGGCGGTGCCGAAGGGGTGCCGATCAAGGCCGCAGCAGCGGGCAAGGTGGTGTACGCCGGTGGCGCCCTGAAGGGCTATGGGGAGCTGGTGATCATCAAGCACGATGAGGAATTTCTCAGCGCCTACGGCCACAATCAGCGGCTGCTGGTGAAAGAAGGGGCGATGGTCAAGGCCGGCGAGCCGATCGCACAGATGGGACTGGGGCCGCAGAATCGGCCGCTGTTGCATTTCGAAATCCGGCGTTTGGGCAAGCCCGTCAATCCCGAGCAGTTGCTGCCGGGATGATGGGAGTGGCGGTGGAAGGGGCGGCAGGCTAGAATTTCGCCCCTTTTGGCCCCAGTTGCTGCAATGCAAGATCGATTTCAACGCATCGAGCGTCTTCCCCCCTACACCTTCAACGTGGTTGCCGAGCTGAAGAAGGCGGCGCGTGCGCGTGGGGAGGACATTGTCGATCTGAGCATGGGCAATCCCGATCAGCCGACCCCCCAGCATATTCTCGAAAAGCTGGTTGAGGTGGCGCGCCGCGAGGACACCCATCGCTATTCGGTCAGCCGCGGCATTCCGCGTCTGCGCAAGGCGATTTGTGACTGGTACAAGCGCAAGTACGATGTTGATCTGGACCCGGAGACCGAAGCAATCGTCACCATCGGTTCCAAGGAAGGTCTGGCGCATCTGGCCCTGGCGACTCTGGGTCCGGGTGATGTCGTCCTGGTGCCGAATCCGGCCTATCCGATCCATCCCTACGGGGTGGTCATCGCGGGCGCCGATGTGCGCCATGTGAAAATGGTGCCGGGAGGCGATTTCTTCCATGAACTGGAAGTGGCGATCAAGGAATCCTGGCCGGCGCCGAAGATGATGCTGCTGAATTTTCCTGCCAATCCCACCGGCGAGTGCGTGGAGCTCAGCTTTTTCGAACGGGTGGTGGAAATGGCCAAGGAATACGGACTGTGGGTGGTCCAGGATCTGGCCTATGCCGAGCTGTGTTTCGATGGCTACGAAGCTCCGTCGATCCTGCAGGTGCCCGGTGCCATGGATGTGGCGGTGGAATCCTATTCGCTATCCAAGACCTATAACATGCCGGGCTGGCGCGTTGGATTCATGTGCGGAAATCCGCAGTTGATCAGCGCGCTGGGGCGGATCAAGTCCTATCTCGATTACGGCACGTTCACGCCGATCCAGGTGGCGGCGATCGCCGCGCTCAATGGGCCGCAGGATTGTGTCGCCGAGATTCGGGCGATGTACAAGAAGCGGCGGGATGTGCTTTGTGAAGGCATGAATGCGATGGGCTGGGCGGTGGAGAAGCCGAAATCGACAATGTTCGTCTGGGCGCCGATTCCCGAGCCCTTCAAGGCGGAAGGTTCGCTGGAGTTCTCCAAACGCCTGCTGGAAGTGGCCAAGGTCGCAGTCTCGCCAGGTGTGGGCTTCGGCCACCATGGCGATGATTTCGTGCGCATCGCCCTGATCGAAAACGAGCACCGCACCCGCCAGGCCCTGCGTGGCATGCGGCGCATGATGGAAACAGCCGGATAATCATTGATGAGTTTGAAAATTGGCCTTCTCGGCCTCGGTACCGTGGGCGCGGGCACGGTGCGTGTTCTGCGCGAAAATGCCAAGGAAATCACCCAGCGTGCGGGTCGTGAGATTCGTATCGTGCGGGCCAGCGTGCGTGATCCTTACCGGGCGCGTGATTGCGATCTCGACGGGGTGCGGGTCGATGCCGATGCTGATGCGCTGGTGGTGGATCCTGAAATCGATGTCGTGGTGGAGTTGATGGGCGGCACCGGCCGCGCCCGCGAACTGGTGCTGGCGGCGCTGGCGCAGGGTAAGTCGGTGGTGACCGCCAACAAGGCCCTGATTGCGGAGCATGGTCAGGAGATTTTCGAAACGGCCAGCCGGCGGGGCCAGCTGGTGGCTTTCGAAGCGGCCGTCGCAGGTGGCATTCCGATCATCAAGGCGGTGCGTGAGGGACTGGCCGGCAACCGCATCGGGCAGATCGCCGGCATCATCAATGGCACCACGAATTTCATCCTCAGCCAGATGGAGTCGGCCGGAGCGAGCTTCGAGCAGGCGTTGCTGGAGGCGCAGGCCAAGGGCTATGCCGAGGCCGACCCCACCTTCGATGTGGAAGGGATCGATGCCGGTCACAAGCTGGCGATTCTGGCGACCCTGGCCTTCGACATTCCGCTGGCCACGGATCAGCTGCATACCGTGGGGGTGGCTAAGGTCACCGCGGAAGACATTGCCTATGCGCGGGATCTGGGTTATCGCATCAAGCATCTGGCGATTGCCCGGCATACGCCCGATGGGGTCGAATTGCGGGTGGAGCCGACGCTGGTGCCGAAAGAGGCCTTCGTGGCGAAGGTCGATGGCGTGATGAATGGCGTGTCGATCAGCGGCAATGCCGTGGGCACCGCCGGCTTCTACGGCCCGGGTGCGGGCGCCCTGGCGACCGCCTCTTCGGTGGTTGCCGATCTGGTGGATGTGGCGCGCGGGCACGCGATCGCGCCGCCGGCGATGGGTACGCCGCTGAAGCTTCTGCCGCAGGATGAGGTCATCAGCGCGCACTATCTGCGCATGCGGGTGAACGACAAACCGGGCGTGATGCGCACGATCAGCACCATTCTGGCCGGGCTGGATATCAGCATCGAGGCCATCGTGCAGAAG
>JBFKDQ010000015.1:0-69061 GCA_041619555.1 Oceanococcus sp. | reverse complement strand
GGGGGGCAGGACGCACGGGGGATCGTAGGTTGGGGTAAGCAAAGCGAACCCCAACATCTTCCCTGCCCGAGTCGCCCAAGGCTTGAAGCCGGCCCCCGGGCTTCGCTGCGCTCAGCCCAGGCTATGGGGGACGGGCGCACGGGGGATGGACGCCGGCTCGGAGCCAGGCCAGTGGCGGGTAAAACACAAGCGGCTGGCTTCGCCGGCTTGATGCTGCAGCCAGGCCAGTTGTTCGAACTCCTCGGCCAGGGTCTGCGCCTGCGTGATGCTTAGGTCCGTAACCAGGACGCTGGGCTCGCCGTCCCAGCCCGCCTGATCGGCACCGCCAAGGGCCGGCAGCCAGTGCAGGCCTTGAGCAGTCAGACGCTGTTCAAGGGCCTGGCAACGGGCCACGTTGTCGCTTGCGCCAACCACCACGCCGTGCGGGTTGCAGGCGCTGATGAAGGCTGCGCAGCTGTGCTGTTCAGCCTTGAGCAGGGCATCCAGATCAGGGCAGGTCTGGCCGACATGCAGATCAATGGGTCGGCGCAGTAGCACCCGATAACAACTGGCCTGGTAGGCGGCAAGCAGCTGCGCTTGATTCATCCTTTGCTGATCAGAAGCCGGACCCCAGGCCCAGGGGGCCGTCGCCTCGCAGGATGGTGCTTTCTTCGCCCAGGCGTACCTCGCTATCCCACAGATACGACAGGTGCGGATGCGCCGTGCGCAGGATCTCGGCGGCATCGGGACGAGCGAAAAAGTGGTGGTCCATCCAGGCAAGCGAGTACAACGCCGCGATTTCCAGGCCCCAACTGGCGGTCGGTAGCAGCGGGTAATTGGTGTGCTGGGCATGGCTGGCGGCTTCGGCCACGATGAAGGCGCGATCCTGATCCAGCTTGTCATACACCGGCCGCACCACCGCCGGGTTCAAAAAGGGGATGGGGGCGATCGGGCCGTCATGATCCCCGGTCTGGATCATGACCGGAATCGGATTGGTTGCGAATGGGGCAGAGTCTTCGGAGATTGGGGCCGCCGCGACAGCGGCGGCAATGCGGGGCTCCACCGCCTGCAGGCCCATGGTGGCGATCGCGCCCTGGCTGTGGCCGACCACGCCAATGCGACCGGGATCGATCACCGAACGTACTGGCGAATCCTCCAGCAGATAGCTGATCGCGTCCTGCGCATCTTCGATGTTGTTGCCGGGGTCGCCGGGACCTTCGTCATCGGAATGGCCCTGGCCGGAAAAATCGAAGGCCAGCACGATATAGCCGGCATCGGCATAGACCTGATGCCACCAGCGATACATGGCGAGATTGGTGTTCAGACCTTCGAGTACGATGATCGCGGGAAAGGGGCCGGCAGAGGGTGGTGTTTCCCCGCGCTCCGGCAACACAATCTCGCCGTACAGCCGGGTGCCGTAGCGATTCTCGAACTCCACCGGCACCAGCGCGACCTTGTCGTTGTAATCCGGGTGGCCGTACCAGTGGTAGGCATGATCCAGGCGTGAGCCGTCCTCCATCTGGGCAAGCGTGGCGCGGACCTGGAACGCCACCAGTGCCGGATCGCTGAGATCCCGCACGGTTACGCCGAATGCGATGGGGTCGAACAGCAAGGTCAGGGCCTCATCCGGCAGAAGTTCCGCCAGTGCGTCCAGTTCGGTGATCACCGCCTCGATTTCCTCCGGGGCCGGCGGCGGATTCTCACCGCTGCGATAATCCGGCCAGCGTTCCATGACCTCCTCTTCCTCCGCACGTGAGACCGGGCCCTGGCCGGAATGAGAGCAGGCTGTCAGCAGAGCAAACAGACTAAGCAGGGGGATCAGAAAAGCACGCATCGCCACTTCCTTGGGAATCGTAATCACAGAGCTTCGCCGCCAGGGGGCGCCCCGGCAAGTGATCGTTGTACACGATCGGGCCGGTGCCAACGTTCCGTTTGCGCGGATTGACAGCGGCGACAGCCAGGACAGAGGATAATCCGGCGCGGGTCCAGGGTCGCCAGACTGGCGGCGCGGAAGTTCAGCCCGGGGGTGAATTGCGTGGTTTCAGATCAATCGATATATGCCGGGCTGGTTCTCGGGCTTGCCGTGCTGCTACATGCGCTGTCACGAGGCTTGGCGCGACGGCTGCAGGATCCCGAAGCCGGCTTCCACCCGGCGCTGGCGCGGTGGTTCAAGCCGAATGCCGCAGGCCGCATGCGCGAGTTGCAGTGGCTGCACTGGAGCTTTATCGGGCTGGTCTGGGCGGCGGCGGTTCTGCTGGTGCTGCGGGCGCTGGGCTGGGAGGACCAGTCCGCACGCCTGTTCGTGCGCCTGGTCGATGCCGGTTTCGATGTCGGGGGGTTTCGTGTCGTGCCGGCGCGAATCCTGATGGGGCTTGTGATGGCGGCCCTGATGATGGGGCTGGCGCGGCGGCTGCGCGCCAAGCTCGCCGATGAATGGCTGAGCCGCAGCGGCTGGGATGCGGCGACGCGCGAATCGGTGGCCACCCTGCTGGGCTATGTGGCAATGATCATCGCCATACTGGCCGGCCTGTCGGTGGCCGGGGTGAAGCTGACGAATCTGGCGATCGTGGCCGGCGCCCTGTCCGTCGGCATCGGTTTCGGACTGCAGAACATCGTCAACAATTTCGTTTCCGGACTCATTTTGCTCAGCGAGCGTCCGGTTCGGCGGGGGGATTATGTGCGGGTTGGCGATGTTGAAGGCGAGGTGCGCAAGGTGCACATCCGGGCCACGGAAATCGAGACCATGGATCGCGTGAGCGTGATCGTGCCCAACTCCCAATTGATCTCTTCGCCGGTCCTGAACTGGCGCCTACGGGATCCCTTCATGCGCATCGTGATTCAGGTCGGGGTGGCCTATGGCTCCGATGTGGAACTGGTCCGCAAGATCCTGCGCGAACTGGGCGAGGCGCATGAACTCACCCTGCCGGACGGAACACCTGGCGTTCCGGACACGCATGTGCATTTTGCCGCTTTCGGTGACAGCTCGTTGAATTTCGAGCTGCGGACCTATATCCGCGATGTCAACAAGCGCGGCAGCATCAGCAGCGATCTGCGCTTCGCCATCGACAAGGCCTTCCGCGAGCATGGCATCACGATCCCGTTCCCTCAGCGCGATGTTTGGATGAAGAGCCATGTGGACTGAAAACAATGTCATCGAACTCGGCACCCGTCCGGGTAGCCTGAGCCCGCAGGATTCCGTTGCACGCCTGCGCTGGGCGCGTTTCAATCGTCATGCGCTGCATTCCGGGGAGGTCGAGGATTTCGCCAGTCTGCCGGCGGTGGCCAGCGGCGAAACGCTGTGGCTGGATATCGAAGGCGTGCCGGGACACGCCGGGCTGCTGGCCTTGCAGCAAGCCTATGGCCTGCATCAGCTGGCGCTGGAAGATGTGCAAAATGGTGGTCAGAACCCGAAGCTCGAAGAGTTCGAGCGGCATCTTTACCTGGTCCTGCAACTGCCCCATCTCAGCGCCCAGGGCGTGCGTTTCGAACAGCTGAATCTGTTCCTGGCCAAGGGGCTGATTGTTTCGATTCATCGCCGCCCGGATCTCTTCGAACCGGTGCGTCGGCGTCTGGAACTGGGTCAGGGCACGATGCGCGGCGGCGGGACGGAATACCTCTTGTATGCCCTGTCCGACCTGGCGGTGGACCATGGCCTGCCGGTGGCGCAGGCCTACACCGAGGCGCTGCTCGATCTGGAGAATCGGATCGAAGGTGGCGAGGCCGATCTAAGCCAGGAGATCTACGCGGTGCGCCGACAGTTGTCGGCCTTGCAACGACAGGCACAGCGGCAGAGGGATGAATTGCGCCGGCTGTTGCGACCGCAATCCAGCCTGCTGACCGGCGAGTACGAAATCTTCTGGCGTGACTGCGTCGATCACGCCGAGCGTTACTACGAAAGCGTGACCTATCTGCGTGAATCGGCCGCGGATCTGCTCAATACCCACCTGGCATTGATCAGCCATCGCATGAATGATGTGATGAAAGTGCTGACCATCATGTCGACGATTTTCGTGCCGCTGTCCTTTCTGGTCGGACTTTACGGCATGAATTTCGACACCGGGAGCCCTTACAACTTGCCGGAACTGGGCTGGCGTTTCGGCTATGCCTTCGTCTGGAGCCTGATGCTGCTCGTCGTTGCCGGGGTACTGCTGTTCTTCCGCGGCAAGAAATGGCTTTGAGCGACCGTCGATCAGCCAGACCTTGGGCTCAGCCGCGTGGTGAAATCCAGGCCCAGACCATGGTGGCCTCGATCGGCGCCTTGTCCTCGCCGTCGACAAAACTAACCTGCACCGCCACCTCGCCCTGGTCCTGGGTTTTCATCTGGGCAAGCTGTTCGGGGCTGAGCGTGGCCGTTGCGGTCAGATCGCCGCTACAGCGTTTCCGGTAGTCGATTCCCATGTGCTTGATGACCGGGATCTTGCCGGCGGGCAGATTCAGCGCGACGAGCACGCCGGTTGCGGATTCGCCAACCAGGGCCATGGCGACCGCGTGCAGGCCGCCAATGTGATTCTGGACTTTCCGGCGATTGCGAATGCGCATCACCGTGCGCTGCGGACTGATGTCGACGAACTGCACGCTACTGGTGCCGGCATATTTGACCATCGTGCAGAACAGGGCCTGCAAGGCGCGGTTGCGGGTGCGTCGGGGCAGTTTGCTCATGCCGTCATAGGCTTTGCGCAGGGTGCTCTTGCTCATCCGTACGATCTCTTTGGGAAGGGGCGCAGTATAGCGGCGGCGGAGAAGTCAGCGTAGGCGCCGGTCTTGCGGGTCTGTGATTCAGTTCTGGGGCAGTGGCAGACGGGTGGTGCTGACCACCTGCGACATGGAAATGGAGGAGCTGACTTCCTGCACGCCTTCGATCTGCGAAAGCTTGTGCCAGAAGAAATCCTCATACTCGGCGATGTCGCGGACCACGATCTTGAGCAGGAAGTCGACATCGCCCATCAGGGTGTGGCACTCCACGACCTGGGGGAAGCCCTTGATCGCCTCGATGAAACTTGGCAGCGAGCCGCGTCCGTGCTTGCTCATCTTGACGTGGGAAAACACGATGACGCCCAGACCAAGTTTTTTCGGATCCAGCACCGCGACGCGTTCCCTGATGACGCCCAGATCCAGCAAGCGCTGGATGCGACGCCAGACCACGGATTTGGAAGAGGCGACCCGCTCGGCGATTTCGGTGACGGGCAGAGAGGCGTCCTTTTGCAGGATTTCCAGCACCCGAATGTCCAGCTGGTCCAGATTCACGCGCATATTGACCGCTATTGAACGGTTGAACGGGACATTGTTCCTTTTTGTCTGGTGCCGCGCAAGGACTTAGGGAACATTTTTCTAGCCGTCAGGCGTAGTCTTTTGGGCTGCTATTGGCGCAATAAATTTACCGAGGAGATCAAGATGTCGGTGTTCAGTCATCCGGCTTTCGACGCGCATGAAGCGGTGCATTTCGTCCACGATGCAGGCAGTGGACTCAAGGCGATCATCGCCGTGCATTCGACCGCCCTGGGGCCGGCCGCCGGCGGTAGCCGGATGTGGAATTACGCATCCGACGATGCGGCGCTGCATGATGTGCTGCGCCTGTCCCGCGGCATGAGCTACAAGAACGCGATGGCGGATCTGCCGCTGGGCGGTGGCAAGGCCGTGATCCTCGGCGACTCGGCCAGTGACAAGTCGCCGGCCCTGTTCGCTGCGTTCGGGCGGGCGGTCGACAGTCTAAGCGGGCAGTATGTCACTGCGGAGGATGTCGGCATCTCGGTGGCGGACATGGCGCTGGTGGCGGAACAGACCCGCCATGTCAGCGGCCTGCCAAACGCTGCAGCTGGCGCCGCCGGCGGCGATCCCTCGCCAAAGACGGCGCGAGGTGTGTTCCATGGCATCGAGGCCGCCGTCAGGGCGCGCCTGGGACGCGAGAATCTCGAAGGTTTGCGAGTGGTGGTGCAGGGCCTTGGCAGCGTGGGCTATCACCTGTGCCGGAATCTGCACGCCGCAGGCGCGCAGCTGATCGTCGCGGACATCCGCCAGGCCAGCGTTGAACGGGTGCAGGCCGAATTTGGCGCCGAGGTGGTGGATGTCGATGCGGTGCTGGCGGTGCCTGCCGATGTGCTGGCCCCCTGTGCCCTGGGTGGCATACTCAATGCCGAGACGATTCCGCGTTTGCAGGTGGCCATTGTGGCCGGCGGAGCGAACAACCAGTTGCTGCGCGATGCCGATGGCCAGGCTCTGAGCCAGCGCGGCATTCTGTATGCGCCGGACTACGTGATCAATGCAGGCGGCATCATCAATGTGGCGGCGCAGTATCTGGCCTCGATGAATGATGCCGAGGTGGATGAGAGAGTGCGTGGCATCGGCGAGCGTCTGAGCGAAATTTTCGCCATCGCCGAACGCGAAGACCGTCCCACCAACGAAGTGGCCGACGAAATGGCCAGGGCGCGCATCGGACGTTGAGTCCGGCGCCGACTAGAGCCTCGCCCCATAACAAATCAGGAGACAGTATGAAAAAGGGCTACAAACTCAAGATGCATATCCCGGAGCCGCCCTCGCGCCCCGGGGAGGAAGCGGACTTCTCCGAATTCATCATTGTCGATGCCGGGGTGGTGCCCAGGCCGGCGGTCGATACGCCCGATGACAAAATGCGCGACTTTCCCTTCACCCTGATCCGGGTGCTGGATGATGAGGGCCAGGCGCAGGGTGAATGGGATCCGGGCCTTGATGCCGAGACCCTGCGTCGTGGGCTCTCTGACATGATGCTTACCCGTGCCTTCGATGCCCGCATGCTGAAAACCCAGCGCCAGGGCAAGACCAGTTTCTACATGCAATGCACCGGCGAGGAGGCCTGTGGGGTGGCGCAAGCCTACGCCCTGGACGAAGACGACATGCTGTTTCCCAGCTATCGCCAGCAATCCATGCTGATCGCTCGTGGCCATTCGATGGTCGAAATGATGTGCCAGATCTTCAACAACCCGATGGACCGGCTGAAGGGACGCCAACTGCCCATCATGTATTCGGTGCCGGAAAAAGGCTTCTTTTCGATCTCGGGCAATCTGTGTACGCAGTATCCGCAGGCCGTTGGCTGGGCGATGGCTTCGGCCTATCGTGGCGATTCGCGGATTGCCGCGTCCTGGATTGGCGATGGCACCACGGCCGAATCCGACTTCCACAATGCGCTGACCTTCGCCGCGGTGTACCAGGCCCCGGTGATCCTCAACATCACTAACAACCAGTACGCGATTTCCAGCTTCCAGGCGATTGCGGGTGGCGAGCAGTCCACCTTTGCCGCCCGTGCAATCGGTTATGGCATTCCCGGTCTGCGTGTCGACGGCAATGATTTCCTGGCGGTCTATTCCGCCACCCAGTGGGCGGCGGAACGGGCGCGGACCAACTGCGGTCCGACCGTGATCGAGCTGTATACCTATCGTCAGGCAGCGCACTCGACGTCGGATGATCCTACGGCCTATCGTTCGGCCGCCGAGGCCACCGCCTGGCCGCTGGGCGATCCGATCCTGCGTCTGAAGCAGCATCTGATGGTGCTCGGTGAATGGGATGAGGAGCGTCATGCCGCCCTGGAGCAGGAACTCGACGCCCAGGTCATGAAGGATCTGAAAGAAGCGGAAAGCCACGGCACCCTGGGGGTTGCACCCTGCAGCCCTTCCAGCATGTTCGAGGATGTGTTCAAGGAATTGCCGCCGCATCTGCGCCGGCAGCGACAGCAGGCGGGGTACTGATCATGGCGCGCATGAACATGATCCAGGCGATCAATTCCGCCCTGGACCTGATGATGGAACGCGATCCGGATGTCGTCACTTTCGGTGAGGATGTCGGTTATTTCGGCGGGGTTTTTCGCGCCACCGCCGGGCTGCAGAAGAAATATGGCAAGGAGCGCTGCTTCGATACCCCGATTTCCGAGTCCGGGATTCTTGGCATGGCCATCGGCATGGGTGTCTACGGCCTGCGACCCGTGGCGGAAATCCAGTTCGCTGATTACATCTATCCGGCTTTCGATCAACTGGTCTCGGAAGCGGCCCGTCTGCGCTACCGCTCTGGCGGCGAATATTGGGCGCCGATCACGGTGCGCTCGCCGGTGGGTGGCGGAATTTACGGCGGGCAGACCCACAGCCAGAGCCCGGAAGGCGTGTTCTCGCATGTCTGCGGTCTGAAAACGGTGATTCCGTCGAATCCCTATGATGCCAAGGGTCTGTTGATTTCAGCCATCGAGGATGATGATCCGGTGCTGTTCTTCGAGCCCAAACGCATCTACAACGGACCGTTCGAGGGCTACCATGACAAGCCCCTGACGCCCTGGACCAAACATCCGCTGGGCGAGGTGCCGGAGGAGTATTACGCGATTCCGATCGGCAAGGCCAAGATCATCCGGCCGGGGGCCGACGTCACCGTGCTGGCCTACGGCACCATGGTGCATGTGGCCGAAGCCGCAGTGGCAGAAATCGGTATTGATGCCGAGATCATCGACCTGCGCACGATTATTCCGCTTGACATCGATGCAATTGTCGAGTCGGTGAAAAAGACCGGTCGCTGCGTGGTGATCCACGAGGCGACCCGCACCTCCGGCTTCGGCGCCGAACTGATCGCCGAAGTACAGGAATACTGTTTCTATCATCTGGAGGCGCCAATCGAGCGGGTTACCGGCTGGGACACGCCGTATCCGCACGCTTTTGAATGGGAATACTTTCCCGGGCCGAAGCGCCTGAAAGAAGCCTTGCACAAAGTGATGGAGAGCGCCTGATGGGGATTCACACGTTCAAGCTGCCGGACATCGGTGAAGGCATTGCCGAGGCCGAAATCGCCGAGTGGAAGGTCGCGGTTGGAGACGTGATCGTCGAGGACCAGCCCTTATGCGACATGCTGACCGACAAGGCAGCGGTGGAGATTCCCTCGCCAGTGGCCGGCAAGATCGTCGAGCTGAAAGGCGCGGCAGGTGATCTGGTTGCGGTTGGTGGCGCCCTGGTGCTGATCGAGGTCGAGGGTGCGGGCACGCCGGTACCGGTGCTGCAGCCGCAGGTCGAGACCGCGGAGACATCCCCGGGCGCTGAGGCCAAGGCAGCACAAGCCGGTGCGGTGGCTGCTCCGGTGGAGCCGGCACCTGTGGCCGCACCACCGGCCGCCCCCAAGCTCGCGGCAGCTCAGCCCGCGGCAGCCAGGCAGCCCGGCTCTGCGGCGCCGTCGCGAGCGGTGCAGCGCGGTCATCTGCCGCGCGCCCCCGGGGAAAAGCCGCTGGCTTCGCCGGCGGTGCGCCAGCGTGCGCGTGACCTGGGCATCGAACTGGCCTATGTGCACGGCAATGGACCTGCCGGTCGGATCACGCATGACGATCTGGATGCCTTCATCTCCCGCGGCGGCAGCACCCCGGGCATTGGTCGGGCCGCGCGGACCGGGGTCGAATCGATCAAGGTGATCGGCCTGCGCCGCAAGATCGCTGAGGCCATGCAGCGTACGAAACAGCGGATTCCGCATTTCGCCTATGTCGAGGAATGCGATGTCACCGAACTGGAGAAGTTGCGTCAGCACATGAATGCCACGCGCGGCGAAGGCCAGGTCAAGCTGACCCTGCTGCCGTTCCTGATGCAGGCGCTGATCAAGGTCGTGCCGGAGTTCCCGCAGATCAACGCCAATTATGATGACGAGGCCGGCATTCTGCACCGGATCGAGGCACTGCATATCGGCATCGCGGCGCAGACCGACCATGGCCTGGTGGTGCCGGTGGTGCATCATGCAGAAACCCTGGATATCTGGGGCATGGGTTCGGAGCTCAGGCGTCTTGCCGAGGCGGCCCGCAGCGGCAACGCGACGCGGGAGGAGTTGACGGGTTCATCCATCACCATCTCCAGTCTGGGGCCCATGGGCGGCATCGTGTCCACGCCGGTGATCAACGCGCCCGAAGTGGCCATCGTGGGCGTCAACAAGATGGTGCAACGGCCGATGATCGTCGATGGGGTGATGGTTCCACGAATGATGATGAACCTGTCCTCGTCATTTGATCATCGCATTGTTGATGGCTGGGATGCGGCCTCCTTCATCCAGCGGATCAGGGGCTATCTGGAAAACCCGGCGACACTGTTCATTTAGACAGTGGCCCACTCAGGTGCCCGGTCGCGGTGTTCCAGAACGCAGACCGCGCGCCTGACCCGATCTGCAAGCCCTGTACGAGAAAACAAGATGAATACAATGCAAACCCAGGTTCTGGTCATCGGTGGTGGTCCCGGTGGCTATGTCGCGGCGATTCGCGCAGGCCAGCTGGGGCTGAAGACCACGCTGGTGGAAGCCGATCGTCTCGGCGGTACCTGCCTGATTCGTGGCTGTATCCCGTCCAAGGCGATGATCCATGTGGCCAGCAAGCTGGACGACATGCTGGCGCATGTGGGGCAGGGCCATCTCGGGATTCGCCTGCCGACCATGCCGGAATTTGACCTTGGCTATGCCACGGCCTGGAAGGATGGCATTGTCGAGCGGCTGAACAGCGGTGTCGCCGGCCTGCTGAAAAAGGCCGGGGTCGAGGTGGTACAGGGCTGGGCCAGCTTCAGCGATGCCAAGCATTGCCGCGTCGAAACCCCGCAGGGGATGGTGTCAATCCAGGCCGAGAACGTGATTCTGGCCAATGGTTCGGTGGCGGCGGGCCTGCCGCATCTGCCGTTCAGCGCACGGGTGCTGTCTTCAAGCGAGGCGCTGGATCTGCAGGACTTGCCGAAATCCCTGGCGGTGGTCGGCGCCGGTTACATCGGCCTGGAACTGGGGATTGCCTTTGCCAAGATGGGCTGCCGGGTGAGCTTCGTCGAAGCCCAGGAGCATATCCTGCCGCTGTACGACCGGCAGATGGTCCGGCCGATCGAAGCCTGGCTCAAGCGGCACAAGATCGATGTACATCTGGCGACCAAGGCCAGCGCGCTGAGCGACACCGGCCTTGTGGCCAGCGGGCCGGACGGTACCGAGATCAGCATCGATGCCGAGAAAGTTCTGGTGACGGTGGGCCGCAGGCCGAACACCAGGGGCTGGGGCCTGGAGGCCATGCATCTGGATCTGGATGGCCCCTTCGTCAAGGTGGATGCGCTATGCAGGACCTCGATGAAGGGCGTGTACGCGATCGGTGACCTGGTGGGCGAGCCGATGCTCGCGCACAAGGCCAGCGCCCAGGGCGAGATGGTGGCGGAACTGCTGGCGGGTCACAGGCGGGCCTTCGAGCCGCGGGCGATCCCGGCGGTCTGCTTTACCGAGCCGGAAATTGTTGGCGTCGGGCTGACGCCGGACGAAGCGCGCGCCCGGGGCTATGAGGTCAAGATCGGAAATTTCCCGTTCATGGCCAATGGCCGTTCCCTGGCGATGGAGGCCGGTACCGACGGCGGCTTCGTGCGGGTGACCGCGCGGGCGGACAATCATCTGCTGCTCGGCATTCATGCGGTGGGCAAGCATGTCTCCGAGTTGTCCGGTGAATTCGTCCATGCGCTGGAAATGGGCGCCACCCTGGAAGACATCGCCGGCACCATCCATGTCCATCCGACGATGACCGAAGCCTTCCATGAGGCCGCCCTGTCCGCGCTCGGGCATGCAATCCATATCTGATTGAACCGTCAGCAAAGCATCGGTAGCGGCCAGTCTCAACGATGAATGATCTGGTCCATGCTGTTTTCCGGATTGGATGCAATCAGGTTGATCAACTGTGCTTGCTCGCCATCGATCTGGTAATGCAGCACATCACTGTCTGTCGTGCCGTCGGTGCGTAGCATGTTGACTTCCAGCACGCCGCGTGTGCCGAAGCGCAGTCCTTGGTTGTAGATCGCGGTGACGGCGTCAGTTGTGAACCCCAGATTGCCGAGAAAGCCGCTTGTGTTCGGGTCGAAGAGTTCCAGGCGGCTTCGGTCCTGATCGGTCCGATTGACCAGGATCAGCATTTCACGGCCGATCTCCGTATCAAAGCCCGGGAGGCGGCTGAGTTGCGAAGGCGCGGCGCCGCCGGCCGGTGGCAGCAGCAGTGTCGGGCCCCAGAAAGCGCGTTCCCGGCGGATCCGCTCCACGCCTGACCAGTCCATGGCGATTGCGGTACTGGTGCCGCTCACGCGGTCGCCAGTTTCCACGTACAGGAACTGCTCGGTCACGGCGATGGGCAGCAGGCGGCGCCGGGCGAAGGGGACCAGTTCCCGAGCTTGCGCATTGGGCGTCAGTTGCTGGTCCAGCTGAATCAGGCGGGTGTGCTGGGTGCCGGTATTCATCTCGCGCGCCACCACGGTATCGCCGATGCCGTTGATCAGATCAATTCTGTGCTCGGGGCCGCCGTCGTAGATCAGTTCGGCCGGAGAGCCATCGTAGGCCACCCGATAAATCCTGCCGGCATCATTGAACAGAAAGAATTCGTCGCCGACATGCCGGTTGGCTGCCAGCAGTTCCGCCGGTGCGTCGCTGAATTGATGGACCACGGTGAAACGGTGGTCTGGCTTGAAATAGTGGTACAGCGCATCACTGGCGGCGCCTGGCGCACGCAGTCGCATGAATCTGACATCCAGGCTGTTGGTGGCGCTGATCGGAATCAAGCTGCCGGGTTGATCGTAGTGAGCGTGATCGAGCTCATAGCGCGGGCCAAGATCCTTCAGGCGCCCGTCGGCCTGCTTGATGAAGCTGCCATTGGGTCCATGTTCGTGGAGGATGAAGCCTCTCAGGCTGCCGTCCGTGTTCCGGCTGAAGCCGATGACCCGATGGTTCGGGGGAACCGCCGGACTGCTTTCATTCAGACTGTCGTTGACCGAGAGCAGATGACTTCTGGCGTCTTCTTCACTGCCGCAGTCCTGATCGATGCCGCCTGTCTGTACCATCAGCCAGGATTCATCCGGATTCTTGAAGTCCGGATAAACCTGGAAGATCTTGCAGAGCACCCCGAGGCCCGCGGCCAACTGCTCCGGGGGGGTGGGGCTGACCAGACTGGTTTTGTACAGCCGTCCATCATCGAGATAGAGCAAGGTCGAGAAATACGGTGTGCCCAGCACGCCGGGCGCACGGATGAACTTGCCGGCCAGCACCGTGCTGGCGTATTGCCTTTCGCTACCGCTCTGCGCGGAGGTGCTCAAGCTGCGGTCTAAGGCGCCATCACTCAAACGGTACAGATCCAGCTTGCCCTGGGTGTTGCGTACTGCGGTCAGGGTGGCGGTCTGGCTGTTTTCGCTCTGCAGCAGATGGCCGATCTCTTCATCACAGCCGCACAGCAGCAAGGTGCTGATGCCCAGAATGGTTGAGCCAATCAGGTTCGCGGTTTTTCCTGTATTGCTGATCGTCATGTTCACCAGCCCGCTGTGAAAAAGAAATTCAATCGTTGTTGTTTTGCGTCGATCTCGGCACCCACGTCGGAGCCGAAGCCCACGTCGCCCAGTCGTGCGGTGCCGGATCCGGCAGCCACCAGCAAGCCGACCGCCAGATGATTGCCGGAAGCCCGCTGTCTGGTCACGCTGTACGTCAGCCCGAAAATGTCGATTTCCTCACGGCGCGCGAAAGAACGTTCCGACAGTTCGTCATTGATGTAGTCGGTACTGTTGTTGGCGTAATCACTGAACAGGCCAAAACGACTGGTCCAGTTGGTGTCATGTTGCCATTCCAGGCCCAGAGAAAGATTGGTGACCGCCTTGTTGTCCAGGGATCTTGGCGGAGCTCCGAAAGGCAGGTCGCGGTTCTCGGCGTTGCGTTCGCTGAAATAGTCGAGCTGAGCGCTGACGACGGTGCTGGCCGTCATTTTCAGCGCCAGGCCAAAGCTGGCTCGCAAGGGTTCATCCTCGGTCTGTTCGGACAGATCAACGATTTCAAAAGAGGTGTTGCCGCCGCTGAGGCTGGTAGCAGACAAGCTGGCCGAGTAGGCGTACTGGTAGTCCCGACTGAGCGGCAGGTTCTGGCTCACGGTGGCGCCCAGCGCCAGGGCCCGCCAGCGAAACTGCAAGCCCAGTATCGGGCGTAAGCCGATACGGGTGTCGTCCGAATTGACGGTCACCTGCAGGACCTGGGCGTCGGTGACGCCATCGCGATCGCGGATCGCCGCGCGCTGCACGTAGCTGTTGTTCTTGTCGACGTAGCTGCCCAGCAGGGACATGCCGACCTGCCAGTTGGGCGAGAGACGCATGCCGACGGCCAGGCCGGCCTCGTAGCTGCGCAATTGCAGGTCATTGTGGATCCGTAGCCGATCGTAACGGGTGCCGGCAATGCGCACGTCTTCATAATTCTGGGTCTGATCTTCCGCCAGTGAATCTGAAACCAGCAGTGTGGCGCCTAGCATCAGGTCACCAAAGGCTTTGGCCCCGCCGGCAAAGCCCGGGAGAATTTCCAGAGATTCACGTGACCATTCGGTGTCTCCGAACACGCGGTCATATTGGGTGGAGGCGGCGGAAATCACGTTGACCGAGGCGGAACTGCTGCCGTCTTCGGCACTGATCAGACCGGCGGGGTTGTACACGATGCTGGTGTGGTCGTCGGCCAAGGCGATATAGGCGCCGCCCAATCCTGCGGCGCGCTCACCCGCCAGTATGCCCTTGTAGTGAAACTCGTCAGCCAGCGCTGGATTTGCCGCAAACAGGTAGCCCAGCGCGAGCAGTGTCGGCGCGCCGCACCGGCACGGATTTCCCGGAGTCATGATCTCGCTCCCCTTTCTTGTTCGGATCACATGACTCAATCCTGCAGCCATTTTGGACTCATCGCAATCGGTAGCTCGGCCCGATGCAAGTCGGCAAACGGCTGAACGGCGCGGTCGGTGTGGATTGGGTGGATGGGCGTAGCGTCTGCGTTGGTCCGCCCAGAAATGGTCCAGCAGGGTGCGCAATGGATGCTTAAGCGCATCTAGTGGCGGGACATCGAGGGATTGTGGGCGGGGAATTGTCAGTCGTTTAGGGTCTTGAATGGAGTCTGCTGCGGGCTTCCGATTCGCGGCCTCAGAGCTGTCAAGCCTCAAGCTCCCGGTCCGGTAGCGATGCAGAATCACCGCCGCTCATGGGGGCGGCTGGACTTGATCTTGGCGCAGTTGATGCACCATCTTTACAGCAGGGGGCGCTTCTGGGATGGCCCAGGTTCGTCGATCGGAAACTCGGGTCATCAATAATCGGTAATGGAGGGGCAGGGTGGCGGATGCTCAATTCGGCTTGCTGCTGTGTAGGCATCGAGTCCCGCGGCAATGCGACCGCGTCCATTGGACAGGTCCGGCGAGGTTCCGTGCTTGTGCGATGGCGCATGGCGCCGACCATGCGCCGTCATGACCTCATTTCGCTGCGGCGTCCTGCTCCGTTGGTTTGTGGCCGGTTTGAACGGCCTGTTGCTGATGGCCTGCTCGGATCCGGATTCCGGCATTTCGCGCACCGCCCCACCTCACATCGTTCTGATTGTCGCTGAGGACATGGGCTTGCGGGTTGGCTCTTTCGGTGATCCGGTCGCGCATACCCCGAATATCGACAAGCTGGCGGCACAGGGAGTGCGCTATACGCGCGCATTCACTTCCGCCGGAGTGTGCGCCCCGAGCCGAGCCGCACTGGCCATGGGGACCTATCAGCAATCCTTTGGCGCCATGCACATGCGGACCGCTAGCGCCAGCCCATTCCCATATGCGGCCGTGCCGCCGGTCGATATGCGAGCATTCCCCGAGCTCCTGCGCGCAGCGGGCTATTACACCAGCAACAACGGCAAGACCGACTACCAGTTTGGCAAGCCGCTTTCACCCTGGAACCAGAGCCACAATGCAACGCATTGGCGTGATGCGCCCGACGGGAAGCCGTTCTTTTTCATGCAGACCCTGTTCGTCAGTCATGAAAGCTATTCCTGGATCCCTGACGAGCGAGCGCCGGCGGACAGGCATCCACAGGCCAGCCGAATTCTGCAGCGCAATGCACGCAGCGATGAATCCAAGATTCACTTTACCGATCCAGCGCATGTTGTGGTTCCGCCCTATTACCCCGACACTCCTGAGGTGCGTGCCAGTATCGCCAGGCACTATGACAATATCGCGTTGATGGATGCCGAGTTCGGCCAGATCATGGCTGAGTTGGAAGCGGATGGATTGCTCGAGCGTACGATCATCATCTGGACCACCGATCATGGCGATGGTTTGCCGCGCGCCAAGCGCAGTGTGTACGACAGCGGCCTTCATGTTCCCTTGGTGATCCGTTTCCCGGATGGTTACCGTGCAGGCGAGATCGAGGAAGGCTTGCTCAGTTTCGTGGATCTTGGCCCCAGCCTGCTCGCGCTGGCGGGCGTCCAGACCCCGGAGTTCATGCATGGCCAGCCACAGCTGATGCCAGGGCACGAGGGTGGTCGCCGCCATGTATTCGCCGCCAGTGATCGGGTCGGTGAAAACCCGGGGCGCCTGCGGGCGGTGCGGAACGATCGCTACAAGTACATCCGTAATTTTCGCCCGGATCTGCCGCGCCTGATGCCGCTGCGGTACCGCGATGAGCACCCGGTTATGCGGGCCTTGTGGCAGTTGCGCGAGGAGGGCGGATTGCCGATCTCGATTGAGCCGTTTTTCGATGCGCCCAGTCCACAGGAAGAGCTGTACGACACCTGGTCTGATCCTTATGAGATCAACAATCTCGCGGATCATCAGGCATTCTCCCATGTGCGACAGGGGTTGTCTGATGAACTGGACCGGTGGCTTGCCGAGGTGCCGGATCTCGGCCTGATCCCCGAAGAAGAGCTGGCCGAGCAATACTGGCCCGGTGGTATGGAGCCGCAAACCGGACCGGTGACTGCCTGTCAGCGCAGGGGCGGTGCTGACATCGAGATTGAACTGCGCTGTGTCACCCACGGGGCCCCGATTCTTTACCAGACCACATTCGTCGATGAGCGATCCTGGCAATTGTATACGCAAGCATTGATCGTGCCGGAGAATTCGCCATTGACCGCCGTTGCGATGCGTTATGGCTACGCCAGAAGCGAGGCGTTGGTCGTCTCATCGGTCAGCGATCTGCCGTCTTGCGACTGATCCTCAGCATCGTCGCCGGCCTGCTGCTGTCCTGCGGGCGCACGCCTGCGCCAGGCGCGTCCGTCAGCTGCATTTCATCGGCCCCGGTCAGAGAAATCTACATTCCTGGCGGCGCGTTCCGCATGGGCGCGGATCACCGATATGCGGAAGAAAGACCGGAACGTCCGGTGCTCGTCAAGCCATTCTGGATCGACGCCTTCGAGGTCAGCAACGATGAATTTTCCGCCTTCGTTGCGGCAACGGCTTACGAGAGTTCCGCCGAGCGTGCACCGCGCTCAGAGCTGCTGCCTGACGGTGTGGCTGACCAATACCGTTCGGCTGGTTCGGCGGTATTCTCAATGGCGGCCAAGTCCGGTCCGCGCGGTTGGCGTTATACCCCTGGCGCCAACTGGCGACATCCACAAGGTCCTGGCTCATACCTGGATGGTCGCGGCGCGCATCCGGTCGTTCATGTGTCGATCGAAGATGCGCGCGCCTACGCCAGGTGGAAGGGGCGTCGCCTGCCGACTGAAGCCGAATGGGAATTCGCGGCGCGTGGAGGTCGCCACCAAGAGTCCGTGGATCGGCGTGTTGAGAAACTTGCCGGGCTGCGCCATCCGGCCAATACCTGGCAGGGCTTTTTCCCGCTGCATGATACGGCTGCTGACGGCTACAGCGGAACGGCCCCTGCCGGCTGTTTCGAGCCGAACGGGTATGGGCTGTACGACATGATCGGCAATGCTTGGGAATGGACGTCCAGTCCGTATCAGTATGTGGCACCCGGCGCGGAGGTGCAGTACACGATCAAGGGAGGCTCCTACCTGTGCGCGCCGAATGCCTGTCAACGTTACCGGCCCTCCGCCCGACAAGGCCAGGATGGCAGTTTTTCTACCAGTCATATCGGCTTTCGCACCGCTCGTGACGGTTGAGCCTGGTCTCGTCTATGCCGCATATAGGCCCTCGTGATGCAGGCAGACCAGGATCAATCCCCACGGCACGGTCCTGCTGCCACTGAAGCGTCGCCATCGCCCGTTACAATCACGCCATGAATTACGGCTCGCTTTTCGTATCGGAGGCTTATCTGCAAGCGCTGCTCGACAGCGCTTGCGTCACGCCGGCGCAGGGCTGGCTGCCCCTGGGCGTTCAGCCTGCGCCGCTGTACCTGAAGCAGCATTCCTATGGCGAATTCGTGTTTGATTTCGCTTTCGCCAATGCCTATGCCGAGCATGGCCTGAACTATTACCCCAAGCTGATCGCGGCGGTGCCTTTCACGCCGGTTACCGGTCCGCGTCTGGGCGGACTCAGCGGTCCGGCGCTGCAGGAACTGATGCGCGAGCAGGGGGCTTCCAGCACGCATCTGCTGTTTCTGCCGCCGGCCGAGGCCCGTGAACTGGTCGCCCAGGGCTGGCTGCTGCGACAGGATGTGCGCTTTGTCTGGAAGCATCGCGGCTATGCCGGATTCGATGATTTTCTTGCCGCGCTGGCGAGCAAGAAGCGCAAGAATCTGCGCGCCGAACGGCGCAAGGTCGAGGCCCTGGGCCTGGATGTGCGCTGGCAGGCGGCGGCGGAATTCAGCGCGACGGAATGGTCAGAACTGTATGCGCTATATGCCGCAACCTATCTGGAGCGCGGCCAGACCCCGTACCTGAACCTTGAATGTTTGCGTGCATGGGGCCGTCGCCTGCCCGCGCAGTTCCTGTTCTGTGTGGCCAGACGAAATACGCACATCGAGGCGATGGCGTTTTTCTTCCGCGATGAGGAGGTGCTATACGGGCGCCATTGGGGCAGCCGCATCGCGGCGGACTGCTTGCATTTCGAGCTCTGCTATTACCGCGGAATCGAGTATTGCATCGAACAGGGCCTGCGGACTTTTGATGCCGGGGTGCAGGGGGGACACCGGCTGCTACGCGGTTTCGAGCCCGAGTGGAGTCAGTCCGTGCACTGGTTCGACGATGAACGGTTTCACCGGGCGATTGCCAGCTATCTTGCGCGCGAGCGAAGCCAATGTGCGGAACAGTTCAGCCTGCTGTGCGAGCGGACCGCTTTCGCGCAGCGCCAGAGCGCGTCCTGATCAGAACGGAATCCAGGATTTCTTGCGTGTGAAATGCAGATAGCCCACGCTGACCCCGGCGCGCGCGCCCACGCCGGTGCGGATCGGGGCAATCGTGATATCGGCACTGCGCAGATAATTCAGGCTGGCGCCAGCGATGAAATACAGCGAGCCATCAACGCCTGGAAAGCGCTGATACAGCTGTTCGACCTCATCGAGATTGTAGATCAGTGCCATCACCTTGGAGGCATTGCCGCCGGTATCGAAGCCGATGCTCGGGCCTTGCCAGAACAGCGGGCGTGATTCGCCTCCATGTGTTTCCAACTGGCCTTTGCCATAACGTGCGCCGATCCCGATCGCACCGCTGATTTCATCGCCGATGATGATCGCATTGGGTTGCCCGAGTTCGGCGAAGGCTTTCTGAATCGCTTTTGCCAGGCCCTCGGTAACATCGCCAAAGAAGCCTTCTGCCCTGGTGAGAATCTCCTTTTCGGAAAAGCCTTTTTGCTTGGCCGGTTCGTCGGCCCAGGCGGGCAGGGAAAGCAGCAGGAACAGTGGCAGCAGCAGCGGACGCAGGGAATAGGACATGAATCGACTCGGTCTTGGTCTGTGGCGAAAGGGCTCGATACACTGGACAGCAGACCTGGATCTAAGTTCTGATGCTCGCAGGGCAGGCGTCCAGCCGGTACGCGGCCCGGCCTGGGGCGGGGAACATTGCAGAGAGGGGCGGTGGAAGTCAATATCGGGGGCGATCAGATCAGCCGGGCGCTGGCGATTCTGGGCGATGCAGAGCAGAGCAAGGCCTCCACGATCGTCGCTGGCATCGATCGCTGGGGCATGGCGGGTACCATCCTGGCCGTCAGCTGCGTGCTGTCACTGGCATCGGTGGCGATTGCCAGTGGGGTCCATCGCCTGACCGGGGATCCGATCGGCTGGACCGGTTTGCTTAACACGATGATGATTCCCTTCATTCTCGGCGTGCCGACCCTGATCCTGCTGCTTTCGTTGTTGCGCGAGTTGGTCAGGACCCGCGCCGAGCTGACACGCCTGTCCATGCGTGATGTGCTGACCGGGATGCTCAACCGTCGCTGTCTGCTGGAGCTGGGGCGCTGCATCAGCGCCCGCAGCCGTGGTGGCGACCTCGGCGTTGCCCTGATCGATGCTGACCTGTTCAAGCAGGTCAACGATGAGTACGGACATCAACTGGGCGACGAGACGCTGTGCTGCGTCACCCGGGCCCTGCAGGCGGTCCTGCCTGCAGGCAGTTTCTGCGGGCGCTATGGGGGCGAGGAATTCGCCATCATCCTGCCTGGCTATGCCCTTGAAGGTGCCCTGGAGTTGGGCGAAAACATGCGCGCGGCGGTGGAGCAGCATTGCGCGATCATTGCGGACAAGCCCATCGCCATGACCATATCCATCGGTGTTGCCAGTGACGCCCTGCTGGATTTCGATGCCTTGCTCGCGCAGGCTGACCAGGCCTTGTATCGCGCCAAGCATCAGGGCCGCAACGGGGTCGTGGCCGCCTGATGGGACGGCTGTCAGATTGTCCGCATGGCCTCAGCCCGTAGCTTCAGCCCGCGAGTTTCTTGGCGACAGTGCGGGTGAGGCCGGCGGGCAGCAGGCGGATCAGCGTGGCGAATGCGGCAGTCTGAGCGCCCACGGTCCAGTGCACTCGGTCGCTGCCCGAACGCGCGGCTGTCCAGATGGTTTCCGCAACCTGTTCGGGCCGCAGATTGACCCCCAGGCGATCAATGCTGTCGGTCTTCATGCCGACCACCATCGCGGTCTGGACGAACAGCGGCCAGATGTCGATGACCCGGATGTCATGCGGCTCCCATTCGAGATTCAGACCTTCGGTCAGGCCGCGCACGGCGAATTTGCTGGCGGCATAGCTGGCGAGCATGGGCGTGCCATAGATTGCGGAAGCTGAAGCCAGATTGACGATGCAAGCGCCGGCGACTGCCTGCATCCAGGGAAAGGCCGCATGGCAGCCGTTCATCACGCCCTTGATGTTGATGTCCACGATGCGCTCATGGCTGGCCATCGCGATGTCCTGGAAGGGGCCCGAATCCAGCACGCCGGCATTGTTGACCAGCAGATTGAGTGAAGCTTCCTGACCAAGGAAATCCTGCAAGGCGGCATCCCAGGCCTCGCGGTCGGTGACGTCCAGGGCCCCGGCATGGCAATGCGCCTCGCCCAGTTCCTGTTGCAAGGCCTGCACGCCGGCCAGGTCGATATCGAACGCGCCGACATACCAACCCTCGCGGGAAAATTTCTGCGCGGTGGCACGGCCGATGCCGGCGGCAGCGCCGGTGACGAATACGGATGGGCGATTCATGGGAGCTCTGCGATGCAATGGACCGTCATCTTAGCGAGGCCTGACCCCTGGCGGTCAACCGGCGCGCGGCAGGGGCGTTGATCAAGGACCTTGTTCCGGAGTTGGCCATGCGCGAAAAAATCCTCATTCTTCTGTGTCTGCCACTGGCCGCCTGCCAGATCGTGCATCCGACCGATACCACGGCGGATCTGGACGGGGTCTGGCAGGGGGTGCTGAGTGTCGATGGCAGGCATCAGGCCCTGGCGGCTCATGTGCTGGACGGTTTGATGCTCGGCATGGATCTGGACGGGCAGCAGACCCATAGCGCGGAACTGGTCTTGGATGGCGGCGAGTTGGCCGGGTTGTTCGCGCGCCGCGATGCGGCGGGCGAGCGGGCCGAGGATTACACGATTCTGGGCAAGGCGCAGGCCTATGATCGGATCGAAGCGGATCTGCTGGGCGACGATGCCGATGGCGCCCTGAGTCTCTTCTATGATGGCGAGCAAAGCCTCGAACGGCTGCGCCTGCGGGATCTCGCCGGGCTGTACAGCTACGAGTCTGCGGATCTGCAGCTCACGATGAGCATCAACCGTCAGGGATCGATCGAAGCCTATGATGATGCCGGCTGTGCCTATTTCGGCCAGCTGGACTGGCCTGATCCCGCTCGCAATGTGTTTGCAATCAGCCTGTCGGTAGATGGCTGTGCGCTGGCCGGTGAATACGGCTACGGACTGGGCAGTCTGGCGTATGGCCGGGATGGTCAAGTCTGGCTGAATCTGCCGCTCTGGCTGGATGAACAGGATCGCGTTGAAGCCTGGCGTCTGCGGCGGGTATGAAAAAGGCGCGCTGTCCGGCAGACAGCGCGCCTGGCTTGATCCGCGAGACCGGCCTTAACTGGTCGGTGTAGTCTTGGCCTTGCTCGTGGCGCGCCGGGCACGCGAGGCGGTGGCCCCGCCGGCCTTGCTCGCTGCAGTCTTGGCGGCCGCGGTGGTTTTCTTCGCCGCGGTGCTGGCCGTGCTGCGCGCACGGGTGACCGTCTTCTTGGCGGTGGCGCTCGCGGTGTCGGCCGTTTTGCGTGCGGTACTGGTGGCTTTTTTCGCCGTCGTGCGGGCTTTGCTCGCCGTGCTGCTGGCGGTCTTTCTGGCCGCGGCGGCCTTGGGTTTGGCTGCGGCGGCGGCACTGGACACGCTGGCCTTGACGCTGGCGCTGGCCTGTTTGGCGGCGCTGCCGGCTTTGCCGGTGGCTTCCTTGGCCTTGTCGGCCAGACTGGTCTTGCCGTCCTTGCCACTGAGCTTCAGCAGTTCCTCGCGGGTCTGGCTGATGATCTCCGCGGTTTCCCGCAGATTGGCCAGCACCCGGTCCATGGTTTCCTGCAGCAGGTCGAGCTGGACCTGGGCCGCGCCTTTCAGACTGCCCGCCTTGCGGGTGGATTTCAGACTCTTCTGCAGTTCCGAATAATGGTTTTTCAGACCATTGAGCTCGTGTTCCACAAGCTTTTCGAAGCCGCTGGATACCACATGGGTCAGTTCCTCGACCTTGGTTTTCAGGTCCTTAAGTTTCTTCTTCGCTGCCATTCGCCTCTCCACTCTTCGCAAGTTGTTCAGGTCAAAGGAAAATTCTTGAGGCAGTTTAGGCCTGGCCCGGGACGGTGTCAAAACGTGCGCGAAAAGCAAGGTTACCAGGTGGTAATATGCCGGGTCCTGGGGCGGGGCAGCGAGCAGCCGTTCCCGAGCAATGTCACAAGAAACGGAGCACGAGATGAAATTTCAGGGACAGTCCCTGCAAGTCAGAATGCTGGAAGACGGCATCGCCGAACTGGTATTCGACCTGCAAGGTGAGTCGGTAAACAAGTTCAATCGGCAGACACTGGAAGAACTCAAGGCAGCGGGCGAAGAACTGGCCAAGGCACAGGACGTCAAGGGTCTGCTGGTGAGCAGCGCCAAGGGGGTATTCATCGTCGGTGCGGATATCACCGAATTTGGGGAGAGTTTTGCTCTGCCGGATGAGCAGTTGCTGGACTGGTGTGCGCAGTCCAACGCCATCTTCAATACCATTGAAGATCTGCCCTTCCCATCGGTGACCGCGGTGAATGGCATCGCCTTCGGTGGCGGGCTGGAAATGGCCCTGTCCACCGATTATCGGGTGATGGCGGACTCGGCTCAGATCGGCCTGCCGGAAGTCAAGCTGGGCATCATTCCCGGCTTCGGCGGCACGGTGCGTCTGCCTCGACTGATCGGCGCGGACAACGCGATCGAATGGATCGCCAGCGGCAAACCGCAAAAGGCCGATGCGGCCTTGAAGAACCATGCGGTCGATGCGGTTGTAGCCCAGGACAAGCTGCGCGATGCGGCGCTGGCCTTGCTCAAGAGCGCCATCGCCGGGGATTTTGACTGGCAGCAGCGGCGTACGCAGAAAAAGGGCAAGCTGAATTTGAACATGGTGGAATCGATGATGGTGTTCGAAACCGCCAAGGGCTTCATCGCAGGCCAGGCAGGCAAGCATTACCCGGCGCCGGTCGCGGCGGTCAAAGCCATGCAGAAAGCGGCAGGCAAGGATCGCGATGGCGCCCTCAAGATCGAGCACGAAGCCTTCCTCAAGCTGGCCAAGTCACCGGTGGCCGCGAGCCTGATCGGGCTGTTCCTGAATGACCAGCTGCTGAAGAAGAAGGCCAAGCAGGCGACCAAGGCGGGTCATGAGGTGAAGCTGGGTGCGGTGCTGGGCGCGGGCATCATGGGCGGCGGGATCGCCTATCAGTCGGCGTCCAAAGGCACGCCGATCATCATGAAGGACATCAAGGCGGAGCAGCTCGAACTGGGTCTGTCCGAAGCCAACAAGCTGTTGGCCAAGCTGGTCGAGCGCGGCAAGATCGATGCGCGCAAGATGGGGCAGGCGCTGGCCAATATCCGCGCCACGCTGAACTACGGCGATTTCGCCGATGTCGATGTCGTGGTCGAGGCGGTGGTGGAAAACCCTAAGGTCAAGCACGCGGTGCTGGCCGAGGTGGAAGAGCAGGTCAAGGACACCGCGATCATCGCGTCCAATACCTCGACCATTTCGATTTCCTATCTGGCGCAAGCCCTGAAGCGGCCGGAAAATTTCTGCGGCATGCACTTCTTCAATCCGGTGCACAAGATGCCGCTGGTCGAGGTGATCCGGGGCGAGAAATCCTCCGATCTGGCGGTCGCGACCACCGTGGCCTACGCCGCGGCGATGGGCAAGACCCCGATCGTGGTCAACGATTGCCCCGGCTTTCTGGTCAACCGCATCCTGTTCCCCTACTTCGCCGGTTTCCAGGGGCTGATGAACGAAGGGGCGGATTTCCGCCGCATCGACAAGCTGATGGAAGGCTTTGGCTGGCCGATGGGGCCGGCCTACCTGCTGGACGTGGTGGGCATCGATACCGCCCATCATGCACAGGCGGTGATGGCGGAAGGGTTCCCCGACCGGATGAAGTCCGAGCAGCGGACCTCGCTGGACCTCATGTACGAGGAAGGGCGCTATGGCCAGAAGAACGGCAAGGGCTATTACCTTTATCAGATGGACAAGAAAGGTCGCCCGCAGAAATTGCAGGACGAAGCCGTAGCGGGCTTGCTGGCGCAGGTGCAGCCGCAGGACGCGGCTGAGTTCAGCGATAAGGACATCATCGACCGGCTGATGATCCCGATGGTCATCGAAACCGCACGCTGCCTGGAAGAGCGCATTGTCGATACCCCGAACGAGGCCGATATGGGCCTGATTCTGGGCATCGGCTTTCCGCCGTTCCGTGGCGGCGCGCTGAAATACGCCGATACCTTGGGCCTGGCGGCCATCGTTGAAAAAGCCGCCAAATTCGCGCACCTGGGCAAGTTGTACGAGCCCACCGCACGGATGCGTGAAATGGCTGCCAACGGCGAAACCTACTACGGCTGAATGCCTCATGGTCGCCTGCGGGCTCTGGCTTGCGCGCAAACAGCGGAGATCCGGGGCATGGACCTCGGTGCCGCAAATGTGCTCGACCGCAGTGGCGGGTGACCGGATGAACTGGAGTTGAACAATGACTGAAGTGGTAATTGTTGATGCCGTACGCACCCCGATGGGGCGTTCCAAGAACGGCGTATTTCGCAATGTCCGTGCGGAGAATCTCTCGGCGGAAGTGATCAAGGCCTTGCTGGCGCGCAATGCGGCGCTGTCTGCCAAGGATGTCGAAGATGTCATCTGGGGCTGCGTGCAGCAGACCCTGGAGCAGGGTTTCAATGTGGCCCGTATGGCATCCTTGCTGGCCGGCTTGCCGCATGAGGTGTCAGCCCAAACGGTGAATCGCCTGTGCGGTTCGTCGATGACCGCGATACACACCGCGGCGGGCGCCATTCATGCCGGTCTCGGTGATGTATTCATCTGCGGCGGCGTCGAGCACATGGGGCATGTGCCGATGACCCATGGCGTGGATCCGAATCCGGAGCTGTCCCTGCATGTGGCCAAGGCTTCCGGAATGATGGGCCTGACGGCCGAATTGCTCGGCACCATGAACGGGATCAGCCGCGAGGCGCAGGATGAATTCGCCCTGAATTCGCACCGCAAAGCCTACCGCGCCAATACCGGCGGCGAGTTCGCCAATGAAATGATCGCGGTGGCCGGGCATGATGCCGATGGTCAGGCCGTGCAGGTGAAGTTCGACGAGGTGGTGCGGGCCGACGCCAGTCTCGAAGGTCTGGCCAAGCTCAAGCCGGTGTTCAATCCAGCCAGCGGCACCGTCACCGCCGGCAACAGTTCGGCCTTGTCGGACGGGGCCTCGGGCGTGCTGATCATGTCGCGCGAAAAGGCGGATGCCCTGGGTCTCAAGCCCCTGGCCAAGATCAGAGCGATGGCTTCGGCCGGCTGCGATCCGTCCGTCATGGGCCGCGGCCCGGTGCCGGCAACGCAGAAGGCGCTGAAGCGGGCTGGCCTGGCCCTGTCCGACATTGGTGTGATCGAGCTGAATGAAGCATTCGCCGCGCAGTCGCTGGCAGTGATGAAAGAGCTGAAGTTGCTGGATCAGCAGGACAAGGTGAATCTCAAGGGTGGCGCGATCGCGCTCGGACATCCGCTGGGCTGCTCGGGCTCACGGATTACCGGTGCACTGGCGCATATCATGAACGAGCAGGATCAGCAGTTCGGTCTGGCCACCATGTGCATTGGCATGGGACAGGGCGTGGCCACGATTCTGGAGCGCGTCAGCTAGAAGCCGGTCGCGCCGGCAGCGACCGGCTTGCGAACAAGCCCCTTTCGGCTGGCGCCGGCAGGGGCTTTTTCATGCCTGGCCCGATCTACTGCAGCAGGCGACTCAGCCGGGCCAGGTCCACCGGTTTGCAGAGGAAGTAATCGGCCCCGGCATGCAGGGCCATTTCCCGGTCCTGCGCGCTGGAGGAGCCGGTCAGGGTGACGATCCGGCCGGAGAAACCGGTCTGGCGGATGCGTTTGATCAGATCCAGGCCGGAACACTCGCCAAGGTTGAGGTCGGTAATCACGCAATTTGGCTGGGTTCGTCGTGACAGGCTGATGGCTTCATCGACCGAGGCTGCGCGATGGATGCGATGACCTTCGTCTTCCAGCACCACGGTGTAAAGCATCGCCAGCGCGTCGTCATCCTCGGCCAGCAGGATGTCCATGGCTTCGACCGGAGTGGTCGATTCTGGCGAATCACAGGCCGGGGCCTGGATGTCCAGGCTGAAGCAGCTGCCCTTGCCGAGTTCCGATTGCAGGCTCAGGCTGCCGCCCATGCGTTCGGCCAGCTGCTTGCTGATCGCCAGTCCCAGCCCTACGCCCGGAGCATCTTCGCTGACCCGTTCGAAAGCTGTGAAGACACGTTGCATGTTCTCCGCCGAAATGCCGGGGCCGCTGTCGCTGACGGCGAAATGCAGCCGGTCCCGGGACCAGTGCATCGCGAATTCCACGTAGCCCTGCTGGGTGAACTTGCAGGCATTGCCGAGCAGATTGACCGCGATCTGTCGCACCCGGGTGTCGTCGATTTCGACCCATTCGGGCAGATCTTCCGCCAGGCGAATCCGCAGTTCCAGGCCGCGCCGCTCGGCGAGCGGTTCGAACATGTCGCGCAAATCATCGGCCAGGTCCCGCAGCGCGGAGGCCTGCGGCTGGATCAGGATTTCCGCGGCGTTGATGCGGCCCTGTTCGAGCAGATTGTCGACCAGGGTGACCAGATAACGACTGGCGCGCCGCACCGCGGCGGCTTCGGTCGAGCCCGCATGAGCCCGCAGCAGGCGATCGGCATAGCCCATGATCGAAGTCAGCGGGGTGCGGAACTCATGCGACATGCTGGCAATGAAGCGACTTTTTGCCTCGTTGGCCCGTTGCGCTTCGGTCAGGGCGAGCTGCAGTTTCTCGCTGGTGCGTTGCAGCTGCCGATGCAGCATGTCGATTTCGTGGTGCTGTTGCTGGGTGTCCTGGACCTCATCGTGGCGCTGCTGGGCATCGAGCAGCAGCACCTGGCAGCCCTCGGGGCTGGGCTTGAGTTCCAGGTCTGCCACCGCACCGTTGCCCAGGCTGATGAAGTCCATCTGCATCGCCTCGGCCGGGTCAAGGCCATAGAGCACCGGCAGGGTCTCCGCGGCGCAATCTCCGGGCGCCAGATCCAGCGCGTAATGCGACAGCTCGCCATGGGACTCCAGAACTTTGAACTCTTTGTCGAGGACCAGGCACGCGGGCTGACAGCGGGCTTTGACCGCCGCATCCATCCAGGCGGCCGCGCTCATTTGAGAATCTGCCGGGCCAGCATGGCGAAAGCTTCTTCGACATTGTCGCCGGTCAGGGCGCTGGTTTTGAGCCAGGTCTGGCCGCTGGCGCTCAGAGCCTGGATGCGCGCATCATCGATCGCCCACTGCTCGACCAGATCCGCCTTGTTGAGCAAGCCGACCCAGGGCAGCGCGCCGAGCGCGCTCTGCAGCTGTTCGGCCAGGCCCAGAGCGGCGTCCAGGGTTTCCTCCCGGGTGCCGTCAACCACCAGCAGATAGGCGGCGGCGCCGCGCAGATAACTGTTGAAAATTGGCGTGGCGGTGTCCGTGCCGGCGATGTCCCAGACCACGAACTTGATGCTGCGGCCATCCTCGAGCGTGAGCACTTTGGTGTCGATTTTGACCCCCACGGTGGTCAGGTACTTGTCATCGTAGGCATTGCTGACGAAACGGCGGGCGGTACTGGTCTTGCCGACGCTGAAGTCGCCCAGTAGACAAATCTTGCTGACTTGCTGCGTCACAGCCAGCCTCCTTGTGGTTTTGAAAGATGGACTTGCAGGATGAGCTTGCGTGCGTTCACGCCAGCGCCGGCGGGGGCAACGTAGTTGGGCTGTGCATCGAGCTGCAGGCGGTGGCCGGGGACCTGACGGGCCTGCAAGGCGCGCAGGATGCTCAGGCTGCGCTCACGACGCAAGCTTAGGTTGGTGCTGGCGTCGCCTCTGGCGTCGGTATAGCCCACCAGATTGACCGTCAGGCCGGCCTGCAGGCGCTCCGCCAGGCGATCCAGCTGGCGAATCGTCGCGGCTAGTTCATCCAGACTTGCGCCGCTGGCGGCGTTCAGCACGGTCTGTTCATCAAAATACAGAACGCGTTCGTGCACGCGCTTGGCCAGGGCCAAAGCCTCTTGCCATTCGCGTGGTTCGAGCTCGGTGGCGCCGGCCAGGCGCAGATTCTGCGTCTGCAGGCGGGCCGGCAAACTGCGGATCCAGGCCAGGTCGGCGACGCCGGTGAAGCTCAGGGCCTGGCCGGAGCGAGACATCTGGACCTGTGGCGGGACTTCAAGACTCTGGCGCAAGTCCTCGAGACTGGTCGACTGCGCTCGGCCGCTCAGTGCGGTGCTGTCGACCTGCTCGATGCCAGGCGGCAGCACGGGCATGCGCTGCACACGGGCGACCCAGTCCGCCTCGGCTTCGCCGCTCAGCACCAGGGTGCTGCCGGCCAGATGCATCTGCACGCCTTCCGGCAGTCGCAGGGCCTGGCGGGCGCGTCGCTCCACCATCGCCGGCGTCAGCGACACGAAGGGGATCAGTTCCAACCTGAGCTGATCGGTCGGAATTCCGGCGGCTTGCAGCTGCTGCGTCGGGTCGGCGCTCAGAGGGTCGCGCAGGCCGCGCAGCGTCCATTGCCCGTCTTGTTGCTCGACACTGTGAATCAGTACGCCGGGCAGCTGGTTCAGCACCTCTTCGGCTCTGGATACGGCAGGTTCAGCCGCTGCGATGCTGGACGGGCTCCATCGGCCCCAGGCCCACCAGGTGAGTCCGGCCAGCAAGAGCAGGAGCAGCAGGAGCGGCCAGCGTGAATAGGAGGCTTGCGCCTGTGCACGCTCCTCTTCGTCGGGTTTCAGGCAGCGTTCCACCTCGATGTCGATGGCGCCCAGGCCGTCGCGGTCGCCGGTGAAGTTTTCCAGTTGGTCCGGGTATTCACGTTGCAGCAGATCCACGGTGTCGGCGAGTCGATGGCGTAGTCGTTGACCGGGGGTGCCGGAAATCACGCAGGCCAGATGGGCATGCTGGCCGGGTGTGATCCAGACCGTGCGATTGCCCAGTTCCAGGGTCGAAATCTGACTTTCGCCGGAAAACGAGTCACGGATGAAGTCCTGGATCACGTTCAGCATCGCCGAGAAAGCGTCGCTGTCCTGGGCTACCGCGGCGCTGAGTTCCGCCTTGCTGATGACCAGGCCGGTGGCGGACTGGATCAGCAGGGCCTGCTCGACCCGATAGGCCATGGTGTGCTCAAGCAGCACTTCGGAGTAGGGCAGACCGCGCCGCAAGGCTTCAACCCGCCAAAGCAGGCCTCGACCCATGCTGTGATTGAGCGAGCGGGTGAAATCTTTCAGGGCTTCGGCGATGGCACGGCGAATGCTCGGCCCCATGATCGGGAACAGGATTTCGGCGAAACCTTCGGCATCCTCGCGCACGGTGAGGGCCACGCCCTCGCGGATGGGCTTCTGCAGCGCGATGCCGAGCTTCGGGTCGGATTCGGCGGCATGCGCCACCGCGGCCGGCAGCAGGCCGGCAAGTTGCTTCTCCAGCGGCCCCTGTTCATCCAGTCTCCGCTCCAGCGCCTCGAGTCTGGTTTGCTCTTCATCGAGCAGCAGGCTGCGCAGGCGGCCAAGCTCAGCTTGAGTCATGCGTGCGGGTTTGTCCTAGCGGCCATCGAATCGATCGGCAATGTCGCGCAGGGCCTGCGCCAGTTCTCTGCGGCCGATGCTGTCGCCCTGCAACTGATCCAGCTGATCGGTAAAGCTGCTGATCAGTTCCGCGCGCTGCTGCGTCATTTCGGCTCGCAGCTGTTCCGTGTCCTGAGCCTGCGAATGCTGCAACTGCTCGGTGGTGGCCTGCAGATCCGCCTTGAGGCGGGCTTCCAGGGCCTCGAAGCGTTGCGTGTATTCCTGCATCTGGCGCCCGAACAGGATGTCTCGAATGGCTTCGATGCGGCTTTGTTCGTCCGTGTGTTCGGCGCTCTCTTTCATTCTCGATGTCACCTTTGATGTTCCCCGACATGACCTGGCTTCAGGCCCGGTGTCCGTAGCAAGACGAACACTGCGTTTCATCATATCAAGTCCTGACGGTTGCACCTCGGTATCGATGATTCGCCCGCTGCCGAAAACTCGGCGCTTGCATGCGCATGGCTTTGACAAAACCCGGGCTGCTGCGCACTATTTCCGTGCGCCGCGGCTGGTCGCAAATCGGCCGTGTGGACGGCTGCCCGGGGCGCTGCGCAGGCCGGCGCCGGCCGCCCAGATGGGGCTTAGGTTTGCCCGGCCTGATTCGTAGCCGATCGGCCGGGCGGCGATGCGCATTGCAGGATGCCAGATGGCGGTCCTAGACATCGCCTGTGAACCTTTTTGCCGGCCTTATCCGTCATTAGGGGGAGTTCAACGGAGCTGGACCTCAAACCAGCAAGAATCCGGGCGCTCCTAAACCTCTCCGAGCCATTCCCATTTGCGGCGCCGCGCGTGCCCACCGCCAAGTTGTCAAGCGAACATGACCCGAAACCACCTGTTATTGATATTCGCCCTCGGCCTGTCTGGCCTGGGATCCGCTGTGGCCAAGCAGGCGCCAGCGCGCGCGGTCAGTGAAATCCTGCCGGTGTTGCCGACGCAGATTTTCAGTCCGGCGGCAAGAACCACGCAGGATGATCAGGTTCTGAGCTGGTACCAGATTTCGGAAGCGGCTGTCGGCGCAACGCCCGAAAGCCAGGCGCGGACTTTCCTGCTGCGGCATGCGGAGGTGCTCGGACTCGGGGGGGCAGACAGGCTGGAGCATCTGCACACGCGCCGTGGACCGGCCGGCAGCAATGTTCATTTTGTCCACTACCTCGGCGAGGTGCCGGTCTATCGCAGCCGCTACGTCGTGCACATCAGCCCGCAGAATCGCATCACCCAGTTTGCCCGGTCTCACGCGGCGCCGGGTGAGCTGAATGTCAGCGAGCCCGCGCTGACGGTGCAGCAGGCGCGGGAACGGGCGCTGGCGGCGCTCGGCCCGGCGCCCGAGTACCGGGGTGACATGGCCAGCACGCTGGTGGCCTATCCTCGGGGCAAAGGAAGCGTGCTGGCCTGGCAGGTTCAGGTGCAGGCGCAAAAGCCCAGGGGCGACTGGGATGTGGTGGTGGATGCCCGTAACGGCGCCATCCTGGCGCTGTGGGACCGAGCGGCCTATCTGCATGATGAGGAACATCCTGCCAACGGCAGTGTGTTCGACCCTGATCCTCTGTCCAGCTCGGGTACGGTGTATGGCCAGCCGATTACGGACAATGAGGATGCCAATTATCTTGAGATCAATGCGCAGGTGCAGCTGCGTGAGCTGGGCGAACTCAGAAAGGAACGAAGCTTCTACTGGCTGTCCAGCCCCTGGGCGGAACTGGTCGATTTTGAGGCGCCGCAGCTCGGACTGTTCGGGCAGCCTGGCAGCGATTTCATTTTCAATCGCAACGAGGATGGTTTCGAAGCGGTGAATGTGTTCTGGCATGTCCAGCAATCGATGCAGTACATCAATGAAACCTTGGGTCTGGAACTGATGCCCTATCAGTACGAAGGTGGTGTCCGTTTCGATCCGCACGGTCTGGACGGCGATGACAATTCCTTCTACAGCCCGGCGAGCGGTCAATTGGCTTTCGGCGAGGGCTGCGTTGATGATGCGGAAGATGCCGATGTGGTCTGGCATGAACTGGGTCATGGCCTGCACGACTGGGTGACGTTCGGCGGCCTGTCCAACTATATCGATGGCCTGAGCGAAGGCTTCGGCGATTATTGGGCGCAATCTTACAGCCGCAGCCTCGGCCAGTGGCAACCGGACTCCGAACAGTATCAGTGGGTGTTCGACTGGGATGGGCACAATGAATGCTGGGGCGGGCGGGTGACCAATTACGCACTGCCGTGGCCGGCGGGCATTACGCCTTTCCCCGCCATCCATACCGGTGGCCAGATCTGGTCGACCTGCCTGATGAAAATCTATGACCAGATTGGTCGGGAAAAGACCGATCTGATGGTGCTTGAAGGGCTGGCCATGACGCACACTCTGTCCACCCAGAATGATGCGGCCAATGCAGCCTACCAGGCGGCGATCGACATGGGGTATGACAGCGGCGAACTGGATGTGATCCAGAGTGAATTCGCCGCCTGCGGCTACCTGGTGCAGGAGGGCTGGCCCTTGCTGCTGGCGCCGCAAGCTGATCAGCCCCCCGAGTCCGCGGAGCAGGAAGAGCCGGCTGCCGGACGATCGAATTCTGCCGCCAAGGCTGGTGGTGCCGTCGGGCTGTGGTGCCTGCTGCTGGGCGGCGTGCTGCTGCGTCGGCGGCGCGCCGTCCGCTGATGAATCGACTGCTGGTAATCGCGAGGTCCTACCGCAGCCTGCCCCTGTGGGTACAGGTCTGGGTCCTGCTGTTGTGCCTGGTGAACGTGGCCTGTGTGCTGGTCCTGGACACGGTCGTCGGCCAGGCCACCGCCCTGGCCGGGGTATTCGTGCTGCTGGGTAATCTTCCCCTGATGCTGTATTACCAGGGTATGAATCGGGCGCTGTCGATTCCGCATCTGTTTGCCTGGATTCCACTGCAGATCTTTCTGATCCACCATCTGTTCGTCCAGCAGGCCGAAACCGGCATGATCCATGTCTATGGGCTTTGTGTGCTGGTCGTCAATGGTGTTTCCCTGCTCTTCGATGTGCTGGACAGCTGGCGCTGGCTGGCGGGCGAGCGGGCAACGCCGGGACATCCGTGATGCTAGGGAAAAACATGCGGGAGACGGAATTCACCGCGCAGATGCGGGCAGACGAGGTCGATGCCATCGGCCTGCGCGAGGACCGAACCGAGCCGGAACTGTCGCGTGTGGTGCAGATTGCCGGCACCGCCTTGCGCGTTCCGCTGGTGGCGTTTTTCGTCTTTCATGGCGATGAACCGCGTTTGATTGCAAGTTTCGGCCGTGGTTTGCACAAGGCCACACGGGAGACGGATCTCAGTCTGCATGTCATCCGGCAGGGGCGTGCCCTGTTCTTGGATCACCTGAATCTGGCTGACCAGACCGCAGAGACCGGGGGCTCTGCCGACGGGATCGGCCTGTATGCCGGAATTCCGGTGCGCAGTCCGAGCCGGGAAAATATCGGTGTGCTGTGTGCCAGCGCGCCTAACGGGCGCAAGCTGAGCATCGCCGAGCGCCGCCTGCTGGGGGAATGCGCCGGGCTGATCGAAGACCAGTTGCGCCTGCGGCAGCTCAGCCAGCGTGACACCCTGACCGGTCTGCTGACCCGCCGGGAGTTCGATCTCAAGCTGGATGCAGACTGGCGACGGGCTTTCCGCAGCCATGGCAGCCTGGCGGTGGCGATGCTGGATATCGACTATTTCAAGCAGATCAATGACCAGCTCGGCCACGCGGAGGGGGATGAGGTGCTGCGGCGGGTGGCGGACATGACCCAGAACTATCTGCGCAAGGATCAGGATGCGGTGGGCCGTTACGGCGGGGACGAATTCGCCCTGTCCATGCCGGGGATTGATCCCTGGACCGCGCACAAGCGCCTCGCCGGACTGTGTGAGCGGATCCGGCAGCAGCGCATTCCGAATCCGGCCGCGCCGCTGGGGGTGATCACCGTGTCAATCGGTGTCGCCGGGCTGGAGCAAGATGCAGATTTCGCGGCGATGGCGGTGGATCGTTTGCTGCTGCGCGCTGATGAGGCCCTGTATCAATCCAAGACCGCCGGGCGCAATCAGGTCAGTCTCATCGCCGGCAGCTAGGCGTCAGCGGCGCTCATCGTTCGCGGCCGGTGGTTTCCCGCTTCGTCCCGCAGCTTCTTTGCCAGTAGGCCACATCGATCCAGCGCTGAAATTTGTAGCCCACCTGCCGGAAGTGCCCGCAGGGCATGAAGCCCAGGCGACGGTGCAGGGCCTCGCTGCGTGGGTTCGGCAAGGAAATACAGGCCACGGCCTGGTGCACCGTGCTTTGATCCAGGGCCTGCAGCAAGGCCGCATACAGACTGCGGCCATGGCCGCGCGACTGCGCCTGTGGCGCCAGGTAAATGCTGGTTTCGACGCTGAAACGATAGGCTGATTTGGCTTTCCAGGGATTGGCGCAGGCGTAGCCGATCAGCGCTTCGTCGATCTGCCCGACCAGCCACGGCAGGCCTGCCTGCTGCGCCAGATCCAGGCGCTTCTGCAGGTCGCTGACAATTGGTGGTGACTCGTCGAAGGTGGCAATGCCGTGGCGCACATGATGGGCGTAAATGCGACAGATGGCGCGGCAGTCCGCGGCGTCTGCGGGGCGGATGTGGAGTGCGGAACTGGGCATGGTCGTGCTTCTTCAGATCAAAAAAAAGCCGGCCCTGAACGAATCCAGGGCCGGCCGGTTCAGCATGGAATGCCGAGTTTAACGCTGATGCGACCGCCGCAGGCGCAACGGCAGAAGCAGGGCGATCAACAGCCAGCCAAGGCTGCCGCCGCGCAGGGCGGACAGGCTGCGTTCGGCCACTCCAATCTCGATGGTCTGCTCGGCGAGATTGGCGCTGCTGCGGCCCTGGGAGTCGCGCACCGTGGCTTTGGCGCGGTACACGCCCTCGCTGAGGTAGCTGTGACTGATGCGGGCGATGCCGGTGCTATTGAAAGGCTGTTTCTCGACCGATTCACCATCACCAAAATCCAGGGACCAGCTGCTCAGACGACTGCCGTCGCTGGCTTGGCCAGAGATGGTGAACTCGACTGTGGTCGGCGCGCGCCCCTCGTTGCGACTGCTGCTCAGTTCGGCGATTACCAGAGCATTGCGGCGGCTCCTGCAATTTTCGTGGCCGCGCACGATGTAGTCGGCAGGGCCGGCGGTATCGCGGCTGGGAGCGGCGCTGGCGCCCATGCGTGAGCGGATATCAAAGCCGGCGATCACGTCACCTGCCTCAAGTTCACCGAACAGGACCTTGGGCACGATCATGACCACCGTGCCATCCGCGCCGTAGCTGCTGCGGCTGTCCAGGCTGCCGGCTTCGTTGAATTGCAGCAGTCCCTGGGGCAGTTCAACGAACTGGCCATGGACAAAGCGCGGTGCGCCCAGCGTCACGTCAAAGGCCAGGTACAGATTGTTGAGCAGCGGGAAAAGCACCGGATAGAACGAGGACGGCGGCGGCTCCGAGGCCGTGAAGCCTGCAAGCTTCAGGGTGAACACGAAGTGGTCCGCGAAGTCGGCCGGTTCGGCCACGGAGAAACTCAGCACGTCATAGTCGCTGACCGGGGAGTCGCCGGCCGGGTCCTGAATGATCATCGCGCCGGGCAGGCTGCAGGTATCGACTTCCTTTTGGGTGCTCAGCGGCAGGCTCAGCACGTTGCTCTGCGGGCTGGTGCCAGCTTCATTTTCGGCGACGACCTTGTAGTAGTAGGTTGTAACCGCCGGATCAGCCGTGCTGTCGATGAAGCGGGTCTTGCTGCTGTTGCCGATCAGTACGAAGGGACCGGTGGGCTGCTCCGACCGATAAACCTGGTAGTTGCTGATCTCAAGGCCGCCGTTGTCGGGCGCGTTCCAGCCGATCACGGTCTGGTTCACGGTGCGCTGGCTGTGGCGCGCCAGGGGGCAGGCGGCCTTGGGGGGCTGAGGGCCACTGCGGAATTGATCATCGTACTTCGCGTAAAGGCTGCGGCCACCGGACTGGCGGGCCAGCGTGGCCTTGGCGGCGAAGCTGTTCTGGCTCGGGTCGATGACACAGCCGCCGATGCAGCCATCCGCATAGGCAAACAGCGGGCGCCCCATGTCGTCGAGTTCGAGGTCGTTGAAGTCGAGCAGATTGCGATTGGTCCCGCTGGTGCCGACGCCGCCGAAACCCTGCACCGGATCATCCGGGCTCAGATTCACGAGATCCCAGGTCTTGCCACCGTCATAGGTGGTGGCGATGTAGGGATACCAGACACCGGTAAAGCCAAGCTCCAGATCGGGGCCTTCGGTGGTGGTGCCGAGGAACGCACAGGCCGCGCGATCCGGATCGCCGGCGATCATGGCGGGGAAGCGTGTCGCCACCAGACCAGCGGCCGCGCCGATATCCTGGTCATTCGCCCAACTCAGGCCCTTATCCTTACTGACCGCCACGCGGGTGGTGCCATCGGCGTTTTCGTAGCACATGTAGGCCGTGCCGTCGGTCGCGATGCCGATCGAGGGATCGGAGCCGGCGCCGCCTTCACTGGTCGGTATCGGGCGGGCCGCATAGGTCATGCCGGCATCTTCGCTGACGAAAGTGACCACCTTTTCGGCGGTCTCGCCCAGCGGCAGCACGCATTGCGAGCTGTCCGGGATGTACAGGGTGCCGTCAGGCGCGACCTTGGGATGTCCATGCAGACCGCCGGCTGAGCAGTCCGTGTTCTTGAACGGATAGCCCGGACCGAAAGTCTGGCCGCCGTCATCGCTGCGGGAACAGAACGCAGAAGCCACCGATTGAGAGCAGTAGTAGACCGCATTCGGATACAGCAGGCCACCGATCGGGAAGTCGGCCGGGTAGGGGCCGGCCACGACACCCTGATGATCGGCGCCGCCGTTGGGCACCCCGATCTGGCCCGGGGTCCAGGATTCGCCGTCATCATCGGAGAACTCGAACAGGCTGTTGGCGCCGGAGAGCTGTGAATTGAAGGTTCGGCCGGTGTCCTGGTCGGTGGTCATGATCGGGTCCAGTGAATTCAGCGTGGTGATCAGACCGGATTTGTTTTCCCAGTTGGCATCGCAGCTCTCGGGCAGGGCTTCATCCAGATTTTCCGGGAAGGTCACCCGCAGCGCGTTGACATAGGAAATGAACATCGCGCGCTTGGTCAGCGGGTTGTAGCCGACCGTGGGTTCGCCGGCGTCGTTGCCTTCTTCAGGTGGCGAGACGTAGACGCTGTAACGCGGTGCTTCGGGGTTCAGTGGCAGCTTGCCATCACCCAGTCCTGCCTGCGGACCGGATTCGTCTCCACCGGTCTGCGTTTCGATGAATTCGAGGGTGATCTTGGTCGTCGCCACGGTGCCGGTGACCAGCCAGGGAATGATGCGTACCGTGTAGTTCTGCGTTCCGGCTTGCAGCAGCAAGACCATTTCCTCCGGCGTGCCGCCGCTGGCGGAACTGTTGATTTCCTGGCCGCCGTCGTCGAGGAGATAGATGTCGTAGTCTTCGCCCAGGGGCGCTTCGGTGCGAACGGTCAGGCGTACGCTTTGGCTTGCCGGAACGTCGGCTGGCACCTCAACGGCGAGAGCGAAATCATCGCAGACCAGCGCTGGATTCAGGCACGCACCGGTGTCGGGATAGGCCGGATTGGAAATCAGATGGGGGCCGGATTCAAACACGAGTTCCGGGCTGGCGGGGCTGACGCTGCCCTCGCTGGGGGTGGCGGCGTGGGCGGTGCTCAGGCCGAGCGCGAGCACGGCCAAGCTTTGCGCAAACCAGGTTTGCGGTCTGTTGCAGATCATCAGGGGAGGGTCCTCGCGAGGAATCGGGAAACGGTTGGCCGGGCCGTGAGGGCCCGCCAAGCCGGTTCAATACAGTTATGAACTATACATGTTAGCATTGTGCGGTTTGGCCCGACAATGAAACGAAGCCCGGGGGAAGGCTGGGCCGGCCCGCAGTGGCGCCGGCGGCAAGGGATGGCCGGAGTTGGCCAGATCAGCCCAGCGGCGGATTCTCTGCGCTAGCCAAAGGCGGCGATGCCAGCGGCTTGCGGCGCAGACGCCTAGCTCGGAATGAAGTGAATCGGGTACTTGATGGTCATTTCAGCGACGTCCTTGGCGCCGAAATTGATCAGCTTCACCCGTCGCACAATGCGATTCTCCAGTTCCGGATTGTTGAGCTCGCTGGAAACGACCTCGCAGCCTGTGACCGCGCCTGACGGCGCGATGGTGATCTGCAGCACGATCTTGCCCTGCAGCGTCGCATCACGCCGCAGTGCACGATTGTAGAGCGAGTACAGACCGCTCTTGTTGCGGTCCATCACCACCTGGATCTCTTCCAGCGAGCGGCCTTGCAGCCGACTGTTGCCGCCAAAACCGGCTTCGTCGGCTTCCTCGCCGAAACCGCCGCCGCTGGCGGTGATCACGGTATCGACCTGGGTGCTCTGGCGACCCGCCAGCGCGGTGCTGGAGGTGTTCGAGCTGCGTGTCGGGGCATTGCGCACGCCGCCGCTGCCGCGACCGAGATCCGAGGTCAGGATGCCGGTGTCGGTGCTGCTCGGGGCTTCACTGCTGGCGCTGCTGGCCTGGGTCAGCGGACGATTGCTCGCGGTGATGATGGGCGCCTGCTCGCGTAGGGAATCCAGGGCGTTGAATGCGCTGGCGAATTTCTTCTGCACCTTCTCCCTGGCCTGCTCGCGGGCGTCAACCTGCGGCTCGGTCCTGGGTTTCGGTTCGGGCTTGGGTTCCGGCTTTTCGGCTTTGACTTCAGGCTCGGGCTCCGCTTCGGTATCCGGTTCGGTGGGCTCCGGTTCTTCCGGGGTTGCCGGGGCTTCCGGTTCCGGCGCCTCCACCTGTTTGGTGGCCTGTTGAATCAGCAGCTCCGCATAGCGTTGTGAGAGATCTTCGCCTCCACCCTGCTTGAGGCCGGTGAGTTCCCACAGCGGGATCAGCACGCCGAACAGGATGAAGGGCAGGCAGACGATCAGCAGGGTGCGATGGAAGCGGGCTTCGTCGCGTTCCAGTTCGGCCCAGCTGTTGCGGGAAAATGCGATCGTGGTCAATCCGATTCTCCCAGCTGCACGGTGGACTGATCTTTCTGCAGCACGGCAAATGACAGCAGGCCGTACTGGGACTGCGTGCAGGCGAGCATGACCTGCTTGATCAAGGAGTAGGGCAGGCCCTTGTCCGCCATGATGGTCACCTCGCCGCGGTCCCGCTGGTCGGCTTCACCGACCTTCACCACCCGTTCCGCCTGTTCCGCCAGTGCCTTGCGCAGGGGGGCGAAATCCGGATTGGGACCCATCGCTGCAGCGGTCGGCATGGTGGCGTAACCATTCACCATGATGTCTTCGTGGGTGATCATGATCAGCACGGTTTCGCGCGCACGTTCTTCGGCGAGCGATTCCGGCAGGGCGATCTTGTCGGTATTGGGCAGCACCTCGACGGCGGAGGACTGGGCGAGCAGGAAGAACACCAGAATCGTGAAGATGTCCATCAGGGACACCAGATTCATCGGCGCGACCTTGGATTTGCGCGCCGCCCGGAGTTCCATGCGATGTGCGCGACGAGTCTGTTTCACTGATCGCCTCCGTTGGAACTGGCCTGCGGTGCATCACCCAGCGCGATGGAGGGGAATAATTCGCGGTTCCTGGTGTCGCCGGTGTGCTCCGCGGTGGCGATGCGCACTGCATCCATCACCTGGATCACGATGTCGTAACTGGTCTGTGGCTCCAGCAGCAGGGTGGCGCTGGTTTCCTCCGGCAGCTTGTTCTTGACCAGGATCATCAGGTCGGTCAGGGCGGCGAGGTTGTGTTCCCCGGCCACTTTGGGGATCGGTTTGATCACGCCGTCGCGATCACTCACCGTGATGCCGCTGTCCCGTACCGTGATGGTCAACTGCTGCTTGGGTTCCTCTTCACTGCTTTCGCTGCTGGGACTCGGCAGATTGAGTTCCAGGATGGCGAGACGGGAAAAAACCGCCGTGATCAGCAAGAAAGGAACCAGAATCACCATCAGGTTCATGAAGGCCGTGATGTTCATCTCCGCCGGTTCCTGGCGAAGGCGGTGACGACGCCAACGTGGATTCATCGCGAGACTGCCTTACTGCGAGGCGCTTTTGGTCTGCTGGGTTTCGGAGAACTGGTTAAGGAACTTGACCGTGGCCATCTCCAGGCTGTCCACCAGTTCCGTGGTCTTGGCCTGTAGCCAGGCGTGCAGCAGCAGCAGCGGGATGGCGCACATCAGGCCGAACGCGGTGGTGTTCATGGCCACGGAAATCGAGGCCGACAGAAGATTGGCCTTCTCCGCGGGATTCACGTTGGCGACCGCGGTAAAGCCCTGAATCAGGCCGATGATGGTGCCAAGCAGGCCGAGCAGGGTGGCGACATTGGCGAACACCTGCAGGAAGGGGGTGCGCCTTTCCATCTGCGGCAGCACTTCCATCAGGCTTTCTTCCATCGCCATCTCCAGATCCTCACGTCGCCGTGCGGTCTTGATTCGTGCCAGACCGTAACCCATGACGCGCGCCAGGGCACCTTCGGTTTCCTCGGTCTGCGCCAGTGCGGCGTCGTAGCGTCCCTGGGCCACCAGCGGGGCGATGGCCTCCCAGGTCTTGCGGTTACCGATCCGGGTGTTGCGCAGGTACAGCGTACGTTCTACGGCAATGGCCAAGCCGAAGGCCAGCATCGCGACAATCGGGTACATGAACAGGCCGCCTTCCTGGAAGAAGCGGGCCACGACGGTCATGAATTCCATGAGCTTTCCTTTTCTGTTTATTTACGCCGCGCGGCGGCATCAAGGGCGTCCAGGTATTCGACCTGTCGCCGGAATACATCGGGGTCCAGTGCCTGGGTGCCCACATCGAGATAACGCGAGGGCCGATCGATGTCATCTTCCGCAGTCGCGCTGCGCCATGGTGAGATGTACAGGCCGATCGGAAGTTCACGGTCTCCGATGATGGTCGTGCCTCCCAGTTCCACCGGCTCGGTCTGTGCCAGTCCGAGCGGGCTTGCCAGAATCAAGGCGCCACATGATAGCCCTCTGATTGTTGCACTGCAAAATTTCATCCGGTTTATTTTCCTCCCTCAACCTGTCTCTGGGCGTCGGCGATCCAGCTCTTGGTCTGCTGGTCCATCTGATCTTCGCCGATCAGTTCTGCATAGCGCTGGTAATGTGGCAGGGCCGCTTTCGGATCATGCAAGTACAGGTCCAGCAGGATGGCCAGGTTGAGATGGGCGTTGGGATAATTCTTCTGTGCGGAGATGGCGGCTTTGTAGGCTTTGCGCGCCGCGGAGAAATCGCCGTCCTCGCGAGCCAGGATCCCCAACTGATTGTGCGCGGCGGCCTGCCGCGGGTTGATCTCAAGGGCCTTCGCCAGGGCTCTGCGGGCTTCATCCTTGCGCCCGGTGCGCAGGTAGAGCAAGGCCAGATTGACCTGTGGGCTGCTCATGCGTGGATGCAGCTCGGCATAGCGCAGCAGGGCCTGCTCGGCAGGTGCCCATTTTCCCTGTTTGAGCAGAGCCAGTGCGGCGGCGTAATCGGCCGGCAGAACCGGCTTTTCGGGCGGCGTGTCGGCGTCACCGCCAGGCGTGATGGCGCAGCCGGCCAGCCAGGCGATACAGACGGCGCTCAGGGTGGTCTTAATCCAGGGTTTCAAGCGTCACCTCACTGCGCTCGGTCTTGGCATAGCGGGCTGGCAGCAGTTTGGCCAGGGCGGTGTAGCTGGCCTTGACCCAGTCATCATAGATGCCGTCCAGGGTTCTGCGGGTGTTGCTGGCATGGATTTCGATGGCTTTTTCCTCCAGCGGGAAGGCCTGATCTTCGAGCAGGAACTGATACTCCTCCAGTTCCAGTTCGGACAGGCCGCGGGGACGCTCCGATTTCAGCAGGCTCTGGGAGAAGTTCACATACAGCTCGCCGATGCGGCTGATGGCCTGGGTGGTAAATTCCGCGATCGCGTATTCCGCCACCGCGGTGTAGGCGACCATCGCCTTGTCCATGGCCGCTTTCTTGATCGGCAGGCTGCGTTGCAGGGGGGCGGTCAGTGACCTGGCCTCAAACACCCGGCGCGCATCGTCCGCCAGGGTCAGGCTCGCCTGCGCGGCGAGGGTCCGACTGCGCGCGCTGCGCTGTGCGCCGGCCACCTTTTCGCGGTCGATCAACTGCCGCAGCCAGCGCCGGTTGGCCGCGCGGTCGCCACGCTGCGCGGTTATTGCGATCAGGCGTTCCTGGGCTTTCAGGATCTGGCTGTATGGCTGGTCGTAGGTGGCGATGAAATAGCCGTAGGCCGCTTCTGCCTCCGCCATGGCGCCGCTTTCGTCATACAGGCCAGCCGCCTGCCAGGCCGCTGCGCGGCGCGCCTCGGCGGCTTCGGTCGGGCTGCGCGCGATGCGCTTGAATTCTCCGGCGGCGAGCTGCTTCTTGCCGTCCTTGAGGTAGACGCCAGCCAGCTTGCGGGTCGTTTCGGCTTGCAGAGGGTGGTTCGGATACGCCTGACGGAACTGCAGCAGAACCTGGGCGGCCTCGGGCCATTTCTCCTGGGTGATCAGGCCGGCGGCGGCATCGAAATCGCCGGCAGCAGCGAGTTCTGAGCCTGGCAGAACAGTCTTGACCCTGAGGAAATGGGCGATCGCCGCATCTAGATCCTGTGCGGTCCGGGCCGCTTCCCCCTGACGGTAGATCGCGGTGGCGAGGTTCTCTTTAAGCTCCGGCAGCTTGGGATCTTCGGGTGGACTCAACCGCAAGGCCGCGCTCAGGCCCTGCTCGGCATCGGCGTAGCGCTTCTGGTCCATGTGCGCGTAAGCGATCAGGGTCCAGGCCGGCAGGTGCAGCGCTTGCGCGGCGGGGGTGGTCTGGGCGGTCAGCCGCTGCGCTACCGCAATGGCTTGATCCGGGGCCTCGATGCTGTAGAGGTCCTCGGCGGCGCGCATCAGCACCTTGGCCTGTTCCGGGTGATCGGCGAAACCCTCGGCGAACCGCAGGGAGGTGGCGACGGACTCGCGAATCCGCGTCGGGCGCGATGCTTCATCGGCCTGCTCGCTCAGCGCCTGGCGTGCGAGCACCGCGGCATAGCCCGCTTCGGCGGACTTGTCATGGGCGGGATAATCCCAGGCGGTACGTTCGAACTGCGTTGCAGCGGCGACGAAATCCTGGTTCTGGAAGTGGGCTTCCGCAAGCAGGAAATTGATTTCGGCGCGGTTTCCTGCATCCTCGAAGCGTTCAAGGTAACGCGCATAGGTGCTGGTTGCGCGGCGGAAAAGTTCCGTGCGGGCGGCCGGCTTGTCCGCTTTCTGCGCGCTGGCGTGCCAGTGCCGTGCCAGTTCGTCCATGTTTTCGCGCAGCAGGGCATAGGCCTGTGGTGAGTCCTCGCGGTTATGAGCGGTCCAGTAGATCTGGTCCAGATCATATTTCTCGACGTAATCGATCTTGGCCTGCAGGACCAGATCGGCAAACCCGGCCTGGTCGTAGACCTCGATCACGCGGGCCTGGAATTTCGGCGCCAGCGGATGGGTGGGGCTGCGATCTGCAAGGCTGGCGTAGGCGCGGGCGGCGTCGTCAAAGCGGCCTTTTTCCAGGAACAGGCGGGCCAGGTTCTCATAGAACACGGGCTCGAAACTTCGTTCCGGCTTGCCTTTGAGGAATTCGGTGATGGCTTCTCCGCCGCCGAGATAGGAAAAGCTCAGGGAAACCACGCGCAGCACGTCACGCACCAGTTCCCGCTGCGCCCGCGGCACGACTTCCAGGGTGGCATCCAGATTCTCAACCGCGCCAACCGGAAGTTCGCGGTCGAGGATGGCGACGAAGGTGTCGAGCGAATCGGCGTAGCGATCCTGCTTGAATATGGACCACCCGTACTTGTACTGCGCCTGCTCGAAATACGAGGTCTTGCGGCCTTTTTTCATGACCTCGCGATAGGCCTGCTCCGCCGGTGGGTAATCCCGCCGGTTGAACAACAATTCGGCACGGCGGAACTGGGCATCGGTCCAGAGCGCGGTGTCCGGGAAATTCCGCGTCAGTTCGGCCAGGGAATCGATCGCCAGTTCGACCTGTCCGGTGTTCTGATAGGCGCGTGCCAGCTGGTACAGGATGCGGTCATTGCCCGGATCATCCGGGCGTGCGTCCAGCAGGCTGTTGTACAGGTCAATCGAGTTTTCGGCGCTGGCCACACCTTTTGTCTGCGCGTCCGGGTCCAGTTCGCTGACTTCCACCTGGAGGTCGGCCAGACGTCGCTGGGCCTCCCATTTCACCTCGCGACTTTCCGGCGCCAGGGCAAGAATCGCACGATAGTTTTCGATCGCTTTTTTCGAGTTGGCGGTTTCCTGCTGGATCGATGCCTCGTCGCCAGTCGGCCCGGTTCGGTCCGGACGGCTGCTGGCGGATGCGTCCGCGGGCGCCTCGATCTGCGGTAGCAGATCATCCAGGGTCGCCGGAGCCCGGTTCAACTCATCCAGGTTCTGATGTTGTTTCGGGTCGTACGGCGTGGCGCAGGCCAGAATCAGCGCCGTCCCCGAAAGGGCGAAGGCAATCCGGTATTTCATTCCGATAGATCTCCGTCCTGGGCGTCGTCATAGATCCGCGCCAGGGCAAAGCGGGCATCAATCAGATAGCGGGTCAGCAGGGACTTGTGCTGCTGCATGGCGGCAACCGCGATCTTTTCCAGCAGGCCACGCTGCTCCCGGATGACGCCATTGATGTCCAGCAGCAGCTGGTCAACGCGGGCGATGAGTTCCTGATGTGCCGGCGCCGGACCATCGTCGGGCAGGCGGGTGGGCGTGGACAGTTGCAGCTCGACTTTCGGCGCGTACCGGTAGGTCCAGGCCAGCAGGCCCTCCAGCGTTTCATTGCGGGGAAAGCGGCCGAGTTTGGTTTCCAGTTTCAAGTCCGCCTTGAGGCCGGGCCACAGCGGCGGTTTTGCCTTGAGTTTCTGCGCGAACAGCTCGCTGGCCGGGACCGAGGCGCGGTAGCGGCCCTGGGCATGGTCGGTGATCAGGCCGCGCCGCCGTGCGAGCTTGCGCTGCAGTTGTTTGAGATCGCGGTAATTCTTCAGGGCTTCCTGGAATTCGTGCCGGCCCAGGACCTCGGCCAGATAATAGGTTTCGTTCGCATCAGGCAGGTCGCGCAGGCGCCAGTTCCAGCCGGACTCCCGGTCGCGGTCACGCCGGATCATGGTTTCCACCATGCGTCCGCTGACGATGCCATCCATCGCCTTGTCCAGGCCGGTGCGGGCGTTCTCCAGGCGCTGCACCGCCCGTTCATAGTAGCGGCGGGCCCGATCCTTTTCGCCCAGGGCATCCAGTGCATAGGGAATGGCCAGCTGCACTTCCAGCACGGCCGGTTTCTTGGGATCCCGGCGGTCCAGTTCCAGCCACGGGATCAGCGCCTTGCGAAAGCGTTGTTCCTCGGTTTCGGCGCTGGCCTGAATGCGCAGCATGCCCAGGCGGCTGCGAATGTCATTGTCGACCTTGCCCGGCCGCAGGATGTCGCCAATCACTCCACCAATGGTGTCATCGGTGGCCGTGTCCGAACGCCGGATGACATCGGCCTTGTCGGCCGCGATCTCCGCCCATCCCAGGCCGAGCAGGGCTTCATCCGAAAACGGTCCCTGCAGACGGATGCGGCGCAGAGCCGGCAGTGCGGATGCACCTTTGGCCTCGGCCAGATAGTTGTAGGCCAGAGCAAGGTTGGTCTGGTCACGCAGGGCGTGTTCGGTGGGATCGTTGACCACCTTGCTGCCCAGCTTGTCCAGCTCCCGCCGGCCGCGGCGGACGTCGCCGCTGGCGATGAACGCCATGCCCAGGTTATAGCGGGCGAAGTCATCCTTGGCATAAGTGCGGCCGTCGAGCAGGGTCTCCACCGCTTCGGCGGCGCGATTGCTGCGCAGCTGCAGTCGGGCCAGCAGTTCCGCCCGCTCGGTGCGCTGTCGGCGGCCGCCGACATCGATGCGCATTTCCGTGAGCGTCGCCTCGGCCGCGTCAAAATACCCGCGCGAATATTCGTAGTTGGCCAGTCGCAGCCAGAATTCTGCGCGCGTCTTGGCCGGCAGATCGCCATTTTCCCGCAATTGCTGGAAGCGTCGCGCCGCTTCGCGGTGCATGCCGTAACTGAGCAGGTTGTCGCAGATCAGCAGTTCGCGCTCGGGGTCGAGGGCCTCGGTATTGCGGGCATTGAACAGGGCGCGGGAGGCGGCGCTGAAATGATCCTGGCTGAAGTGGGCATACAGGGCCCGGTTGTCATCGAAGTCGCCGGGTTTCGGGTCATATGCCGGGCTGCTGAGCGGCAGCAGGCCCAGGCCGAGCAGGCCCAGGCCCGATTTCCAGGTGTTCCAGGCAGACCGGCTCATGGCGCCACCTCGCGCTGGAAGATCCTGACATTCAGCTGTTTGCCGGTGCTGCGATCGATGCGCAGTTCCAGCCACAGGGGCTCGCGTGATTTGCGAAAGGAGACTTCGACCGACTTTTCATAGGTGGCGTCACTGTCTTCAAATCGACCGGTGAAGCGGGCCTGCATCTTGTGAATGCCCGGCGAGATATTGCCCAGATGCAGGTCCTGCACGCCGCCTTTACGCAGGGCATAGATCTCACGTGGGGTGTAGATGTGGTCGGTCAGTTCCTGACCGTTGGCGCTCAGCGCGACGGTGGCGAGATCGAAGTCGAAAACCTCCATGGTCAGAAACACGCGCAACTGCTGGGTCGGCGGAAACAGCTCGGCGTCTTCCAGTTGCTTGAAGTCCTGGTCGAGCGCCAGGGCCTGTTGCTTGATCGCTTCGACCTGCTCGTCCAGACGTCTGAGTTCGGCGAAATGCTCATCGGCCGCCCAGACGGCGGGAGAGTGCCAGCTGAGAGCCAGAAAACAGAGGAAGCCAGCGCGCGCTATTGCCATATCGGTGAGCTACGGTCTTGTTGATTTGAGGTGATCCTGCCTGCCGCCTGCGGCTGCCCGCTACCTAGGACCGCGAATACGGGGGCAAGTTTAACGGTGTCACGGCGACAACTCTATGTGCTGCGGATATTTCTGCGAGCTTCACAAACCTGGACTTTGCAAGACACATGCCAGTCGAACCTGCCAGACCATTGTACGGGCAAGGCGCTGGCCGCGGGCTCAGCCCCTGTCCGGCGCGACCCGCAATTCCAGGATCTGTCCGGGCCGGATGGTCGTACTGTGCAGCTGATTCCAGCGGCGGATGTCACCGACGCTGACCTGATAGCGCTGGGCGATCAGGGACAGCACATCACCGGGTCGGACTTCATAGAACAGGCGCTGGCGGCGATCAGCCGAGCCGATCTTCAGCATTTGCCCCGGGATCAGTTGATGGTCTGTCAGACGGGCGTTCTGCGCCTTGATCTGTTCCACCGATGCGCCATATTGCTGGGCGATGGTCCACAGCGACTCGCCTGAGCGGACTTCATGTACGCCACCGGCCAGTGGCCGGCTGGCATAGCTGACCCGGCCGAGTTGTCGTGCGGCATTCAGGGTCAGGCGCGGCAGCTTGGCGTCGCCCTGGAACAGCAGCAGTTTCTGGCCCGGGCGGATCAGGTCATTCCGCAGCCGGTTCAGTCGCCGAATCGTATCGCTGTCGCTGCCATGCGTTTGGGCAATCATGCCCAGGCTGTCGCCAGCGCTGACGCTGTGACGCTTCCATCGGCGGCGCTCGCCATCTGGCAGCTCATGCAAGGCACGGCGAAAGTCCTGTCCGCTGTCCACCGGCAGATTGACTTCAAACGGACCGTCCGGGGGCAGGGCCCAGCGCAGCAAATGGGGATTGAGACGATAGATCTGCTCCACCGAGACATTGGCTAAAGCGGCGATCTGCATCACATCCAGTGGCCCGTCGGTGGCATAGCGGGCAAAACGTCGGCGGGTCTGGACTTTTGGCAGGACCAGCTGTCCCGGATTGCGCAGGACCCGGGCAAGGCCCAGCAGCTTGGGCACATAGGCACGGGTTTCGGAATGCAGGTCCAGGGCCCAGTAGTCGTCGTCCAGGCCGTCCTGGACGCGGCGGCGCAGGATACGGGCCAGCCGGCTCTCGCCGGTATTGTAGGCCGCCAGCGTCAGTGACCAGCTGCCGAAGCGCTTGTGCAGATAATCCAGATAGTCCAGGGCGGCCGCTGTCGAGCGATTGAAGTCCCGGCTCTGATCCTGCCACCAGTCCTGCTGCAGACCGAGGTGGCGGGCCGTGGATGGCAGCAACTGCCAGAGTCCGCGCGCGCCGCTGGCCGATGTGGCATCGGCGTCCAGCTGGCTTTCGATGATCGGCAGCAAGGCGATTTCCATCGGCATGCCCCGGTCCCGCACCGCGAGCGCCAGGGGGTAGAGCAAATCTGCGCCGCGTTCGAGGATCACCTGTAACTCGAGCTGGCGGCGGCGATAGCGAGCTTCCCAGGCATCGATGTCCGGATGCTCCAGTTGGCTCAGGTGCAGCTGGGGAGCGAGCCAGGACCAGAAATTGTCCTGCGCGCCTGGCAGGGCGAAGGCCGGCTGTAGCCAGGCCAGCAGCAACAGCGCGAGGCTCATGATCTTGCGCGCGCGGCTCAAAATTCGTCCTTCCAGGCGCGCAGGGTCGCGAAAATGTCGCTTTCGCTCACTGCATCGGGGCGGCGTGCCCGGGCGGCGGCGATCACGGTCGGCTGATCGCAGCGTAGAAAGGGGTTGATGCGCAGCTGGTCGCCGATCCGGCTCGGCAGCGTGGGCTGGTTGGCGACACGCAGCGCATCCGCCTGCCGGCGTGCCTGCTGCAGCTTTGCGTTGTCAGGTTCGACCGCGCTGGCGAAATTCATGTTGGCCTGGGTGTACTCGTGGGTGCAGTAGATCTTGGTATCATCGGGCAAGGCGGCAAGTCGCTGCAGGGATGCGTGCATCTGCTCCGGCTGGCCTTCGAATAGACGGCCGCAACCACAATGAAACAGGGTGTCGCCACAGAACAGCAGGCCGGCATCAGCGCAGTAGTAGGCGATATGATCAAGGGTATGACCCGGCACGCCAAGAATCTGCAGGTCCAGTTGCGGTGCGCTCAAATGCACGCGCTCGCCGTCGCGCAAGTGTTTGCTCAGGTGGCGGATTGCCGGGTTGGCCGGGCCGTAGACCGGAATGTCCCGGTGCGCGACAAGTGCCGCAACGCCGCCGGTGTGATCCCAGTGGTGGTGGGTAATCAGGATGCCGCTTAAAGTGCAGGCGTTTTCGTCCAGCCAGGCCTCCACCGGCGTGGCATCGCCCGGATCGACCGCGATGGCATGGCCGGCCGGATCATGGATCATCCAAATATAATTGTCAGTGAAAGCGGTAACGGCCGATATTGAGGGCATGCTTGAAGCCCATGGCTTGCGGTAACTGGAGTATTTTGCATGAAAAATACAGACCTGTCGGAATTCTGGCTTGCCAGCGCGCGCGGACAGCAGTTGGTCAGCGCCGAACGACGGCACCTTGAAGAGGCCTTGAGTCGCCTGTTCGGGCGCACCATGCTGCAGATTGGCGAGTGGGCCCCGGGTCTGCTGCGGACCGCCTCGCATTGGCGTACCGGCGTTCTCGGTGCCGGCGGAGAGGTGCAGGTGGTCTGCGATCTGTCTGCACTGCCCCTGGCGTCGCATTGCGTCGACGCGGTGCTGCTGGCGCATTCCCTGGAATCGGCACCTTCCGCTCACCGCCTGTTGCGCGAGGTGGACGAGGTGTTGAGCCCGCGCGGGCAACTGCTCATCCTGGGTTTCAATCCGGTCAGCTGGTGGGGTTTGCGTCAGCGTCTGTTGCCGCGTTATCCGGTCCTGCCGCCGAGCCAGAGGTTGCTCAGCAGTCGTCGGATCCAGGACTGGCTGCGACTGCTGGACTACGAAGTGGTGCGCTGTGAGCGTTTCGGATCGACGGCGCTGCCGCGTCAGGACTTGCTGCAGCCTTTGCTGTCCTTTTTCGCGCCGGCCTATCTGATCCACGCACGCAAGTGCCGGGTGCCGGTGAACCCGCTGCCGCGGCCGGTCTGGCGCCGCGCCGCGGCGCAGATCCAGAGTCCGCGCTGGTCCAGTACACGGGGCGGCGGCGGAATTGTTGTCCCTTTTGTCAATGGAGAGAATTCTTGAGTCGAGTGGTGATACATACAGATGGCGCCTGCAGCGGCAATCCGGGGCCGGGGGGCTGGGGCGCGATCCTGCAGTTTGCGGATACCAGGCGGGAAATCTGCGGCGGCGAAGCCCATACCACCAACAACCGGATGGAAATGCGCGCCGCGATCGAAGCGCTGGCCGTGCTCAAGCGACCCTGCGAGGTCGATCTCTACACCGACTCGACCTATCTGCGTCAGGGCATCACCCAGTGGATGGCCAACTGGAAACGCAAACAATGGAAGACCTCGGCGGGCAAGGCGGTCAAAAATCAGGATCTGTGGCAGGCCCTGGATGCCGCAGCGGCAACGCATCAGGTGCGCTGGCACTGGGTCAAGGGTCACAGTGGCGATGCGGGCAATGAGCGAGCAGACGAACTGGCCAGGCAGGGGATGCAGGAGTTGAGGAACGTCCATGCTTGAGCGCGAAGTGGTCCTGGATACGGAAACCACCGGTCTGGAGAAGGCGGAGCATTCCATCATCGAGGTGGGCTGTCTGGAAATTATCGACCGGCGCATCACCGGTCGCAGTTTCCATCGATTCATCAATCCGGGGCGCAGCATTGACGAAGGCGCGGTGGCGGTGCACGGCATCACCATGGCGCAGTTGCAGGACAAGCCGCGTTTTACCGCCATCGCCGATGAACTGCTCGAGTTTATCGGTGATGCCAGCCTGGTGATTCACAACGCCGATTTCGACATGGGCTTCCTGCAGGTCGAATTCGAACGCTGTGGCCGCGGGGAGTCGTGGCCGCCGGCCGGACCCGTTGTTGATACCCTGAAACTGGCCCGCAACAAGCATCCGAATCAGCGCAACTCCCTGGATGCCTTGTGCAAGCGTTATGAAGTCGACAATTCCGGTCGCGAGTTGCACGGCGCCCTGCTGGATGCCGAACTGCTGGCGGAAGTCTACCTGCGGCTGACCGGCGGGCAGGACAGCCTGTCACTTGGTGGCGCCCAGGTCGCCAGCGGGCCGGTGCGCAGCGTTGCAGATGTGCTGGCCGAGGCGGGGCGAGAGCCGCGCCGCCTGCAACTGACAGCCGAGGAGCAGGCCCGACACGAGGCCTACCTGCAACTGCTGCAAAAAGCGTCCGGTGACTGCCTCTGGTTACAGCAAAGCGGCGACTCCCGCTAATCATCGGGGACGCACCACTTGGGGCCGATCGCGCGATGGCGCTTTGCGGCCTGTCTGCACGGGCGAGGTCGGCCAAGGCGCCGCGGCATCAATTTGCGTGATGGCAGCAGGCCGGTGAAGCCCGTGGGTACTTAGCGGCCGGCGATGAGCGCGACCGCCAGCAGCAGGAGCAGCAGCAGGCCACCAGCGGACAGTGGCCAGACCGCGCTCAGCGCGTTTTCGGAAAAGGCATCGACGAGCAATCTGCGGGCCTGTTGCTGGCCACCGTGCCAGCTCCGCCGGCCGGCTGCCTGCAGGGTCCTCCATCGCTGCAGGCTCCACCGCCACAGGGCAGGGCCGGCACGCCGATACAGCCAGTCGGTATCCAGGTTGATGCCGCGGACCTCCGGCGGGTACCAGCCCAGGCGCACCAGGACGACGAAGGCCAGGGCTGCAAAGAACAGCAACTGGTACTGGCCGACCACATGTTCCGGGGTGTATGGGTGATAGTCGGAGGCAAAGGGCAGCAGGCTGTAGAGGGCCTGCGGATAGACGCCGATGCCGATGCACAACGCAGCCGTCAGGCCCATCGCCAGCAGCATGGGCGTGGGTGCCTCATTGCAGCGTTTACCCGAATCGTGGGCGAAAAAGCTGAAATACGGCACCTTGATGCCGGAATGGTCGAGCACCCCGGCGGAGGCGAAAAGCAGCACCAGCCAGAGACCCATATGGTGTTCGATGGCCGCAGCGCTGAGGATCATCGATTTGGTGACGAAGCCGGAAAACAGCGGGAAGGCGGAAATGGACATCGAGCCGATGATGCAGAAGCGTGCCGTCCACGGCATGGATTGGTAGAGCCCGCCGAGTTCCGATGCCTTGATCGTGCCGACCCGGAACAGGACGGCGCCCATCGACATGAACAGCAGGGCCTTGTAGAGGATGTGCGCGAACGCGTGGGCGGCGGCACCATCCAGGGCCAGCGGGGTGCCGATGCCGATGCCCGCCACCATGAAACCCAGCTGGTTGTTCAGGCTATAGGACAGGACCTTGCGCAAGTCGTTTTCGATGACGGCGAAAAAGATCGGAAAGATCGTCATCGTGGCGCCGATCCACATCAGCGCTTCGGTGCCGGCATAGCCACGGGCCAGCGCATACACCGCCAGCTTGGTGGTGAAGGCGGACAGCATCACGGTGCCGGCAGCCGATGCTCGTGGATAAGCGTCCTGCAGCCAGCTGTGCAGCAGCGGAAAGGCACACTTGATGCCGAAGGCGAGGAAGATCCAGGCGCCGCCCGGGCCATCCAGGCCGATATGATCGAATTGCAGGTGGCCGGTGGAGCGGAGCCAGAGCACGGCGCCGACCAGCAGCGCGATGCCGGAAATGATCTGGATCAGGAAGTAGCGCAGGGCCGCTCGCAGATGCGCATCCGAAGGCCGGCGTTGGCCGTCCAGCACGATCAGCACCGAGGCCAGGGCGGTGAGCTCCCAATGGATGAAGAGGCTGATCAGGTCGCCGGCGAGGGTGGCGGCCACCGCCGCGCCGGCATAAATCAGACCGGCGCTGCGCAGCAGGCGTCGGTTCTCCGGCAGGGCGAAAAGCTGGCCGAGAAAACTGGCGATCAGGAAGATCAGCGCGAAGATGAAGCTGAGGCGATCAATGCGCAGGGCCAGCAGCTGATAGCCAAACAGCTGGGTCTGGAGGCTGAATTGCTCCGGCAGCAGGCACAGCGTGGCGAGCGCAAGCAGTGGCGTGGCCAGTGCGACGATTTCACCCGGGCGGCGGCCGAGCAGGCTGGCAAGCAGGCCGCCCAGGATCAGCTGGTAACCGGGGTGCAGCAGCCAGTCAGTCATCGTCGCCCTCCCGGGGCTGGCTGTTGGTCAGCTCGACATCATCGCCGTAGTGATCTTCCTCGCGCCGTAGCCAGGGGCGCAGCTGTTTGGCGCCGAGCACGATGCAGCAGTAGGCGAGGAAGCCGAATCCGGCGAAAAAACCCGGCCAGGCCTCGAAGGCGAAATGAGGGTGGTGCTCGATGAAGAAGCCGGCGATCAGGCTCGCCACACAGGCGACGATCAAGCTGCGCTGGGCAATGATGGCGGCGCGATTCATAGGCTGACTCCAGCGCTTGTGGCCAGGAGTGACCGCAAGGGAGTCCAGAAGAACAGGACCAGGGACACCAGGGCGGTCAGACACAGCGGCAGCACGCAGGCCCAGGGGGCTTCGTGCCATTGCCAGTTCGGGCTGCCGGCGAAAAAGGCCCGGATGGGAATCGGCAGAAGGTAGGCGATGTTCAGCAGGGTGCTGAGGATGAGTACGCCGAGCAGCCAGGCCTGGCCCGATTCCAGCGAGCCGACCAGCAGCCACCACTTGGTCCAGGCGCCGCCGAGCGGCGGCAGGCCGATAATCGACAGGGCGCCCAGAGTGAAGGCAAGAAAGGTCAGCGGCATTTTCCGGCCCAACCCATCGAGTTCGCTGACCAGGGTCTTGTGGCTGGCGACGTAGATCGCCCCGGCGCAGAAGAACAACGTGATCTTGCCGAATGCGTGCATCAGGATCTGCAGGCTGCCGGCATAGGCGGCCGCGGCGCTGGCCATGCTGGCAGCCAGGGTCACGTAGGCAAGCTGACTGACGGTGGAATAGGCGAGTCGGCGTTTCAGGTTGTCCGCCTGCATCGCGATCAGGGAGGCCGCGATCATGCTGAAGGCAGCCAGATAGATCATGGGTTGGCTGGCGCCGGTTTCGTCCAGCAGATCCAGACCGAAAATATACAGGGTGATCTTGAGCACGCAGAACACGCCAGCCTTGACCACGGCCACGGCGTGGAGAAGGGCGCTGACCGGCGTGGGCGCGACCATCGCGGCCGGCAACCAGCGGTGCAGCGGCATCAGCGCGGCCTTGCCGATGCCGAACAGGAACAGGGCGTAGAGCAGGCCGAGGGCGAGCGGGTTGATCTGCACGTCCTGCAGCAGACCGCCAGGAGTGAAGCGGCCGCTGCCGGCGAGCTGTTGCACGATGACGATGGCGGGCAGCAGCAGGGCGACCGAACTGGGCAGCAGATAGCCGAGATAGGTACGGCCGCCTTGCCGGGCCGCAGCATTGCCCTTGTGAGTCACCAAGGGCCAGGTCGCCAGGGTGAGGAATTCGTAGCCGACGAACAGGGTGAACAGGTTGCCGGCGAGGGCGATGCATTGCGCGGCGGCAATCGAGATCGCCATGAAAATGAAAAAGCGGGTCTGATTTTTTTCCTGGGTGCCACGCAGATAGCCGGCGGCATAGATCGCGGTGACCGGCCACAGACAGCCGGAGACCAGCGCGAACAGCAGGCCCAGGGGCTCGACTGACCAGTACAGGCTCAGGCCGGCGCCGAAATCGCTCAGCAGCCAGTCGGCCGACGGACTGGCCTGCAGCGCGATGGCGCTGGCTGCGGTGGCCAGGCCGCCGAGCACGGACACGCTTTCGCGCAGGTTCGGGTGCCGGCCGCACAGGCCGATCAGGATGGCGCTGAGCAGGGGAATCAGGATGGGCAGGCTGATCATGGCAGGAGCAGCGCCTCGGCTGCCGGCAGGCTGAGCTGCATCAGGGGGGCTGGCCAGAGGCCGAAGATCAGCGACGCCGCCGCGGTCAGCAGCATCGGCAGACGCAGATTGAGCGGCGGTGTTGCGCCGCGTGACGTCCTCTCAGCGGAATCATCAGCTTGCCACAGGGGTAGTACGATGCGCGCGACGTAAATCACCGCAAGCACGGAACTGAGCGCCATGATGATCAGGCCGGGCCACTGGGAGGCATCGATCAAGGCTTGCAGCAGCATCCATTTGCCGATGAAGCCGGCGGTCAGCGGCACGCCGAGCAGGGACAGGGCGCCCAGGCTCAGGCAGCCCGCGGTCAGCGGGTCGCGTCGACCCAGGCCCCGCAGGGCGCTGAATCGATCATCGGCCAGATTGCCGACGGCCAGGAACAGGCCGCCCTTGATCAGGGCGTGGACCATCATGTAGAGGTAAGCAGCGGCGAGGCCTGCGGTGTTGAACAGGCTCAGCGCGAGCACGATGTAGCCGATCTGGGCCACGCTGGACCAGGCCAGCAGCAGGCTGAGGCGTTGTTGCTGGATGGCGGCCAGCGAACCGAACAGCATGGCGCCGCTGGCCAGCAGCATGAGCAGATGGTCGACATGATGGGCGCTCAACCAGCTGACACCAAGCACGCCGAAACCGAAGCGGCTCAGGGCATACAGCGAAACCTTGGTGCCGGTGGCGGCGAGAAAGGCGCTGACCGCGGCGGGGGCTTCGGCATACACGCCGGGCAGCCACTGATGCAGGGGGAACAGCGCGCTCTTCAGGGCAAAGCCCAGGAGCAGGAATGCCGCGCCAACGACCACGGCCTGGGGAAACGGTGAAGCGGGCAGGCGGGTGGCGATATCCGCCATGTTCAGACTGCCGGTGGCCATGTACAGAAAGCCGACGCCCAGTAGCACGAAACTGCCGCCCAGGGTGCCCAGGATCAGATACTGGAATGCGGCGCGCAGGGCGCGGCGATGGCGCCCGCTGGCCACCAGCGCGTAGGTTGAAAGAGAGGATATCTCAAGGAATACAAAGACATTGAACGCATCTGCGGTCATCGCGATGCCCGCCAGTCCGCAGATACACAGGCAGAACAGGGCATAGAACAGCGCGATCCGCGGAGGCGGAAGGTGATCCATCTGGCGTGGCGATACGCTCAGAAGACAGAGCAGGCCAGCCAGCATGATCATTAGCAGAATCGGCCGGTTGGCCGCATCCAGGGCATATTCGATGCCGATGGTGGCGGGCCAGCCACCCAGGACCATGCGACCGTCGGCGCCGAGGCCGAGCGTGGCAAGCAGGGCCAGGCCGATGCCCAGCAGGGCGCCGTACCAGGCCAGTTTGCGACCGCCCAGCAGGACGATGCCGGGGGCGGCGAGCAGCGGGATCAGGACTGGCAGGACCAGAGTGTTCATTCCTTGGACTCGCGGCGCAGGATTTGATCTTCGTCAATGCTGTCGTAGGCTTCCTGGATGCGGACCACAAGGGCCAGTCCCAGGGCCAGGGTGGCGATCCCGACCACGATGGCGGTGAGGATCAGCACATGGGGTAGCGGATGGGAATAGCTGCTCAGGCCCTCGGCCAGGATCGGAGCGGTGCCATCCAGCAGTTTGCCCATGCTGATATAGAACACGAAGATGGCGCTCTGGAAAATGCTGAGACCGATCAGGCGCTTGATCAGGTTGTCATAGGCCAGCACGATGTAGAGTCCGGTCAGCAACAGCACCACGGTGGCGTAGCCGTTGAGCAGCCCCAGTTGACTGAGATTCATTTCTGGCTGCGACCCCGTCCGGCAAAAGCGTAAAATATAAGAATCATGACCGAGCAGACGGTCAGCCCCACGCCCAGTTCGACCAGCAAGATGCCCAGGTGCTGACCATGCACCGGATGCCCGGGGTCCAGGGCGGTGTAGTCAAGAAAGGCGTAACCCTGCGTCAGGGCGTAGACGCCGACCCCGGCGTACAGCAGTACGCCCAGTGGCGCAAGACGCAGCAGATGCTGCGGCGGCAGAACCTGACGCGCCCGGTCCAGACCGAATATCAGGGCATACAGCACGATGCCCGCAGCGAAAATGACGCCGGCCTGAAAGCCTCCGCCCGGCCCGTAATCACCGTGAAACTGGACGTACAGGGCAAACAGCAGGATGGCCGGCATCAGCTGCTTGGTGATGATCCGCAGAACCGCGGTGCTCCCTTGCGGTTTCATCCGGTTTGGTCTCGCAAGGAGCGTCGTCCCCAGAGCAGTAGCAGCACCGCGATGCCGGCGGTGAATACCACCGTTACCTCGCCCAGGGTGTCATAGCCGCGATAGCTGGCAAGGACCGAGGTGACGGCGTTGGGCAGGCCGGTTTCGCTGACGGATTGTTCGAGGTAGTGGGCGGTCAGGGGATGGCTCTGCACAGGCGTATCCGACGCGCCCAGGGTCGGCCATTCGCGGGCAGCGCTGAGCAGCAGGGCGCCGACGGCCACACAGGCGCCCAGTGCGGCCCAGTGCGGCCCCGGTCGCGGCTGGCGGTCCTGGTAGCTGGTCAGGGCCAGCGCGCTGAGGATCAGCACGGTGCTGATGCCGGCGCCGACCGCGGCTTCGGTAAAGGCGACATCCACCGCATCCAGCAGCACGAACAGACAGGCGGAGGCGAGGCTGTAAACGCTGCTCATCATCGCCGCAACGAACAGATTGCGCTGTCGTGCCATGGCCAGGGCGATGACCACCATCATGATCAGCAGGGCGGCATTGATGCCGAGGATTTCGTTGGCGCTCATGAACGGTCTTTTTCAACCTGTCCGAGCGGCCTGGCGCCATCGACCAGTGCGGCCTGGGCCAAGGCATGGCTGGAAGACGGCGAGGTCAGCAGCAGGAAGATCAGGATCATCACCAGTTTGGCGCTGACCAGGCCCCAGCCGGCAGTCAGCACCAGGCCCAGGCAGATGAAGCCGGCGCCCGCGGTGTCGGTCATGCTGACCGCATGGGTGCGGGAAAAGAAATCCGGAAAGCGCAGCAGGCCGACGACGCCGAGCAGCAAGATCAGCGAGCCTAAGAACAGGCTGGTGTTGGCAAGCAGTGGAATCATGGCTGGTTTTGGCGATGGATCAGGCCGTAGCCCAGGTCGCGAAAGTGCATGAACTTGAGGACCGCCACCGTGCCGATGAAGTTGATCAGCGCATAGACCAGGGCGATGTCGAGAAACTCGGGCCGGCCCATGACAAAGCCGATGATGGCGATGAACAGGACGGTCTTGGTGCCGAAACTGTTGGCTGCAAGAATTCGGTCATAGGCAGTCGGCCCCAGCAGGGTGCGGACCAGGGCCAGGCCCATGGCGGCGACAACGGCAATCAGGGCGGCGAGCAGCATCATTCCTCCAGTCGGACCGCGCGCTCGATCATGCCGCAGCTGCGCAGTTCCTGCATCAGTTCGGGGGTCAGTGCGTGGACCCGCAGGCGACGATCCTCGACATCGAGGGTCAGGGTGCCCGGTGTCAGGGTGATGGAATTGGCCAGTATGGCCCGGGTCACATCGTGCTGCAGCGGGGTTGCGACGTATTCGGTGACCGGCCGAACCTGGCGGCCACGGACGATGATCAGGCTGACATCCCAGTTCGACTGCAGCGTGTCCCGCAGCAGGCCGAGCCAGTAGCCGGGCATCCGTCGGGCCAGATGATGGGGGTAGCTTTCCGGGTCGACGATGTTCATTCGTTGACAAAGCCAGAGGACGAGCACGCAGGAGAGCGCGCCCAGGCTCAGCAACAGGGCCCCGGTGTGGCCGGAAAGAAGCAGCCAGAAAAACGCAAGACTGATGAACAGGCTGAAGAGTCGCACGTGATCCCGATCAGGAAGCGGAAGCTGCACTATGCTATGGCCGGCGGCTTGGTGCAATTGTCGAGGTGGCTCATGTCCGTTGGCCCGCGGGCTGCAGGGCGGATGGCGCGAGACCAATGGGCAGGATTTTCGGATCGCATTGGGGCGAGCGCCGCCCGCCACGCTCAGTCGGTGTGTTCCGCCAGTTGCTTGAGTTCATACAGCAGGTCCAGCGCCTGCCGTGGGCTCAAGCTGTCCGGCGAGATGTCATCGAGCTTCTGTAGTGCGGCCGGGCGCGTCGCCGGGGGCGCGAACAGGGTCAGTTGCGGGGTCGGCGTGGTGCTTGCGGCGGCGCCGGCTTCGAGGCGCTGCAGATGTTTCTGTGCGCGCCGCAGGACCGGCGCCGGGACGCCGGCCAGGCGCGCCACCTGCAGGCCATAGCTGCGGTTGGCCGGCCCCTCCTTCACCCGGTGCAGAAAGATCAGTTCGTCGGCGTGCTCGGTGGCGTCCAGGTGGATATTGGCCACCCCAGGCAGTTGTTCGGCCAATGCGGTGAGCTCGAAGTAATGGGTGGCGAACAGGCTGAAACCGGCGATTTTCTGCGCCAGTTCTTCGGCGGCCGCCTGCGCCAGAGACAGGCCGTCATAGGTGCCGGTGCCGCGGCCGATTTCATCCATCAGCACCAGGCTTCGGGCGGTCGCATTGTGGAGGATTTCCGCGGTTTCCTGCATCTCCACCATGAAGGTCGAGCGTCCGGAACTGAGATCATCGCCGGCGCCGATGCGGGTGAAGATCCGGTCGACCGGGCCGATTTCCGCGCTGTCAGCCGGCACATGGCTGCCGATGTGGGCGAGCAGCACGATCAGCGCGCACTGGCGCATGTAGGTGGATTTACCGCCCATGTTCGGACCGGTGATGATCAGCATGCGCAGATCGGCATCCAGTTGCAGGTCATTGGGTACGAAATTATGTTCCACCAGCGCCTCGACCACCGGGTGACGGCCGCCACGGATGCGCAGGCAGGGGGTGTCGACCAGGGTGGGGGCAGTCCAGCCCAGCTTGTCGGCGCGTTCGGCCAGGGCGGCGAGCACATCGATTTCCGCGAGCGCGGCGGCCGTGGCCTGCAGGGCGCTGATCTGTGGCTGCAGGGCGTCCAGGATCTGGTCATAGAGATACTTCTCCCGGCTCAGCGCGCGCTCACGGGACGACAGCACCTTGTCCTCATAGCCCTTGAGCTCGGGGGTGATGTAGCGTTCGGTCGCTTTCAGGGTCTGCCGGCGGGTGTAGTCCACCGGCGCCTGGGCGGAGCGGCTGCGCGGCAGTTCGATATAGAAGCCGTGGACGCGGTTGTAGCCGACCTTGAGCTTGTCGATGCCGGTGCGTTCCCGTTCGCGCTGCTCCAGTTCCTGCAGGTAGGCGCCGGAATTGGCGGCCAGTTCGCGCAGTTCATCGAGTTCGGCGTCGAAACCGGGGCGGATCACGCCACCATCACGCAGGATGACCGGCGGTTCCTCCTCGATGGCGGCGGCCAGATAGCGGCTCAGTTCCGGGTAGGTTCCCAGCGTGTCGCCCAGTTCCTGCAGGCGCGGTGAATCGGGTAGCAGGTCCCGCAGTTCCGGCAGGGTGGCGAGGGAGCGCGCCAGCCCGGACAGATCACGCGGGCGCGCGCTGCGCATCGCCACCCGGGTGCTGATGCGTTCGATGTCGGACAGGCTGCGTAGATGCTGGTGCAGCGGTGTGTGGCTGCCGTTTTGCAGGCATTCGCCGATCGCCTGATAGCGGGCGCGGAGGATGTCACGGGCGCGCACGGGCGCCCGCAGCCAGCGCTGCAGCAGACGGCTGCCCATGCCGCTGGCGCAGACATCGAGCAGGTCGAGCAGGCTGTTTTCGCGCTGGCCGGAGGCATTGGTCTCCAGTTCCAGATTGCGCCGGCTGGCCGGATCGATGCGCAGGCGTTCGCTGTCCTGTTCCAGGCGCAGGCTGGTGAGATGGGGCAGTTCCTGCCGCTGGGTGTCGCGCAGATACTGCAGCAGGGCGCCGGCGGCGGTGATCGCGGCCGCGCGATCATCACAGCCAAAGCCTTTGAGGTCCCGGCAGCGAAACTGTTCCAGCAGCAACTGATAGGCACTGCCATGATCGAAATGCCAGCACGGCCGGGGCCGCAGCGCGGTCCGACCGGGCCGATCCAGCGTGCTCTGGCTGTCGCTGTAGAGCAGTTCGGCGGGCGGCATCGCGCTGAGATCCTGCGTCAGGGCGGCCTCGCTCGGGAACTCGGAAATGACGAAACGGCCACTGGCGAGGTCCAGCCGGGCCAGGCCGAAGCGATCTTCGAACTGCGCGACCGCTGCCAGTTCCGCCTCGCTGCGCGCATCCAGCAGCGCATCATCGGTGACCGTGCCCGGTGTGACGACCCGCACCACCTTGCGCTGCATGGGGCCCTTGCCGCTGGGGTCGCCGAACTGTTCGGCGATCGCAACCGACTGGCCCAGGCGCAGCAGTCGGGCCAGGTACTGCTCGGCGGCGTGATGCGGGATTCCGGCCATCGGGATCGGCGCGCCGGCCGATTGGCCGCGGGTGGTCAGGGTCAGGTCCAGCAGGGCCGCGGCCTTGCGGGCGTCTTCGTAGAACAGTTCGTAAAAGTCCCCCATGCGGTAGAACAGCAACTCGTCGGGGTGTTCCGCCTTGAGGCCCAGAAACTGCTGCATCATCGGGGTGTGGGCGATATCTTTTGAGCTCACGGAAAGTCTGACCGGAAAACCCCCTATGCTATCAACTGCCGAGTGCCAGCTGCTCGCTTCCCGCCTGCGGCTTCGAAATGAACGGCTGTTCGTGATCGAGGCCGGCAGCGGCGGCGTCCTGCAGGCTGCGCTTTCGGCGCCGGCCGGAGCCTCGGCCTGGTTTGTCGGCGGCATCTGCTGCTATGCGGATGAATTGAAGACCGGCTGGCTGGGCCTGAGGCCGGAACTGATCCAGGCTCATGGCGCGGTCAGCGACAGGGTCGTCGAGGCGCTGGCCGAGGCTGCGCTGGCGCGCACCAGCGCCGACTGGGTCGTGGCAGAAAGCGGGATCTACGGACCCGGCGGCGGACGTCCGGAAAAGCCGGTGGGTCTCGTATTCCTGTGTGTCGCCCATCGCAATGGCAAGCGGCATGCCTGGCGCCTGCAACTGCAAGGCGAGCGCACGGCCATGCGGCAGCTCAGCGCGCGCAGCGCGGTGCAGACCCTGTGCCAACTGACGCACGGCGACCCGGCGGCCCGGTCAAATCTGGGATAATGCAGTTTCAACGGAATTCAGGTTAAACATGGACGAAAATCGCAAAAAAGCCCTCGCTGCCGCCTTGACGCAGATCGAACGCCAGTTCGGTAAAGGCTCTGTCATGCGTCTGGGCGATGGTGGCGTGGTGCGTGACATTCAGGTGATCTCCACCGGCTCGCTGGGGCTGGATGTCGCCCTCGGCGTGGGTGGCTTGCCCTGCGGCCGGGTGGTCGAGATCTACGGGCCGGAGTCTTCCGGCAAGACCACGCTGACCCTGCAGGCGGTGGCCGCGGCCCAGGCCAAGGGCGGTACCGCGGCCTTCATCGATGCCGAGCACGCCCTGGATCCGGGCTATGCGCGCAATCTGGGCGTCAATGTTGACGACCTGCTGGTGTCGCAGCCGGACACCGGTGAGCAGGCGCTGGAAATTGCGGACATGCTGGTGCGCTCCGCCGCGGTCGATATCGTCGTGATCGATTCCGTCGCCGCTCTGGTGCCCAAAGCCGAAATCGAAGGTGAAATGGGTGATTCGCACGTCGGTTTGCAGGCCAGACTGATGTCGCAGGCCCTGCGCAAGCTGACCGGTAACATCAAGCGCAGCAATACCATCGTGATTTTCATCAACCAGATCCGGATGAAGATCGGTGTGATGTTCGGCTCGCCGGAAACCACCAGCGGTGGCAACGCGCTGAAATTCTATGCTTCGGTGCGGCTGGACATCCGGCGCATCGGCTCGGTCAAACGGGGCGCGGAAATCATCGGCAACGAGACCCGGGTCAAGGTGGTGAAGAACAAGCTGGCGCCGCCGTTTCGGGAGGCTCAGTTCGAAATTCTTTACGGCGAGGGCATTTCCTGGCTGGGCGAGCTGGTCGACCTGGGCGTGCAGCACAATCTCGTGGACAAGGCGGGGTCCTGGTACAGCTATAACGGCGAACGCATTGGCCAGGGCAAGGACAATGCGCGCGAATATCTGAAAGAGCATCCCGAAATGGCCAAGGAGATCGATACCCGCCTGCGGGAAATTCTGCTGCCCAAGAAGCCGGCGGACGAAGCCCTTGAGCAGGCCCCGGAAACGGCCTGAAGACAGCGTCGCGGCGGCGTGTGATGCGGCCGCCAGCCTGCTGGCCCGGCGCGAGCACGCCGCCCGTGAGTTGGGCGGCAAGCTGGCGCGCAAGGGCTTTTCGCCGCCCGTCGTCGAGCAGGCCCTGGAAGAACTGAGACGGCGGGACTGGTTGAACGAGTCCCGCTATGCGGCCTTCATGGCGCGGCACCGTTGTGGCCAGGGTCGCGGCCCGCGCTGGGTACAGGCCGAATTGCAGGCCCAGGGCATTGATGGTGAGATTCTGAGCCAGGCGCTGATGCAGGCGGACCTGGACTGGGATGCCGCCTGCCGGCGCGCCATGGCGCGGCTGTCGCCAGGCGAATCCAGGGGCAGATTGCAGCAGAAGCTGTATCAGCGAGGGTTCGAAGCCGGGCAGATTCAGGCGGCCCTGCAGGTGCAAACGCACACGGAATCCTGATTCGCCGCCCGCGTGTACCCCAAAGCGCTTTCATTCGAGTAAAATCGCGCGATTTTGCACACGAAAATGAATGCGGGCGATGCCAATTCCCGCCGAGCGCGAACCATGATCAGCAGTAATGAAATCCGGCGAAGATTCATCAGTTACTTTGAGCGAAATGGCCACGCGCCCGTCGCCTCCAGTTCCCTGGTGCCTGCCAATGACCCCACCTTGCTGTTTACCAATGCCGGCATGGTGCAGTTCAAGGATGTGTTCCTCGGTCAGGAGCAACGCTCCTATCAGCGCGCGGTCAGTTCCCAGCGTTGCGTGCGAGCCGGCGGCAAACACAATGACCTGGAAAATGTTGGCTATACCGCGCGCCATCACACCTTTTTCGAAATGCTGGGTAATTTCAGCTTCGGTGACTATTTCAAGCGCGAGGCCATCGAGTTCGCCTGGGAATTCCTGACCCGCGAACTTGGTCTGCCGGCCGAGAAGCTGTGGGTGACGGTTTTCGAGGATGATCAGGAGGCGGAAAAGATCTGGCTGGAAGATCTTGGGGTCAGCCCCGCGCGCTTTTCACGCATTGGTGCCAAGGACAATTTCTGGCAGATGGGCGAAACCGGTCCCTGCGGCCCGTGCAGCGAGATTTTCTATGATCACGGCCCGCAGGTGGCGGGTGGCCCGCCGGGTACGCCGGATGAGGACGGCGATCGTTATATCGAAATCTGGAACCTGGTGTTCATGCAGTATGACCGGGCCGCGGACGGCACGCTGACGCCCTTGCCCAAGCCCTCGGTCGATACCGGCATGGGCCTGGAGCGCGTCGCGGCGGTGATGCAGGGGGTGCATGACAACTACGATACCGATCAGTTCCTCAGTCTGTTGCGTGCGGTGCGTGAACTCGCTCCGCAGGCCGATCCGGCCAACCGTTCCCTGCGCGTACTGGCCGATCACATCCGTGCCTGTGCATTCCTGATTGTCGATGGCGTGCTGCCAAGCAATGAAGGGCGCGGTTTCGTGCTGCGGCGGATCCTGCGGCGGGCGATTCGGCACGGCTTTCAGCTTGGCATCCAGGGCAGCTTCTTCTACAAGTTGCTGCCGGCGCTGGTGGGCGAAATGGGCGCGGCTTATCCGGAACTGATCCGGCAGCAGGACTTCATCGCGCAGGTCATCCGGCAGGAGGAAGAGCGGTTTGCCGAAACCCTGGATCAGGGCATGAAATTGCTGGACGTGGCCTGTGCAAAGGCCGATGGCGTACTCGATGGCGATACCGTGTTCAAGCTTTATGACACCTACGGGTTTCCGCTGGATCTGACCCAGGATGTGGCGCGGGAACGGCAGCTTGAGGTGGATGTGGACGGTTTCGATGCGGCGATGCAGGCCCAGCGCGAGAGGGCGCGTGCCGCCAGTCGTTTCGGTGCCGGTGATGCCGGGATTGCCGGTCTGGCCGAGGCCAGCGCGTTTGTCGGCTACGAGCATCTCAGGGCGGAGCAGTCGGTGCAGGCGCTGGTGCGCGACGGGCAGTCGGTCGAGGCATTGCAGGCCGGTGATGAAGGTGCCGTCATCCTGGCGCGGACGCCGTTCTATGCCGAATCCGGTGGTCAGGTTGGCGATGCAGGCGTGCTCACCGCGGCAGGTCTGCGCTTCGAGGTCCGGGATACCCGCAAGGATCCCGGTGGCGCCTTTCTGCACTATGGCAAGCTGCTTGAAGGTGAGCTTGCTGTCGGTCAGAGCCTGATTGCCCAGGTTGATGGTGCGCGCCGGGAAGCGATCGTGCGTAATCACAGCGCGACCCATCTGCTGCACGCCGCCTTGCGTGCGGTGCTGGGCGCCCACGTGCAGCAAAAAGGTTCGCTGGTGGCGCCGGACCGGCTGCGTTTCGATTTCGCCCACCTGCAGGCGATGACGCCGGCGGAAATTGCCGAGGTCGAGCTGCGCGTCAATCGAGAGGTGCTCAGGAATCATCCGGCGGAAACCACGGTGAGCAGCTACCAGGATGCGCTGCAGGCCGGTGCCTTGGCACTGTTCGGGGAGAAATACGGGGAAACGGTTCGGGTCATGCGCCTGGGTGACACGTCTTGCGAGCTGTGTGGCGGTACCCATGTGCAGCGCACCGGGGACATCGGTCTGTTCAAGATTCTGAGTGAGGCCGGGGTGGCTGCCGGGGTGCGTCGGATCGAGGCGATGACCGGTCTGGGCGCGCTGAACTGGGCGAGGGAGACCGATGCGCTGGTCGATGCGGTAACGGCCAGGCTGAAAACCTCGCGCGATGCACTCATTGAGCGGGTCGACCAGGTGCTGGAACGGCAGCGGGAGCTTGATCGGGAATTGCAGAAAGCCCGGCAGGAACTCGGCGCACAGCAGGGTGGTGACCTTGCCGGTGCGGCCGAACAGATCGGTGGTGCAAATCTGGTCGTCGCCCAGCTGGACGGGGTGGACAACAAGGCGCTGCGCGAAATGGTGGATGATCTGAAGAATCGTCTCGGCGCTGCGATCATCGTGCTGGCCGGGGTCAATGCGGGCAAGATCGCCCTGATTGCCGGCGTCAGCGCGGACCAGACCAGCTGCATCAAGGCCGGTGAACTGGTCAATCATGTCGCGCAGCAGGTCGGTGGCAAGGGGGGCGGGCGTGCCGATATGGCGCAGGCCGGCGGCAGCCAGCCGGAAAATCTGCCCGCAGCCCTGGCCAGTGTGAAGGCCTGGGTTCAGGCCCGCATGGAGGCCTGAAGCGATGGCATTGATCGTACAGAAATATGGTGGCACTTCCGTGGGCAGCGTGGAACGAATCCAGGATGTCGCCCGCAAAGTGATGCTGGCACGCCAGGCCGGCCATCAGGTCGTCGTGGTGGTGTCGGCAATGAGTGGCGAGACCGATCGGCTGACCGCGCTGGCGCAGGCGATTTCCAGTCGGCCGGCGCCGCGTGAAATGGATGTGCTACTGGCCACCGGAGAGCAGGTCACCATTGCCCTGCTGTCGATGGCGTTGGAAGAACTGGGGCAGCCCGCGCGCTCATACACCGGGCATCAAGTGCGGATCTGGACGGATGCCGCGCATACCAAAGCGCGGATCCAGAAAATCGATCAGCAGCACATCCAGCACGATCTGGGTCTGGGTCGGGTGGTGATCGTGGCCGGGTTCCAGGGGTCGGATGAGTACGGCAACATCACGACCCTGGGGCGGGGCGGTTCGGACACCACCGCGGTGGCCCTGGCCGCGGCGCTGAAGGCGGACGAATGCCAGATCTATACGGATGTAGACGGGGTCTATACCACCGATCCCCGGGTTGAGCCCCATGCGCGGCGACTGGAGCGCATCACCTTCGAGGAAATGCTGGAAATGGCCAGCCTGGGGTCGAAGGTTCTGCAGATTCGAGCGGTGGAATTCGCCGGCAAATATGCCGTGCCCTTGCGCGTGCTGTCGAGCTTCAAGGAAGGTCCCGGCACCCTGATCAGTTTGGAGGAAAACGACGTGGAAGAACCCATCATCTCTGGCATCGCATTCAACCGGGATGAGGCGCAGCTCACCATCGTCGGTGCGCCCGATCACCCGGGTATCGCCTCTGCGATCCTCGGCCCGATCGGCGATGCCAATATCGAGGTGGACATGATCGTGCAGAACGTCGGCTCCGACGGCTGTACCGACTTCACCTTCACCGTGCATAAGCGTGATTTTGGCTCTGCCCGGGAGATCATGCAGCGGGTGGCGGCCGAGCTGGGTGCCAAGGACGTACGGGCAGACGATGACATTGCCAAGGTCTCTCTGGTAGGCGTGGGCATGCGCTCGCACGCCGGCGTCGCCAGCCGGACTTTCGCCACGCTGGCCCGTGAGAACGTCAATATCCGCATGATTTCGACCTCGGAGATCAAAATCTCCGTCGTGATCGACAGCAAGTACATGGAACTGGCAGTGCGTGCATTGCACAAGGATTTCGAGCTGGACAAGGAGCCCTGCGCGGAAGGCTAGTCTTTCCCGTTCCGGCCAGGTTTCCCGCCGGTTCGATCGGTGTGCAAGGAGAAACTCAGGTGCTGATTCTGACGAGAAAAATGGGTGAGTCGCTCAAGATCGGAGAGGACATCGAAGTGACCGTGCTGGGGATCAAGGGCAACCAGGTTCGCATCGGCGTCAAGGCTCCGCGCGAGGTGCCCGTGCATCGCGAAGAAGTGCTTGAACGCGACCAGAATTGCCCGGATTCCGGAACGGGTGGTGCATGAGTCTTTGAAGACGGCGCGAAAACCGGTATCCTACGCGCCCCGCACTTGTACGGCGTGGCCCCTGGGGCCAGATTCCGGGCAAGTCGGTTCTTTTTTCACGCCCGCCTGGCTCGTGTAATAGGCGGGTCGTGTTGCAAGAGAAAGTATCCGGAGAAGTGGCCGAGTGGCTGAAGGCGCTCCCCTGCTAAGGGAGTATGGGCTTTAACTCCCATCGAGGGTTCGAATCCCTCCTTCTCCGCCAAAATCAAAGGGTTGCGATCATTTCGCAGTCCTTTTTTTATGCTTGAATTTTGACCAGTACGGTAAATATACGGAAACTTGCACTCGGAAAATCGCTGCAATTTGGGCTTTTTTCGGGCGTCGGAACCGGCATTTTCAGTGAGTCCCATTTTGCGCACATAAAAATTCAGGTGCCGAACCGGTTTCGTTCCTGCATCGCCTGAAGTTTTGATCCGCCCTACCCCCTCTGGGGTCTGGCCCGTGCTGTAGGGGCTTGCAGGGCGCGGCTCACCGCCCGCATCGGCAGGCGCGTGGTCCCCAGTCCATGCAGCGGCCCCTGGTCCCGGTCGTTTTTCTTCAAAACCCAGCGAGACACCGAGACACACCCTTAGGTGTGTGTCTCGTTGCGTCTCGGTACATGGGGGTTTAGCGAGACATGTTTCGGCAATGTTTCGCTTTTGTCTCGGTGTTTCGCATGGGGTTCTATGCACAGGGTTCCGCCTCGGGCTCGCGCTCTCGAATGGCACTTTCGATCATTTTGATTTGATTCCCGCAGAGTGAACCTGTGAGTTGATACACGTCATCTTTGACGCCCAACTCTTTCCGTTTCACCAAGTCGTGCCTTGCACGAAGAAAGCTTGTTCTCTTGCTGTCATCGCTATCCAAAGTGCTGGCCGAGTAGTACGCGGGTCGCCATTTATCAAGGTGCAGGCCTTCGAATATTCCCTTCTCGTTCAATTCGCCATGTTCACGGGCGGCGATCTTGAAGTTCTCAAGCGCAAACTTCTGATTGTCACTCAGGGCCTTTTCCCGCCTTGCAGGTTTGCCGCCTGTAATCAGCACGGCGGACAGAACGGGCATGCCGTCCTCATCTTCGTCAACTGCAACCTGCTGCATCTCCAGCCATTGCTCCGCCGGTAGCTCGCCCTCCTTCATCTTGTGCGCTGTCAGCGTGATCGAATCCTGGTTGGTTTTCTTGGTCTGATATTCATGGTCAACAG
>JBFKDQ010000014.1:0-69224 GCA_041619555.1 Oceanococcus sp. | reverse complement strand
GTCCAGGCCGCTCTGGCGCATGCGCTTCTCCGCCAGTCGGTGCATCTGCGTGCCCGGATCCAGCCCCCACAGTTCATTGATCAGCTCAGGTCGATAATGCGGCAGGTTCAGACCGGTGCCGATGCCGACCTCCAGCACCTTGCCATGTGCCTTCGGCACAATTTTGGCCCGTTGCCGATGCACCGCATTCAGGCCGCAGGCCAGATCAATCAGGTGAGGAAGACAGTACTTATCGTAAAAGCCCATAGAGTTACGGGATTCCCAGGACCGGAACGGATCGACTCCCTATCCTACCGCAGCCGGCCTCAGCAGACCTCCGCCGCACACTGCGGCCGAGAGGCGGGACGTAGCGACGGCCGTCGTGCCGATCTGCGTCACCCGGTCGTTGCGCAGATCACGCCCCCCCTGTTACACAGAAGCTGAAAACACGAGATGTGCAGGAGTTTCAGCATGTGCGACACCCAGGTTCTGATCGCCAGCAATGGACTGTGGTTCGCCAAGAACAGTGATCGCGAGCCGCATGAACCTCAGATCATCACCCGACATCCCGCTGTGCGGGGCGATCGCAGTCGAAACCTGCGCACGACCTATCTACAGATCCCGCAGGTCCCCGTCCGCCATGCCATCATCCTCAGCAAACCCGCCTGGCTCTGGGGCGCGGAAATGGGCTTCAATGAACATGGCCTGGTGATTGGCAATGAAGCGGTCTTCACCCGCCAGCGCAGCATCCAGCCTGCGCTGCTGGGCATGGATCTGCTGCGCCTGGCGCTCGAACGCGCGGCCAATTGCCGACAGGCGATCGAAGTGATCGGTGAATTGCTGCACCGGCATGGCCAGGGCGGGCCGGCGGGCTATGCCGACCGGCACTTCCACTACGACAGCAGTTTCATGCTGGCCGATTTCAAGGAAGCCTGGATCCTGGAGACCGCAGGCCGCCAGTGGGCCGCCGTCCAGGTCAAGGATTATGGCGCCATTTCCAATGCCCTGAGTCTCGAACGCGAGTACACCGTGTGCGCCGCCGGCGTCAGCGGCAGCTTTCGTCGCCATGACACCAGGATCCTGCCCCATTTCGCTGCCAGCCGGCCCAGGCGTGAACTCAGCCTGCGTTGCCTGCGCGAGGCTCACAGCGCAGATGACGTCAATTTTTCCACCATGACCACCCATCTGCGGCGCCATGCCAAAGGCCTTGAAGATCCGCTCAGAGGCAGCAACGCCGATCTGTGCATGCATGCGACCGGCCCAGTGCGTCGCAGCCAGACGACCGGCTCGATGGTCGTCTGGTTGGGCGCCCATGGCGCAAGAGCGGTGGTCACGGGCACCTCGGCGCCGTGTCTCTCCCTGTTCCGCCCCATCCGCTTCGGCCCCTGCGCCGCGTTCAGCCTGCATGCGGATGACCACGCGGCCTGGCAAGGCTGGCAGAAGGTTCAGCGCGCCGCCCTGTTCGACAGCCGCTATCGGCAGCGCCTGCGGCAACGGATCAAGGCGCAGGAGTCGACGCTGCTGCCGGCCTGGATGCAGGCGGATGCAGATTTTTCCGCACTGGACCGGCAGGCCGAAAACTTCCGCCAGGAGATTCTCGCCTGGTCCCGACCCGCGGGACCGCGCCATCGCCTGTCGAGCGCGCAGCGCCTATGGTGGCCCGCACGCTGAGATGAGCGGGGCCGACCTATGCCTTGCCGCGCCTGATCTGCAGATAATCCATCAGGCGATAGCCGATCAGCATGGTGAGCATGAAGCCGAAGATCGGCTGGGCACCGCTCACCAGGCCGACAATTGCCGGCCCTGGGCACAAGCCCACCAGGCCCCAGCCGATACCAAACAGGATGGAACCCCACACCAGGTCGGCATCGATCTCAGCGCTTTGCGGCAGATGAAAACGTCCATCCAGCAGGGGATGGGGCTGTTTCAAAATGAGGCGAAAACCAGGCACCGTCAGCGCCAGGGCACCGCCCATGACCAGCATCAAGGAAGGATCCCAATGTCCGGCGACATCAAGAAAATTCAGCACCTTGGCCGGGTCGGCCATCTGCGAGAGCACCAAACCCAAAGCGAAAATCGCACCACCTAGAAATGCAAGCAACAGTGACCACATGATTCAGAGCTCCAGCACATGGCGGCTCAAGAACACCGTCAGTGCCGCCACACTCATGAAAATTGCGGTTGCGCTCAATGAACGCGCGGACAGTCGACCGATACCGCAAACCCCATGGCCCGACGTGCAGCCGCGCCCCAGGCGAGCGCCAAGTCCGACCAGAAATCCGGCCGCCAGCATCAGGGGCATGCTGCTTTCGATATGCAGGTTAAGGCCATCGGGACTGAGCACCGCATAGCCTCCCGCGCCGGCCAGCATCCCCAGTACAAACGCGGCGCGCCACCACCAGTCCTCGCCGCGCGCGGTAAACAGCTTGCCAACGATGCCGCTGATGCCCGCAATGCGGCCGTTGAACTCGAGCATCATCAGCGCAGACAGACCGATGAGCAGACCGCCACCAAGCGCGGTCCAGGGCGTAAATTCAGTGACAGTCATCTCGATACCAAACGTGTTGATCCAGAAAATCGCTAAAAACCGGCGGCCGTCCGCCCGGCGCCCCCGAACCGAATGACCAAGGACAGAGACCGCAGCTTCGCGAAGAGCCCGTCTGGGCCAGGCACCCGCCTGAACGCGCCAAGACAGCTCACCTCAGTTCCTCCGAATACACAAAAAAGCCCGATAGCGCATGCGCTCCGGGCTGATCTGCAAGGTCTTCGAACTTTGATATGGTGCCGACGATGAGACTCGAACTCATACGGCTTTCGCCACTACCCCCTCAAGATAGCGTGTCTACCAATTCCACCACGTCGGCATTGTTTCCTCTTCGCTTCCCGCCAGGCTTCGCTACTCCGTCGGCGGAGCGGCCGGCTCTTCCCGATCCGCCGCTGGCGCCTCAATGGCAGGCGCACCGATCACCGCTTCTTCACCATCCAGCAGACTCTTGCGCTCGGCGGTGCCGCGCGCAACCATCACCGCCAGCACCAGACTGATGACGAAAAACAGTGCCGCCAGAACGCCGGTGCTACGACTGAGAAACGTCGCCGACCCACGCGAACCAAACACCGTGCCCGAAGCACCGCTGCCAAATGCGGCGCCGGCATCGGCACCTTTGCCATGCTGAATCAGGATCAGGCCGATCAGACTGATGGCCAGAACCACCTGAACCACCACAAACACTGTGTAATACATATTTCCCAATCTTATCCGGTTGAACCGGCGCGCTGCGCCGCGTTGCAGATCGCCAGAAAAGCGTCTGCATCCAGTGCCGCACCGCCGATCAAACCACCATCGATGTCGGGCTGGGCAAACAGTTCTGCAGCATTATCCGGCTTGACACTGCCACCGTAGAGGATGCGCAGCGAGCTGGCGATTTTAGCATCCTTTTCCCGCACTGCGCTACGCAAAAAATCATGAACCTGCTGGGCCTGCTCTGGCGTCGCGGTACGACCGGTCCCGATCGCCCACACCGGCTCATAGGCGACCACGGCCTTGGCCAGGGCGGCAACCCCGCAACGTTCGATCACGGCCGTCAGCTGTTCCAGTACCACCTGCTCGGTCTCGCCGTCTTCACGCTGCGCCAGGGTCTCACCGACACAGATAATCGGCAGCAGACCTGCGGCCTGAGCGCGCTCGACCTTCTCGGCCACCAGTTCATCGGATTCTCCGCACAGGCCACGTCGCTCGGAATGCCCCACGATCACAAAACGGCAGGCCAGGTCCGTGAGCATGCGGGCGCTGATTTCGCCGGTATAGGCACCACTATCAGCCCAGGAACTGACGTTCTGCGCGCCCAGCGACACCGCGCTGTCCTGCACGAGCGTTTGCACCACCGGCAGATAGACAAATGGCGGACAGATCGCAAGATCAATCCCCGCAGGCGCGCCGGCAACGATCTTGCCCGCCAGTTCGGCGGCCAGGCTGAGACTGCCGTGCATTTTCCAGTTGCCGGCGACGAAATAGGTTCTAGAGCTCAACGGATTCCCCAATATGTTGTTTGACCGTGTCTGCCAATTGTGTGACGACGGCCTCGATTTGACCAGCTTCGCGCCCTTCCGCCATCACCCGGATCAAGGGTTCAGTCCCGGACGGCCGGAGCAGAATGCGCCCGGAGTCTCCAAGCTGCGCCTCCAGCTCACGCACCGCCTGCTGGATTTCGGTGGCCTGCATCAAGGCGCTGGCCCGCATTCCGGCCGGCAGACGCACATTGATCATTTGCTGTGGCAGCTTGTCCATGCCGGCCAGCAAATCCCGCAGTTCCTGCCCCGTTCGGGACATCTCGGCCAGCACCTGCAATGCCGCCACAGTGCCATCACCAGTGGTGCAGCGATCCAGGCAGATCATGTGACCGGACGACTCGCCGCCCAACACCGCATCGTGCTGCTGCATCAACTCCAGCACATATCGATCACCGACCTGGGCGCGCTTGAAATCAATGCCATCGCGCCGCAACGCCAGTTCCAGGCCGAGATTGCTCATCAGCGTCCCCACCACCGGGCCACGCAAACGGCCACGCTGACGTCGCGACTGCGCCACCACGTAAAGCATCTCGTCGCCATCGACCAACTGTCCGGCCGCATCCACCATCAGACAACGATCCGCGTCACCATCCAGCGCAATCCCTGCATCCGCCGCCGAGTCCTTGACCGCCTGCTGCAGGGCGGCCGGACTGGTCGAGCCGCAAGCGGCATTGATATTGATCCCGTCGGGCTGGGCGCCGATCACTTCCACATCGGCCCCAAGCTCCCTGAGCACATGGGGTGTGACGTGATAGGACGCGCCATTCGCACAGTCCAGCACTAAACGCATGCCCTTGAGCGCACCACTGCGAAAAGTCGATTTGCAAAATTCGATATACCGCCCGGCCGCATCATCGACGCGCCGTGCTCGTCCGAAATATTCCGGCTCGACGCAATCTTGTTCGCGATCCAGTTCGACCTCGATTTCCGCTTCGATGGCATCGGAAAGTTTGTAGCCATCACCGCCGAAAAGCTTGATGCCATTGTCGAAGAAAGGATTGTGCGAGGCGCTGATGACCGCGCCCGACTGCGCCCTGAATGTCTGCGTGAGATAGGCCACGGCCGGCGTCGGCATCGGCCCCAGCAACAGCACATCCACCCCGCTGGAAGCCAGTCCCGCTTCGAGTGCGGATTCGAGCATATAGCCCGACAATCGCGTGTCCTTGCCGATCACGACCAGCGGACGGGACCCATGGCGACGCAGGGTTTTGCCCAGCGCCATGCCAAACTGCATCACGAACTGCGGCGTCATCGGCGTTTGTCCCACCCGCCCTCTGATGCCATCCGTTCCGAAGTATTTCCGCATCTGTGTACTCATTCAGCCGTCTGGATTGCGCGCAGCAGGCGCAAGGCCTCAACCGTGGCCGCCACATCATGCACACGCAGCAGTATCGCGCCGGCGTCGGCCGCCAGCAAGGCGGTCTGCACACTGGCCGCCACCCGATCCACCGGCGCTCGCTCGCCCAGCAACTGCGAAAACATGGATTTTCGGGAGACGCCCAGCGCAATCCGCTGAAACTCATCAACGAAGCGGGGCAAGGCCTTGAGCAGGCTCAAATTATGCGCCAGGGTTTTGCCGAAGCCGATGCCGGGATCGAACAGCATCTGCGTGTCTGCCAGTCCCAGGCCCCGCAATCGCTGCGCCCGCGCATGCAAAAAACCGATCACCTCATCGACCACATCGAGATAGTGTGGCCGATTCTGCATATCTGCGGCCCGGCCCTGCCTGTGCATCAGCACCACGGCGACACCCGCCCCCAGACTCGCGACACATTCCGCGGCGCCCTCGGCCTGCAGGGCATGCACATCGTTGATCATGCCTGCCCCGGCCGCCACCGCCGCCCGCATCACTTCCGGCTTGCTGGTATCGACGGAGATCGGAATTCGCAATTCAGGGGCCAAGGCCTCGATCACGGGAATCACCCGCTCCAGCTCCAGATCCAGCGGCACGGCGACGGCGCCCGGTCGAGTCGACTCCCCGCCGACATCGATCAGCGCAGCGCCTTCGTCCTGCATTCGCAGGCCGTGCTCAAGCGCCGCGTCGAGCGAAGCAAACCGACCACCATCGGAAAATGAATCCGGGGTGACATTCAGGATGCCCATGACCTGCGGCCGCCCCAGATCCAGCGTGAATTCTCCGCAGCGCATGCTCTGAGCAGGCCTCATCACGTCAGGCCACCGGCCCGGCGTTTTTCAATCCTGATCCGCGGCGCCTTTTTCGTCCTGCGCAGCCTGCTGCACCATCGCTTTGAGCTCGCCGGAGCCATGCAGGTCCAGCGTGATGTCGCAGCCACCGATCAATTCGCCGTTGATATACAGCTGAGGAAACGTCGGCCAGTTGGCATACTGAGGCAGCGCCTGGTAGATCTCCTGGTCCTCGTAAATATTCACGTAGGCAAAGGGCGCGCCACACTCGGCAAGCGCTTGAGATGCACGTGCGGAAAAGCCGCACTGCGGAAAATCCGGTGTGCCCTTCATGAAAATGATTACGGGATTGTCTTGTATTGCCTTGCGAATTCGATCCATAGCGTCCATCAGTCTTCCTCCTGGAAACGCGCCGGCAAACAGATGTCTGCCCTGAAGGGCGCGGGATTATAAACAAACAAGGCCATAAAGATAGTCTTGACGCTTTGCGACGCAGACTCGATCGCCCTGCCCCGTCGGCCTTCTGCCGAAGTGTTCCCCGCACACAAATGCGCTGACAATTGTGCTGACTCTTGTTAGGCTGAGGAGTTCATTCTTTCCGATCATGCTGCCTTTGGCAAAGGGACAACAAAATGGCATTCACACTTCCTGAACTTCCATATGCACGCGACGCGCTGGAACCACACATGTCCAGGGAAACGCTGGATTTCCACTATGGCAAGCATCACCAGACCTATGTCGACAAGGCGAACGGCCTGGTTGCCGGCACCGAGAACGAAAACAAGAGCCTGGAAGAATTGATCATGAGCAGCTCTGGCGGCCTGTTCAATAACGTCGCCCAGATCTGGAACCACAGCTTCTTCTGGAATTGCCTGAGCCCGAACACCAGCGCCCCGAGCGACTCGCTTGCCGCCGCCCTGAGCGAGGCCTTCGGCTCGGTCGAGAAGTTCAAGGAGCAATTCACCAACTCCGCCATCAACAACTTCGGCTCGGGCTGGACCTGGCTGGTCAAGAACGCGGCCGGCAAGCTGGAAATCGTCAACACCTCGAATGCCGGCAATCCGATGACGGATGGTCACACGCCATTGCTCACCGTGGATGTCTGGGAACACGCCTACTACATCGATCATCGCAACGCGCGGCCGAAATTCCTGGAAAGTTTCTGGGCCCTGGCCAACTGGAACTTCGTCGCCGACAACCTCGGCTAGAACGTCCCGCCGGACCACCACAGGTTCGCCCGGGCTGCCGGGCGAACTTTTTTTTTTGCCATGAATAAACGTGATTTCCTCAGCCTGTTCGATTTCAATGCCGCCGAACTCAAGGCTCTGATCGAACGCGCCATCCGCGAAAAGAAGGCATTCAAGCAGGGCAAGGCCGGCGCACCGCTGGCCGGCCGCACCATGGCGATGATTTTTGCCAAGAGTTCGACCCGCACCCGCGTTTCTTTCGAAGCCGGCATGAGCCAGCTTGGCGGCCATGCCCTGTTTCTCAGCCCGCGGGACACGCAGCTCGGCCGCGGCGAACCGATCGATGACACCGCCCGCGTATTGTCCGGCATGGTCGATCTGGTGATGATCCGCAATGACTCGCTCGCGGACCAGACCCTGTTTGCCCGTAACAGCGCGGTGCCCGTCATCAATGGCCTGAGCGAGCGGAACCATCCCTGCCAGTTGCTGGCGGACATCATGACCTACACCGAACACCGGGGCGACATCAGCGGCCGTACAGTGGCGTGGATTGGAGATGGCAACAACATGTGCCACTCCTACATCGCTGCCGCCGCACAGTTCAACTTCAACCTCCGGGTTGCCTGTCCCGCCGGATACGAACCGGAGTCCAGCTGGCTGGAGCGAGGCCAGGGCCGCGTGCAGTTGACGCAGGACCCCAGAGCGGCAGCCGAAGGCGCGGACCTGCTGGTCACCGATGTCTGGGCCAGCATGGGCCAGGAGCAGGACCAGCAGGATCGCCAGCAAGCCTTCAGCAGCTATCAGGTCGATGAATCCCTCATGCAACTGGCCGCAGCAGACGCCCTGTTCATGCATTGTCTGCCGGCGCATCGGGGCGAGGAAGTCAGTGCCGGGGTGATCGATGGCAAGGCCAGCGTGGTCTGGGACGAAGCCGAAAATCGCTTGCATGCACAAAAGGCCCTGATTCTCGAACTGCTGAACCACTAAGCTTTCGCCCCAACGCCCTTGCCCATCCTTTGCCGCTGCCAGATCAGCCTATCGTCCCTATGACCACGAAAATCAAGCCGCCGCTCAAGACCGTCGCAATGAACGTCGCCCTGGCACTGCGCGAGGATGTCGGCCCCGGCGATGTCAGCGCCGGGCTGATGCCGGCCGACGCCATGGTCAGAGCGACCCTGATATCCCGTGAGTCGGCCGTGTTATGTGGCCAGGCCTGGTTTGATGAAACCTTCGCCCAACTGGATCAACGCATTGCGGTCCACTGGCAGGCTGAAGAGGGCAGCTACATCGCCCCGAACAAGGTGCTGTGCGAGATCAGCGGACCGGCCAGAGCCGTACTCACGGGCGAGCGTTGCGCGCTCAATTTCCTGCAGCTGTTCTCCGGCGTCGCCAGTCTGACGCGCCGTTATGTGGAGCGCATCAAGGGCACCAACGCACGCATCCTCGACACCCGCAAGACCCTCCCCGGCCTGCGCTCCGGGCAGAAATACGCGGTGGCCTGCGGGGGCGGCCAGCCGCATCGCATGGGCCTGTACGACGCCTTCATGATCAAGGAAAACCATATCGCGGTGGCCGGGTCGATCAGCGCGGCAGTCGCGCAGGCACGCAAGAACAATCCGAAAAATCTGCCCATCATTGTCGAAGCGGAAACCCTGCAACAGGCCGAAGAAGCCCTGAACCAGACCGTTGACGTCCTGCTGCTGGACAACTTCCCGACCCATCTGCTGGCCAAGGCCGTGAATCTGGGCCGCGCCCAGAAGCGCTACAACCGTGGCCAGACCCTGCTTGAAGCTTCGGGCGGCATTAGCCTGGAAAACATCAGGGAAATCGCTGACACCGGCGTCGACCGCATCTCCATCGGCGGGCTGACCAAGAACGTCAGCGCAACCGATCTGTCGCTCAGGCTCGACCTGATGAAATAGCGCGACTGCAAGAAAAGGCCTGCTCGAGATCGGCTAGCAGATCGACGGCGCTTTCCAGACCGGCATGAAACCTTAGATAACGCGCTGAAGCATCCCAGTCGGCTTCGCTGCGCAGCCCCTGCAGCCGAAATGGCAGACACAGGCTCTCGTAACCACCCCAGGAATAGCCGAGACCGAAGAGCTGCAGGCTGTCGACCAGGGCTCGGAAAGCCTCATCGCTCATCGCTCGCAACTGCACCGAAAACAGGCCGTTGCCACCGCGAAAATCACGCTGCCACAGCGCATGCTGCGGATCATCCGGCACGCTGGGATCGAGAATTCTCAGCACTTCCGGCTGCTGCCGCAACCAGGACTTGAGTTCGGCGGCATTGGCCTGATGCTGACGCAAACGGAGATCCAGCGTGCGTAAACCACGCAGAGCCAGCCAGGCCTCATCCGCGCCCACACAGTAGCCGAAGGCTTGCGCATTCGAGCGCAGATCGGCCAGGACGTCCTCCCGACACAGGGCGACCCCCAGCATCAGATCGGCATGACCGCCGAGATATTTCGTACCGGCCTGAATGTCTACCGCCGCCCCTAGTTCCAGCACGTCGCACTGCAAAGGGGTGGCCCAGGTGTTGTCGACCACGACCGGCACGCCGTGAACCTTCGCCGCCTGACAGATCGCGGGCAAATCCTGCAGTTCCATGGCCAGCGAACCGGGCGACTCGCAGAAAATCAGGCGTGTCGATGGCGAGATCAGCGGCGCGATGTCCGCACCGGCACGGGCCGGAAAATAGCGCACGCGAATGCCCAAGCGTGCCAGCTGCTGGTCGCAGAATTTTCGCGTCGGTCCGTAGACGCAGTCGGCAACAAGCACCTCATCGCCCGATCGCAGAAAATTCATCATCACACCGGCGATCGCGGCCAGTCCGGACGGAAAAAAAACCGCGCCGGCCGCACCGGACAAGGCACACAGCGCCTCTGCCAGAGCGGCGTGGGTCGGGGTACCGAAACGGCCGTAATAGAACACCTCGAAGGCCTGCCGTCCTGCGCTCTCGAGATGATCCAGGTCTTCGAACAGCACGGTGGATGCGCGCACGATCGGTGGATTCACCGCCCCCGCATTGCGCGCCCTGCAATTGCCGGCATGACGTAACACCGTGGCCGCCTGGCGTGTCGTATCATTCTTCATGATGGAAACTCTGACAGCATGCTCCCGCCCTGGCTAGACCCCTGGCTGCTCGCCGCCGCGGACGCCTGGTTCGACCTCATCCCGCGACCTCGTCTGCCGCGCTGCGTGCTGCAGGACGTCCGGATCATTTCCCATCGCGGCGAGCGCAACGCACCCGAGGTCATCGAAAACAGCTTCGCGGCCTTCGACCCCTTACCTGGCCGTGTCTACGGCCTGGAATGCGACGTGCGTTTCAGCCGCGACGGCATTCCCCTGGTTTTTCATGACGCCGATCTCGCGCGCATTTTTGCCTGTGCCGACCGGCTACGCGATCTCGACTTCCAGACCATCCGCCGCCGCTTTCCGCTGATTCCCAGCCTGCAGGAACTGGTCGCCCGCTATGGCGAACGCATCCATCTTCTGATCGAGTTCAAGGCCGAAGACCGGCCGCAGGCCGACCTGCGGTTGCAACGGGTCATCGACGCGCTGGCCCCCCTGCGCGCGGCCCGCGACTTTCATTAGATGTCCCTGGACATTCCGACACTGGACTGGTTGCGGCGCCCGTTTTCCAACTGCCTGGTCGCCATCGCCCGTCATAATGTAGCGCAGATGAGCGCGTATGCCCTGAGCACGGACTGCGCCGGCATGACCGGGCATTATGCCCTGCTGCAACATCGCCACAGCGCCCTTCACATTGCGGCGGATCAGTGGATCGGGCTGGGCTTTCCGCAATCCCGCCACGCCCTGCGTCACGCCCTGCATCAGGGCGCCCGCTGGATATTCTGCAACCGTGCGCTGATGCTTCAGGACATCCTGGAACGGGAAAAAAAACTCAGCAAAGCGTGATTCACGGCCTCCGGCTTTTCCATCGGCAGGCCGTGGCGGGTTCCGGGCACGACAACGAGTTCCGCCTGCGGCAGCAGTTCGACGCTTTGCTCCACATCCTCAAGGCGAAAATAATCATTTTCCGCCGCCATGATCAGCACCGGGCAGCTCAGCTCCGCCAGGCGATCGCGCACATCCCAGCCCGCCAGCGCCGCCAGCACCTTGGCGTAGACCTCCCGATCATTGTCGGCGTATCGCGGCAACATCCGCGCCGCCAGTTCAGGCCGATGGCCGAACATGCGCTGGGTCACCATTTCCGCCATCTTCTGCATACCCAGCACCCGGCTGAGCACATGCCGCAACCAGAACTGCCAATGATCATGCAGGCGCTGCGGCACGAAACACGGCAGGCTGCTCAGGATCGCCAGACTGTACCAACGCTCGGGTTGATCCAGCGCAAGCTGGTAGGCGACCGCGCCGCCCATCGAATAGCCGACCAGGTGTGCCCGTGCAATCTCCAGTTCATCCAGCAGACCGATCATGTCCCTGGCCATCGCCACCGGCCCATAGCCGTCCGGCGGGCTGTCGGACTGGCCAAAGCCCAAAAAGTCGGGCCGAATGACCCGAAAACCGGCCGCCAGCAGGTCCGGCGCCTGGAATTCCCAGTCCCGCCCGCTATTCCCCAGACCATGCAGCAGCAGCACGGCGTCGCCCTCGCCCTCGTCGACAAAGTGCAGGGCATGACCGCGTATCCTCAGTGTCGGCATATCAGGGCTGACACTCGCAATGCGCGTAAATACCTTTGGGATCGGACCAGCGGCGGAACTCGCCATCCAGTTGGCCCAGTCCGGCATCGACGAGCGGCAGCAAGCCTTCAGGCACCAGTTGCCCTAGCAGCGAAAAGCGCTCCAGCAAACGCATTCTGATGTCCATCGGCGGCATGACGGACTCCAATCTCACCTCATCCAGCCCGGCCAGCTCCGCGGCCTTGTCGGCTGCGGCATCATAGTCCCCCAGGCCATCGATCAGACCATGATCGAGCGCCATGGCACCGGTCCACACCTGACCCTGCGCCACCTGATCAACGAACTCCAAACCAAGACCGCGAGCATCGGCAACCTGTTGAATGAAAAGCCGATAGTCTTTTTCAACCAGCATCTGGATCCCCTGCTTTGCATGGTCCGACAGCGGCCGCAGGGGACTCAGCCCGCCTGACCAGGTGGTGGTGCCCACCCCATCGCTATGCACGCCGATTTTCTGCAGGCTGCGCTCGAAGGTGGGAATCAGGCCAAAAACACCGATCGATCCGGTGATGGTCGTGGCATGAGCCATGATCTGATTCGCGTTCATGGAAATCCAATAGCCCCCTGAGGCGGCCAGGCTGGCCATGGACACCACGACCGGGCGTCCGCTCTCGCGGTAGCGTGCGACCGCCCGCCGGATCTGCTCGGATGCGAAAACACTGCCGCCAGGCGAATCGACGCGCAGCAGCAGCGCGGCGGAATCCTTGTTTTCACGCGCCTGATCAATGAGCCGCCGGATGGTGTCACCGCCAGCGAAACCGGGCGAACTCTCTCCGGCAACGATTTCGCCTTGCACCACCACGACGGAGATCCGCTTGACGCCCTGGGGCGGGACCGGATCCTTGATGCTGCCTTCATGCCTCAGGGCACGCAGGTAGCTGCGGTGATCGATCTGGCGGAAACTGCCATGCTCGCCGTCCATGCCAACGATTTCCCCTGTCTGCTTGCGCAAATCGTGCAGGGGCAGCACTTCATCCACCAGTCCCTGTGCCAGTGCGAGCTGGGCCGGGTCACCCTGATGTTTCCGCAGCAGCCCGGCATAGCCGTCGCTATAGGCCTGCAATCGATCTGCGCTCAGCCCACGCGCTGCGGCGACCGCCTGCAGCCACGCCGACCACAGGCCGTCCAGCCAACCCTGGGCATTGTCTCTGGCGGAATCCGACATCGAGTTGCGGAGGAACGGCTCGACCGCAGACTTGAACTCGCCCACCCGGAAGACATTCACCGATACGCCGAGCTTTTCCAGGGCATCGTGATAGTACAGCGGATAGCGCTCGAAGCCGGGAAAGAACACCATGCCCATCGGATCGATGAAAATCCGGTCGGCCATCGCCGCCAGAAAATATTCGCTCTGTCCCAGATCCGGGGCATAGGCATAGACCGGCTTGCCGCTCTGCTTGAATCTGGCAATCGCTAGCGCCAGCTCTTCCAGTTGCGCCTGGCCGGCACTGAAACCCGTGTCCAGCTTGAGGAACAGCAACTTGATCCGGCCATCCTCGGCAGCGGCTTCAATGGCTTCGCGCATACGGCTGAGGACCGAATTCTGGGGTTCTTCGCCGAGCAGTTCATCCGCCAGGCGCGCCCGCGGATCGACATCATCCTGATCCACGATCTGGCCGAAAGGCACCAGCACCATCGCGACGCCATCGTCCACCTTGATCGGCGGCCCGCCCTGCCAGATCAGATAGCCCATCGCGATCAGAGCAAGCACGAAAAGGCTCAACAGCAGACGGCGGACAAAGGTAAACAACATGGCGAACGCACGGAACACCAGTCGGAAGGGAGATTTTCTTTCAGTCATGAACTTGGCTTTTAAGCATACGGCCACCAGTTTACGGTGCCGGCCTGGGGAATGTGAGACCGGACTGCAGTCATGGCAGTCCGGATAATTGCTTTTACCTATCGCAACTATAGTAATTATTGTATTGAGCTATTTTAACTCCTCTTCTAAACTGCGCCCCTCCTCATCGCAGCGCAGGCCGCTGCGGGGCAAAATTTTCCATTGAACCAAGTTTCCAAGGAGTCATTTCATGAGCGTACTCGTAGGTCGCAACGCACCGGATTTCACCGCCGCCGCAGTCCTGGCCGATGGCCGGATCACCGAGGAATTCAAACTTTCGGACTTCAAGGGCAAGTACGTCGTGCTGTTCTTCTATCCGCTGGATTTCACCTTTGTCTGCCCGTCCGAGATCATTGCGCATGACAACCGCATCGCCGCATTCGAAGAGCGTGGCGTGCAGGTCATCGGCGTGTCCATCGATTCGCAATTCTCTCACTTCGCCTGGCGCAATACCCCGGTGGAAAAAGGCGGCATCGGTCCGGTCAAGTTCCCGCTCGTGGCCGACGTCAACCACGAGATTGTCAGCAGCTACGGCATCGCCCATCCCGAAGCCGGCATCGCCATGCGGGCTTCCTTTCTGATCGACCGCGAGGGCGTCGTGCAGCATCAGGTGGTCAATAATCTGCCCCTGGGCCGGGAAGTGGACGAAATGCTGCGCCTGGTCGATGCCCTGCAGTTCACCGAAGAACATGGCGAAGTTTGCCCGGCGGGCTGGCGCAAAGGCCAGTCCGGCATGAAACCCACCTCCGAAGGTGTCGCCGAGTATCTGGCGGGCAATGCCGAAGGCCTGTAAGCCGGCGTCCGAGTTCCAGGCTGGCACCGATTTGGTGCCAGCCTGCTTTTCCCTTCACGCGTCAATCAAGAGAATTCCATGAGTGAGGTCCAACACCACCGTCTGATCATCCTCGGCTCCGGTCCGGCCGGATACACCGCTGCCGTCTACGCCGCGCGCGCCAACCTCAAGCCCGTGCTCATCACCGGGCTGCAGCAGGGCGGCCAGCTGACCACGACCACGGAAGTCGACAACTGGCCAGGCGACGTTGAGGGCCTGCAGGGACCGGATCTCATGTTGCGCATGCAACAGCATGCGGAACGCTTCGACACCCAGATCATTTTCGATCACATCCAGTCCACCGACCTGAAACAAGCTCCGTTCCGGCTGCAGGGTGACACCAGCACCTACACCTGCGATGCCCTGATCATCTGCACCGGCGCCTCGGCGCGCTATCTGGGCCTGGACTCCGAGGAGGCCTTCAAGGGCAAAGGGGTCTCCGCCTGCGCCACCTGCGATGGCTTTTTCTATCGCAACAAGCCGGTCGCCGTCATCGGTGGCGGCAATACCGCGGTCGAGGAAGCGCTCTATCTGGCCAATATCGCCTCGCATGTCGACCTGGTTCATCGCCGGGATCAGTTCCGAGCTGAAAAGATTCTCATCGACAAGCTGATGAAACGGGTTGAGGAAGGCAAGATCACCCTGCACACCTTCCACGAGCTGGACGAGGTCCTTGGCGACAACATGGGTGTGACCGGCGCACGCATTCGCGACAACCGCAGCGGTTCAAGCGTCGATCTGGATGTTCACGGCGTTTTCATCGCCATCGGCCACAGCCCCAATACCGAAATCTTCCAGGGCCAGCTGGCCATGAACGGGGGCTATATCAAGGTGCAGAGCGGCTCCGACGGTGATGCCACCGCCACGTCCGTACCCGGCGTGTTCGCGGCCGGCGATGTCATGGATCACATCTATCGACAGGCCATTACCTCGGCAGGTTCCGGCTGCATGGCCGCACTGGATGCAGAACGTTTTCTGGACCAGCAACCGGCCTGAGCGCAACACCCGGTGATCGGCGCCTCGCCTGCGGGCGGGCGCCGCCCTTCAGTCCAGAGCGTCTCTGGCGATGAGTTCCTTCATGATTTCCGATGTGCCGGCGAGAATTCGATGGATTCTTTCATCCTGATACATGCGGCAGATCGGATATTCATCCATATACCCCGCCCCACCGTGCAATTGCACGCCCAGATCGACCATCCGGCCATTGATTTCGCTGGTCTGCAGCTTGGCGCGGGCCGCATCGACCGGACTGAGCCGGCCCGAGTTATGCGCCTCGACCAAGCGGTCCACGTAGACCTGAGCGATGTCGATTTCGGCATCGACTTCCGCCATCTTGAAGCGGGTATTCTGGAATTTTGACAAGGGCTTGCCGAAGGCCTTGCGGGTGCGCACGAACTCCCGGGTGACTTCATAGGCCTGGCGTGCACCGGCAAGATTGCCGACCGCGGCAATCAGGCGCTCCTCAGCCAAACCCTGCATCAGATGGTAAAACCCGGCATGCGCCTGCCCCAGCAGGTTCGCCGCCGGCACACGCAGGTCACGGAAGAACAGTTCGGCGGTGTCCTGCGATTTCATCCCCATTTTTTTCAGGTTGCGCCCACGCTCGAAACCCTCCATGCCGCGCTCCACGATGAACAGGCTGATCGCATGGGCCTGATCGGGCTGGGTTCGCGCAGCGACGATGAACACATCGCCATTGATGCCGTTGGAGATGTAGGTCTTGGAACCATTCAGGATCCAGTCCTCACCGCTTTTTTCCGCCCGGGTTTTCATCCCCGCGAGATCTGAGCCGGCATCGGGCTCGGTCATCGCAATACCAAGAATCGACTCGCCGGAAATGAACCGCGGCAGAAAACGCCGCTTCTGTTCCTCGGTACCGAAATGTTCGAAATACGGCCCGACCAGACGGCTGTGCAGGGTCATGAAGAATCCCGAATCTCCGTATGCCGCATTCTCTTCGATGAGGATCTGTTCGTAACGAAAATCCCGGATCCCGAGCCCCCCGTACTCTTCCCCCGCCCACATGCACAGATAGCCCATCGCACCGGCTTTCAGAAAAGCCTCACGCTCCACCAGCCCCGCTTCACGCCAGGCTTCGGACCGCGGACCGATCTCCTTCTGGAAAAATTGACGGGCGGACTGACGGAACAATTCCAACTCTGATTCCACCGCTGGACGCTGCATGATGATTCCCCAGGTAATTTATATTACGGCCTTTGATATCGCTGCAATATAGCATCACCATTGAAATCAAATCATCAGGTAATATTTCTTACCATATCAGATCGACAAGATGTCCACACCGGACCGGGAAGACACCGGCTCAGTGACGAATCAGAGCATCATCGGGCGCCTGGCCCAGGCGAGGGGCGGGTGCCATCGTCGCATCCGCCATGCGAAAACCGCCACCGGCAGTACGCGCCGCACGCATTGCGGCATCCGCGGCGCTGATCAGGGCGTCGATGCTGTCCGCATCCGCCGGCCAGATCGCGGCGCCAATGCTCGCACCGACCTGTACGGGTTGCTTGTAAATGTTCAGGGGCTGCGACATCGCCTTGTGAATGCGCCCCGCTGCCATGCGCACGCCCTGCTCATCATCATCGGCCTGGGCCATCAGGACGGCAAATTGTTTACCATCGATGCGATACAAGGCATCGTCTCCGCGCAGCACGTGATGGATGCGTTGCACCGTCACCTTCAGGACCGTGTCACCCGCCTGCTGGCCCAGCGCATCGTTCACCGCCCGAAACGCATCCAGATGGATCAGCAACAAGGCCAGGGCATTCCGATTCACCACCGCCCGCTCAGAAGCCTCGGCGAGCTCCGCGACAAAACGTGCGCGATTACGCAGGCCGGTCAGTTCATCGTGGCTGGCAAGGTAGGCATTGCGCCCCTTGGACTCCTCCAGCCTGAGCGCCAATCCGGCATTCTCGACGGCATAGTAAACAACCCGTGATAACAGTTCGGGGCTGAGTTCTGCATAGGCCAGATAATCAAAGGCCCCACGCCGGATCGCGTGCATGCGGGGCTCAGCGCCCTCCAGCGCGCCGGTCGCAACCAGGGCGGGACAATGGGGAAGCTCCAGCCAGTTGTCGATTCCTTCCAGCTGGTCATGCAGGATCAGATCGATCCCCTTGCCCGCAATCCAGCCCGGCTGTTTCGCCTCCGGCGGCGCACTGATGCAGTGAACCCCAGGAATCGCCGCCTGCAGCCGGTTCTCAAGCAACTGGGCAGTCTCATCATTTGCAGCCACGATCAGCAGGTCCATTCGAGGCCCCGTCCATCAACATGATGCCTCACGCTAGGATTAGGCACGTGAGCGTTTCGTGAAGACGGAACGCTTCGCCGTGGGCAAACGTCTAGTGGGCACCATGTCATTCGCCAAACCAGCAGCACACATGCAGAAATCCATCGGCCTGCTCATCAGCGCCACGCTCGGCGCCTGCAGCTTGGCAAACCCGGTCCGCCACGGACCTGCTCTCTCCCACAGCCCGGACGAAGGCCAGCCTTCGTTCCTGCAACAGCCCCGGCCGGCCACCGCGGCCTGTCAGCGCCACATGAGCGGCCCCGATCCCTTTGCCGACAGCCTGGGCATCAGCGACTGCGACGCTCAAGCCGCCGAACGGGCTGCGCGCCCAGCCTTCGCCATCGCAAACGATCGCCAACGCCCGCCTGACATCGAGCCGGAGTGACGAGCTGACCCAGGTTCCGTGATCAGGCGCTGCAGATCGCCCTCAGTCCACGTCTGTCGACGGGCTCCAGTTGAGACCGAACAGCAGCCGGTAATGCTCGTAGGCGTAGCGCAGGTTGTCGGTCTCATTGCGCTCGAACTGGAATTCGACACGCCCCCCCAACTGCCGTCCCAGTTCGCTCTCCAGGCGGAGAATCGCCCGCCATCGCGTTTCCGGCCGACGAGCCATCGGAAATCTCGACACCCGCCACTGCAAACCCGGCCCGAACTGCCAATCCGCCGGCCTGGAACTGCGCCAAAAGGCTTCCAGGCCATAAAGAAACGGCGAATTTTCGTCCAGGGCGCGATCATTCATTTGCGCATTGAAACGCAGCAGAGCCACACCATGGCCGAGCTTGCGCAACCACGCCGATGACAGATTGATGCTGTAGCCCTCTATCGGGCTGGATCTTTCGCTTCGCGCACCGAAATGCTGCAGCATCAGGACGTGTCGGAGCCAGGCGCCAGACCAGGCATGGGACAACTGCACCTCGACGCCGGCACGCCACTGAAATGGCTGACCATTGAGCCACTCATGCGCCAGATGGGTCTTGAACATCGCCCGGCCGATCCAGACCTGCCCGAAATCACGCGACCAGTCGGTCGACAGGGACTGGATATCGGCCTGACGGACCGAATCATAACTGAGCAGGTAGCCGGCCAGGCCCAGCTTGCCATCCCCCAGCAAGACCACGGACAGAGGCTGATCCCGGCGCAAGAAAAGCTCGCGGAAAGAATCCGATTCATTGGTGGGCTGGCTGGTCACCTGATCGACCAGACCCACCACGGCGGAGTCGAACCCGCTCGCCAGGCGCCATTGAAAACCTGCACTCGGGGCCTTCTGCATCCGCAGATGCGCGCCAGCCCGATGAGCCAGTTGCGCGACCTGTCCCTGCTCGCCTTCCTGCGCCAGAGCGTACCAGCGCAAGGCCGCCTCGATCGCGCCCTGCTGCTGCGCACACCGCCCGAGGTTGTAATAGGCCAGCTGACGGAAGTCGTCGAACGGCAAGGCCATGCGGAAGTAGCGCTCGGACTCGGCATAGGCAGCGAGTCGGTAGCTCACGACACCGAGGTTGTAATACAGCCGTGGTTCCTGCAGCCCCGCATCCAAAGCCTGGGCAAAAAAAGCCTGGGCCCGACGCAACTGATTGTTGCGAAATGCCACGGTGCCGGCCTGCATGGCAGCCATGCCTTCAGCCTGGGACCAGGCGGCAGCAGGCGCAAAAAAGGCGGCCAGAAACAGCCAAACGAAGCAAGGGCGCCAGACAGTTGTCATGCCACGGACGGCGATCCGCGACTTGATTGGGACATGCGTCAAATGGCCTCGCAATTCATTTCTGAAGCATCTGCGCGGACAGCAAAAAACCGCTCCAGGAGCGGTTCTCAGGTTTGAACTCGACCTCCGATCACGCCTGCTGCGCGATCTTCACCCAGGCATTTTCTCGATCACTCGGGCACTAAAGTAACGGCATGCGAACCGTAGCTCAAGCCATCAGACCCCAACTCCTGCATATCCGGCATGCCGGAACCCTGCTCGAACTCGGAAGCATCCAGCTGGGATTCCACCAGCGCCTCAAGCGGACGCTCGGCGGAAGAGGCTTCCAGCCCTGGCCTGCTGCCCGGCACAACGGCCGTGCGCGACATCGCGAACGGCAAGGCGATGCGATTCACGATCGCCTCGTCAATGGATTCGTCCGCGCCGATGATCTCCATGGTGATGTCGAACTCATCTGCGGCGGCAACCGTCGACAGCAGCATGAGTGACGCCAGTAGTGTTCTTTTCATGTCGTGACCCCTCTAGCCCCGTGCAACAACCGTCAACGGAATCGTCAGCGATTTTTCCGTCGATCCAAACTTGACCCGGGCAACCAGTTGCCCCCCCATGGCCTTGACCCCGACCAGCGGCAAACTGAGCACATTCACCCCGGCCTGTAGCTGACCGCTCCAGGCGAATTCGCGCAGATCAGGCTGATCCTGCAGCGCCACATTCGCCGGCAGGCTTACCTCAAACTCCACATGCTCGAAGGCCTGCGGCGCATCAATTTTCAGCGCAACCATCTGCGAGGCGCCCAGTGGCAGGTGGACCGCCAGCGCTGCCCCATCCCCCGTGGGAAGCGAGCCACGTCCGAGCATGAAGCCAATCCCGCAGACCATCAGTATCGATGCCGCAATCGAGCCGGCATGAAACATGCGCCTGGTGGCCTGGGCATGACGGCTGGCCTGGTCAGCATCACGCGCCCGTCGCATGAGCCTGGCGGGCAATCCTTCCGGCATTGCGGCCACCGGCAAGGCCCTGAGTACGGCGACCAGTTCGCGCTCCCGATCGAGCCTCGAAGCACAGCATGCGCAGGCCCGCAGATGGGCATCGACCAGGCCCTCGACCGCAGCCCCTAGCTCTCCCCCCGCCCGCTCTGGCAGTAATGTCCGTACTTCTTCGCAATGCATGTTCAGATCAACCGTTCGTTCTACCCCCTTACACGCATGCGAACGGGCAAGGGTTCCCTTTTTTTTGCCTCGCCCAGCACTTTTCGCAGGCGCGCCCGCGCCCGGTGAACGCGCGATTTCAGGGTACCCAGAGGAACTTCAAGGATGTCTTCCAGTTCGACCAGAGTATAGCCCTCCACGTCGTGCATCATGATCAGCACCCGATGCTCTTCACTGAGCTGGTCCAACGCGGCCTGCACCTCGTCCACTTCGGTCTTGGCTTGCAGATCGTCCTCGGCACTGAGCGTCACCCCCTCCACATCGAAGCTCTGGTCGTCTCCGAGGTCGGATTCGTTCAGCGGTTCCAAGCGTTTGCGCCGCCACTTGTCGATGAACATCCGGTACAGCACGCGGCTGACCCAGGGCCTGACCTGTTCGATTTTGGCGAGTTCCGCCCGGCGCGGGTACAGCTTGACCAGCACGTCCTGCACCAGTTCTTCCGCGTCCAACGGGTCATTGGTCAAGCGACAGGCGAGCCGGAAAAGCGACTCGATATGCGGCGAGATACGCCGTTCGAAATCACTCTTCGGATTGGATTTCGCCCAGAAACTCAGCAGTGCCGCCATAAGCGCTCAATAATGGTCATTCTGCGATCAGATCGTGGCCTAAACCAGGGGCCTAGCAAAAAACGCGCCAGGAGCAGGCCCGTTAGCTGACAAAAACTAAAGGAAGCGTCGGCGCCCAGTCTTGGCCAAACACGGTGAAATCCTGGTCAAATCCAGGCACCGCCCGGCCATCCCCGCCCGGCGCGAGCGGTTCAGACCAGCCCGCTGATCACACCGCCGGCCGGAAGCTCGCCCGCAATCGAGCCGGCGCTACAGGTGCTGCAGAATACTTTCCGCCGACGAGACCGTCACGCCACCGGCCGGCTCGACCGCCAGATGGGTGACCTTGCCGTTTTCGGCGATCAGGGCAAATCGCTGACTGCGGCGCCCCATGCCAAATTTCTGCGCATCCAGAGCCAGCCCCAGCGCCTCGGTCAGCGCGCCATTGCCATCGGCCAGCATGATGAGTTCCGCTGCATTCTGGGACTTGCCCCAGGCATCCATCACGAACGCATCGTTCACCGCCATGCAGATGATGGCGTCCACGCCGCGCGCCTTGATTTCATCCGCCTTCACCACATAACCCGGCAGATGGGTCAAGGAACAACCCGGGGTAAAAGCCCCTGGAACCGCAAACAAAACCACCTTTCGTCCGTCGAACAGGCTGCGACTGCTGATCGACTCTGGGCCCTTATCGCCCATGCGCTGTACCGTGACATCGGGAATGTCATCGCCTGGCTGTATGCTCATCATCAGTTCTCCAAATATCTCAAGCCGACCACTGTCTAAGGATCTGCACCACCATCGGCTCCATCTTGGTGAGGCCGGCGGCCCGCCCCAATTCCAGGGCTTCCTCATGATCACCCTGCGCCAGGAAATGCCCCAGCGCCAGCAATGCGCCAACCCGGTTGCTGCTGGCGCAATGCACCATGACCTGCTGGTCACGGTGCGCCTCCAGCCAGTCCCACAGGATGCGGGCATTTTGTTGGCTCAGGTCATTCGGACTGGACACCGGGATCTGCAGGTAGTCGACCCCCAATTCGGCCAGCAGGCCAGCTTCATCCCAGTCCATCTCCGCGTCGGGTCGCAGATTGACGACACCGGCCAGACCGGCGGCAGCGGCCTGACGAAAGCCCTCCGGATCTGGCTGCCCGGCACAAACGAGCATGGGCAAGGGTTCGAAAACAAAGGGGGTATTCAGATTGAAGGACATGTCTCTCCTTAATGTTCTTCGGGCCCGACCGGCGCTTCCAGATCACCAGAAAGCTCCAACTCGGGGCGCTGCCGGTACCAGGCGACGCCGAATTCATCGATCTCCCTGTCGATCATACGCCGACTGATCAGGCAATTCAGGTGAGCCAGAGATTCTCCGGTCGCAAGCATTACATGCGGCCCATGAATGCGACGCCGGAACAGCACGGAAAAACAATCCACGGCCCGCGCCGGCTGTCGCAAGTGGCGATAAAGCCGCTCGAGGCTGCGCTCATGCGAATGCTGCATCTGCATCAATCGCTCATGCAGTCCGGTGAAGGGCTCCTGATGCGCCGGCAGCACCAGGACATCACTGGGCAGTTGCTGACGCAACTGCGCGCAAGAGGCCAGCCACTCCGACAGGGGATCGCCAAATGGCTCGGTCGGAAAAAGGCTCACGTTGGAGGAAATTCGCGGCAGCACCTGATCGCCGGAAATCAGCAGATTCAATGCCGGACAATACAGGCAGACATGCTCAGGCGAATGCCCGTGACCGACCACGACCTGCCAGTAGCGACCATTGATCTTCAATGCCTGCCCCGCCGTCAGGCGCTGAAACTGCGGCGGCAGATTCTCGATGAAGCGCCCGAACTCACCAAAGCGAGCCCGATACTGATCCAGCATGATCGGATCGAAACCGGCTTCATGATAAAAGCGCACACCCACCTCGGGCGCCGGCCGACCGGTATCGGCGACCAGATTCCGGCACATCAGGAACTCGGTTCTCGACATCCACATGTCACAGGAGAATCGCTCGACCAGCCAGCCAGCCAGCCCAACATGGTCCGGATGCATGTGCGTCACGATCACCCGGCGCAGGGGACGCCCGGACATGAAGCCGGCAAACAGCGCCTCCCAGACCGCCTTGGATGCCGCATCGGCGATCCCGGTATCAATGACGGTCCAACCCTCCGGCTCCTCCAGCATCCACAGATTGATGCGATTGAGACTGAATGGCAGCGGCATGTGCAGCCACCAGACACCCTCAGCGACCTGCAGCAATTGCCCGGGCGCCGGCGCTCGATCGCAGCCCCAGGGGTAAGTCAAGCCTTTGACGACTTGGTCAATGCGCTCGAGCTTCGCGCTGTGGGATGAATGTTGCATGCAGCGAAGCTACCCGACCTGCATTCATTTTCCAAGCCAATGAGTCAGCAACCAAGACACCCAGTTTCATCCAGGCCCCGGCCATCCGCCCCGGCGTCTAGCCACGTCATTTTATTACGGACGGCATAGACCCGCATGGATCTCGCCACTCTGATCGGCCTCATCCTGGGCAGCGTGCTGGTCGCCGCCGCGATCCTGCTTGGCGGCAGCGGCTTCGGCCCCTTCATCAACGCCCCCAGCATTCTCATCGTGGTGGGCGGCTCCTTCGCCGCCACCCTGATGCGCTTCCCGATGAAAGCCTGCTTTCAGGCCATTGGCACCGGCTTCGGCCGGGCATTCAAGGAAGGCGGCGAAGACCCCTATGCCCTGATCGAAACTGCCAAGGAACTGGCTGATGTGGCCAGGAAGAAAGGCCTGATCGCACTGGAACAGGTGGAAATTCCCAATCCGCTGATGGCCAAGGGGATCCAGTACTGCAGCGACGGACGCGACGCCGACTTCATCAGCGACATGATCAACAAGGAAATCAGCGCTTCAATCTCGCGCAACATGATTGGCGAGAAGGTCTTCCGCTCCATGGGCGATGCCGCGCCAGCCTTTGGCATGATTGGAACTCTGGTCGGACTGGTGCAGATGCTGATGAATCTCTCCGACCCGTCCACCATCGGACCGGCGATGGCCGTCGCCCTGCTGACCACGCTTTACGGCGCGCTGCTGGCCAATTTGCTGTTCCTGCCAATGGCCGACAAACTCGACCTGCGCGCCGGCATGGAGCGCGAAACCCGGCAACTCATCCTGGATGCGGTGCTCGGCATTAATGCAGGGGTTTCCCCGCGCGCGCTGGAAGAAACCCTGCTGGTCGGCCTGGAAGAAAAAACCAAGGGCAAAGATGAAGCCGCCGCGCCCCCGGCCGCCGAGGCCGCATGAGCGAGAACGCGAAACCGCAGGGCACGCCCATTCCGGCATGGATGGCGACGTTCGCCGATCTGATGTGCCTGCTGATGTGCTTCTTCGTGCTGCTGTTCGCGTTCTCCAAACTGGAGGAGGAACGCTTCAAGCATGTCTCCGACTCATTGCTCGAGGCCTTCGGTGGCGTGCAGATGATCAAGAGCAACAGCACCGACATGACCAAGGGCATGGAAGCGGGGATCGTCACCAAGACCGGCACCATGGCCATTCCACTGGATGAACGCCAGCAGCGCCAGCTCCAGCAGCAGATCGAGAAGGAACAGACTGAAAAACTGCTCAAGGATCTGAAAGAGACCCTCAGCGAGGAAATCGACAACCAGAGCGTGGTCATCGAACGTGACGGCGATGATGTCGTCATCCGCTTCCCTGAACATGTGTCCTTCGCTTCCGGCAGCGCGGACCTGGTCAGCAATGCGGAACCGCTGATCCAGCGCATCGTCGCCCTGCTGCAGAACAGCCAGCATATTGTTGTTGCCGGTCATACCGATGATCGCCGCGTCGCCGGCGGCCGCTTCACCTCAAACTGGGCGCTTTCTGCCGCCAGGGCCGCCGCCGTGGCCGACTCGGTGATGAAGACCGGCGCGATCGACCCAGGAAATGTCACCGTCGCGGGCTACGCCTTTACCCGGCCGATCGAGAGCAACAGCACGCGCGAAGGCCGCGCCAAGAACCGCCGAGTGGAGATCATCGTCAAGGGCTCGCCCCCGGCCGAGACCACCGCCCAGGACGTCATCACGATTCAGTAGGCGGCATCGACTGATAGCGGTAGTACTCCGGTCGACCCGCGGTCCACAACTCGCCCCAGAGCTTGCCGCCGCCATCGACGGTGAGCACCTCGCCGGTAATGAAACTACCCGAAGGTGCGGACAGGTAAATACAGGCTTCCGCCATCTCCATCGCGGTCCCCGGACGACGCATCGGATTAGCCTGGGGAAATTCCTTCACCGCCTCCGGCGGATAGACATCCAACCCTTTGGTCGCGGTCAGTCCCGGCGCCACGCAGTTCACCCGCACATTCAAGGGCGCCCACTCCACGGCCACCGTGCGCACGGCCCCCACCACACCCGCGCGCGCAGCCACGGTATGCGCCACCCCCGGCAGCCCACGCTCGATCACCACGACCACGTTGACGATCGATCCCGGCTGCTGCTGCTCCCGCCAGTAACGCGCGGCGCGCTGCATCATGAACCAGGTCCCGTTCAGATTGTTATTGATGACCGCCGACCAGCCTTTGTCGGAATAATCGATCGCATCCTGCGGAAACTGACCGCCGGCGTTGTTGACAACGCAATCGAGCCGGCCGAACTGCGCATGCACACGCGCATAGAGTTCGTCCACCGCGCCCGGTTCGCGCACATTGCAGGCCAGCGGCAGGATTTCTACGCCCTTGTCGCGACCGAACTCCGCCACTGCATCCAGTTTGGCCTGGGTGCGCCCGCAAATCACCACCCGCGCCCCCAGGCGCGCGAACAGCAATGCGGTCGCACAACCGATCCCGCTGCCGCCACCAGAGACCAGGGCAACCTGATCCATGAAAAGATCGTCGCGGTAGACCGTGGGCTGGTTCCACAGTTCTTCCAGTTGCAGATTCATCACAAATTTCTCAATAAGGTCGTCGGACCAGGTCTGAACAGGCTGTTGAAAAGGCCACCCTGGCCCTTCCCACACTCGCCGACCGGGAAGCCTGGTTTCCCGGTCACGCGCACGCAGGCCGCCGAAAATCAGAGATTTTCAACAGCCGGCTAACCGCGGCCGAGCAAATCGTCGGAAATGATCATCTTGCGCACTTCGGTGGTGCCGGCGCCGATCTCCAGCAACTTGTTGGCGCGATACAGCCGATTGATTTCCGACTCCCAGATGTAACCGCTGCCGCCATGAATCTGCACCGCATCGTTCAGCACCTTGTTCAGGGTTTCCGCCACATACATGACCCCGGCGGCAGTCAGCTTGTGGATTTCGCCACGCCCGCCATCCTCCTCCCCGATCGCGCTGGCCGCGCGCAGGGTCTGATAGGTAAACAGCCGCATGGATTCAACCCAGACGTACATGTCCGCGATCTTGGATCGAATCATCTGGAAGCTTGCAATGCGCTTGCCGAACTGCTCGCGCTGACAGGCATAGTCAATGGACAGTTGCAGCGCTCGTTCGGCGATGCCCAGACAGATCGGCGAAATCATCGCCCGCTCCAGATCCAGGCCACTCATCACCACCTTCACCCCGCGATTCTCCTCTCCGACCAGATTGGCGGCGGGAACGCGGCAGTCGTTGAAAACCAGTTCGCCCGTCTGACTGCCCCGAAAGCCCATCTTGATCAACTTCTGCGCCACCGCGAAGCCCGGTGCATCCTTGTCCACCAGGAATGCCGAGATGCCCTGTGCGCCCTTGCCCATGTCGGTCTTGGCATAAACCAGCAGGACATCGGCCACCGGACCATTGGTGATGTAGATCTTGCGGCCGTTGAGCACATACTCATCGCCTTCGCGCCGCGCGGTGGTGCGCATGGCGCCCAGCGCATCGGAACCCGCACCGGGCTCGGTCAGACCCAGCGCACCGATCAACTCCCCTTTGACCAGGCCCGGCACGTACTTGTCCTTCTGCGCCTGATTCGCATTGCGCAGGATGTTGTGCAGGCAGAGATTTTCGTGCGCCACCCAGGACAGTCCCAGGGCATAGTTCCAGCGCGAGATGGCCTGCAGCACCAGGCCACTGGCCATGATGTCGAGATCGGAGCCACCGTACTGGGCCGGCGCGGTGACACCGAAGAAGCCATTCTCACCGATTTTCGGAAAGGCCTGATCTGGCCACCACTCCTCGTCGTCCATTTTCGGCGCCAGCGGATACAGTTCTTTCTCGGCGAAGCGATTGGCCTGATGCAGGATTTCGGCTTCATCATCGGACAGACCGGTAAAAGCCTGCAGCACACTTTGCGGATTGTTCATCTTCACTCTCTTCAGCTTGTTGACCGGATCGCGCCCGCGCGCAATCCCTTATGAAATTTCATCGATCAGCCCCCAGGCCAGCGCCTGCGGGGCACGCACACGTTTGCCGGACAACCCCATCCAGGCCAGACGCTGACGCCCGATCCGGCGCGCCATGCTGATGCACCCACCCGCACCGGGAATCAGTCCCATGCCGATTTCCGGCAACTGGAACCAGGCTTCGGGATGGGCCACCACCCGGCCGGCAAAGGCTGGGAATTCGATTCCGGAACCCACGCATGCGCCATGCACATAGGCCCGTACGCGCGCCGCCACCGGCGCCAAGAACCGCCCCGGCACCGACAGCAAGCGAATCAGATGCCCGCTCGCCGCATCCGGAACCTGACCGAACTCACGCAGCTCGCCGCCGGTACTGAAACTGCGCCCTGCGCCGCTCAGGTGGACTTCGGCAAGACTGTCATCCAGCCACACCATGCGCAAGGCTTCGACCAGGGCGTCGCGCATCTCCACCGACATCGCGTTGCGGCTGGACGGCCGGTTCAGCGTCATCTGCAGGCAACTGCCCTCGCGCCGCAACAGCACGGCAGGTCCGGAATCCTGCGGCACCGCCTTGGCGACCGGCCGGTCGCGCAACCACGCCGCATATTCCGCGCCGCCCTGCAAACAGGCGAACTGGCTTGACTCCATCGCCAACCCGATCTCGACCGGCAAGCCTTCGCTACGGCGCAGCAGTTCCACGAAACAGGCCGCGGTCACCGGCCGCGCCTCGATCTTCTGCAGCAGCCAGTCCAATTCTGCAGCCTCGGCCACAACGACGTCGCAAGTGGCCGCACAAACGGTCGCCGCACCCTGGCGACACAGCAGGAGCTCGTGCTCGGCCAGACCGATCACCGGACAGGCCAGACTCGGCAGCCACGCGGCCAGACGCCGGGCGCCGTCATCATCCACCACGCTGGCCAGATCCAGCACCAGAGCCACCTGCTCCCCGAACACGGAAAAGCGTACCGGCGCCGGCCCGCCGGACAGCTCCCGCAACAGCTCTTGCGCGCTGAAGATCAACTCAGGCCTCGCACCGGGATGCAGGCGCCGTGCACCGCGCGCGCGGCATCGGAACACAGAAATGCAATCACCGCCGCCAGATCCGCCGGCGCGACCCAATGCGAGAACTCCGCCTGCGGCATCGCCGCGCGATTGGCCGCGGTATCGATGATGCTGGGCAGCACCGCATTGACATTGATGCCCTGCTCCCGCAGTTCCTCCGCCATCGATTCGGTCAAGCGCGCCACCATGCACTTGGCGGAAACATAAGCCCCCATCCCGGCGTGACCCTGCAGCGCCCCGAGCGCACCAACATTCACCACACGCCCGCGACCCGCGGCCTGCATCAGCGGGATCACCGCATGGAACAGATTCAATAGCGGCCGCACATTCAGATCGAGCATGTGCTCCCAGTCCTCCGCCGGAGTCTCATGCACCGCCGGTCCCATCGCGAAGCCACCCACCGCGTTGATCAGCGCATCAACGCGCCCATGCCGGGCATGCACCTGCCGCATCACCGCCGCGACATCGTCCTTGTTCTGAAGATCCAGCGCGATACGTTCGATCCGCGGCCCATCGACCGCGTCATCCCGCACGTCCCGATCGAGCGCCACGATGCGCGCGCCATAGCCCGCGCAGACTCGCAGCACGGCTGCGCCAAGGCTGCCGCCGGCGCCACTGACGATGAATAGCTGGTCTTGAAAATCCATTGCCTGTCCCGTTCCTCGCGCACCCGATCGGCGCCGGATCAATGTAGCAGCGCATGCAGGCAAAGCGATCGCATGCCATGTGAGCCACACTCATTTGCATAGCATAACCCACCCAATCATTGACTTGCACGCTTGACATGATCGCTGATAAAGATAGGATTCGACCGCAATATGAAAGAAAATGAGCCAGCCTCATTAATGGGAGACAACATGTCCGAAGAAGTGCTGATCGAACGCCGCGGAGCGGTTCAGTGGATCACCATCAACCGCGAAGCTCGACGTAACGCGATGAACGCAGATGTCATTGCCTGCATTGCCGAGGGCATCAGCGCGGCGGTCCGCGAAGAAGCGCGCGCAATCGTTCTCACCGGGGCCGGCGACAAGGCCTTTTGTGCCGGCGCCGACCTCAGCAAAGGGGTCAAGGGCTTTGCCTTCGATGTCGACTTTTCCCGTCCCCGCCATTACATCGTCGCCCTGTTCAAGCAATTGCAGGACTGCCCCCTACCGGTGATTGCACGGGTCAACGGCCACGTGATGGCCGGCGGTTTTGGCCTGCTGTGCGCCTGCGACATGGCGATTGCCGCCGATGACATCCGCATTGGCACCCCGGAATCGAAGATCGGCCTGACGCCGATGATGATCCTGCCCTACATGATCCGCCAGCTGCCGCCACGCAAGCTGCAGGAGATGTGCATCACCGGCGAGCAGTTCACCGCCGCCGAGGGCCTGGAATGGGGCCTGTTCAATTACGTGGTCCCGCGCGCGGAACTGGACGCCAAGCTGGACTGGCTGCTGCAGCGCATCGTGCCGCGCTCTCCCACCGCGATCCGCCTCGGCAAACAGGCTTTCATGGCCACCCAGGACATGGACCTACGCTCTGCCCTGGAGTATGCCCAGGCCATGGTGCCGGTGATGTCCTCAACCCAGGACGCCGCCGAAGGCCTCGCCGCGTTCCAGGAAAAACGCGCCCCCAATTGGACCGGCAACTGACCAGAATCGCGATGAGCACAGCTTCGAGCAGCGTCCCGGCCGCGCCACCGCAAAGGAAATCCGCATGAGTGAAGAAATTGTCCGCATCGGCTGTGGCGCCGGCTTCTGGGGCGACTCCGCCGAAGGCCCGCGCCAGCTCGTAGGATCCGGTGAAATTGACTACCTGATTCTCGACTATCTCGCCGAGATCACGATGTCGCTGCTGGCCAAAGCCCGCGGCAAGAACCCTGAGCTCGGCTATGCCACCGACTTCCCGCAGGTCATTGCCCACCTCGCCCCCCAGCTCAAACAGCGCGGCATCAAGGTGGTCACCAACGCAGGCGGGGTCAATCCGCAAGCCTGCAAGCAGGCGATCGAAACACAGCTGGCCGAGGCCGGCATCGAACTCAGCGTCGGCATCGTCGAAGGCGATGATCTGCTGCCCTTGCAGGCCCAAATGCACGAGCTGCAGGAAATGTTCGATGGCAGCGCATTCCCGACCAAACCCTGGAGCGCCAATGCCTATCTCGGCGCCTTTCCCATCGCCAGCGCGCTGGACGCTGGCGCCGACATCGTGCTCACCGGCCGCTGCGTGGACAGCGCCCTGGCCCTGGCCCCGCTGATCCATGAATTCAAATGGTCGTCGACGGACTATGACCTGCTTGCCGCGGGCAGCCTCACCGGCCACGTGCTGGAATGCGGCGCCCAGGCCACCGGCGGCATCACCACCGACTGGGAATTGGTCGCCGACGACTGGCCGAACATGGGCTTTCCAATTGCGGACTGTCGCGCCGATGGCAGCTTCGAGCTGCACAAACCGGCAGGCACCGGCGGTCGCATCGTCCCCGCAACCACCGCCGAACAGGTGGTGTATGAAATCGGCGATCCCGGCCACTATCTGCTGCCCGACGTCAACTGCGACTTCCGCAACATTCGTCTCGAAGCCGTGGCCGCGGACCGGGTGCGGGTCAGCGGCGCCCGCGGCCAAGCCCCCGGAGCGCACTACAAGGCCTCGGTGACCTACCAGGACGGTTTTCGCCTGACCGCGATGATGATGCTTGGCGGCCACCAGGCCGGCGCACGCGCCCAGCGCGTCGCCGAGGCCATTTTCAGCCGCTGCCGCCGGCTGTTTGGCGAACGTGGCCTGACGGATTTCGACCGCACCGACATCGAGGTTCTGGGCACCGAGTGCAACTGGGGCGCCCAGGCTCGCAGCCGCGACAACCGTGAGGTCATCCTCAAGCTGGCAGCCCAGCATCAGGACCGCAAAGCCCTGGAACTGCTGGGCCGCGAATGCATCCCGCCGGCAACTGCAATGGCGCAGAGCATCACCGGATTTGCCGGCGGCCGGCCCGCACCCACCCCGTTGGTCCGCCTGTTTTCCTGCCTGGTGCCCAAGGACTGGGTCAGCATCCGGGTTCAGGTCGGCGCCCAGGAACTGGCCTACACGCCCGCGCCCGTGACCTGCCAGGACCGCCCGCCTGGCGCCACAGGCACATCCGGGCCAAGCCTGACCGCCGCCGAAATCGACGAAGCAATCAGGCTGCCGCTACGCCAACTCGCCACGGCACGCAGCGGCGACAAGGGCAATGCGGCGAACATCGGGGTGCTGGCGCGACGCCCGGAATACGTGCCGGTGTTGCGCGGCCAGCTCACCGCGGAGGCGGTGCGCGAATACTTTGCCCATTTCTGTCAGGGCCCGGTGGAACGCTACGAATGGCCAGGCCTTGATGGATTCAACTTCCTGCTGCGCGACGTGCTGGGCGGCGGCGGCATTGCCTCCTTGCGACATGACCCGCAAGGCAAGATGCTGGCGCAGATCCTGCTGGACTTTGAAATCACCGTGCCCGCCAAATGGCGCCATGAGGGCCTGCTCCCCGCATGAGTGGCGCGCGTCAGGACCGGGAAACCCGCAGCCTTGCGATTCTTGCCGCCGCCCGCGAGGTGTTTTGCGAGAAAGGCTACGAGCAGGCGGCCGTGGCCGAGATTGCCGCCCGCGTCGGCGTGGTCGAAGGCACCGTATATCGTTATTTCGACAGCAAGCACGAGCTTCTGATCCAGGTCCTGCAACACTGGTATCAGCAGATGTTTGGCGACTACGCCCGGGATCTCGCCGGCGTCAACGGAGCCCGTGCGCGTCTGCGCCTGCTGATCTGGCGCCATTTACGCACCATTCATGAAGCCCCCCAGCTGTGCCGGCTGATGTTTCGTGAAGCCCGCGACGACATCGGCCAGGCCAATACCCACCTGCGCCTGCTCAACCGGCGCTATACCCGCTTTCTCATCGAGGTGCTGGAGCAAGGTGTGGACGGCGGCGAATTCCGTCCCGGCATCGACCTCAGCCTGCTGCGCGACCTGATCTACGGCGGCATCGAACATTACTGCTGGCGCTATCTCAGCGGCCAGGGCGAACTGGACATCGACACCGCAGCCGATGCGATCAGCACCATTTTCTGTGACGGCATCGGCGCGCAGACGCCGGCCCTCAACCTGAATCAACAGACCCAGCGTCTGGAAACCCTCGTCAACCGCATGGAAGGACTGATCCAGTCCGGGACACCCCAATGACAGACACCACTCACTGGCCATTTCAATCCGTGCTCGTCGCCAACCGCGGCGAGATCGCGGTACGCATCCTGCGCAGCATCAAGGCCCTGGGCCTGCGCTCCGCCGTGGTGTATCACGCCGCCGATGCGCGCGCGCCGGCCGTCGCCCTGGCCGATGAGGCCATCGAAATCCAGGGCGACACACCGGTGGCGGCCTATCTCGATGGCGCCCAGATCATCCGCGCCGCACGTACGGCGGGCGCTGGCGCGATCCATCCGGGCTATGGCTTTCTATCCGAAAACGCGGGCTTCGCCCGCGCCGTCGCCGAAGCCGGCCTGATCTTCGTCGGCCCCACACCGGAACAGATCGAGCTGATGGGAGACAAGGTGCGCGCGCGCGCCTTTGTCGAAAAAGCGGGTTTCCCGGTCGCGCCATCCGCCATCGAGGATGATGACCCGGCCAGCTTCATCGAACGCGCACGTCAGCTGCCCCTGCCCCTGCTGATCAAACCGGCCGCCGGTGGCGGCGGCAAGGGCATGCGGGTGGTGCGCGACCCCGCCCTGCTCGAGGAGGAGATCCTGCGCGCCCGCAGTGAAGGTCAACGCTACTTCGGCGACGGCCGCCTGTATGTCGAACGCTACATCGAGAACCCGCGGCATATCGAGGTCCAGATTCTGGGCGATGCCCATGGCAACGTCGTCCACCTGTTCGAGCGCGAATGCTCGGTACAGCGTCGCTTCCAGAAAATCATTGAGGAATCCCCGTCGCCGGCGCTGAGTCCGGCGCTGCGCGCGGAAATCTGCGCCACCGCAGCCGGAATCGCCCGCTCGGCCGGCTACCGCAATGCCGGCACCGTGGAATTCATCTACGGCGAAGGCGGCGAGTTCTATTTCCTGGAAACCAATACCAGACTACAGGTCGAACACCCGGTGACCGAGCAGATCACCGGCATCGATCTGGCACAGCAGCAACTGCGCATCGCTGCCGGCGAGCCATTGCCGTTTTCTCAGGACGACATCCGCACCCAGGGCCACGCGATCGAATTTCGCATCTACGCCGAGGACGCCGCGGCGGGCTTCACCCCGACCACCGGCCCGGTTCTGGAATGGCAGCCGCCGCGGGGCGAAGGCATCCGCATGGACAGCGGCATTGCCAAAGGCCAGAGCGTCACGGCCGCCTTCGATCCGATGCTGGCCAAGCTCATCGTCACCGGCGATGACCGCCGGCAGGCGATGCAGCGTGCCGATGCCGCTTTGCAGCAACTGGTCCTGCTCGGCTGCAAAACGAATACCGGCTTCCTGCGCCGGGTGCTGAACGACCCCGCCTTCGCCCGCGGCGATGTGCACACCGGCTTTCTCGACGCCCACCCGGAACTGGCGCAGGAACCGGCATGCGATGCGATCACCACCCGCAAGCTGCTCGCCGCGGCCAGCTGGATGACGCGACCCTTGCGGGACGCCGCCGATGCCATACCCGACCTGCACGCCGCCATCGGCAGCTGGCGCAACTGAACCGGAACCGAGCATGAAACACGGAATGAAACTGGATGAGGCCGAATACGATCTGGGCCTCTCGCGCAGCCCCGAGGGCTATCGCCTGCACCTGGCCGATGGCCAGTTCCCCTTCCAGCTGCAGGCCGCCGAGGAAGGCGGCTACATTCTGCGTTGGCAGCAGGAGGTCGAGCATCTGCATGCGGCGGTGGATGGCGATACGGTGCACATCCACCTGCGCGGCGAGACCTACTGCCTGCAGTTCGAACATGCCTTGCAACGCCTGGCCGAACTCAATGAGGCCAGCGCTGCGGATGCGATCAAGGCAAGCATGCCCGGCAGCCTCATCTCGCTCAATGTCGCCGCCGGCGAGCCGGTAAAGAAAGGCCAGACCCTGCTGATCATGGAAAGCATGAAAATGGAAACCACCATCGTCGCTCCGCGCGACGGCGTGATCGCCGAGCTGCATGTCGGCGCCGGCCAGACCTTCGATAAGGATGCCGTCCTGGTCACGCTGGAGGCACAGCCCGATGCATAGGCAAGGCCTGTCTCCTGTCTCCTCTTTTCTTTTTGGCTTGCCGACCGCCAGCACGGTAGACGCATGAAACGTATTCAATCCGCTCTCAATACCCACTCCGCCGCCTTCATCGCCAATGCCGCCCACAATCGCGCGCTGGCCGCCGACCTCAAAGCCCGCCAGCACGCCGCCCGCTTCGAGCGCCCGCAACGCGACATCGAACGCCTGCGCAAGCAGGACAAGATGACCGTGCGTGAACGTCTGGAGCGCCTGCTGGACCCGGGCACCCCGTTTCTCGAGTTTTCCAGCCTGGCGGCCAACGAGATGTATGAAGGCACGGTGCCCGGCGCGGGCTGCGTCACCGGCATCGGCATCGTGTCCGGGCGCGAGGTAGTCATCAATGCTGGCGATGCCAGCGTCAAGGGCGGCGCCTGGTACCCGATCACGATCAAGAAGATCATCCGGGCCCTGGATATCGCGATCGAAAACCGACTGCCTGTGGTTCACCTCTGCGATTCCGCCGGCGGCTTCCTGCCCGAACAGGCCGAGCTTTTCGCCGACAAATACTACGCCGGCCGCATCTTCCGCAATCAGTGCACCCTGTCGAAAATGGGCGTGCAGCAGATTTCCGTGGTCCTCGGCCATTGCACCGCCGGCGGCGCCTATGTGCCGGGTCTGTCCGACTACAGCGTGATCGTGCGCGGCACCGGCGCCATCTTTCTTGCCGGCCCGCCGCTGGTCAAGGCCGCAACCGGCGAGGAAGTCAGCGTCGACGAACTGGGTGGTTGCGACATGCACACCTCGGTTTCAGGGACCGCCGACTACCCGGCCTCCAACGAGGACGAGGCCATCGCCATCGCCCGCGACATCGTGGCCCAGTTCAAGACCCCGGACAAAACCCGGATCGAATGGCAGACACCGGAAGCCCCCTACTACGACCCCACCGAGCTGTATGGCGTGCTGCCGCAGGACATCAAGCAGCAATTCGATATTCGCGAGGTGATCGCGCGCATGGTGGACGGCTCGCGTTTTCATGAATATCAACCCAATTACGGCACCACGCTGATCTGCGGCTACGCCCATCTCTGGGGCTACAAGATCGGCATCATCGGCAACAATGGCGTGCTGTTCAATGATTCGGCCCTCAAGGGCGCCCATTTCATCGAGCTGTGCAACCAGAACCGGGTGCCGATCGTCTTCCTGCAAAACATCACCGGCTACATGGTGGGCCGCGACTACGAACGCGCCGGCATCACCAAGGATGGCGCCAAGATGATCATGGCCGTCACCGGCTGCGAGGTGCCCAAGTTCACGGTCATGTGTCACGGCTCATTTGGGGCCGGCAATTACGGCATGTCCGGTCGCGCCTTCGATTCGCGCTTCCTGTTCACCTGGCCACAGCACCAGATATCGGTAATGGGCGCGGAACAGGCGGCCAATACCCTGGCCGAGGTCAAGGTCCGCCAGCTGGCGCGTCAGGGTTTGAGCCTGAGCGCCGCCGAGATCGAGGAAATCCGCCAGCCGGTGCTGGCCGAATTCAAGCGCAAGTCCAGCGCCTATTGGTCCACATCCGAAATCTGGGATGACGGCATTCTCGATCCGGTCGACACCCGCAACGCGCTGGGCATGGCCATTTCCGCGGCACTGAACACGCCGATCAAACCGCCCGGCTACGGGGTCTTCAGGATGTAACCGCAGCCGGCCAGTACACATGCCACGATCAGTTGTAGGTGCGCGCCGCCTCCAGCATCTTGAGCACCGGCATTTTCTGATCGACAGGCAGACCGGCAGCCGCCAGATCCGCCCACATGGACTTGATCAGCTCCAGCCACTCCGGCCCCGGCGGCTGCTTGGGCCGCCGCGCTTCGAGCAGATCGATGAGACGATCCATCTTGTCGATCGCCTGCGACCAGCGCGCATCGCTGGCGCCGAACCTCAGCAGGCGCTGGGTCAGCAAAGCCGCCCAGACCCGATCCAGAAAACGCTTGGCGCTGGGCGGCAGGGGCCGTGCGAAGCTGCTGCGCTCGATTTCCTCGGCCACGATGCGGCGCGCTTCATCGACCACGAAAGCACGCCGTTGCTCGGCCTGCTCCCGTTGCAACTCATAGAAGCGCTGAATCTGCTCATCCTGCAACGGCCGGGCCGACGCCATGGATTCCCGCACGAAGTCCGGCGCCAGATCGAACAGGCTCAGGCTCTCATTGAGAGAATCCATCATCTGACTGGACTCCTCCGCATTCTGCAGACGGTGCTTGGCGGCCTTGGTCATGTGCTCGTCGATCAGGCTGGCCAGCGGATGCGATGAATCGGTGAATATGGATGCATCTGCAATGGCCGATTTCACCAGCGGCATGCGCAGATCCTCATGCCGCGCGTCATCGGCCCGATTCACGACCGGGTCGGCCTTCACTTCATTGAGGAAATGGCCGGCCAGACTGGTTCTCTGCAAAGGCACCCAGCCCTGCTCCTTGGCGATGCCGGGCAGCGGCCGCTTGTCCATCAGGGCCAGCAGATCAGTGGCGAGCAGGCCATCGGTGTAGCCGTCGCCATCGCCGTCGCCCTGCAGGGCCAGGCGCGTCAGCATGTCGGTGGTCTCATCATCGACTTTCAGCTGGTCCTTTGGCGGCTGCATCCAGGTCTTGCTGTCGCGCCGCGCCACCGGCGCCCGCGTCCGGGGAATCGGCGCTTCGACCACTTTTTCTGCAGCCTCCTGGCCGATGCCCTTGAGACTGGCAATCAGGCGGCGATACATGGGCTCAAGCTGGGCAATGACCGCCTGCTCGAAACTGGATAACAACACTTCCTGTCCAGCATTGGGCCAGCGCAAATCCTCGACCTGGCCAAGCATGGTGCGATACAGACCACTGGGCGCAAGAATCCGCAAGTCCAGCGGCAGTTCCACCAGCAATGCAATCCGATTCAGACGAGCATTGATCTCGGCGACCAGCTTGAAATACTGGGTTTCCGCCAGCAGCAGGGCTTTCGCCATCGCCACCAGACCGGCACTGGCTCGCAGGTCGGCAAGATCATCAACACGCTCATCCGCGCCCGCCTGCAATGGCAACAGGCCTTGCACCGCCTCCACGTAGCGGGCCAGCCACTCCTGCCGGCGCTGGGCCAGGGTGCGCTCCAGCTCCGCCCCATTGGCGAGCTTCTTGGTTTTGATTTTCTGCCGCGCCAGATCCATGAACCCGGCGAACAGCCGGGCCAGTTCCTGCCCCACGATGTCGCGAATTTCAGCTTCGGCCCGGGCGGCCAGAGCGGACAGTCCTGCAGCCCCCTGAGAGTCGGCCAATCTTTGATTCACCATCGTCAAGTTCAGCCCTCCAAGACTTGAATAATGACCACAGATTGACACTACGCTGCATGGAAAATTCAGGCAACAGCGACCAGCGGTCTACCACATCAGATCATCGGGCACCTTGAACTCGGCATAGGGATCGTCACTGTCCGCCTTTTGCTCGCCCTCGTCCGGCGGACTAAGCCAGGTTCGCCGGGCAATCTTTTCCTGCAGCTTCTCGACTATGCCGCGCGGCAGGAAATGATACTGCCCATCAAACCAGACGATCCCCAGCCGCCCGGACGCAAGCTCCGTGCGTTGCGCACCACCGGTGTACAGATGATGGATCTTGCCATCCAGGCTGAAATGAAAGGCGGTGTCGGCGTCGCCCGGCGTCTGCTTCTTCACGGCATGGGAGCCGATGAGCTGACGCACCCACTCGGCCTGCTCACGCGCTTTGCGCTGCTGTTCACGCTGCGCGTTCAGCTCCCGGTCGCGGTTGCGTTTATGCGCCTCCAGCGCTTGCAATTCCTGATCGCGCTGGCTGCGTTCCTGCTGCCTCGCCTTGATCTGCTGGCTTTTGGGGCCGCGCTTCTTTTTCTGATTCTGCGGTTTCTTGCTGACCAGCCCGGCCTTGGCCAGTTGATCTCTGAGCGAAGTGGTCATCGGCGTCGCGAATCCAGCTTGGTTGAAATACAGGCCCCGATTTTACGTGTCTGGCGACCGCGGCGCAGGATTCCTGCCGCCAAACACGGCCCCCAGCCTGTGCAAGCCTCTGCCGGCAGAAGGCTGCGACTCCCTTGAAGCCCGCCGCGCTCACGCCAAACTGGGACGCGCAAACATCGCAGGCTTGCCACCAGCCAGCCCTCAGGGCTCAGCTCAGATCCATCTCATCCGGGTCAAGCCAGCGCCGCAGGCGACCACCCCCGCGCACCAACTGGCTCCAGCCAAGCCCCGTATCGAGTTCCACCAGGCTACCTGTGGGCAGGTCTGCCAGGCGCTCAGGCCAGAGCAAGCTCTGCGCAAGCTCGCTCAGACCGGGGTTGTGGCCGACCACCAGAACACGCTGCACATTGTCCGGAACCCGGGCGATGCATTCCAGCAGGGTCTGTGGCGAGGCCAGATACAGCGCATCAAGATGCTCCACCTGAACCGCGCCGGCGAACTCCTCGAGCAGGATCTGCGCGGTTTCGCGCGTGCGTTGCGCAGTCGACACCAGCAGACGCTGGGGCGGCGCAGCCTCGCACAGCACCCGAGCCATGTGGAGGATCTGCCGCCGCCCGTGGCCTTTGAGGGCACGGGCGAAATCACCCTCGCCATGGTCCGCCCTGGCCTTGCCATGGCGCAACAAGCCCAGTGTTCGCATCTTTTCTGTCACATCGCCTCCGATTTTCAGTCACCTCGACCGCCGAACACCCACGCTTCATGACCGCCGAACAGTGCGGCAGCCACCCCATCCGGGTCCGCTCGACAACTCGCCTATTAGGATGATGTTTCGTCCCCATGCGCCTGCCAGACTGCCATCATGAACTACACAGTCAAAGACGTGGCAATCAGCCGCAGAAGCCGTTTTTTCGTCGGCTTTCTGCGCTGGGTCGTCAAGCCCATGATCCGCATTTTTTCACGGGTTTCCGTATTCGGCATGGTCAAGAACCATGTTCGCCTAGCGGCCCGCTGGCAGATCCGCCTGCAGGATCTGCCCATCGATTATGACCGCTACATCAACGGCGTGCCGGGCCCGATTGTTGGCGACTTCACGCAAAGCGACAAGCTCGCCATTCTGTATCTGCACGGAGGCGGCTTCCTGATCCCCGCGGTGCCGGAGGTCCACCTTGAACTGCTGGCGCGCCTGTGCCGACGGCTTGACGCGATCGGCTTCATGCCGGACTACCGGCTCGCGCCCCTGCACAAATACCCGGCGGCCCTGGATGACTGCGAACGTGCCTATCGAGGCCTGCTGGACGCCGGTTTCCAGCCCCGGCGCATTGTCATCGCGGGCGAGTCTGCCGGCGGCAATCTGACCCTGGGCCTGCTGCAGCGCATCCGCGAAAACAACTGGCCGATGCCGGCCTGCGCCATCCCGATCAGCCCGGTCTGCGAACTGGCGCGCGTCCATGTACCGCTCTCACGGGTCACCAACTGCCGCCGCGACCCGCTGATCCCGATCCACGCGATGGCCTCGATGCTGCAGCTGTACATCGGCGATCAGGACGCGACCGACCCCGAACTGTCGCCGATCTACGCCGATTGCCGCGGCTTTCCGCCCCTGTTTTTTCTCGTCGGCGAGACCGAGGTCTTGCTGGACGACACCCTGATCACCGCCACCCACGCCCGCCAGGCCGGGGTCACCACCCGGGTCGACGTCTGGCCGCTGTTGCCGCATGCCTTCCCCCTCTTTATTCGCCTTCTGCCAGAGGCCCTTCAGGCCCGCGATGACATGATCGATTTCATTGCCCAGCACATCGCAGGCCCGGCAAAGACCAGAGCCAAGGAAACGCCATCATGAGCTATCACGCCAGCTACCGCGCTTCAATTGACGAGCCCGCCGAATTCTGGGCGGAACAGGCCAGACAGATCAGCTGGGATGAGCCCTGGAACGAGGTGCTGGACGCCAGTCAGGCACCGATGTATCGATGGTTTTCCGGTGGCCGCCTGAACACCTGCTACAACGCCCTGGATCGGCATTGCGAGTCCGGGCGTGGTGCGCAGACCGCATTGATCTACGATTCTCCCGTGACCGGCACGCAGCGACGCTACACCTACACCGAATTGCTGGATGAGGTGGCGCGATGCGCCGGCGCCCTGCGCGATCTCGGCGTTGACAAGGGCGACCGCGTGGTGATCTATCTGCCCATGGTGCCGGAAGCGGCCATTGCCATGCTGGCCTGCGCTCGCATCGGCGCCATTCACTCGGTGGTCTTCGGCGGGTTTGCGGCCGCCGAACTGGCCAAGCGCATCGATGCGGCGCAGCCGCGCGTTGTCATTTCCGCCTCCTGCGGCATCGAACCGGGCCGCATCATCGAATACAAACCACTGCTGGACAGCGCCCTGGAGTTGAGCGACCACCAGGTCGGCGCCTGCGTCATCCTGCAGCGCGAGCAATGCAGCGCCAGCATGAACCCCGGCCGGGATCATGACTGGCAGGACCTGATGCAGAAGGCAAGTCCGGCGCCCTGCCTCAGCGTGGAGGCCACCGATCCCCTGTATGTGCTCTACACCTCGGGCACCACCGGCAAGCCCAAGGGCGTGGTCCGGGATCACGGCGGCCATGCCGTCGCCATGGCCTATTCCATGCGCGCGGTGTACAAGGTCCAGGCCGGCGATGTGTTCTGGGCCGCCTCGGATGTCGGCTGGGTGGTGGGGCACTCCTACATCGTCTATGCCCCGCTGCTGATCGGCGCGACCACGGTGATGTATGAGGGCAAGCCAGTAGGCACCCCGGATGCCGGCGCCTTCTGGCGGATGATCGCCGAACATCGGATCAAGACCTTGTTCACCGCGCCGACCGCCTTCCGCGCAATCAAGAAGGAGGATCCGGCCGGCCGGCTGCGGCAAGCCTACGACACCTCCTCGCTGCAAACCCTGTTTCTGGCCGGCGAACGCTCGGACCCCGATACCATCGAATGGGCCAGCGCCCAGCTCAAGGTTCCGGTCATTGATCACTGGTGGCAGACCGAACTGGGCTGGCCGGCCATCGCCAACTGCCTGGGACTTGAGGCCATGCCGATCAAGCCCGGATCGGCCGCCGTACCCGTGCCGGGATTCGATATCCGTGTGCTTGACGATGCCGGCAATGAACTCGGCGCCAACGCGATCGGCAATCTGGTGATCCGGCTCCCGCTGCCGCCCGGCACCCTGCTGACCATGTGGGAAAACGAAGCGGGCTACCGGGACAATTATCTGGCCCGCTATCCCGGCTACTATCTCACCGGCGACGCGGGCTTTTGCGACAGCGACGGCTATATTTCCATCATGTCGCGCATCGATGACATCATCAATGTCGCCGGCCACCGGCTGTCCACCGGCGCGATGGAAGAGATCCTCAGCGCCCATCCGGCCGTCGCGGAATGCGCCGTGATCGGCGTCCGCGATGCGCTCAAGGGCCAGCTCCCGGTAGGACTGGTGGTGCTCAAGGCCGGCATTGAGCAGGCCCCGGAAGAGATCATCCGCGAGCTCATCGCCAGGGTCCGCGAGAACATCGGCGCGGTCGCCGCTTTCAAGCTCGCCACCGTGGTCGAGCGCTTGCCCAAGACCCGCTCGGGCAAGGTGCTGCGCGGCACCATGCGCAAGATCGCCGACGGCCAGGATTTCGCCGTCCCTGCTACCATTGACGATCCGAAAATTCTGGAAGAGATTGCCGAGGCCCTGAACGGCCTGGGCCATCCCCATCCGGGATAGTCCCCAGCGCGGCGGATCAGCGTCGCCCGTTGTGATTGAACTGGAAGGCATGAGCACAGATCAAGCGGTATTCATCACTGGCGGCGGCAGCGGCCTGGGCGCCGCCACCGCCACCCTGCTGGCACAGCAAGGCTGGCGCATCGGCATCTCCGGACGCCGCGCCGAGGCCCTGGAACGCACCGCTGAAGGCCTGCGCGCCGCTGGCGCGAAGGTGCAGTGTTATGTCCTGGACGTGGCCGAAGCCGAGGCGGTGCGCCAAGCCATCGAAGATTTCCGCCCCAGCGCCCTGGTGAACGCCGCCGCGGTGCTGGGCCAGGGCGATATTCTGGACAGCCTCGACCCGCAGGCCTTCGCCGCGGTCCAGGCCATCAACGTCAATGGCTGTTTCAATTGTTGCCATGCGGCGATGAACTTCTGGCACCGCCGCGGCTCGGGCGGCGACATCGTCAACATCACCTCGCTGGCCGGCATCCGGGGCATGCAGGCGTTCCCCGGCTTCAGCGCCTATGCCGCATCCAAACATGCGGTGGTCGGCATGACCGAGGCCCTGGCCAAGGATGGCAAGGCTCACGAAATCCGCGTCAACGCCATCGCGCCGGGCATGATGCGCACCGCGATGCTGGCCCAACTGGGGCTCAGCCCGCGCACCCTGCCGGAAGAGGTCGCCCCCAGCGTGGCCTTTCTGCTGGATCGGCACCGCTCCGGCCCGATCAGTGGCACGACCATCGAGATCCACTGCAATGACTAGACCGATCGTCTATCTCACCCGGCGCGAACATTTCTGTGCCGCCCATCGGCTCTGGTCCGATGCGCTGAGCGCGGAGGACAACCATCGCCTGTTCGGGCCCTGCGCGCGCGAGTTCGGCCATGGCCACAACTATCACATGGATGTCACCCTGCGCGGACCGGTGGACCCGATCACCGGGGTCATCGTCAACCTCACCGAAGTGAGGGATGCGCTCAAGGAACTGATCCTGGAAGATACCGACCAGCGCCACCTGAACCATGACTCGCCCCTGTGCGCCGGGATCAATCCGACATCGGAAAATCTCGCCGTGCTGTTCTGGCAGGTCTTGCATGCCCGTTTCGGCGAACTGCTGTATGAAGTCAAGGTGCAGGAAACGGACAAGAACTGGGCCATCTACCGCGGCGAACACATCTGAGCCTGTTGCTTCCCGCCGGATCGCCCCGCCATCGATTCCCGGCACACCGGCACCCGCCGGCGCGCCGCCCCCAAGCTTTGAGAACCACACATGAGCATGAAGAACGTATTGATCATCGGCGGCGGCCAGGCCGGCGCCACCGTCGCCCAGGACCTGCGCAAGCGCGGATATGAAGGCGACATCACGCTGATCGGCGAGGAAGCACAGCTGCCCTATCGCCGTCCGCCGCTGTCCAAGGCCTATCTGGCGGGCGAAGCCAGCATCGAGAGCCTGCAGGTGATGAAGGCACCGATCCTGGAAAAAAACCGCATCGATCTGCGCACCGATTCACGGGTGAGCAGCATCCGACCAGCCGAACATCAGGTCGAACTTGCTGATGGTCAAGTGCTGAGCTACGACAAGCTGGTGTTGTGCACCGGCGGGCGTGCGCGCCCGTTGCCGGTGGCAGGCGCCGACGCAGACAACGTGTTTGAACTGCGCAGCATCAAGGATGTCGATGCCATTCGCGCCGAGTGCACCGAAGGGCGCCATCTGGTGATCATCGGCGGCGGTTTCATCGGCCTGGAGGTGGCCGCAGTGGCCCGCAAGCTGGGCCTCAATGTCACGGTACTGGAGGGCCTGCCGCGCGTCCTCGCCCGCGTCACCGCGCCGCAGATTTCGACCTTCTTCGAACAGGTGCACCGTGAAGCGGGGGTACAAATCCGTACCGACGCCAGCGTCAGCGGCCTTGTCGGCTCGCCGCGGGTCAGCCATGTCCTGCTCCGTGATGGCGAGCAGATTCCGGCCGATCTGGTGATCGTCGGCATCGGCCTGATCGCCAACACCGAACTGGCCGCAAATGCCGGGCTTGCGGTCGACAATGGCATCGTGGTCAACGAGTTCGGCCAGACTTCCGATCCGGACATCTATGCCGCCGGCGACTGCAGCAATCTTCCCAGTGCATTCTACGGTCGTCGGGTGCGCCTGGAATCGGTCAACAACGCGATGGAACAGGCGCGTTGCGTGGCCGCAGCCCTGATCGGAAATCCGCAGCCCTATGACCCGGTGCCATGGTTCTGGTCGGATCAATATGACCTCAAACTGCAGATGGTCGGCCTGTCCGCAGGCTACGACACCTGCGTGCTGCGTGGCGACCCGGCCACCCGCAGTTTTTCCCTGTTCTATCTGCGGGATGGCGAAATCATCGCCGCCGACGCGGTGAGCCAGCCCAAGGACTTCATGGCGGCCAAGAAACTCGTCGCGGCCCGCGTTCGCGCCGAGGCCGCGACCCTGGCTGATCCGTCGATCCCACTGACGGACTTGCTGCCCGCCTGAAACCTGGCGCGGGCGGCCGGCCTAGCGCCCGGCGGCCGCCTGCTCCAGTTCCACCAGCGCATCGCTGGTATAGACCGCCAGCTTCTGCAGATGTGGAACGGCATCCCGGCAACCAATGAAACCGACGCAGACATGTTCGCCATAGCCGATCACCGTCACGTTCATCGCATAGCCATCGAACAGGATGGACATCGGATACATGGCCTCAAGCTCTGCCCCCCGCAGATAGAGCTTGTGCTTGGTCAGCACCACGTTCGACAGCACAAAATTGAAGAACGGCGGCATTTTCGCCAGCGTGCCGGTGATCTGCCCGGCGATCAGCGGAGCCAGCCCCATCAAGGTGAACTGCTCCAGCGCGGTCGGCGACATGCTCAGCAGTTCCTGCTTGGCCCGCGTGGTCGTGGCATGGATGAGCTTGACCCGCTGCAACGGGTCTTCTTCGGTGGTGGCCAACGGACAGACAAAGCCGGCCACCGCGTTACCGCCCTGCCCCTCCTCGCGCGAAAGCCCGATCGGCACCGACGCATTCAGCGACTTCGTGCCCAGCGCATCATGCTCCAGAAGGTAGCGCCGGACGGCGCCGGAGCAGATCGCCAGGGTGACGTCATTGACGCTGACCTCCAGCCGCTTGCTCAATGCTTTGATCCGGGCCAGATCGAGCAATTGGGTGCCCAGCCGACGCTGCGGTGAAACCGGCTTGTTGAAAATCGAGGCCGGCGTCTCCATCGCGGCCCGCACCGTGCTGCCCTTGCCCAGACTCATTTCCACCAGCTTGCCTGCCAGTTGCCCCAGACCCTTGGCCTGACTGCTGGCGTCCTTGATCACCCCGGCCAGTTTTTTCGCCAGGCTTCTGTCCAGCCGGGTTTGCGGCTGCTTCAGGCGTTTGTCACCGGGCCAACGCATGTCGGTGGGATCATCACTGAGCCACAATTTGGTCAGCCGCATGGCGCCCATGCCATCAATGGCGCAGTGGTGCGCCTTGAAGTAGATCCCGAAGCGGTCGCCCTCCAGGCCTTCGATGATGTGGCATTCCCACAGCGGGCGGGTGAAATCCATGGGATTGGAATGCAAGCGCGCCACCAATTCGCCGAGCTCGCGCTCGCCCCCTGGATAGGGCAGCGCCGAATGGCGCACATGGAACTCCATGTCGATCGGCGACTCCTCCCAGGCCGGCGCCAGATCGGATAGCGCGCCCTGGGCCAGACGATAGGCAAAGGGCTCGGGCATGAACGGGTCGGTCCGCAGCTGCTGAACCATCTCGGCAAGAAATTCCGTTCCCGCCCCCGGGGCCAGCTTGAAGGTCATCAGACATCCCACATGCATCGGCGCCTGTTTGGTTTCCATCCGCAGAAATGCGGCATCCACCTGGCTCAGTCTCTTTTTCACGTTTCCCCCTTGTTCACCTGCCAGCCCGGCAGACCGGTGCGGACATTCTACAGCCTGCCTCCGACAGGGAAAGACAAGCCACACCGAAGCCCGCGTCCTGCGCAGACGACACCGTTATAATCGATTATTCTTTTCATCAATTCGGATGAGCCGGTAACTCAGGATTACCGCTATCATTCCGACGATCAGAAATCCGGCAACTGTATCTCGGGGGAAATCACATGCTGCGGAAAACGCAAGGCGCCATGCGTCCAACTTTACTGGCGGTACCACTGGCTTTCATGGGCCTGTGTACGACGCCGGCATGGGCGGGCAATTTCGGCCTTGGCCCCATCTCCGGTGAATGGCAGTTGCTCGGAAATTACACCTATGCGGTACGGCTGGAAAAGCCGCACCCGGGCGTCGTGGCCACCGGTGGCCGTGAACAGGTCGAAACACCCGAATATCTGAAATGGCCGGAATCCAACAATTTTGATGACGGCGATCGCAATTTCCGGCAGTGGGAAGCGGTCAACAACCGCGCCACCCTGCTCGGCGAACTGCAGCTCAAATGGGGCTCGGATTTCGGCATCCTGCTGCGCGGCGATGCGTTCTACGACATGGTCTACCGTGAGAAACTCAATTCCCACGACAACCCTGAAAGCATCAGCACCTCGCAGGAGCCTTACAACAGCTTCACCGAAGCCAATCGTTTTTTCAGTGGCAAACGGGCGCGGATGCTGGATGCCTACGGCTATGGCACCTGGTATCTGCCGGGCAATATGGTGCTGAATCTGCGCGCCGGCAAGCACATTGCCGCCTGGGGCGAAAGCCTGTTCTTCTCCGGCGTCGCCCTGGCGCAGGCCACCGCGGACGCCACCAAGGCCACCGTGCCCGGCGCCGACGTCAAGAGCATCCTGCTGCCGCTCAACCAGGTGTCCTTCCAGCTTGCCGTCGACGACAAACTCACCCTGCTCGGCCAGTACAAGCTGCAATTCAAGGAAATCGAACTCAATCCGGTCGGCGAATTCTTTTCCGTGGCCGATGTGGTCGGCCCAGGGCGGGAAAAGATTTACGGAATCCGTAACCCCTTCTACGCCGACAATCTGTCGGAATTCGACTTCGCCAGCGATGATGCCTGCACGACCTTCGACCTGGTCGATCTGCTTGCTTTCGGCAACCAGGCCCCGGATTGCGAAGGCAACGCGCCGCAACAATTCGTCGAAGGCACGTCCGTGAATCTGCCCACGACCGGCGTGGTCTTCCCTGGTGCGGGCCGCGGCATCGACGTGGAATACGTCGGCGACATCAAGCCACCGGACAATGGCCAGTGGGGGTTCGGCCTGCGTTATGCGTTGAACTACATCACCACCGTGGGCGCCTACCATCTGCGCTACCACGCCACCACCCCGGCGCCGACGCAGAATTACGGCTACGGCGTGATCGCCGAGAGCCAGGCGCCAGGGCAGCCGGACTTCACCACCGAACAACTTGGCGGCCTGGAAGTCCCGGTCACCTACAACATCAAGTATTTTGATGGCGTTCACCTCACCGCCCTGAGCGCGTCCACCGTGCTGTTTGGCACCAACTTCGGGGCCGAACTGATCTATCGCGATGGCGTCGACGTGCTGGTTGATGTGCACGCCGACATTCTCGGCGACGTGCCCACACCCACCCGCGCCACCACCTGGCAGGCCCTGGTGTCCTGGCTGTACGTGCTCGGCCCGGGTCCGTTCTGGGACTCCATTGCCTGGGTCGGCGAAACCGCCTTTATCCATGTCGACAAGATCCAGCCGCAGGCCAGCACCAATGGCGACATGTACGACCGGCTGACCTTTGAACGTGACTCCGCGGGCATCCAGAGCCTGATCTACATCGACAAGCGCAATGTCTTCTCAGGCTGGGATCTGCGCGTGCCGGTCTCCGTCGCCGCGATGATCCACGGTCAGTCTGCCCTGGCCGGCGGCCTGGGTTCCTTGATGGGCGAGGATGACTACCGTTTCGGCACCGGCGTCGAATTCACCCGCCTGAACAAACTGACCCTGGGTCTGCTCTACAACGGTTTCTTCGGTGGCAAACCTCACTTCTCCCAGCGCCCGTATCAGGACCGCGACACGCTCGCGATCAACGTGCGCTACAGCTTCTGATCCGGACGGACGAAGGCCGCAATTCGCCTGATCGTTAAAGTACGCACATGAGCAATTCAAGCTTCGATCCCGTGGGTTTTCGACAGGCGCTGGGAAGTTTCGCCACCGGCGTGACCATCATCACCACCCGAACCGCCGAAGGCGAACCGCTGGGCCTGACCGTTAACAGTTTCAATTCGGTCTCGCTCAATCCGCCGATGGTGCTGTGGAGCCTGGCCGAAACCTACAAGGGCTATGAATCCTTCAAACGCGCGGAGCACTGGGCCGTGCATGTGCTTGCCGCCGACCAGGAAGCCCTGTCCAACCGTTTCGCCGGCAAGGTTGAAGACAAGTTCGCCAACCTGGAAGTGGAGGAAGGCATCAATGGCACCCCGTTGCTGCTGGGCTGCGCGGCGCGCTTCCAGTGCCGGACCGCTTTTCAGTATGAAGGCGGCGACCATCTGATCTTCGTCGGCGAAGTGGAAGACTTCGAAAAAGCCGATTCAGCCCCCCTGGTATTCCATGGTGGCCGCTATGCCCACGCGACCCATCGCCAGGTCGGTGAAGCCGAGCCTCGCCATCCCTATCTGGCCGGCAGCTTCGATGAAACCTTCCTGGGCTATCTGCTCGGCCGCAGTCATTTCCGCTTCTTCAACCAGATGCGTCCGCATCTGGAGCAAGCGCGTCTGAATGACGAGGAATTCTATCTGCTGTCGACCCTGACCCTGAAGCAGACGATGACCGCCAGAGAACTGGACAGCGCGATGGCCGGCATCCTCAACACCAGCAGTTCGGCCGCCGTACAATCGCTGATCGGCCGTGGTCTGGCCCGTCCGGAACACATCGAACGCGAGGGCGAAGACAGCGAGGCCGTGCTCGCATTTCAGCTCACCGCAGAAGGCCGCAAGCTGGCGCTGCAACTGATCTCCGCGGGCAAGGTCATCGAGTCCCAGGTCAACGAACGCCTCGGCTATGCCGACTCGACCGTGTTGCAGTCCCTGCTGATTCGCCTGCTCGACGCCATCGACCCGCAAGCCAAGTCACTCTGGCAGGCCAAGTCAGGAACTGGCAGCTAAGCCAGATCAACCACGCCCTGCCGCGGGTTCGCGACGCAGGCTCATCGCGCCACGATTCTGCCTGTTTCTGCGCGGCCTGCCCCCATCCTCCAGCCCCATCGCAAGGGTTCCGCAACTGGCAAGAGCGCAGCATTCGGCCGTGTCGCCCGGATCTCGGGTCGGCATGCGTTTGCACAGTTGCAACACCTGCACCAGTTGCGCCCAGCGCAAAAAAAAGGCGCATGGTGCGAACACCATGCGCCTGTTGATCCCGCACTCGCAAGCTCGATCAGTGACCGCCGCGTGCCGCCGCTTCGGGACTGAACATCTTTGGCTGCAGCGGCGTATTCAGATCCCACCAGTGCTCGCTTTCATTGGTCAGGTAAGTCGCTTCATAGTTGCCTGAAGTCAGGTCGTGATAGACCGAAGCGCCGCGATGGAAAGTACCGGACTGCTGCGAATAGAAAAAGGCCGCCAGATTGGCCCGCCACAGTTCGCCGCGCCCATCATAGTTATCCGCCCAGAAGGTCAGCCAGGTGTCTTCGTCAGCATACAGGCGACGTTTTTTGTAGATATGCCGGACGCCATCCTTGAGATTGCCCTCGATCACCCAGACACGATGCAGTTCATAGCGCATGTAATCCGCATTGACCGTACCGGGCTTGATCAGCTCCTCATAGCTCAGATGCGGGCTGTTGAATTCGAAATTGTGATACGGCACATAGAATTCCTTCTTGCCGATCAGCGTCCAGTTGTAGCGTTCGGGAGAACCGTTGAACAGATAGTCGTCATCCACGGTGCGCAGGCCCGATGGCGGCACGGGATAGTCGAATCCGACTTCGGGCGCCTTGCGCACGCGCCGAATCCCCGGCAGATACTGCCAGGACTGCGTGGCATCGGTCTTGAAGTTGTTCGGCTGATAGCCCACCGCAACAAAGCCTTTCTCCCGGTCGGGCAGCAAAAAGCCCTGATAGAAGAACGCATTGATGTGATCGGTATAGGAACCGCGCTTGTTCGGATCCGGATTGTTGCCCGGATTCATCGTCATGAAACGCGCCCGCCCCCAGGCGATCGTGCCATTGGCATAGACATCCGCGATATCCATCACGGTTTTCTCGGTCCAGGCCCGGTGCGGCAGGATGGCGTTGTACACCGCTTCCAGACCGTTCTTCGGGAACGGGAATGGATGCGCGCCTGAGACCCCGGTCACCCCCAGACCATCGTCGATGATTTCCGCACTCTCGGCATTCTGTTTGACCACGTCGCAGACCCAGTCGACGAAGCGAAAATCACGATGGCTGGGATACACTTTCATGCGGAAAGCGTCCGGATACTTCTGCATCAGGGCGATCTGGCCCGGCGTCATGCGTTCCTGATATTGCTCGAAGTTTTCCGCCGTGATCGTGAACAGGGGTTTCTCGTCCTTGTACGGTCCCGGCTCCCAGCCTTTGGGCCGGGTCTGACCAGGCCAGGTTTTGAACCATTTGCCGGACCATTCGGCCACACCGCTTTCACTGCCCGCGCGCTGCGCCCCCATGCAGGTGTACTCGTCTCCGCCCAGCATGGCGATTTCCTCGGCCGTGGCCTTGGCCGACGCCGGCCCCGTCAGCAACATTCCCGCCGCCGCCAGACCCAGTACTTTCTTGTTCAATCGCATTCATCTCTCCTCGGAGCTGTTGCCCAGCTCGCCTCACATTAATCGATCTTCATCCGCAAAAAATGGCAGGCCTGAAGTATCGCTATCCGCCTTCTTGTTCCGTTCCGCCCCAAGGACCCGGACCTGGAATCCACCGGCTTTCAGCGGGGCACAGGTGCCGCTTCGACCCCGACCCGGCACAGCCTAGCCACCAGGGCCGGCCCTGACCGGGGCGATTTTAACAGAGCCGGGAAAGCCTGCCCTGCCAGTTCTGCCGGCCCTGCTCCACCGACCCGCGATGGCGCAAGGGGCGAACAGCGCGTCGTGCTCGGCGGCGTCACCTGGGTTCAGTCTTCCACGAGCTCAAACGAATCCTTGGGCGAACCACATTCGGGACATTCCCAGTCATCGGGCAAATCCTCGAAGCGGGTGCCTGGCGCGATGTCGTCATCGGGCAGCCCCTCAGCTTCGTCATAGACAAACCCACAAATCACACAGACCCATTTCTTCATCCGCTGTCCCCTTCGCTGGCTACCGCAACGCCCTTCGCCGCCCTTCGGAACGAGAGCAAAGGCACAGCGATCCGCCTGTCAAAACGTTCAATGTCACAAATCACCACCCGCGAGGAATCGTCCGATCGGGTGACCGTCGGGCGCAGTTGACTGCACATCAGACCAGATCACCCGGCCCTCCAACAGGGTCAGACGAGGACTCACCTCAGCGGGCGCCTGCCGCGCCCGCTCCCAACTACGATCCAACAAACACAGATCCGCGACCTGTCCAGGACGCAAGGGGGGCACTGGCACGCCGGGCGTGGCCAGCTCGCCGGTGTAGAGCGCCAGAGCCTGCTCGGGGCTCAGCGCTTCACCAGCGCCCAACCGTTTACCTGCCTGGGTGCGCCGGCTGATCGCCGCCTGCATCCCACTCCAGGGATTGAGTTCGCCGTAGGGGGCGTCCGAACTGCCGGCCAACGGCACACCGGCAGCCAGAAACGAGGCCAGGCGATACAGAAAAGGCTGATCTTCCGAGCTCACCTCGGCCAGATAACGATCTCCTCGGGCGGAGATGAATCCTGGCTGGGTCACCACGCTCAGACGCAGACGCCTGATCTGCAGCAGGGCCTCATCAGGGCAGATCCCGGCGTGTTCGATGCGATCGCCCGGCAGGCTGCCGACCTCATCCAGGGCGCTGAGAGCAAACACCAGTTCGAGCCGGCTGACACAGTGAAAAGCGACCGGACGACCCAGCGCGTGACTGCGGCGGATGCAGGCGCACAGCCCCTCGAAATCCGGCAGCTCTGATTCCAGCAGGTGAATCTTGAGCGCCGCCACGCGGATCCCATCCGCCGCCGTGGCGGCGCCGCGGATAAAACCGGCATGCAGATCTTCCGTCCCCATCATCTGCACCCGCTGCAACAATTCCCCGCTGGCCCGCGCCTCGCGCAGCAGCGCCAGGGTCTGGCGGTCATTCGCCGGACCGGTATCGGTCACCGCCACCACGCCCCAACGGGCCAGTTGCCGGCTGAGCGCCTTCAGACGCGGCGGCTGGCTCGGCAGTTTCGTGCGCAGCCAGGCATCGGCATCCACCAGCCGGCCGGTTCGACGGCCCTGCAGAGTTTCCCAGGGCCCCTCGCCCAGACGCTGCATGGCCGCCGTGTTCAGGTACCAAAGCCGGCCACTGGCATGAGCGATGCGCAAGGGATGTTGCGGCACCCAGGCATCCAGGCTCGCCAGATCCAGTTCACCGCATAGGCGCGGGTGAAAATCGACGCCACGGATCCAGCCCGTAGCGTCCGGGCGGGCCGCCTGCAAGGCCGCCTGCAACTGCGTCCTGGACTGCACCTGCGGCGCCCCGCAGGCCACGGAGGCGCGTGCCGCAGCGGTCGCATACAGATGCAGATGATGATCCTTGAGCGCCGGCAGCAGGCATGCGCCGTCGGCATCCAGGCACACCGCATCGCCGGAGGGCAGATCCGGCCCGATGGCCTCGATGCGCCCGGTCGCAATCCGCACATCGCAGCCACGGCCATCATCAAGGCTCACATTACGCAGCAGCAAAGCTGGCGGCAGATCACGCGGAGGGTTTCTGGCGCTGACTGATGGATCCTGCATGCCCGATCGGCCGAAAATAACATTCGGTGCGATAATGCCTTTTTGCCGCGAGGATAGCCATGAGCGCCAGCACCGAAGTGACACGCAAGGACGGCGGAGCCGAGATCCATGCCCGCATCCATTTCCCGCATCCACGCCAGCGGGTCTTCGAGTTTTTCGCGGTGCATGAAAATCTCGCCCATGTCTTTGGCGGGAAGATCCGCCTGAGCCAGCCCGCGCCAGGCGATGCCAACCCCAATGGCCTGGGCTCGGTCCGCACCATCGCCCTGGGGCCGGGCCCCACATTTGACGAACGCATCGAGGCCTTCGAGCCCGGCGAGCGCATCGAGTACACCATCGTCAAAGGTTCGCCGGTCAAGAATCACTACGGCATCATGCGGTTCAGTGACGACGGCGACGGCACCCTGATGGATTACCGAATCCGCCTGACCGGACGCCTCCCCGGCACCACCGGCCTGATCGCCAGAATCATGGCCCGCACCCTCGGCCAGGGCTTGCCCAAAGCGGATCGACTCATCGCCGCCGCTTGAGCTCCGGATCGGCCAAACGCCCGCAACGCTCGCGCCAGGCGCTTGCCGGGCTCGGCCTGGATTTGTTCATGGTCGGTTTGGCCGTGATCAATCTGGGCTGGATCATTTTTGATGCGCTGTGGTCGGTCAGGGACCTGCGCGCGCTGATGGGCCTGGTGCTGCCGCAGCCGTGGCTCAGCGACTACGCCATCGTGCATGAGAATTTCTTCCGCATCGATCTGGTTTTTGTCGCCATTTTCATCAGCGAATTCCTGCTGCGCTGGGCCGCTGCACTGCACAGCCGACGTTATCCCTACTGGTTCGCCTACCCCATCCTGCACTGGTACGACATCATCGGCTGCATTCCGATCGCCGGCTTTCGCTGGCTGCGTATCCTGCGGGTGATTGCGATCCTGCGCCGGCTACAGCACCTGGGATGGATCGACTACCGGACCTGGACGCTGTATCAGATCGTCCTGCGCGGATACGACATCCTGATGGAGGAAATTTCCGATCGCGTCGTGTTGCGCGTACTCGGCGGCGTGCAGACGGAAATCGCCGCCTCCCATGCCATCGAACGCCGGCTCATCAATGAAGTGCTGCTGCCGCGACAAAGCCTGATTATCGAAGCGCTGTACCGCCGTTTCAGCGTGCTGGCACGTGAGGCCTACGCCGACTCCCGCATGGAACTGCATGGCATCGTGACCCAGGCGGTGAGCACCGCGGTGCGCCAGAACCGGGAAATCCGCCGCATCGACCGGATCCCCCTGGTCGGCGGCCAGGTCGGCGATCTGCTGGATCACGCGATTACCGACATTGTCTGCCGTGTCCTGGACGAATTCGCCGCCCAGCTCGACAGCGTCCGCTTTCGGGCCCTGTTCGAAGACATGGGCAATACCGGCTTCGACGCCTTTGCCGATGCCGCGCAGGGCCCCGGCGCCAGTGATGAGCTATCCCGCGCCATCATCGACATGATCGAGATCATCAAGCAGCAGGTGGGACAGCGCCGCTGGCTACAGGCCGCCAACCCGAGCACAGTGGGCGACGACATCCCGCATGGGCACTGAGATCAGCCGCCCGCCACCAGCCAGATGCGTGGCACCAAGCGCCAGCGCCGCATGCAGCCCGGTGAGCGGATCGGCAATCGCATCACCGACAAACAGTGGCTCGCCGTAAAGGGTTTGCATCAGATGGGCGAGACCGCCGGCAACCGCGGCATCATCACCAAAGGCCACCCACTCCCCCTGCGGCGATCCGCGACCATAGCCGGTAATGCTGAGCCAGGTCCGCCCCGCACGCTGCTGCAGCCAATCTTCCGCGCGCACGCCGAATTGCTGCAACACCCTGGGCCGCAAACCTTCCACCACGATGTCAGCCCGGCCAAGCAGTTCAAGAAACCGCTCATGATCTGCTGATCGAGCCAGATCCAGCGCCTGCTCATGCTTGCCCTGATTGAGGCAGCGAAAGAAAAGCGGCGGACCGAAGCGTGCCCCGTCCGGTCGGCGCGGATGCTCGATCTTGATCACCTCGGCGCCCCCCATCTGCAGCAGCTGCGTGCACAACGGACCGGCCCACAGACTGCTCAGATCCAGCACCAGCGGCCTCGGTTTCGCGGACCTCGCCCGTGGTCCGCTGGCCTCGATACTGAACCAGGGACGCTGCGCCGGCGGCGGTCCGACCAGCGCCACCGCCAGACCCAGCAGTCGCGCACGCGCCTGCAGCTTCGCCACATCTGCGCCCGCCGCCACCGCTGCGGCGACTGCCGACCAGTCGGACAGTTCACCCTGCTCCAGCCAGGCCGGCAGCAAGGCCCAGTCGTCTTCACGCGCCAGATTGACCGCGAGCCAGCCGCCCCGACCTGGCAGCAAATGACAGCTGCCGCCGGCGGAAACCTGGCCACCCCGGCACAGGCGGTGGCTCAGCCGCCGCATGCCGAGAATCCGGCGCCCCAGCCAGGGCAGCTGCCGTTCCGCAGGCAGCAGGCTGTTGAGCGCCAGCATCACCCCGTCGGCATACAGCGGCAGCGGCAGCGGACAGGCCAGCGCATGGCTGCGCGGCCCGGTCAAGCGATCCAGACCGCTATCACGCCAGGCTTCAGCCACACCTAGCGCTTTGCGCAGACCTAAGCGACCACCGTCGACTTCATGCCCCAGCGACGCCAAGCAGATGCGGGCATAACTGCCGGCGATCTCGGCGCCGGAGGCCAATGCATCAATCCGCGGCGGCGTCGCGGGCATACGGCTTGAGTTCGGGCTCCTCGGACACCGAGTTTTCATTCGAAGGCGGATGATTGGCAAAATCCTCACCGGCGCTGAACAGGCCCGGCACCGCCTGCGGATCATCGACAAAACTCTGATTGACGCACAGGACCAGTCCGCCGGCGCGTTCGAAATCGGCCGGCCCGTCGTTCACCAGCGCATCAAGCGTCAGCATCGCCGTGGTGTAGTCGCTCAGGCCGATACTGGCATGGTCGGCCATGCGACCGGGACAGATGTCCTGCAACAGGATATTGCTGACCCTGGGGTTGTCCTGTCCCAGATCCAGCGCCGAGGTGGATTCGGGCACCTGCGGCTGCACCAGTTCGTCGAACACCGTAAAGATCGAGGTGTAGTCGATCTCGCCAGGGGTCTCATCCCCGGCATTCAGGGCGGTGACAAAATTTGAATTCGGCGCGAACTGGAAGAATGAAGCCGGCATCGGGGTGAATGAAGATCCGCTCGACTCCGCAATGCTGGTGCCATGATTCACCGGCGCATGCATGACGAAATCATCGACCGCCTGCTGCACACTGGGCCACCACTTGATCGCCCAGCGCGGCATGGAGCCGCCCTGGCTATGCCCCACCATATCGACCCGCCGTCCACTTTCGGCATGGATCCGCCGCACCGCATGCACGACATACTCGGCGGCGATCTGCTGGTCGCCAAAGCCGCGGTCGGGATAGCTGACCATGCACACATCAAAACCCTGCGCCCGCAGCCAGAGCAGGTAATTCCAGTCAAACTGCTCCTGCGCATAGGTACCGGTGCCATGGATCAGCAGCACCGGCTCCTTGTCCGGGTTGTCGAAATCGGTACAGCTCAAGGCAGCATCCAGCACGTCCACGCTGGTCTCCAGCGCGGGCTCCGTGGTGGCGCCACCCGCAGGGTCCTCCTCCGGCTGCAGGCAGGCGCCCAGGGGTAACCCCATCATCAGCACAAGCGCTGTTCGCAAAAGCTTTTTCGCCATTTTCTCATTCCCTGCCATTTCGCATCGGCCAACATAAGGGGACTACAATATGGGCGCAACCCCCATCCGTGAGCCCCGTGAGCGAGCAACCTCCCGAACGCAAGACCAGCCTGAAAAAACTCAAAACCAGACCCCTGCAACGCAACATCACCATGACCCGCATGGGCATGGGCGCGGGCATGCGCGCAGCCGGCCACGGGCTCGGCAACCTGTTCCGCGATGGCGCCAAACGCGAGTCCGCCAACCGGGATTTCATGATTGCCGAAACCCGGCGATTCGTCGACGAGCTCGGCCAGCTCAAGGGCAGCGTGATGAAAGCCGGCCAGATGTTGTCGCTCTATGGCCAATATTTCATGCCGCCGGAAGCCGTCGCGATTTTGCAGAGCCTGCAGGATGACACCGTGCATGTGGACTGGGCGGTGGTCGAACCGGTGGTCAGGTCCTCACTGGGCGACGCGCGTATGGCAGAGCTGGACATCGAACAGGAGCCGATCGCGGCCGCATCGCTTGGTCAGGCGCATGTCGCCTACCTGCGCAGCGACGGCCGCAAGCTCTGTCTGAAGATCCGCTATCCCGGCGTCGAAGCGGCCATCGACTCCGATATCGCGACCATCTCCCGCCTGCTGATCCTCGGCCACATCATTCCGCAGCATCTGTCACCGCAGCCAATCATGGCTGAAATCCGCGAGATGCTGCACCGGGAAGTGGACTATGTCCACGAAGCACGGATGACCCGCAGCTTCCGCCAGGGCCTGCAGCAGGACCGACGCTTCATCGTGCCGCGGCTGGAAGACGAATTCTGCACCCGGGATCTGCTGCTGATGAGCTACGAGGAAGGCTTGTCTCTGCGTGATCCGCGCATCAAGGCCCTGCCGCAGTCGCGCAGGGATGCTCTGGGCATGGCCTTTTTCGAGCTGTTCTGCACCGAATTTTTTGACTGGCACATGGTGCAGACCGACCCCCACTACGGCAACTACCGCATCCGCATCGAAGCTGATGGTGAGCGCATCGTGTTGCTGGATTTCGGCGCCACGCGTAGCTTCGACCCGGAGTTCGTCCGCGCCTATTCGCGCATTCTGCTCGGCGGCATCAATCGCGACCCGCAGGCGGTCCTGGACGGCAGTTGCGGCATCGGCCTGATGGAGCGCTGTTATCCGGAATCGGTCCATCGCGATTTCTATCAGATGATCTGCCAGATCATGGAGCCCTTCTGTGCCGGCCGCGACGATGTGCGCAGCGAGATGTTTACCCCCGAGGGGGCCTACCTCTGGTCCAAAGGCGATGTCTTTCTGGAAGCCGGCAAACTGCTGTCCCGCGCGGCCGCCACCATTCATTTCCAGATGCCGCCACGCGAGATCATCTTCCTGCACCGGCGACTGGCCGGCGTCTACATGCTGCTGGGCCACCTGGACTGCGTCATCGACGCGCGGGATTGCCTGCACCAGGCCCTGCAGAAGTTCGCCTAGGCGAAATCCTTGCGCCGCAGTCCGCCGCGACTGCTGGCGCAAGTCCGGCCGGCCCTTCAGTCCAGTTGGGCCGCCGGGATCTTCATCAGGAAACGGGCCAGCGCGGGCAGCACCAGAATGGCGCCGAACATGTTGGCGGTGAACATGAACACCAGCATGATGCCCATGTCGATCTGGAACTGCAGTTCGGAGAAGGTCCAGGTCGCAACGCTCAGACCCAGCGACACGCCAATGAAGATCACCGCCTTGCCGGTGCGGTGGAGGGTGAACTTGAAGGCCTCGTCCAGCTTCATACCCCGGTTCACCGCCGCCGCCAGTTCGGAATACACGTAGATCCCATAGTCGACACCGATCCCCACTGCCAGCGCCACCACCGGCAGGGTCGCGACCTTCAGACCGATATCCAGACCGGCCATCACCGCGTAGGCCATGGTCGAGACCAGGGACAATGGCAGCACCACCGCCAGAACCCCGGCCACCGAGCGAAACGACAGCCACATGAAGATCAGGATCACGACGTAGACCCACAGCACGACCATCAACTCCTGCTCTTCCACCACCTCATTGGTCGCCGCCATCACCCCGACATTGCCGCTGGCCAGAGCGAAATGCACCGGACAGTTCTGATCCATCGCCGTGTAGTCTCGTTCAAGCTGCTCCACCCGCTGTCGCGCTGCATCGATCTGCTCCGCGCCGGGCGCCGCGCTGGCCAGCGCCCGGGCGGCCTTTTCCGCAGCGCGCAAGGCCTGGAAACTTTCCCGCTTGGCCACGCAGTATTGCGGGCTCAGGTCTGGCGCACGGCGGTAAAACTGCGCCTTGTTCTCGGCATTGAAGCGTTTGACCTCCGCCACCAGATGCTCGATCGTTTCCGATTTGTGGTCGGTGGTGAAAATCAGCACCGCCATCGCGTCGCAATCATCGTTGAGGATGCCGGTGGTGGTTGGCACCAGAGCGGTGGCCTGCGCCAGCGCAAACTTGTTGCGAGGCAGCACCAGGGCATTCAGACGCCCCTCAGACAAGCCCTGATAGACCAGCTTGGCGTAGGTCAGCAGCGACATGGTGGAATGCACGCCGGGCTGATTTTCCATGCGCCAGGAGAAGCGATCAATCTGCTCCATCAACTCGTAGTCCACGCAGCCATTGGGCCGGGTTTCGGCGATGACCTTGAGCTGATCCACGCCGATTTCGAAATTGCCGATGATCTGGCGAAAGTCCTGATTGAACCTCGATTCGGGCCGCAGTTCCGGCACGCCCTCGATCGCATCGCCGATCTTCAGGTCCGGATACTTGTGAACGGCCAGGCCCAGCAGCACCCCGCAGACCAGCAGCGTGGCGGCTGCCGGCCCTTTGTGGGTGATCCGCGCCAGCAGGCTCCACAACCCCTCACCCAGGGCTTCGCGCCTAAGCTGCTTGCGCCTGAACGCCTCCATGTCCTTGATGTCGATATAGGTCAGCCAGATCGGCATCAACATCTTGTTGGTGATGATGATCGCGGCCACGCCGAAGGCCGCGTTCAGCGACATCTCGCGGATGATCTGGATATTGATCAGGTAGATGGTGGCAAAGCCGGCCACATCGGTGATCAGGGCGGTGGTGCCGGGAATGGCCAAGCGCCGGAAGGTGACCAGCGAAGCGGTGTATCGATCGGCGCCCTGGTCGACTTCCGCGACCCAGGCATTGACGTATTGCACCCCATGGGACACCGACACCGAAAGCACCAGGAACGGCACCAGGATCGCGAAGGGATCAAGACCGAAACCCACCGAGGTCAGCAGACCGAACTCCCAGATCACCGCAACGATGGAACACACCAGTGGCAGCATGGCCAGCTTGAAGGAACCGCAGTACAGCCACAGCAGCAGCCCCGTCATCAGCAGGGCGACAAGAAAGAAGCCAACCACTTCCAGCGCCGCATCGGTCATGTCGTGCACGATTTTGGCGAAACCGATGATGTGCACGCGCACGCCATCGCGTTCGTACTTGGCGCGCAGCCCTTCCAGGTACTCGCCGACCGCGCGGTAATCCAGCTTCTCGCCGGTCCCCGGGTCGTATTCGAGCAATTCCGACATCACCATGGCGCCACGCTGATCCTCGGTGACGAGGCGACCGATCACCTGCGCCTTGCCGACATTCGACTTGACCTTCTCCAGCATCTCGGGGCTGGGCGCGTAATCCGCCGGAATCACGTTGGAGCCGGCCAGCCCGCCCTCGATGTTCTCCACATAGGTCACGTTGGGCGTGAACAAGGACATCACCCGCGCACGATCGACCCCTGGCATGAAGAAGATGTCGTTGGTCGCTTCCTCCAGCTTCTGCATGAAATCAGGATTGTAGATCTCCCCTTCATCCTGGATCAGCGCGAATAGCACCGTATTGGCCCCACCAAAGTCGCTGTAGTACTTCTGGAAGGTCTGCATGTAGGGATGATCCAGCGGAATCGACTTCAGCCAGCCGGCATCCGGCTGAATCCGCGCCGCCTGCACCGCCAGCACCAGGGTGATGGCGATCAGCACGGCCAGGGTCGCCAGCCGGTGCTCGAAGATGGGGGGTTCAACCAGCCGCAGAATCCGGTCCGTCCAGGTCTGGCCCTGGCGTGCATCTGTATTCAATGTCCTCTCCCGTGGACGCCGCGCTAAGGCGCGAATGGCAGGGCCTGTATCCCCAGAAAACCGACCGTCAGCAGACCGTCAGCCGTCCTCAGCACATTCGCCAGGGTATGCTCGATCTCGGTTTCAATCACCTGCATGCGGCCCTTACGGCTGCGCACCATGGCGCCATTGACGCCCACCAGCAGCACGTCCTCCGACCCGAGCGACAGGCCGCCGAACAGACTCTCGTTCAGGGCATTGGGATAGTGACGCCAGCCGCGCGCCGCCAGCACACCGGGGTCGGTCTCGGTTTCCAGCTCGAACTCATCCCAGTCCATCGGATCCTGTTCCGCAACGGCGGTGACATCCAGCGCGGCGTAGACATTGCCGCGCAGACCAAAGACGAATACACCCCGCTTCCGGTATGGCAGCATGCCGAAGAAGGAGCCGGCATACGGGGTCTGCAGCTGCTGCCAGGTTGCGCCGCGGTCTTGCGAACGCACCATCAAGCCCTTTTCCCCGGCGATCACCAGGCTGCCGTCGGCAAGCGCCAGGATCGCATTCAGATTCAGGCCGTGCAGAGTGAAATCCGGCTCCAGCAGATCCCAGCTGACGCCGCCGTCCCGGGTTTCCTTGAACACGCTGTTGGCGCCGACCAAAAAACCATGCTGCTCATCCAGAAACAGGATGTCGTACATGGGCTTGCCCCAGGCCGGGTCGGAATGAATCAGGCGCCAGCTGCGCCCGCCATCGCGCGTTTCCAGCACCGTCGCATCATGCCCCACCGCCCAGCCACGTCGACCATCGAAGAAGCGCAGTCGATTGAGCATGGCCTGCACCGGGCTTGCAAGCTGTTGCCATGCCCGGCCATCGCCGGAGCGCAGAATATGCCCCCGATCACCGACGGCCAGAAAACCATCCTCCACCGCGACGACATCGTTGAGAATGCTCTGCGCCGCCTTCGGCATGATCTCGGCGGCGCGCGGCGCAAGGGAAGTATCCGCCAGGGCTGGCGGACCGAGGACCAGGGCCAGCGTCAATGCCGCAATGCGTTTCGAACTCATGCCGCCTCCGCTGGGTGATCTATTGCTTGCGCGCCAGACGCTTCAGGTTGGCCGGCTTGAAATACGCATCCTTGTAGGAGACTTCGAAATCACTGATCGCGTCTTCATTGGTCAGCGCGGTCAGGAAATAGCGCCCGCTCTTGAGATCGAAAATGGCTTCGGGTGCGCCGGTCACCGTAGGAATGAATGGGAGAGTCAACAGATAGGCTTCCTGCATCTTCCACAATTCACCGCGATTGTCGTAGCAGTCTACGGAGGCGATCGACCAGGAATCCTCATCGAGGTAAAAGGTTCGGCGCGCGAACTGATGGCGGGTGCCTTCACGCAGGGTTGCGTCCACCACCCAGACCCGGTGCAATTCATAGCGCACCAGATCCTGATTCACATGCCCTGGGCCGATGATGTCGTCGTAGCGCAGCAGCGGGCTGTTGAGCTGATAGTTGTGGTAGGGAATGTACATCTCCTTGCGCCCGACGAGCTTCCAGTCATACCGATCCAGGGCGCCATTGAACACGTCGACCTGATCATTGAACTGCTCGCCATCCGTACCGATATAAGGGTTGTCATACCCCACATCCGGAGCACGGTTCACCCGCCCCAGGCCCGGGTTGAAAATCCAGGCCAGACGCCCGCCGGCCCCGGCATCGGCGGTTTCATGCACCAGGGTCAGCTGACCGGCCACCCGCGCCGGCTCGATGACGTTCGACAGGTAGTACGCCAGGATATCCGTGCCGCCCGGCTCACCGATATTGCCGTACTTGAATTTCACATCCTCGATCAATTTCGAAATCTTGTAGCTGCCATCAGGTTTGACGATGGCCTGATTGTTATAGCGCTTGACCGCATCCCCCTTGTACTTGAGCTTGTGATTCCACATCACCTCGGCGCCGGTACCCGGAATCGGAAATGGAAAGCCCAGGCTGGCACCATTGACGTCATCGGTGCCGACCAGTTCTGCATTCACCGCATTGGCCTTGGTCGCCTCGTAAATGGCCTGGGGATAGAACGCCGTGCGGATCGAGGGATAGACGACCATCTTGTAGTCGTCATAGCGCGCAAACATGGCCTGGTGGCCAGCGCTGAGCTTGTCCGCGTACTGCTGATAATTCGCCCGGTCAATGACCATGGCCTGGGTCAGCACATCACCGATTTCGTCCTTGCGCCGGGCCAGTTCGCTGTAGACCAGCTCCTCCACTTTTTTTGGATCATCGACCCGCCAGGCTTCGAGCTGCGCGCGGGTCAGATCTTTCTGCTCCTGGGTGAACAGGGTCTCGCCACGCCAGGGCGGAATGCTGCCGTCCGCATTACCAGCCGCAATCGCGCCAACCGGCGTCAGTTCCCCACCCAGCTTGGCGGCCTCACTGGCCGGCACCGCGGCCAGTCCCGATCCGCTCAGCGCGACCAGGGTGGCAACGGATACGATTCCCCGAAAATTCATCTTCCCACTCTCCCTTTGCATGGATGGCCGGCGCCCCGCTCCAGCGCGATGCACAGACGCCACCCACCGACTGTACTCCGCAGGCAAGCTATCGGCGCCTGATTTTTTCGTCAAGTTTGCAGCGCAAAAAAAGACAGTGCCTCCATTTTCCGCTACCAGGCCGGGCTCAAGCCAGACACGCGCCACTGAACCTCTCCCTGCGCATCTTGCCATCAGCGGCGCCATTTGCCGACCGCTGATGAATAACGTCTACAATGCCGACGATGACACCGGACTTTTGGGGGAAAGAATGGGATATGGCAGGAATGCTGCGCTGGGCTTGCTGCTCGTCTGCAGCACCTCGGCTTCAGCACTGGATTTCGATTTTCATGATCTGTCCATCAGCTGGAACAACCGCCTCACGCTGGCGGCAGGCTGGCGCATCGAGCAACGCGATCCGGCCCTGATCGCCAAGCTCAACCTGGACCCGAATCTATGCGACGATGACGATTGTCTGTCCCTGTCCGGCGATCCCGCTCCCAATCAGCGCCTGGTGGATGCACCGGGCGCATTTTTCGCCCACATGCAGGATGACGGCAATCTGAACTACGATCAGGGCGATCTCATTGCCGGTCTGATCAAGCTCACCACCGACCTGAACATGTCCTGGCACGACTTCAATTTCAAAGCCCGCGGCATCGCGTTTCATGACGCCGTGAACGTGGATTTCGACGAATATCATCCGTTCAATCGGCAGACCAGCAATCGCGACTGCTGCCAGGAAGAATTCAGCCGCCGCGGCAATCATGTCGAAGGTCTGGTGGGACAGAACTTCGAACTCCACGATTTGCTCGTTAGCGGCTCCTGGTTCATTGGTGAACGCATCCTCAGCGCCTCGCTCGGCCAGCAGAAACTGCGCTGGGGCGAAGCCAATCTGATCGCACTGAACTCATTGAGCGAGATCAATCCTCCGGATGGTCGCCGCCTGCGCCAGCCTGGCATGCAGATCAATGAGCTGTTCCAGCCGGTCCCCATGGCGGTGGTCTCTGGCGACCTGTTCCCGGATCTTGGCCTGACCGGCGAGCTGTTCTATCAGTTCGGCTGGAAACCGGTGATCGCCGATCCGGGCGGCAGTTTCTTGGGCGAGATTGATCCACTTTACCGGGATGATGCCTACGCCATCCTCGCGCTGGGCCAGTTTCCGGAAGACCCCCAAGGCACCAACCGTCTGCAGGACCCCGCCGCGGCCTTCCTGACCGACACCTCGGTCACCGCCGAAGTGCTGGCCAGGGATTTCGCCCACCCGCAGGATGGCGGCCAGTACGGTCTGCGGATCAACTGGTTCGCCGAAAATGTTGGCACCGGCACCGAATTCGGCTTCTATGCCATGAACTACCATAGCCGCCTGCCCTATCTGTCGGTCTTCGCCGCCGATCAGAGCTGTCTGCGCAACGAGATCGCCAATACCGGCCAGGCCTATGCGGATGCGGTGGTGAACTGCGAAGGCTTTGCCGCCGCCGGCGGCGGTGAACCGCTGCCTATCGACACCCTGAAAGTGTTTCTCGACTACCCGGAAGACATTCACATGTTCGGGCTGAGCTTCAACACCAACCTCGGCAAATGGTCGGTGGCGGGAGAATATTCGTTCCGCCCCAATCTGCCGGTCCAGATCTCCGCCCCCGACATCATATTCGCCGGCCTCCAGCCTGCTTTCCCCGCCGAAGACATCGTCATTGGCAGCAGCACGCCGCTGAGCCAGGGCGTGGACCTGACCGTACCCGGGGCCCGCAATGCCGCGCCGGATTATACCGAGACGCGCTACCGCGGCAATGAGGTTCAGGCCAATCAGCTGATTCGCGGCTATGAACGCCTGCAGGTTGATCAGCTCACCGTCAGCGGCATTCGAATCCTGGGCAACTCCAATCCGTTGTCCGCACTCATCAGGGCGGAACAGATCATCATGTTGATTGAGGGGGGCGTGACCCATGTCTGGGACCTGCCGCCCCTGGATCAGATCCAGTTCGATGGCAGCAGTCCCAACCGAACTCATTACAGCGGCGGCGCCGATGGCAGCGGCCAGCCGGATGGCCAACCGGACACCCGCAGTTTCAACCCCACGCAGCAGACCGATGCGTTCGTGACGGAATTCTCCTGGGGTTATCGCCTGCTCGCCCAGTTGGAGTACAACGACATCGCTTTCGGCGTCAATCTGAAGCCCTATCTGGTGTTCCAGCATGACGTCGAGGGCTTTGCGCCTTCACCGATGCAGAACTTCATCGAGCACCGGATGGAATGGCTACTCGGCAGCGAGTGGTTTCTTGGCCAGCATGTGTCCGGTCGGCTGCAGTACAGCGGCTTTGCCGGATCACGCCACAACATCCGTCGAGACAAGGACCATGTGTCCATCGAGTTGAGCTATACGTTCTAAGACAGCAATGACATCCCTGTCTGCCGGCGATCCTTCTGGCGCAGTACACTGGTGGCGCGGAACCGGAACATCGCTCATGCGCGTGCGCGCTGAGCACAGCAGAAATAACAACATCAGCCCTGCGGGGACGGAGATCAAGACATGGCGGAACTGACCCGATGGCGCAGCAATCAGGCCACGGAACTGGTGAAGAACCTGCGCGGCACGCTGAATCGGCTGCCCATGGGTCAACAGGTCAACCACGTGCTGGATCTGGCCGAAGACGCCCTGATCGACCGGCTGCGTGACCGCATGAATCTGGCGGTTTCCAATTTTTCCGCCGCCGCGCCGGAAATCGCCGACCCGGCGATCCAGGCCAGGCAAATGCTCGGCGAACTGGTGGATCTGGCCAACCGGCAGAGCAAGGAAGACGCCCGCCAGCATCTGTACATCCTGATCCTGCGCCAGCTGGTGCCGGACGAAATCCGCATCATCTCGGCCCTGTCCGATGGCGCCACCCATGCGCTGATCCATGTCGCGGGCGGCCCGCCCATCGGCCCGGTGATCAAGCGGGTGCTCAACAATTATTCCTATATCGGCCGCTCCGCGTCGATCCGCCTGGAGGAGATGATCCCCCAGTATCTGGAGCATCTGATTCGCCTCGGTCTGGTGGAGACCGGCCCCGAAGACAAGTCGCTGGAAGTGAAGTACGAGGTCATGTCCAACGACAAGACCATTCGCGCCCTGGCCAAAACGGTCGAGAAGGAATTCAAGTTTCCGGCCCGCATTCTGCGCCGCACCATCCGGGCGACGGAACTGGGCCGTCACCTCTGGCACGACTGCCTGCCCGAAGGCCACAGCGTGCAACCGGTGATCTGACATGGACTATCTCACCCACATCCTGGCGGATTTCCGCGCCCATTTCTGGCTTTATCTGTCGATGCCCCTGATCAGCGGCATTGTGGGTTACGTCACCAATGTTGTCGCCGTGAAAATGATGTTCTATCCGCTGAATTTCTGGGGCATCCCGCCATTGCTGGGCTGGCAGGGCATCATTCCGCGTCGTGCGGGCAAGATGGCCTCGATCTCGGTTGACGTGATCACCGAGAACCTGGTGTCGCCGGAAGAGATGTTCTCGCGCCTGGACGCCAATCGCATCGCCGATGAACTGGAAGAACCGCTGAACCGCATCGTCGGCCCACTGACCGACAAGATCATGCAGAAACACGCCCCCTTGATCTGGGCGTCCACGCCAGAGACGATCAAGCAGCGGGTCTACGACAAGGTCAAGGCCGAAGCCCCCGACACGGTCAATGAAATGCTCGATCAGGTCCGCAACAACATGGACCGCATGTTCGACATTTCCGAGATGGTCATCACCTCACTGGTGCGCGACAAGAACCTGCTCAACCGCATGTTCAAGGAAGCTGCCGATCCCGAATTCCGTTTCATCGAACGCTCCGGTTTCTTTTTCGGTTTCCTGTTCGGCATTGCCCAGATGCTGCTGTGGGTGTTCTACAAGGGGGCCTGGATCCTGCCGCTCGCCGGCCTGCTGGTCGGCTATTTCACCAACTGGATCGCCCTGAAAATGATCTTCGAGCCGCAACAGCCGAAGAAAATCGCCGGCTACACCTTTCACGGCCTGTTCCACAAACGGCAGGATGAGGTAGCCCGCGACTACGGCACCCTGGTTTCCAAGGAACTGATCACCCCGGCCAACATCTTTGAAGCCCTGCTCAAGGGGCCCTATTCCGACAAGCTTTTCGCTTTCATCCAGCGCCGCGTCGGCGAAGTTCTGGATGAAACCACGAGCCTGGCCAAGCCCTTCATGGCCCTGACCATGGGCAGCCGGACCTACAATGACATCAAGTCCGACATCGTCGACAGCGTCGTTGCCGAGCTGCCGGAAACTATGCACAGCATCGTTGAATACGCCGAAGATGCCATGGATCTGAAACAGACCATCATCACCCGGCTCGCCGCCCTACCCTCGGATCGCTTTGAGGGCATGCTGCGCCCCGCATTCGAGGAGGATGAATGGATGCTGATCGCGGTCGGCGCCGCGCTGGGCATGGCGGTCGGCTTCTTCCAGCTGTTCGTGATGTTCGCCGATCAGCTCGCCACGCTCTGATGGCGGCCGCCAAGCCGGCCGCCTGGGTGAGAACCTGCTCTCAGGCCGCCTGAGCCAAGCCACGCGCTTCGGCGCGCTGACCGATGGCCTGGGTCATGCTGCCGAAGCCGCGTTCCAGCGCCCCACGCATCAGGCCTCGAACCAGCGGCATCATCCAGCCCTGCAGCTCGAAATGCGAACGGTAGCGGCAGCGATCTTCGGCCAGCGGGGTGATTTCGTGACTGCGCCGGCTCGACAGCGCGCCCAGCGGAAACGGCTTCATGCAATAGGAGAACCCCTCGCCTTCGCGCACATCGAGAATGATCTCGACCTGGCGCTGCACCGGACCGAGCAGCTTGACCTTCATATCGATCGGTGCGCCCGGCTGCAAGCTGGAGCGCGCCTGGACCACAAAAGGGTTCCACTGGGAATAGGAATCAAAGTCGGTAATGACCTGCCAGACCGCGGCGGCCGGCGCCTTGATTTCGATTTCGTTGTCGATGACAAACTGGCTCATGCTGCAGCTCCTTCTGACTTGGCGGCAAATTCCTGCCGGATCACCCGGCGCAGCACCTTGCCGAGTTCGTTGTAAGGCAGTTCGGCCTTGAACACGATGGTCTGTGGCACCCGAGAAGAGCGCAGTTCCTTTCGCACCAGCATCTTGAGCTCTTCTTCCGGCACCGACATTTGCGCATGCAAGACCACCGCCGCCGCCACGCCTTCGCCCCATTGCTCATCGGGAATCGCCACCACCGCGGCATCGGCCACCGCCGGATGGCTGATCAGCACGTCCTCGATTTCGCCCGGCGAAATATTCTCCCCGCCGCGCACGATGACATCATCTTCGCGTCCTTCCAGGAACAGATAACCGCCCTCGTCCAGATAACCGAGGTCCTTGGTACAGAACCAGCCGTCCTCGCTCAGGGTGCTGTTCTGCCCC
>JBFKDQ010000013.1:0-71817 GCA_041619555.1 Oceanococcus sp. | reverse complement strand
GCGGCTTCACTCAATCCGGGCCTCACCGAGCGGAGATCAAGATTTCGATTGGCTCCCAGGCTGCGAGAGATAGCCTATCAAGAGGCCAACAAAAAATGGTGGTTTCGGCAATGCTTTGTGCCCAAGCCGAAATATTCCACCATCGATTGAATCAATGGCCGATTCTTCTCGTTGATGACCTGGCATCTGAACTTGATGTTAATGCGCGAAATCGACTCTTTGATTGGATTTCAGACTATCCAGGGCAAAGCTTTCTAACCAGCCTTGAACGACGTTCGATCCCGGATCGAATCCGGCAGCACGCTCGAATGTTTCACGTGAAACACAAAGGATCGTTAGAACGCGAACCGCTGTAGCCAAACGATGAGCAGATAAGCTGCACTGCCGCCATAAGCTGAGTGCATAAGCACAAGGCAATGTTATAATTCCTTTTTGCACAGGTTTTCCGGTGAATGGCCGCTTCCGAAGCGAACAGCAACTCTTACGACTCCAGCAATATTCAGATCCTTGAGGGCCTGGAAGCGGTTCAGAAAAGACCAGGGATGTACATCGGTGACACAGGAGATGGAACCGGTCTGCACCACATGGTTTTCGAGGTGGTCGATAACTCCATTGACGAAGCACTGGCCGGACACTGCAAAAGCATCGACATCGTGATCCACTCGGATCAAAGCATTACGGTCAAAGACGATGGCCGTGGAATTCCGGTCGATATTCACGATAAAGCCGGCATCTCCGCTGCTGAAGTGATCATGACGACTTTGCATGCCGGAGGTAAATTCGATGACAACTCCTACAAGGTTTCTGGTGGTCTCCACGGAGTCGGCGTTTCTGTCGTCAATGCCTTATCAAAATACCTTCGCCTGGATATCCATCGCGATGGCAAACACCACCGCCAGGAGTATGCGCACGGCGCGCCCCTGGGGCCGGTGGAAGTTGTGGGCGCATCGACACGCAGGGGGACGGAAATCACCTTCCTTCCGAGCGAAGAAATTTTCGGGAACGTTGAATTTCACTACGACTTGCTGGCCAAGCGATTGCGTGAACTCTCGTTCCTGAATTCCGGTGTCCGAATCGCGCTTCGCGAAGAAGTTGGCGATAGGCAGGATGTATTTGAGTATGAAGGCGGCATCCGGGCTTTTGTCGAACATCTGAATCAGGGAAAGACCAAACTTCATCCGAATGTTTTTCATTTTGTTGAAGAAAAAGATGGGTCGACAGTCGAACTGGCACTGCAGTGGAACGATTCCTATCAGGAAAATGTGTTCTGTTTCACCAACAACATCCCTCAGCGCGATGGTGGAACCCACTTGGCCGGATTTCGAGCCGCGCTGACGCGCTGCCTGAATTCTTATATTGAAAATCAGGGACTGGCGAAGAAAGAAAAGGTCAGCCTGAGCGGTGATGATTCGAGAGAAGGACTGACCGCCATTGTTTCGGTCAAAGTCCCGGATCCGCAGTTTTCGTCGCAGACCAAGGACAAACTTGTCTCGCAACACGTCAAGTCCATGGTCGAATCCGTTCTGTTTTCAAAGCTGAAAGAATTTCTAGACGAAAATCCGAAAGATGCCCAGGCCGTCGCCGGCAAGATCATCGATGCCGCCCGAGCACGGGAAGCCGCGCGAAAAGCACGCGAAATGACACGCCGAAAAGGCGCGCTCGACATTGCAGGACTGCCTGGAAAACTGGCTGACTGCCGGGAACGTGACCCGGCTAAATCCGAGTTATTCCTCGTCGAGGGTGATTCCGCCGGTGGGTCTGCCAAGCAAGGCAGAGATCGTCATTTCCAGGCCATCCTGCCTTTGAAAGGAAAGATCCTCAATGTCGAAAAGGCGCGTTTCGACAAGATGCTCAAGTCTGACGAAGTCGGCACTTTGATCACTGCGCTTGGCTGCGGAATCGGGCGGGAGGAGTTCAGCCCCGACAAACTGCGCTATCACCGCATCATCATCATGACAGATGCCGATGTTGATGGCGCCCATATCAGAACCTTGCTTCTCACGTTCTTTTATCGGCAGATGTATGCGCTGGTCGAGCGCGGCCATATTTATATCGCTCAGCCGCCCCTGTATCGCGTACGTTCTGGAAAATCAGAGCGTTACGTTAAGGACGATGCTGCTCTTGATCAATTTCTCCGGGAACTGGCGATACAGGACGCCTCGTTACAAACCAGAAATGAGGATGAGGCCCTGTCAGGCGAGGAACTGAGCGATTTTCTGAAAGGTGTGGCCTCCGTTGATCATGTGATTCGTAGGATGTCTCGCCGATACGATGGAGAGGTCCTAAAGGTGCTGCGAGATGTACCCCATCTTTCAGAACAGGCTCAGCACAATCAGGAAGCGCTTGATCAGTGGTGTACGCGTCTGTCTGCGTCTCTGGACGCTTCGGCTCCCGACACCCACAGCTACCAGATCGAAGCCACCGCCGCCACGGCGGAAAGCGCTTTCAAGTTTCAGACGATCAGAAGCAGTCACGGCTCAGACCATATCGTCAACTGGCCCAGTGAGTTTTTCACCGGCTCTGAATACAGGAAGATGACCGATCTGGGCGGGAAAATTCGTGACATGTGGAGCGAAGATGCCCTTGTTCGACGTGGCGAGCGTACGCGACTGGTTTCCAGTGTAGAGGAGACCGTGGAATGGCTTTACCGAGAAGCCCGACGCGGCTTGAATATACAGCGCTACAAAGGACTGGGTGAGATGAATCCCGACCAGTTGTGGCAGACGACTTTGGACCCTACGGCGAGAAGATTGCTGCAGGTTCGGGTCGAAGATGTCATCGCAGCAGATCAGATCTTTACCACCTTGATGGGCGATCAGGTCGACCCTCGGCGGGACTTTATCGAAAAGAACGCCTTGCTTGCCGAAAATATCGACATCTGAATGCCGAAAAATAAAAAGCCCCGACGGTCGGGGAAACCGTCGAGGCACATGACACCGGTTGGGGGAACCGGGTGGCATTTCCGTCCAGGGAGTGGGGACGGAAGAGCGTCTTTGCAACGCTCGAGAATTAAGACAAGGCTAGATTTGCAAAGTTCCGACTTGCTACGAATTATTTTTCAGCCGTGCGCCTCATCCCAGTTTTTCCCCATCCCCGCATCGACTTTTAACGGCACATCGAGGGAGACCACCCCCTCCATTATGCTGACCAATTCGGACATTCGGTCCTGTGCCTGCTCACGATCGAATTCGAATACCAGTTCGTCATGAACCTGCATGATCATGTTCACGCCCGGTATCTCATCGAGCTGTCGATCAATTTGAATCATTGCAAGTTTGATAATGTCGGCCGCCGTACCCTGCAAGGGGGCATTGATGGCCAGCCGCTCCGCAGCTTGTCGCCGGGCCTGGTTTCTGTCCTTGATTTCGGTTAGATACATTCTTCGACCGAACAAGGTTTCGACATAGCCGAGGTCACGAGCTCGCTCCTTTACTTCTCCCATGTAGCGCGCGACGCCCGCATAACGACTGAAGAAACGATCCATGTGGGCCTGCGCCTGAACTCTGGAAATCCCAAGATTGCGTGCCAGGCCGAAAGCTGAAATTCCGTAGATCAGACCAAAATTGATCGCTTTCGCGGCCCGCCTTTGGTCGCTACTTAATTCGGAAACAGGCACTTCAAAAACATCCGCTGCCGTTCTGCTATGGATATCCTGGCCTTGTTGGAAGGCCTCAAGCATGTTCGGGTCTTGGGAAAAATGCGCCATCAGCCGGAGTTCGATCTGCGAATAGTCCAGCGCCGCAATACACTTCCCTTGCGGTGCGGTAAATGCCTGGCGAATGCGTCTGCCATCTTCGTTTCTGACCGGGATGTTCTGCAGGTTGGGCTCGGCAGACGACAGTCGCCCGGTCGTTGCTACGGCTTGATGATAAGACGTGTGGATGCGCCCGGTCTGCGGATTGATATTGGCGGGCAACTTTTCGGTATAGGTCGAGCGAAGTTTGGCCAGGGCGCGCCAATCCAGGATCAACCGCGGAAGCTCGTGCTGCAGGGCCAGTTCCTGCAACACATCTTCGGCCGTCGATGCCGCCCCTTTAGGGGTCTTACGCAGTACTGGAAGTTTCAAATCATCAAACAGAATCGTCTGCAATTGATTCGGAGAATTTAGATTGAAGGGACGTCCGGCCAGTTCCTGGGCGCGATGTTCCATTGAATTCATGCGATCGGCGAACTCTGTACTCGCTTCGGCGAGCTTGCGAGCGTCCACATGTACCCCAGTGGCTTCAATGCGTTGCAACACCGCAATCAATGGCTGCTCAATGGTGTCGTAGACGGTTTTCAGTCCGGGTTCCTGTGCCAAAGCTTTGTCCAGACATTCATGCAGCGCATACGTCACCGCAGCGTCTTCAACCGCGTACTCGGCCGCCGCATCTAGCCCAATCTGATTGAAACTCAACTGCTTGCGTCCGCTGCCCGCCACCTCCTTGAAACTGATCGTTCGAAGACCAAGATAATGCTGTGCCAGGCTGTCCATATCATGCCGACTGGCACTGGAGTTCAGAACATAGGATTCGAGCATGGTGTCGAAACGCACCCCCGCCAATGGCATGCCATGGCGACTGAGGATGTGCATGTCGTATTTGCCATGTTGAACAATTTTTTCCTTTTCGGCGTCGGCCAAGATCGGGCCGAGTACGGCCCGCACCGCATCAAGGCTGCACTGCACGGGGGCGCCCAGGTAATCGTGGGCGACCGGTACATACCACCCGCCCTTGCCATTAATGGCAAATGAAAGACCGACGAGACGCGCCCTTTGCGGATCCAACTGATCTGTTTCGGTGTCGACTGCGAAGCGTTGGCAATCCTTAAGGCTCCGTGCCAGGCCAAGTAACTCCTCCTGAGCCAAAACGGTCTGAATGTTGAGGGCCGGGTGCTCTTTCTTGTCGTCCGAACTTCGTTTGAGCGGCGGTCCCGATGCTTCTATCCAACGCTGGAAACCGAAACTCCGGCAAAAATGGTCGAAGGCTTCCTGATCCAATGGTCTTCGGTTTAAAGTTTTGATCTGCACATCCATTGGGAGATCATTACGAACTTTGGCCAGCTCACGCGAAAGCGGAATCTGACCCAAATGGGCTCTGAGTTTCTCCCCGATCTTGCCTTTGACCTCCTCGGCCCTTTCCACCAGAGTGTCCAAATCATCGAACTCCCGTAGCCACTTGGCTGCGGTTTTGGCACCCACACCCGGAATGCCCGGAATATTGTCCGCGCTGTCGCCCATCAGGGCCAGCCAATCCACCACCTGCTCTGGTCTGATGCCGTATTTATCAAATACGGCGGCCTCGTCCAGCCGAAGATCTTTCATGGTATCGAGTAGAGCCACCCTGGCATTGACGATCTGGGCGAGGTCTTTGTCACCGCTCACCACCAGAACCTCTGCACCTTCTGACTCTGCCTGCCTGGCCAGCGTGGCAATCACGTCATCTGCTTCGACGCCGTTCTCCTGTAAAATTGGCAAGCCCATGATCTGGATGAGCTCGATCATCGGTTCGAACTGGGCCGCCAACTCGGGAGGCACCGGCGGACGATGGGCCTTGTAATCCGCATAGAGCTCATGCCTGAAGGTCTTGCCCTTGGGGTCAAAGATCACCGCAATATGCTCAGGATCATAGTCCTTGAGCAGCTTGCGCAGCATGTTGCCCATGCCAAAAATCGCGCCGCTTGGTTCCCCACCCGGCGCACTGAGCCGGGGCAAAGCATGAAACGCCCGGTAAAGCCAGGACGAGCCGTCTACCAGTATGATCTTTTTCATTGGGGCAAGGTCGTTTCAGCTGCGAACAGCTCCTGGCGGGTCTCCGCGCGTCGGATTAGATGGGCCTTGTTCCCGTCGACCATGATCTCGGCAGGACGAGGTCTAGAGTTGTAGTTTGAACTCATTACAAAACCATACGCACCACAGGAGCGCACGGCGAGAAGATCGCCTGGACTCAGCGCCAAATCCCTGTCCTTGCCGAGCCAGTCACCGGTCTCGCAAACTGGACCGACCAGATCCCAGGTTTTTTCTACCGCATCGGTATTGCTGTGCACCGGAATGATCCTTTGCCACGCGTTGTAGAGCGTAGGCCGGATCAACTCCGTCATCGCGGCATCAACGATTGCAAAATTTCGATGTGACGTTGGTTTCAGATACTCGACCCGAGTCAGCAATACGCCGGCATTGCCCGCGATGGCACGGCCAGGTTCAATCAGGACCTGCAGATTCCGACCATCCAGCATCGGCAGGATCGCTTTGGCATACTCAGCAGGCTGGGGGGGCTGCTCCGCCTGGTAGCGAATTCCCAGACCGCCGCCAATGTTCAGATGATGCAGGCAGATTCCGGCATCCCCGAGTCGATCTAACAGCTGAAGTAGCCGCTGCATCGCATCCAGAAAGGGCTGAAGTTCGGTCAACTGAGAACCGATATGGCAGTCCATCCCGATCACCTTGAGGCCGGGGAGATCGCTGGCCTTGCGGAACAGTCGCTCTGCTTCCGTCATGTCGATCCCGAACTTGTTTTCCTTCAAACCCGTTGCAATATACGGATGGGTTCGAGCATCAACATCGGGGTTGACCCGCAAGGCCACCGGGGCGCTGGTGCCTGCAGAAGCGGCGACCTCGCTCAATCGATCTAGTTCGGCCTCGGACTCGATATTGAAACAGCGAATACCGGCGGCAAGCGCCGCTTCCATTTCGTCGACTCTCTTGCCAACCCCTGAGAATACGATTTTGTTCGCCTCCCCCCCGGCTGCAAGCACTCGCTCCAATTCGCCACGCGAAACGATATCGAAACCGGAACCCAGCCGGGCCAAGACATTGAGGACTGCCAGATTGCTGTTCGCCTTGACCGCATAGCAGATCAGATGGTCAATGCCGGACAGTGCTTCATCGAAAACCTTGTAGTGGCGTTCGAAGGTTGCCCGGGAATAGACGAACAGCGGCGTACCAAATCGTTGCGCCAGATCTTCCAGGGCGACATCTTCGGCGTAGAGGCTGCCGTCACGGTACTCAAAGTGATCCATCAGATAATTTTTCCGATTGTGCCTGTTGGGGGGATTCTTCAGGCAGGTAGAGGGCACCCGACTGGCCACAAGCGACCAGCCAGAGCGAAAACAGAAGAACTATGGCTTTCATCTTCAAGTCTGAGAAGAAAAATGAAGCGCTATTGTACTTGCTGGCCCGAAGTGCTCCCGAAAGGGGAGCTCTAGCGCTCGATGGTATAAAACACATCTCCGCCGGACTCGACACCGGATTCGGTCTGCAGCATCCATTGCCGCGCCAGTTGATAGCGCAAGCGGAAGGTGGATACCGGTTCGAACAGGCCGATGCCATAGCTCACATAGATTTCAGGGCTCAGATACTTGCCCAGTATAAGACTGGCCTGTTGCGTTGATTCGCCAGGTTCGGCGCCGATACGAACCTCGTCGATGCCCAGTTTGCCCTTGAGGCGATTGGCCAGGAAATCACCACCCTTGAGTCCCAGCGCCAGAGCCGCGTTATTGAGCGCAGCCTGGTCTGAATCACTCTGGGCTTCAGCCGCCCGACCGAGCACCAGATAGCTGAGCTGATCCGTCTCACGCAACAGAGGATCAGAGTACAAGGTGAATTCCGGCTTTTTCAAGGGGCCGCGTACAAGCACTCCGGCGCGTACATCGCTATTGGCCTGGCGATAGGCCTTGATGTCCAGACCCGGTTCGCTCAAAGGACCGCCGGTGTAAATCAGGCGTCCGTACTCGATATGCAGGTCCTGTCCATAGGCCTGATAGCGTCCGTCGATCAGCTTGAGTTCGCCGGTCCCTGTTGCGATGCGTCCTGGCTCATTGATCGCCTTGAGTTTTCCGCGCAGCCCCGCTTTCAGGCCGAATCCGGAGATCCTGACCTGATCCCCAAGTTCCAGCGTAATCTGGCTATTCAGGGCCATAGAGGAACGTTTCTCAACGGCCTGCCCCAGAATGATCTGGTCCGTGCTGGCGGTCAGCGCGGATTCCCTGATCAGACTGCGCGGCCGAATGTCAGCCTTGGGCACGAGGATCCTTCCTTCGAGTTGAACGCCCGCATCCGTAGCTTCGAATTTGAGCTGCGGGCTGGTTTCCAGCAGGAACTCCTGGCTGTTGAACGCGAGAAAATTCTCGCCTGTGACCTGCCCGTGGAACCGCCATGCCTGCTGCCAGTCCAGACCGCCCGTCATCCTCAAATAACCATCCCCAGATTCTGTCCGGAGTTGTATGGCCAGTTTCGACTCCTCACCTGCTTGCAAGCTCAGATTGAAATTTTGTAATCGTGTTTCTGGTGTGTCCAGGACGAAATTACCGTCCTTCAAGGCCAGGATGCCGGTGATTTTCGGCTGTTCCAAACTGCCGGTTATGCCCACATCTGCGTTGACCACCCCTTTGGATTGCAGAACTTCAGGAATGAAAATGCCGATTACGCCGATGTCGTTCAAAATCAGCTTGAGATGCCCTTGCAACTCACGATTCTCCGCGAGACGAAGGTCACCCACCAATCCGGGGGCCGTACTTGTAGGGATATTCACGGCGGCCTCAAGCGCCTGGCCGCGCGCGTTGGCGGTGATTTTGCCGGGCAGGAAATCCAACAGTACGGTCTGCGGGTCCTGGGCATCTCTCAACTGAATCCGGCTCGTCTCGACATCCAGTTGGCTTTGCAGTTGATCCAAAGGAGAAGGCGAAATTTTGAGATTCAACATGGCGTTACCCGTCAGATGGGCACTTTCCGGTAACAGGCGCGCGAGACGTTTCAGAGGGTAGTGATCCACCTGCATTTGCGCACCCAGTTGCTTGTCCGCCCATTGCCCCTGCAGGCAGGTCTCGACACCAGAAGACTCCCAGCACTGGCGAGCCAGATCAAATTGATCGGTTTTGCGCTGCCAATGCATCTTTCCTGGCTTGCGGAGATTCCATACCTCTTGATCCAGTGTTAATTGACCCTTTTCAATTGTCACCATCAGTTCTTCTTTCGATGGCTGCCACAGGCTGGCAAAAGTCAGTTGTCCCTGCGCATGGGCTTCATCAAACTCCAGGAGAGACACCAGCTTGCGTTCATCACCCTGAGTCCTGAACTGAAGTGTGCGCAAGTTCAGAGCAGTGCTGATCAGGTCCTGCAGTTGTATCGATAGATCGATTCGCTGGGCTGCCGATTTCCCGTTGATGTTTAGCTGTGCAAGCCGATATTCTGCGAACCGAAGTTCCCGCCCCAGGGCACTGAACTGCCAGTTTGGCCAGACTGTCGTTCCTGACAAAATAGCCGTTGCATTCAATTTCCCCTCGAACGTCGGGTGGAACTGCGAAAGATCTTGCGCTTTCAGCTGCAATTCACCTTTCCAATCCTTGGATCTTTGAAGATGGCCTGAAATCGAATTCTCGCCGATTTGCAATAGCAGATTCTGTGCCGACCACTCACCGGTCTGGTAATATCCATTACCACTAAGTTTAGCGCTCTCGCCACGCAACTGCCCGTTCAATGAGAAGCTGTTGATCCGTAAGACAGGGGTGGGATTCATTGCCAGTTCGATATTGCCAAGCCCATTGATCTGGCTTGGATAATCCGGCAGCCAGGGGGCCAGATCGAAGGCCTCCAGACGGACTTCAGATCGCAACAATTGATCGCTAAGACGATAGCTGCCAGCAGCCTGGACCTGCCCGGCCTGACCCAGCCAATCCAGGGTGTATTGCAGTGGACCATCCACGACTTCCTGCTTGACCCAGACTTGGATCCGAGACGCAGGCAGTTGGTCGCCCCACAGTTCCGCATCCGCATCGAGCTCAAGCTTCTCGCCCTGCCGTTTCAAGCCTGCCTGGCCGGCTGCGCTCCACCACCGAGGTTCAAAAAATGGCCATCGCAGGTGTGACCACTGCAGGCTGCTTTCGCACGTCAGATCCGGCCAGGAACAACGCCCTGCGGCGCTCAGCCGCAAGCGGGGCTGACTCAATCCCCGGGCGGCGAGTTTATGGACAAGAAACTCTTGCCCTGCCAACTCGCCGGCGAGGGACAGTGACCAATCTCCGAACCGCGCTGATGAGAGCTCAGTGACGTCGATCTCAAAGCTTTGCTGTCGCAGTAGTGCGGACAGACGCAGGCGATCCAACTGGAATGGTTCGGCCGAGGTGTCCGCGAGGACACTCAAGCTCTGTAGCTGCAGACGATCAATCCGTATCGTTGGAAATCTCGCAGGCAACGGCAAGGCCTGCTGGGCCGGATCCTTGTCCTGCACCTGTTCGGGCCAGGCCACGTGAGTATTGGCGATGACGATTTCCGAAATTCTGATCTGCCCATGTAATAAAGCCAGGGGTTGCCAACGCAGCCATGCGTGATCAATTCGAATACTTCGCTCGTCCTGTCGAAACTCGAAGCCCCGTACGCTGATCTGCCCGATCAGGCGTCCACGAACCTGCTCGATGCTGATGCTTTCGGGCAGCTTCTTGCTCACTGCCTGCCAGATCAGCTGCAGGCCGGTATCCGAGCTCAGCACTAGGACGCCACCAATCAAACTCAGCAGCAAGAAATAGTACGGGATGAAACGATAAAGCAACCAGCGGATCATAACTCCGCTCCGATGCCGATATGGATTCGAACCCCGCCATCTGGATCATCTAGAGGATGGGCGAGGTCTGCCCGCACCATTCCAATCGTAGATCTCCAGCGAAACCCAAGACCGACACCCCGGTAGTCGGCGTCGCCCAAACGTTCGGATGCGCCCCCATAGTCGAAAAAGATCGCGGCGCCATAACTGCCGACGAACAGGCGTTCGAATTCCACGCTATAGACGCCAAGATACTTGCCACCGATCACATCGCCCTCGGCGTTTTTTGGTCCGAGTGACTGATAGGCGTAGCCGCGAATACTCTGATCACCGCCGGCAAAAAATCGCTGCGACAACGGCAGATCAGAGATCGGACCGACAAAACTTGCACCAAGTTGAGCCCGAAGCAGCAGTCGGCTGCGTCCAGAGGAAGGATAGACCATGCGGCCCTGGATCTGGCTCTGGATGAAACTATCGCTCGCAGCCAGATCCTGGTGCGCACCATGGACATCAGCAAATAACTTGTAGCCCATCCGGGGATTGAGGCTGTCATCGCTTTCCCGCAAGGTCAGACTGATCCCGGGTGTGAGCAATTCGCTTCGCTGCCTGTCGTTGCCGACGCGGAAAATCTGTCGGCCATAGTTCAAATAATATTGCCAGAGACGAGGACCCGAGCCATGGCTTCGGGTCAGCCCGAATTTGTATTCCTCGCTCTGCGCACTGGCGAACTGCTCTTCCAAATAGCGTGCCTGTAGGGACCAGTTGGAGCCAACGCGATGGCCTGAAGGGATGAGATACTGGCTGCTGACCGAATTCTGATGCTGCGCAACTCGCAGGTCATTGCGCAAACGGTGACCCTGCTGGTTGAGCCAGCGGAACTCATTGGAGCTGGAAAAACGTGCGCCAGTGTCCGTGCCGTAACCTGCGCCAAATTGATAGCGTTGCTGTGCTTTGGCTTCCGCTACGATGTTCACGTCAAGCCGGCCTGCTTCTGCATCTCGTTTGGTTTCGACGTCCAGGCCTTTGAAATAGTCCAGATCAGTGAGGGTCAATTGCAGTCGCAATAATTTTTCTGCACTGAAGGTTTCCGTGGGTCGGATGCGCACGTAGCGGCCAATGAAGGCCGGATCCAGAATATCCTGCTTAATTTCAATCTGCCCGAAGCGGTACTGAACGCCAGACTCCAGTTCCAGTTCTACTCGAGCACTGGCCTCGCTCGGATCAATGAGCAGGCGGGATACGGCCCAGTGAGCGTCAAGGTAGCCCGCGCCGAGGGCGATATTCAGCGCGTTGTCCTTGAACTTTCCATAGGCGACATGATCCAGAGGCTGGCCGATCCATTCGGGTGCTCTAATCAGCCCATGCAAATGAGTGCCACCGGGCCCAGAAAATTTCAGCTCCAAGCTGGTGATGTGGCAGCGGGCGCCGGCATCAACATGGTAGCGAGCGACCCATGAGTCATGCTCGGATATGAGTTCGCTATTGTGGATCGTCGGCGTGTAGTAGCCCAGCGCCTGCAGCGCCTTGCCAATTTCCTGCTCCGCCAATCGGTGGCGGCGTCCTAGCGTCGTTGGATCGACATCTTCCGGCAGTCGAACAATGCTCAACCAGGCCCGCACATTCTTTTCCTGTGCTTTGTCGAGCCCGGAAATCTCCACTTTTGCGTGGAGCGTCGTCGACAGCAAGGCCAAAAGGCAGAGCAGATAAGGGAGGGATTGCCGCCCCACGCGCTGAATCAGGGACTTACAACCGGACGGGATTCAGCCCGTTGCGTCTTGGGCTGGGTATGCTTGTCCAGCCACTTCACCAGGTCCTGCCAGATTTTACGCTGTTGGGGCAAGGTGGGCATGCTCCCGGCGGCTGGCAATTCGACTGTGACCACGGGGATGCCTTGCTGAACGCCAGCAAAGTTACCCAAGGAACCGGGATAGGTGCCCAAAAGATTGAGCGAGAGATGCCCGAGCCGCCGTGGCGGCGTTGAGGGACCATCAAAATCCACGATGCCAAACGGAGCGTGAACCGCGACGATCACATCGGGCTGGAATTGCAGTATTTCCTCATATAACCAGCGCGATTCCGGTTCCGAAAGCGGGGCTGGGCCGGGATAGCGCCGCGGATTTCGCTTTGTTCGATGGATCCAGTAATGCTCGGATTCAGATTCCCAGTTTGGTGTAGGAAAATTTCGATTCAGGTCCACTCCATTGGCGTTGGTGCGCTGTGCACGTCTCTGGAACAGACCGTCCGGATTCATGCTCGGCGTCAGGCGCCAATGATAGGCCTGGTCGGAATGGGTATTCAGTTCTCGCATCCAATTAAAGACGATACTCACGGAACTGAGTTCGTCACCATGAATGCCGCCGACGACCAGCACACGGACTGCCGGCTGTTGCACCGGCAGGAATTCCCGCATCAGAATGGGCCGATTGCTGACCGAGCTATGGCCACTGAATCGAAAATCCTGGCCGCGGCAGTCGCTTTCGTAAACGCTACCCAGCCGTTTGGCATACTTGAGGCATTGATCCTCAGCCGTTTCGATACCGCTGCTCGCCTGGCTGTTGCAGCTCAGAACTGCTACCAGAGCGATGCACAGGTTCCGCATCGCGTTCGCCATGAAGTCCTTACTTGGACTGGTCGCGAGATTGGTCGACAAGGAAATTGACCACATCGAGCATGCCATCGAAACCTCCGCCCTGCCTGGCTCCGGTCCAGTACTTCAGATCGACGCTCATGGTGGGTACGGAAGTGATGCCAAGATTCCGGATCATGTCCTCGGCCTGCTGTACCCGGCCTTCGACAGCGAAGCTGTTAAAGGTTCCGCGAAAATCTTCGGCCTTAACGCCGGCATCAACGAAGATCTTTTCAATCGCCGATTCGGTATCCAGAGGGTTGCGCTTGATATGAATCGCAGCGAACAACAAGGGGTGCAGCGTGTCGAGCACACCCAGTGCTTCCGCGGTGTAGAAGGCTCTGCTATGCAGGATGCCCACCGGGCGTCCGAGCGAGGAAGGCACGCGCTCGAACTTGACATCATTCGCCTTGCTGGCCTTCCACTTCTCGACCAGCGGGTCGAACTGAAAACAGTGGGGACAGCCGTACCAGAAGATCTCGATGACATCAGGCTGAGCAGGCGTCGGGTCGGCAATGGCCTTGCGCGCCGGGACGTAATGCTCCTTGTAGCGGTATTTGGCTTCCTGCGCGGCCCCACAGGCAATGGGCAGGATGGCACAGGCCAGTATCAATAGCTGTCGAATCATGCGACGAAATCCGGGTTCTGGAAGGGTGAATTAATGCAAACCCGCGAGGTACGACGCCAGTGCCTCGATATCGGCATCATTCAAACCTGCGGCCACGTTGGACATCATCTTGGCGGAATCAGTTCCGGCACGTGTCCCGGCCCGATAAGCCTTGAGCTGTGCGGCCGTGTAGGCGGCATGCTGGCCACCAACTGCCGGATAGGCTGCTGCTGCATTGCCCAGCCCTTGTGGGCCATGACAGGCTGAACAGGCCGGTACGCCCGTTTCGGCCTTGCCGCCGCGGAAAAGGCTGGCGCCCTGATCGACCTTCGCCGGGTCGGCAACACCGTACTTGAGCGCCTGAGTTGCATAGAAGGCTGACAGGTTCTTCATGTCTGCATCGCTCAGGCTGGCCACCTGCCCCATCATGATCGGGTTGTTGCGCTCGCCGGACTTGAAGGCATGCAACTGGGCTTCGAGATAGGCGGCATGTTGCCCGGCCAGCTTCGGCCATTCGCCATTCGCACTGTTGCCGTCTGCGCCATGACAGGCGCCACATACGGCCGCTTTGGCCTTGCCTGCCGCGGCGTCGCCCTGATGAGCATCCGCAGCCCAGACTGAATTGAAACCCAGGCTCAGGGCCAGGAACAGGCAAACACGCATCATCTTCGGAACTCCCAGGAAAGGCTTTGGAGGCGACGGCCATCCAAATTTCGATTATCTTGTCACGATGCGAGATTTTAACCTATGAGCGAAGCTGCGAAAAACGCCGACCTGCAACGTCAGTGGCGGAGCTGTGAATTTGTTCTCTCCGGAGCGCAGATGAGCGGCCTGCCGCGAGGGGGGCGAGAGGTCGCGTTTGCGGGTCGGTCGAATGCTGGAAAATCAAGTGCACTCAACGTCCTGGCTGATCATAACGGGCTTGCAAGAACGAGCAAGACGCCCGGCCGGACGCAGCTGATCAATCTGTTCAATCTGGGCGAACTGGGCCAGCTGGCCGATCTGCCGGGTTACGGATTCGCCAAGGCCCCGCTTGCTGTTCAGCGCCAATGGACGCAATTGATCGAGCTGTACTTCTCGCGACGCGACGAGTTGTGCGCTGTCGTTCTGATCGTCGACATCCGGCGCGGCCTGACTTCCCTGGACCAGCAGTTGCTGTCCTGGATCGGGCCGAGATTCCTGCCAGTTCATGTCTTGCTGACCAAGGCGGACAAGCTTGGCCGCAGTGCCGGCAATCAGGCCCTGTTCAAGGTGCAGAAACAGCTCAAACAGGACAATCCGCTACACACCGCACAGCTTTTTTCCGCCCACAGTCGGCTGGGTGTCGATGCTGCGCGGGAGAGAATCGCGCAATTTCTTAGTTCGGCGGCATGAAGCGATGGATTTCCGTTACCCCTGAAAGAAGACAGGAAATTCTGGCGCTGGCTCTGCCGATTATCGCCGGTATGACCTCGCAGAATGTGCTGAACCTGGTCGATACGGCGATGGTGGGGCGACTGGGTGCCGAAGCGCTGGCAGGTGTGGGTCTGGTCAGTTTCTTGAGTTTCCTCTCCGTGGCCGCGGTGACCGGCATGAGTTCGGCGGTGCAGGCTCAAGCGGCGCGGCGGGCCGGTGAGGGCAACAAGGCGCAGACGGCGGTTTCCCTCAACGGCGGCTTGCTGATTTCCCTGTGCTACGGCCTGCCAGCGAGCGTCCTGCTCTGGATCCTCGCCGAACCGATTATCGCGGCTTTGGTTGCAGATCAGGCGGTGGTGAAAGAAGGCGTGGCATATTTCGAGATGCGCCTGCTGGCCATCATCGCGGTGGGGATGAATTTCGCATTCAGAGGCTTCTGGAGCGCGACCCATCAGACCCGGTTGTACATGCGCACGCTGATGATCATGCATGTGATCAATATCTTTCTGAATTACACGCTGATCTTCGGTAATTTCGGTTTTCCTGCCATGGGCACACAGGGTGCCGGGCTTGGCACCGCGATCAGCATGTGGTGCGGCACCCTGATCTATTTCGCAACGGCGTTCAAACATGCGCTTGGATCGGGCTTTCTCGAACGCATTCCCAGCGCGGATCAGATGCTCAGTCTGCTGCGTCTGGGCTTCCCTTCTTCGGTCCAGCAAGTGCTTTTTGCCGGTGGTTTCACCGTTTTGTTCTGGATCATCGCCCAGGTCGGGACCAGCGAGCTGGCGGTGGCCAATGTGCTCATCAATATCTCGCTTGTGGCCTTCCTGCCGGGCATGGGCTTCGGCATTGCGGCGGCGACCCTGGCCGCGCAGGCGCTCGGCCGTCAGGCCCCTGGCCAGGCCTACCGATGGGGCTGGGATGTTTGCCGCGTGGGTAGCGTCGTCTTTGTTCTGCTGGGTCTGTTGATGTTGAGCGCAACCGATCAGGTTCTGGGCCTATTTCTGACCGACCGTGAGCTGGTCAGCCTTGGGCGCTGGCCTCTTAGGCTGGTCGGCCTGAGCATCGCGATCGATGGCATCGGACTGATCCTGATGCAGGCCCTGCTGGGGGTTGGTGCGAGCAAGACCGTGATGCTCGTGGGCGTGGGTCTGCAGTGGCTGGTCTTTCTGCCGGTCGCCTATGTGCTGGGGCCGATTCTGGGTTTCGGCCTGTTCGCCATCTGGTTGGCGATGACCTTGTATCGGGGTTTGCAGGCCGGAATTTTCGCCACGATCTGGTATCGCCAGCGCTGGCAGTCCATTCGGTTCTAGCATGCGCCGCCCATCACAGGCGGCGCATGACTTGATGATCTCGGCCCGGTTGCGTACGCCGGTTGGTAAAACAGGCTTGATGCCCGCCTCGCATGAACGACAGCTCGGCCTTGAGCTTGTCCGGGTCGGGCTGACCAGGCCCTACGACGCGGATCAGGCCATCGTCGGCTGCGGCCGCAGCATTCTCTCCGCCAGGGCTTCGGCGAGGCGCAGACGAGCACGGGCGACGATATCATCCATCGCCGGCGAACGGGCATACATGGCTTCTGCCCGACGTTTGAGCTCTTCCACACTCGGCAGTTCGGGGACATGCAGTTGATCAAGTGATTCCCGACCTTCCTGCACCGCGGCATGGAAGCGCGCCTTGAAGTCGTCCCAGGCGGCGCGCCCGCGGGCGCTTTCCTGGTCCCAGCGCTGACGGATCTCTTCCGCCATGGTCTCGATGGAAAAGCTCAGTGCCAGATGAGTCGCGACCCGGTCTCTGATTTCAGGTGAAATTTTCCGTTGACCCGCGCGTATGTGTGCCGGCGGCTGTTTGAGCTCCCAGACCACACCGAAAAAAGACAGGATCTTCAACAGGTAGAAGGTAACGTCAATCTCCCACCAGTAGAACCCCTGTCGCACGGACGCCATGTAGTAATGATGGTTGTTGTGCCAGCCCTCCCCGAGAGTCAGCAGCGACAGCCACCAGTTGTTGCGGGAATCGTCACCGGGGAGATAGCGCTGACTGCCATAGACATGGGCAAGGGAATTGATGAAAAAGGTCGCATGCCAGAGCAGCACCGTAGACAGGAAAAATCCCACCACCAGACCCGACCAGCCGGCCAGAGCCCAGACCGCCAGCCCCATCAGGGTGCCGGGCAGCCAGTGGTACTTGTCCAGCCAGACCAGTTCGGGGTAGCGGGTCAGATCCGGCACATTGGAATAGTCGGTGAACTGCGCCCGGTCGTTGAAGATCCAGCCCATATGGGCGAACCAGAAGCCATATTCACGCGGGGAATGCACATCCTTCGGGGTATCGACGAACTTGTGATGGTCGCGATGCTTGGAAGCCCACCAGATCAGACCGCTTTGCAGCGAGCTTTGCGCGATGAAGCCGAGAAAAAACTGGAAAGCCCGACTGGTCTTGTAGGCACGATGCGCAAAAAAACGGTGATAACCGGCCGTGATGCCGAACATGCGCAAGCCGAACAAGGCGCCGCAAATGGCCAGGTCCGTGGCGCTGACCCCGGTCCAGATCATCGCAATACAGGCCAGATGAATGCTGATGAACAGGGCGAACATCGGCATATTGGCCGGGTCAAGAGTACGGGTGAGCTTTTCGGGCATGAGACGATCCAGGTACAAAATGAAGAAGACGCAGGACAGCGCACCAAGATTATACAAGTGTATAGTTGAAGAAAATGTGACGAGCTCTCCCTTTTTCGGTCCGGGCGCACGACTGCATCAGCTGCCGTCGGTGAATCATCCGTGTTCCCGGGTGGCCTCGAAACGGATTCCCGGATGGCGTTCTCGTGCCATTTCCAGATTGACCCGGCTGCTGGCGAGGTAGACCAGCGCACCGGAATGATCCAGCGCGATCCGCTCCTGGTTCTTGTCCTTGAACTGCCGCATCAGTTTGTCATCGTCAGCATAGATCCAGCGTGCGGTGTGAATGCTGGCCGCTTCAAACTGACAATCGACCCGGTACTCATCCTGCAGGCGGTTCTGCACGACATCAAATTGCAGCACGCCGACGGCGCCGAGAATCACCTCATTGCCAATGAAGGGCCGAAAAACCTGGGTCGCGCCTTCTTCACAGAGCTGATCCAGCCCCTTGTTCAGCGCCTTGGCCTTGAGCGGGTCCTTCAGAATCACCCGCCTGAACATTTCAGGCGCGAAATTCGGCACGCCGGAAAAGCGGAGTTCTTCCCCTTCCGTGAAGCTGTCCCCGATCGCGATCGTGCCGTGATTGTGCAGGCCGATGATATCGCCGGGAAACGCGGTTTCGGCCTGGTCCCGCTCCGAAGCGAGAAAGGTGACGGCATCCGAAATGCGGACCGACTTGCCCAGACGCACGCTGTGCAGCTGCATGCCCTTGCGGTACTGGCCGGAGCACACCCGCATGAATGCAATTCGATCGCGGTGCTTCGGATCCATGTTGGCCTGGATCTTGAAAACAAAGCCACTCAACTGTGGTTCGCCACAGGAGATCAGGCGTGCATCCGCTTCACGCGGCTGGGGTGGAGGCGCCCAGTCAACGAAGCCATTGAGCAGTTCCCGGACGCCGAAATTGCTGATCGCCGAGCCGAAGAACACCGGGGTCAGCCGCCCGGCCAGATACTCCTGCAAATCAAAGTTGGTGCCGGCCTCCTGAATCAGCTCGACCTCATCGAGGAAATCTGACCACACGTCTCCGAGTCTGCTCTCCATGCCGGCGGCATGAAGTCCGTCAATGGTTTCGATCTCGGAAAGCTTGTCACCCTTGCCCGAATACAGATAGTAGCGGTCTTCCAGCAGGTGGTAGACCCCCTTGAAGGCGCGACCGATGCCAATCGGCCAGGTGATCGGCGCGCAGCGGATGTTCAGCACATCCTCGATCTCATCCAGCAGGGCCATGGGCTCCTGGCCTTCGCGGTCCATCTTGTTAACGAAACTGACGATTGGCGTCGTTCGCAGACGACAGACCTCCATCAGCTTGATGGTGCGTTCCTCGACGCCCTTGGCTGCGTCGATCACCATCAGCGCGGAATCCACCGCCGTGAGCGTCCGGTAGGTGTCTTCCGAAAAATCCTCGTGGCCCGGGGTATCGAGCAGATTGACGATCCGATCTCGATAGGGGAACTGCATGACCGAAGTGGTCACCGAGATGCCCCTTTCCTGCTCCAGTTTCATCCAGTCTGAGGTGGCGTGGCGCGCTGCTTTCCGGCCCTTGACCGTACCGGCGAGCTGGATTGCACCACCGAACAGCAGCAATTTTTCGGTGAGCGTTGTCTTGCCGGCATCCGGATGGCTGATGATCGCGAAGGTCCGGCGCTTGTTCGCTTCTGCTTCTATGTTGGGCATGTTGGGCCGCGGGGCAAAACCCGCAATTCTACCGAAGCTGGTCTGATGCGGTGGCGTAGCCGATGGATGGCGCCGTCTGCCGGGCCTTTCAAGCCTGGGCTGGACTGAACCAGCGCACGGCCTGCTCGGTCGGCCGGCCAGCCTCAGCGGCGCTCAGACCGGCGAAGTCGAACAGTTGGGGATCGGCCAGTTGCGACGGCGCGACATTCTGCATGGACTTGAAGATTTGCTCCGTACGGCCGGGTGATTTCCGTTCCCACTCATCCAGCATCTGCCGAACCTGAACGCGTTGCAGATTCTGCTGGGATCCGCACAGATTGCAGGGAATGATCGGGTAGTTCTGCGCCGTTGCGAAGCGCAAAATATCCTTTTCGCGGACATAGGACAGCGGCCGGATGACGACATTGTGGCCGTCATTGGACCGCAACTTGGGCGGCATGGCCGCCATGCGGGCTCCGAAAAACATGTTGAGAAAAAGGGTCTCAACGATGTCATCGAGGTGATGCCCCAGCGCGATTTTGGTAAATCCATTCGCTTTGGCATGGCTGTACAGCGCCCCACGGCGCAATCTCGAGCACAGGCCGCATTGCGTCTTTCCGGCCGGCACGACCCGTTCCACCACGCTGTAGGTGTCCTGTTCGAGGATTTCATACTCGACGCCGCGCCCGGTGAGATACTCCGGCAGCACATGTTGCGGAAAGCCCGGCTGTTTCTGATCCAGGTTCACCGCCACCAGAGAGAAGCTGACCGGTGCGCTGGCCTGCAAGGCGAGCAGGATATCGAGCATGGTATAGCTGTCCTTGCCACCGGACAGACAGACCATGATCTTGTCGCCGTCTTCGATCATGCGATAGTCGGCGATGGCCTGTCCGACCTGGCGCCGCAGGCGCTTGCTCAGCTTGTTCGATTCAAACTGGGCGCGGCGCGTGTCACGTTGAGCGGCGGGAGCTTCTGGAATCATCATCGGCAAAGAGGGAAAGAATAATAGAGGTCTAGTTTACGGTCTTGTCCGCGGCGGCGTGACGCGCAGTTCATACAGTCGTGGCCAGCGTTTGCCCGTGACCCAGACATGTCCGCTCACCGGGTGCACGGCGATGCCGTTCAGCACATCGGCGCCAGCAGGCCGGATACTGCGTGGCCACAGTGCGCTGAGGTCGAGCCAGGCCAGCACACAACCCGTATCCGGGGAAATCTGCGCGATCTGATCGGTCTGCCAGATATTGGCCAGGATCGTGTCCTGCCACCATTCCAGCTCGTTGATCCGCTTCAAGGCGGTCGCTCCGGCTCTGACCGATACCCGGCGAATTTCGCCGAAATCCGCGCTGCTCCGAATGCTCAGTTCAGCACTGCCATCAGACATGTAGAGATTTTCCCCATCTGTGGTCAGCCCCCAGCCTTCGCCCGCATAACGCCTCTTCTCCAGTAAACGCAGGGGCTCCAGCTGATAGATGCGCAGTTGGCCAGCCTGCCAGCTCAGCTGCCAAAGGCGCTGATCCAGCCAGGTCAGCCCTTCGCCGAACAGTCCGGAGGGGAGCGCCAGGCGTTGGGGTCTGGCGCCATGCACCAGCAGGTGTGATTCGCCATAGCCTCCGGTGCTCTCGACCAGTTGCTCACCGGCGAAGACCAGGCCCTGGGTGAACGCGCGCGCATCATGCGGCTGGCTCGAGATCAGCTCATAGTCCAATGCGGCGGCGGACGGGCAGACCGCCGCCGAGGCCTGGGTGGCGACACACAGGGCGAAAACGCTCAGCGCGCGCCCGATCCGGATCAGACGCAATGGCTCTCCACATAGGCTCTGATCGCCTCCATGCTTTTTTCGAATGCCTCGCTCGCCTTGCTGAGCAGCAATTTCTCCAGTCGCCCACCAAGCAGTGGAATTCGCACCTCGACCTGACCCTCGGCTTCCAGCACGGATGTCCGCTCGTCAACATCGCTGAGCTTCAGCTCAAATTCCACCTGTCCGGGCAGTCCCTCCAGATGAATGCGCAAGGTGCCGTGCACGGGCGACTCGCGTCCCTGCCAGGTCTGGCTTTGTACCATGGTGATGGCATCGCCCAGAACGGAGCGAACGAAGCCCGGCAACTTGTGGGTCGATCCACTCCGGGTCACGCAGCAAGCGAAGCCTTGCGCATCGTTCTGGCTGATTTCGATATGCAGGTGGTGAAGATCGGGGTCTTCGTAGCGGTAGAGCAGATACTCTTCGGTGGTGATTGCGGCAATGACCTGGCTTGTGCTGGCGGGCAAGGTGCAGCGGTTGTGAAAATTCTGCATCTCAGCGCTCGTCCTGCAGGCGGCGGGCGCGGAAATACAGAAACAGCGGCAGGGCGCAGGACAGCCCAACGAATGCATTCAGCGGGATATAGGCCCAGGCATGGCGCAACTGCAGACGTGCCGATTCGCTAAAGACGAATATCCAGAACACCAGGGATGACCAGGCGAGGTCGGTAAAGGCGGCGGCCGTCCCGACATTGACGTACAGGGCCTGCAGCCAGAGTGCCATCGACGGCAGTGGTTCCCCGCCGAACAGGCCGAGGAAGGCGAGAGCCGGCAGAATCGCGCCGGCGACGGCCAGCACGAGATAGAAATTTTTCATACAGGTTCTTCCGTATTCACCCAGGATGGCTCAGGCCGCATGGCCTGCAGCACCACGACCCTGGCGGCGCAAATGGATCAGCAGCAGTGAAATGGCGGCCGGAGTCATGCCCTCAAGCCGCGAGGCCTGCCCCAGGCTCAAAGGTCTGGCCTGGCTCAGTTTGTGGCGGGCCTCGTTCGACAGGCCGACCACCAGCGCATAATCGAGATCTTCAGGAATGGCTGTCTCTTCCAGCGACTTCTGCCGGATGATCTCCTCGTCCTGGCGTTCGATATACCCGGCATAGGTCGCCTCGATTTCAACCAGTTCTCTGACCGCCGGGTCATCATGCGCCTTGCCGAGTTTGTCGATGCGGTGGAGACCAAGGTAGTCGACGCCCGGCCGACGCAGCAGTTCGAAGGCCATGTATTCGTGCCGCAGGGCTTCCCCGAACAGCGAAACAGCCAGTGCTTCGGGCACATCGGCTTTCTGGATACAGGTCGTCTTGAGGCGAGCGAGTTCGGCTTCGACCCCGGCCTGCTTGGTACTGAAAGCTTGCCAGCGTGCGTCATCGACCAGCCCGAGGCTGCGCCCCAGCGGGGTCAGACGCTGGTCGGCATTGTCTTCCCGCAAGCGCAGACGGTACTCCGCACGGCTGGTGAACATGCGGTAGGGTTCGGCCACCCCGCGGGTGATCAGATCGTCGATGAGCACGCCCAGATAGGCCTCGTCGCGGCGCGGCCACCAGGCATCCGCATCGGCGGCCCGGCGTGCGGCATTGAGCCCGGCCAGCAGTCCCTGCGCGGCCGCTTCCTCATAGCCCGTGGTGCCGTTGATTTGGCCGGCGAAGAACAGGCCGGGCAGATGCCGGGTTTCGAGAGAATATTTCAGGTCGCGGGGATCGAAAAAATCGTACTCAATGGCATAGCCAGGCCTTGTGATATGGGCGTTTTCGAACCCGGCAATTGACCGCACGAAGGCCAGCTGGACGTCGAAGGGCAGACTGGTGGAAATGCCATTGGGATAAACCTCGTGGGTATCGAGGCCTTCGGGTTCGACGAAGATCTGATGCCTGTCCTTGTCGGCAAAGCGGACGATCTTGTCTTCCACCGACGGACAATAGCGTGGCCCCACGCCTTCAATCACGCCCGAATACATCGGCGAACGATCCAGGCCGGCGCGAATGATCTCGTGGGTTTTTTCACTGGTGTAGGTGATGTGGCAGGACACCTGGCGTGGATGCTCCGCTATCGAACCGAGAAATGAAAAGACCGGGCAGGGATTATCGCCAGGCTGTTCGGTGAGCTGGCTGAAATCGATGCTTCGCGCATCGATCCGGGGGGGCGTTCCGGTTTTCAGGCGGCTCACCCGGAACGGCAGGGCGCGCAATCGCTGGGCCAGCGCATTGGAAGGAGAATCACCGGCGCGGCCGCCGGCGTAGTTGGACAGACCGATATGGATGCGTCCGCCGAGAAAGGTTCCGACGGTCAGCACCACGTTGCGGCCACGGATGGGCAAACCCATTTCGGTCAGCACGCCGGCCACCTGGCCGTTCTCCACCATCAGATCGGCGCAGCTTTGCTGAAAGAGTTCGAGATTCGGCTGATTTTCCAGCGCGCGCCGGATGAATGCCTTGTACAGGGCGCGATCGGCCTGTGCCCTGGTCGCCCGCACCGCGGGACCTTTGCGCGCATTGAGTCGCCGGAACTGGATACCCGCCGCATCCGCGGCCCGTGCCATGACGCCGCCGAGTGCGTCGATTTCACGCACCAGATGGCTTTTGCCAATCCCGCCGATGGCGGGATTGCAACTCATCTGCCCCAGGGTCTCGATGTTCTGACTCAGCAGCAGGGTGCGCGCTCCCATGCGCGCGGCGGCAAGCGCCGCTTCCGTGCCCGCATGGCCGCCACCGACAACGATGACATCGTAGATTTGCTGCAGATTCATGAGAGATCCGGTCGCACGCCGGAGCGTGCCGATAAATTGAGTCGAACTCTCGATTATAGCCGTTTCACCTGCCCAGGGTCAGTTACGTCGGTCCGGCACCTGGCACGGCCAGCAGTCCAGGTGTGAAAAGGCAGCTTGCCCCCACCGGGCAAGGACGTTTCATTCAGTCGCGGGTGATGCCCAGGGATTCCGCCACCTCGCGCAGGTTCTTGTCATGCGGTTCCACCATATTGACGATGACCAGGCGGTCGGTCGGCATTTCCTTGGCCGCTCTAGCGGCCCAGCCGATCGCATAGGCGGTGCGGATCGGACAGACCAGACCTTCGAGCTGGGCCATGCTCTTGAGTGCGGAGCGTGCCTGGTTGGCGGATCCCCGCACGTACTGCACCCGGCCATTGTGGCTGAAGTTTTCATGTTCACGGCGGACCGAGGGATACTCTGAGTTTTCCAGAATCGCATCTGCCTTGATTAACTGAGCTTCGGTAAATTGCCGGGATTGCAGGCCGGCGCGCCCCTCGTCCGATTGTTCTTCCACCAGCGTGTCCTTGCCTTCGACGCAGACGAGCTTTGTGGCTTCGATTTCGAGAAATGGGTCGAACAGGCCGATCGCGTCCGGCGTGGATTTGCCACGGGCGACGATCAGGTCGGGATTGCGCTTGAAGGTGGCTTGCGCCTGTGCCCGCGCTTCCCTTCCCAGAGCGCTGATGAACCCGGTGTTCATGCGCGGGAAGGGCTCGGGCGCCGCTTCCACGCCCATCACCAGGAAGTTCTTGTCCGGCGATTTCAGGCAAAGCTCGACTGCGGCATCACGCGGCGATTCGTGCCGTCCGACTTCCTTGACATCACCGCCCACGGTGCGGATGTGCAAGGTATTGGAGGACATCTGGCCGGACCACTGGGTCTGGTGAAAGACCACCGAAGTCAGACCGAAGCGGGCCGCCATCTGTGCCATGACCACCCCGGTGGCCTGGAAATCACAGCCGGTGACCACCGTCTTGTAGCCCAGATGAGCGGCAAGAAACACCTGCCCGGCAACCGCCATGCGCACCTTGCTTCCGGGTGGCAGCAGGTCTTCCCGCTTGATGGCGATCTGGGCGCCGCCGTTCTGTGCTGAAAAGCGCCGTGCATGCAGCAGCGAGGACGGGCGATTGAAAAAGCGGATCAGATTGCGATCGTGCTGGGCCAGGAAAGACTTGTTCTGTTCGACTTCCAGGTAGCGCTTGTTGATCTGATCAAAATACCGTGCGACTTCGGGTTCCTCTCCCAGCCGTCGATGGGGGGTCGCCTTGGCCTGGGCCGCAAACTGCGTTTCCTTGACCCCGAGTTTGACGGCGAGATCCTTCAATTCCCGGTGTGCCGCGTGATCGACGTTGCCGCCGATCAGTCCGTGCACGATTCCCACCCGCTCGAGGAATCCTTCCTTGTTCTTGTTCTCCACCAGCAATCGCGCCAGGCGCATTTGCAATTTGAGATCTCCCGGCTGAACTTCGAGCTGCTCCTGGAGCAGAGTCTCCATTTCCTTGCGTAGATCTTTCTGTCCACCGGCCTGAGTATCCGGGTGCATACCGTCTCCTGTGCCACGCTGAGATGCTCGCGGTTCTGCTGGCATTGTCTTTGTCTATCGACGTGGATGCAACAACTCTTGCGCATTGTGATCAGGCCGGCTCGAGCATCCAGTCCAGGTCTTCGCTGGCCAATGCCGAAATATTGCCTTGATAAAGGGTATCGGACAATGCCTGTTTGCGTTGCTGCATTTGCTGAATACGTTCTTCGACCGTGTTCTCGCAAAGCAGTTTGTAGACGAAAACCGGTTTGTCCTGGCCGATTCTGTGCGCCCGATCCGTCGCCTGGTTCTCCACTGCCGGGTTCCACCAGGGGTCATAATGGATCACCGTGTCCGCCGCGGTCAGGTTGAGGCCGGTGCCTCCGGCCTTGAGCGAAATCAGAAACAGGGGAATCTGACCGGTCTGAAACTGATCGACCAGATCCTGACGGTTGGAACTGGCGCCGGTGAGCTTGAGGTAGGGAATTTTCAGCTGACGCACCGCGGTTTCGATCAGGTCCAGCATTTCGGTGAACTGGGAGAAAAGCAGGATCCGCCGGCCTTCTTCGGTCAGTTCGACGAGCATGTCCAGCAGTACCGTCAGTTTGGCCGAGCCCTGGATGCCCCGGGCCTGCTCCAGTTTGACCAGGCGCGGATCGCAGCAGATCTGCCGCAATTTGAGCAGGGCATCAAGGATCAGCAACTGACTCCTGGCCAGGCCCTGGCTGGCCAAAGCCTGGCGAATACGCTGTTCCATGGCCACCCGAACACTTTCATAAAGCGCGGCCTGCTCCTCATCCAGGGTAATGGTGCGGATGATTTCGGATTTCGCCGGCAGATCTCGCGCCACTTCATCCTTGCAGCGACGCAATAGAAAAGGCCGGATGCGGTCTGCGAGTTGTTGGGCGCGGGTCTGATTCTTGTCCTTTTCGATCGGCGTCCGGTACAACTGGCGAAAACTTCTGGCATCCGCGAGAAAACCGGGGGCGAGAAAATCGAACAGACTCCAGAGCTCGCCGAGGTGATTTTCCATTGGCGTTCCGCTCAGGCACAGGCGCTGGTCCGCACGCAGTTTGCGCACGCAGCCGGAGATCTTGGCGCGCGGATTCTTGATGTACTGGGCCTCATCAAGAACCAGCACCCGCCAACTCTGGCCTTGCAGCAGTTCGGCGTCCCGCAGCAGGGTCGCGTAGCTGGTGATCACCAGCGCCGCTCGGCGCAATGCCCCTGGCTGTCTGGATTTGCCGTGCCAGAGCAAGACCTCGAGTTCAGGCGTGAAGCGGCTGGCTTCCGCGCGCCAGTTGCCGATGACGCTGGTCGGCGCAACGATCAGGCTGGGAAGCTCATTCGACTCGGCATAGAGACAGGCCAGATGAGCCAGCGTCTGCACGGTCTTGCCCAGACCCATGTCATCAGCGAGGATCCCGCCGAGGCCATGGCGAGCGAGGTTCTGCATCCAGCGCAGACCCGCGGCCTGATAGCCCCGCAACTGGCCCTGAAAGAGATCTGGCAATGGGATCTCTGCCGGGGTTTGTTGCAGGCTTCGGGCGAAAGAGCGCAACTGATCCGGGACCTGCCAGTCCCAGTTTGCATTCCAGTTCTCCAGGCGGGCCGCGTCGAGACGATGAAGTCGGAGTCGACCGGCGCGGTTCAGGGGTTTTTCCCGATACAGTTCGGTCAGGGTCTGTAACACGGTCTCGATCCGTTCGCGTGGCAGGCGCAGCATCCGGCCAGGGGCCAGTTGCACGATCAGAGGGCGATGCGGGTCGCGCAGCAATTCATCCGGGTCATCGGTGTCCTGCAGCAGGCGCACCAGCAATTCCAACAGGTTGTGGCGTTCACCGGCGATGTCGAATCCGGCCGAGAGTTCGAACCAGTCGTGTTCGCCAAGTTCGGCGTGGACTTGCCAGTTCTCGCCTTCCAGAACACGCAAATCGAATGAATCGCGCATGTCGATGGACCAGCCCTGCTGTTGCAGGTCGGGCATGGTCGAATCGAGGAATTGAACCCAGGCCACCGAACCATCATACGGGGTCAGGATCAGTGGACCCTGATCGTCGGTATTTTGCGCTTCGAGTTCATGGAAATCGGGCAGCTGATCAAGCAGCGCGCGTTCTGCAGTCAGATCACGATTGATCTGAATCAGGCCACCATCTTCCCGGCGCAGGCATTCGGTTTCGCCGCGATTGGGCACGAAACAGTAGTCGCCATAGCAGGTCTGCATGCGAGCAACATAGATGTCCGGGACGAATCCATCGCGCCGCTCCAGGAGGTCGTCGATGTGCATCAGTTCCAGATGCGCCGTCGGTTTCCTGGTTTTGAGGATGCGAATTTTCGGATTTTTTGGACGCGGAACCCCCTTGAGTCCGCGTGCATCCAGCAAGCGGGTGAACTCTTCGATCTGGCCGGGGGCGATGCGTGGCGAACTGCCCAGCAGGGGCAGCAGGGTGGAACTCAGTTCCGTGGTGATCTGACCGACCCGGTGTTTTTGCCGGTCGACATATAAAGGTGGCTCCAGGGGCAGGACCTCGACCCCATCAGCCACGTACAAACCCAGGCTCTGACTGCCATCGCCATGGACTGTCCAGTGCGCCACCGCCGCGCGGGGCTGGCCGGGCTTTAGGGGGACGCGATCATGATTCCAGTACAGCTGACCCTCGCGAACCATCTCCTCGAATAGCTCGCCCGAGCCGGCTTCGCTCAGTCGCGCCGTATACGGACTCTCATCCGCATAGGCGCGCAGGCGATTGAACAAACTGCGATCGGCCGGATGGCGGATATTGCCGCGGTGCCAGCGACCATTGAGTGACAGGGGCTTTCCCGGACTCTGGTTCAGTCCCTGGCGGCAGACATTCACCGCGACATGCGGTTCCGGGTGTTCGGGCAGATGACATTCAAAGCGCAGACGGTTGTTCTCCGGCCGCGGAGTTTCACTCTGGCTCTGCTCGTGCAGGGCGAACAGATCATCGACCCAGGTGCTGACCGCCGGGCTGAGCCCGGATTGTGGCGCCTGCTTGAGTGCCGCCAGGAGCAAGGCCACGGCATGTGCGCAGTTCTTTCTTTGCGAGCACTCACAACGGCTGGAAAAGCGCAGTGCGTCGTCGCGCAATTGCACCTGTGTGCGATAGGTACTGCCGTTTCGTGCCCGTATCCGACCGCTGATGATCTGGCCATGATCTGCGCTTTCGATCTCGCGAATGCTGTCGCTTTCGACAAAGCCTTGTCCTTCCGTAAAGGCTGCGGCATCGAAACGGTGGCGAATGTCGGCAAGTGTGTAACGCAAGGCAAAACGTCAGGCAAACAGCCGTGCAGATTAGCAGCCGCCGAAGGAGGCGTCACCGCTACGTCTGAAGTAGCGGACGGCAAGCGGGCACGGTGCCGGATCCATGCCGGCGCTCCGGAGCTGGCATCCCTGGGCTTCGGTCTGCCGAGAATGATCGAATGCAGGAGCTGGTTTGCGGACGCGTTCAGAGTCTTGCGGCGGCCTGGCGTTCGGGTGCACTGGTCCAGGGTCTTGCCCCATACGGCGGCTGCAGTTCGAAGGCCAGGCGGTCGCGCCCATCGGCCTGCGGATAGACCCAGCCCGCCGCAATCAGCTCCCGGTAGTCACGAGGCAGCCCGGTTGCCAAATGGATGCCGCTGGCCCATGTCTGCCACCAGGACTGCAGCTGGGTGCGCGAAGCCTGCACTTCGACGTGGCCGCGCAGCGCCCTGCGCCATTCCTGCGGATGCATCGGCGCACGCCGGACCCCGTTCACCACGGCCAGTTGTAGATTGATTTCGGCCGGACCCGCCGGCGTCGGCAGGCTGTCGACGTCGATGTGGATGAAGGGCTGAGCGGAGAAAAATGCCGCGCCGTAGAGACTGTAGAGGCTGATCAGGCCGAACATGCGGGCGGTGGTGGAGGTGCTTTCATCCAGCAGTGGAGGCAGGCCACGCAGCAGTCCCAGGCTCGCCGCCAAGTGCAGATTTTTCACTTGGACTCCGGCCTGACTCGGCGGGCCGGCGGCCTGTCCGCTCAGCTGGCTGCTTGCCGTATTCAGGCGGGTCTTGAGATCCAGAACCTCGCCCCGCCGAACTTGCTGCCAGTGCAGCTTGGGCCGCTCCGCCCCCCAGGCTGCTGTTGTCAGCCGCTGCGCCTGGGCGTGGATTTCCAGTTCCTGGTTCACTCTGGCTTCGATTGCAAGCTGATCAAGGCTCAGCCAGGGCGTGTTGATGCGATCAACTCGTAGACCGGGCGTCAGAAGTTTCAGCCTGTCGTGCTGGATCGTGCCGCGAATGCCCTGTTGTTGCAGGTCGAAGGTCTGGTCGAAAATCGTGCCCTGGTGGGTGGATGCCGGCAAGCTCAGCTGCGCCTTGAGGCCGGAAAAGGCTTGCTGCGCCTGCAGCGACAATGGCGGCAGTCCGGGGTGCCAGTCCGACAGCGGCAGGGTGATGGCGTAATCGAGGCGGATGAGTGCCAGATTGCCGGCCAGCAAGGCACCCAGGCCCTGGTAGAGCTTGCCGGTATAGGCCAGCGCCTCGCAGGCCTGGCACAAGCTGTTGTCGAATACGATCCTGCCGCTGCTGCGTGCGGTGAGCCAGCCACCGTGAAATTCCTGCTGTTGTTCCCTGACCAGTCCGGAATTCGCGAGCTGCTGCATGAGGTCTGCGTGCACTTTCGGCGCCTGCCAGGCAATGGCGCTCGTCAGGGCGATCAGCAGCAAGGCCGCCACGAACAGGCCGGCCAGGCCATGTTTAAGCTTCACGTGCGGCCGATCTGCTGTGCGACGCAGTGGAACGAGAGCACGGCCTTCAAAAGCTGATCCGGCCCGTGAGCATGTCGCGGTACATCAGCCAGTCGGCGCGAAAGCTGAGCCAGGGATAACGGAAGGTGGCCGGCCGATTGCGTTCGAAAAAGAAATGGCCGACCCAGGCAAACGCGTAGCCGCTGAACAAACCAGCCAGCAGCCACATCGGGTTGCGGGTGAGCAGCAACAGGGCGAGGCAGAGCAGCGCTGCACTCGAGCCGATGAAATGCAGTCTGCGGCAGATGCGATTGCTGTGCTCCTGCAGATAGAAGGGGTAGAACTCGGCAAGATTCCGGTATTCCTGGGTCATCGGATACGCTAACGTTCAAATGATTTCCCAGTATAAGGAATGCGCAGCGAATGCCGAGCAGCAACAGCGTGGTGGATGAGCAGTTGGCGGTTGGATGGCGTGAGTGGGTGGCCTTGCCTGCGCTTGGTATCGATCGCATCAAGGCCAAGGTCGATACCGGTGCGCGCACCTCGGCCTTGCACGCTTTCTACACCGAACGCTATCGCCAGCAGGGTCGTGACCGGGTCCGCTTCAGCGTCCATCCGGTGCAGCGCAACGTCGAAACCGTCATCCGTTGCGAGGCCGATATCCTCGATCTGCGCCAGGTGACCGACTCGGGCGGACACCGCGAGCAGCGCATGGTGATCCGAACGCCCTTGCGTCTTGGCGCTCAGGAATGGGAGATCGAGATGACCCTGACCGACCGTGATACCATGCGATTTCGCATGCTGCTGGGGCGCACTGCGATGGCCGGACGGCTGTATGTCGTGCCGGGAGCTTCCTATCTGAGTGCGAGATCTTCATGAAGATCGCTGTCCTGTCACGTAACAAGAACCTGTATTCCACCCGACGCCTGGTCGAGTCCGGTGAGGCACGCGGCCACGAAGTGCATGTGATTGACGCCCTGCGCTGTTACATGAAAATCGTGACCCACCGCCCGGAGATTCACTATCGCGGGATCAACCTCGAGGGCTTCGACGCGGTGATCCCGCGCATTGGCGCCTCGGTCACCTTCTATGGCACGGCGGTGCTGCGGCAATTCGAGATGATGGGCACCTATCCGCTCAACGAGTCCGTGGCGATTACCCGTTCGCGCGACAAATTGCGTGCCCACCAACTGCTCGCGCGCAAAGGCATTGGCATGCCGGTCACCGGCTTTGCGCATTCTCCGGACGACACCAAGGATCTGATGCAACTGGTCGGTGGCGCGCCGATGGTGATCAAGCTGCTGGAAGGCACCCAAGGCGTGGGTGTAGTTCTGGCGGAAACGCAGCAGGCGGGGGAATCCGTGATCGAGGCCTTTCGTGGTCTGAATGCTTACATCCTGCTGCAGGAGTTCATCGAAGAGGCTGGCGGGTCCGATATTCGCTGCTTCGTGATCGGCGACAAGGTCGTGGCGACCATGCGGCGGCAGGGTCGAAAAGGAGAGTTCCGGTCGAATCTGCATCGGGGCGGCTCGGCGGAAAAGGTCCGCATCACGCCGGAGGAACGCTCGACCGCGGTTCGGGCCGCACGCATCATGGGATTGAATGTCGCCGGTGTGGATATCCTGCGGGCCAATCATGGACCGGTGGTGATGGAGGTCAATTCCTCTCCTGGACTGGAAGGCATCGAATCGATTACCGGCAAGGACATCGCTGCGCTGATCTTTGAGTTCATCGAGCGCAAGGCGCAATTCGGCAAGACCAGTACCCGGGGCAGCGGATGAGCATCCTCAGTATCGGCGGCACCCCGGTCCTGCCCGGAACACATCTCTCCATTGATCTTCCGGTCGCCCAGCTTTATACCCATACCCCTCTGACCATGCCGGTGCGGGTGTTGTCCGGCAAGAAGCCCGGGCCGGTGATCTTCGTCAGTGCGGCGATTCACGGCGACGAGATCAATGGCGTGGAAATCATCCGCAGATTGTTGCGCCTGCCGGGGCTTAAACGTCTGCGCGGCACTTTGATTGCCGTGCCCATCGTCAATGTGCATGGCTTCATCCAACGCTCGCGCTATCTGCCGGATCGTCGTGATCTGAATCGCAGCTTTCCCGGACATCCTTCAGGCTCGCTGGCCAGCCGCATCGCGCATGGCTTCATCGAAGAGATCATCGCGAAGGCTGATTACGGGATTGATCTGCATACCGGCGCCGTGCATCGGACCAATTTTCCTCAGATCCGGGTCAATCTCGATGTGGCCCGAAATCGGGAACTGGCGCATGCCTTCGGGGCGCCCCTGATTCTCGATTCCCGCGCTGTCGAAGGCACCCTGCGGGAGTACACCAGCGCGAACAACATCCCGGTCCTGCTGTATGAAGCCGGTGAAGCGCTGCGTTTCGACGAAGCCAGCATTCGGGTCGGATTGCGTGGCATCGTCAATGTGCTGCGCAAGCTGGAAATGCTGCCGCGCTCATCCCGGCCGCAGCGCGAACGCGAGCCGGTGATCGCGGCCGGCAGTCAGTGGGTTCGCGCCGAGGGCAGCGGGGTTCTGCGGACGGTCGCCGGTCTGGGAGAAAAGGTCAGCAAGGATCAGGTGCTCGGCTATGTCTCCGATACGCTCGGCGAATCCGAAACCGAATTGTTGGCGCCGGTCGGCGGTCTGGTCATCGGCAAGCTCAATCTGCCCCTGGTCTTCGAGGGCGAGGCGGTATTCCACATCGCACGGACCCGGCAGGCTGGGGCGGCTGCGGCCGAATGGGAGCGGCTGCAGACGGTTGAGGATCTGCCGGAGCCGAGCATTGTCTGAGCCGATGATGCCGATGTCAGGCGCTTTACTGTTCGTCCTCGCTTTGCCGCAAACCGCTGGCCAAATCGGGGTACATGGGCGTAAAGCCCAGATCATGTCGGGCCCTGTCGATTTTCAGGCGTCGTGATTCACGATAGAAAGACATCAGCGCCGGGCTGAATTGCTGCTCTGCTTCTGCCCAGTTCAGCAATGGCGGCGCGGGCAGGTGCAGATGCCGGGCGCAGGCCAGAAAATAGTCGCTCATGCTGGCAGGCTGACCATCGCTGAGGTTGTAGACCCCCTCCCCTCGTTCCAGGGCCTGGCAGCAGGCCCGCGCCAGATCTTCGGCATGGATGCGATTGCTCCAGGGGGCTTCGGCCGGATCGAGCACCGGCAAGCCACGCCGCAGTCGATCCACCGGCAGGCGGCCCGGTCCGTAAATGCCGGGCACTCGCAAGATGACTACGGTTCTGCCCGGTTTCCGAGCCCAGGCTTGCAGCAGTCTTTCCGCGTCCAGACGGCGATGGGCGCGCTCGGTCAGCGGCGCCGGCGGCCGGTCTTCGTCGACCCAGGCTCCACCACAGTCGCCGTAGACCCCGCTGGTACTGATATAGACGATGCGTCGAACCGCATCGGCCTGGCGCAGCAGCGCGCGCATGCGGGGGTCGGTCTTCCCCTGCCTGGGTGGCGGGGCGGTATAGATGAGCTGGCCGCTCAGGGCCGGCAAGGGCTGGACGTCATCCAGGTCAGCCGGATACAGATGCAAACCCGGCCGGGTGGCCGTCGCCGGACGACGGGACAGGGCCGACACCTCCTGGCCAGAGTCGAGCAGCACGCGGGCGATGCGGCGGGCGATGTCGCCGTAGCCAATCAGCCAGATCAGCGCGGCGCCTCCAGGCTTTCCGGCGCCTGCTGCACGGCCACGGCGACACCCGGCGGAGTTTCTGGCTTCAGGCTGCTTTCCAGCCCTTCGCGAAACAGTTCCAGTGCCGCTTTCTCGCCTTCGCCCTGCTGCAGCAGGAGCTTGCCAAGGTCAAGGCGCACCTGGGGTGATGGGTAGCTGCGCAGACAGGCTTCAAAATAGCTGCGGGCGCGGCCCCAGAGGCGGTTGCGCAGGCATAGCCGACCGGCGACCAGCAATAGTTCGGGTTTTTCGCCGTGCTGATTGATCCAGTGTTCGACCTTGGCCAGTTGGCGTACCACATCGCCGCCGTCCAGTTCGCCGAACATCAGCGCCAGTTGTGGTTGCCAGTGATGTCGCAACTCGGCCACGATCAGGCGCAAAGCATCGGTATCCGCGTTCATCTCATGGCAGAGCCGGGCGTATTGCAGCAGCAGTTCCGAGTCGTGCTGCTGGGTCTTGCCGACATCTTGCCAGGCCGAGCGCAACAGCTCGAGACGACCGCTATTGCGCGCTTTTTGCAGCAGCGCATGGTGGGCCTGGCGTGCCACCGATTCGAGCAGCGGCGCTGCGGCGATGTTGCGTGCGCCGGGCAAGGCCAGACGCACTTCTTCCCACAGCTCGGCCCGGGCCAGCAACTGCATGCGCAGTTCCAGCGCCACGCGATGCCGTGGCTGGGTTGCCAGCAAGCTGTCCAGTGCGCTCAGTGCTTCGGTATGGCGCCCGTCTTCCGCCCAGAGCTGGGCGCGCCGCAACAGCACGGCGGCCTGTTCGGAGCCTCCCGGTGCCGCAGCCAGCTTCAGATACTCGTCCCTTCGCTCGGTCTTGCCCTGGCGGTGGGCGGCTTCCGCCGCATACAGATAGTTCGGGCCGGGTTCGTCGGTGTCGGCCACCCGTCGGAGCAGCTCTGCTTCGGCCTTTTCCCACTGGCCGGCAGCGAGTTCGGTCAGGCCCTTGCGCAACTGGGTCCTGGCGAGCTGCAAGCGGCGCTCCTGCAGCATGCCGCCGAGCTTGCCCGGCAGCTTGACGCTGCCGACGACCAGGCGGGTGACCAGCATGACGACCGCAATGCTGGCGGCGGCGAGCAAGACCAGTCCGGCCACGCTGCTTTCCAGCGTGTAACCGGCAATCTGGATCAGCACATAGCCCGGATCATCACCGAGATTTGCGGCAATCAGGCTGCCCAGCAGCAGGGCCGCCGCTGGCAGGAAAAACCAGCGGATCATGCCTCCAGCTCCGTCATGCGCAGGGCATTGAGACTGCCGGAAATGTCCGGCAATGCAGGCTTGAGTTCCATCGGCTGCAGTGTCCGGATGGTCTGCAGAGCGGCTTTGCAGGCCGCCTGTTCGGAATCGAAATAGCGTTGCAGCCAGTTTTCTGCCTGACTCAGCGCGGCCCGGTAATTGACTGTATCCAGACGCAATGCCGCCAGACGCGCACTCTCCAGCTGCAGGCGCAGGTTCTGCCGCAGATAGAAGCCCTGTTCTGGTGGCAGCAGCGGTTCGCGTCGGTCAACGTCCCGTCGCACCGAGACCAGACTGCTCACCGCATCCTGGATCGAGATCCACAGCTTCGTGTACCAGGCCGACTCGGCAGGGCCGCCGCTGAATTGCAATTCGGTGTCGAACTGGCCGACCCGGACTGGCCGGGTGGCCATGGCATCCACCTGCGTGGTCAGGCTGTCGAGCTTGAGTGCCAGGGCCTGTGCATCGATGCGGGGAACCGCTTCCAGCTGACCCAGTTCCTGGGCGATCTTCTCGCGCACGGAAAAATAGGCAGGATTGGACAAGCTTGCCAGCCGGCTGTCGGCCAGCTGCAGCGCGATCCTGGTGCCCTCCAGGTCGCGTTGCAATTGCAGGCGCGTGTTGGCGACCAGCAGAAGGTGCTCGATTTCTGCACGTTGCCAGGCATTCTTCCCGCCCTGAATCTGATTCGCCAGGCGGGCCAGGGCTTGGTCGCTCTTCTCCTGGCGTGCCAGCAACTGGGCCTGTTGGCGCAGCAGCTCGGCGACTTCCCGGCGAGTTTCGCGGCTGCGTTCGTCGCTGTCGCTAAACCACTGTTCGCGTCCCTGCCGCGCGACATCCAGCCGGTTCACCGTCTGGCTCAGTTGCGTGAGGTCCTGCTGCTGGCCAAAGCGCTGATGTTCGAGATTCTGCAGGCCCAGATAGGCGGCTGCGGCGAGACCGATGATGATCAGAAAATCGAGCAGGGCGAGCCAGAAGCCCGCGCCGGCAATCCGACTGGGTCGAGCCGGTTGCGGGGTTTCCTCGCGCAGCGGCGGTTCCGGCTCTGCCGCCGGCGGCGCTGGATCGGGCGCTTCGGCCGTTGTTTCTACTCGGGTCTCTGCCGATGCGGCCTGGGGCTCTTCCCTGGCCTCGCTGCCATCTGCCGGCAGGTCTTTTTCTTGAGTCATTTTATCCGCTCTATCAGGGCTTGCAATAACACGTTCTCGTCCATTCGTGACAAGGCTTGTGCCGCTTGTGTGTAGCCGAGTTGCCGGGCCAGTTTACACAGCCGTCGGCTGGCCACAAGCAGCGGCAGATCCATCCCCTGCGGCAGTTGATGCCGCCTTGTCAGTTCCTGCCATTGGCGCATCGCATGGCCGCTGCTGAAGACCAGTAAGGCGTGCCTCTGGATCGGCAACAGCAGCGCCGCTCGGTCATGCTCAATGCCTTCGCGTCGGTAGACGATCAACTTCCTGACCTCGCAGCCCAGTGCTTCAAGGCCTTGTTTGATTTGCCGTCTACCACCGCTGCCGCCGATGATCAGCACCCGGCCGCGCGGCCGGGTTTCCTGCAACAAGGCGTCGCTGCTGCTGCCCGCCGGTGTCGCCAGCACGGTCCAGCCTGCCTGTCGTGCGGCTCTGGCGGTGGCTTCGCCGATCGTGATGACCTTACGATCGGGCGATACTGCCAGGCCGAGGTGTGCGCCAGCCACCGCATTACGGCTGGTGAAGATCAGCCAGTCTGCCTGCGCGGCAAATGAGCGCAGGGCAGCGGAAGGCGCCCGTCGCGGCGGTGCGATCCGGGTCAGGGGCAGTTCCAGGACCTCGATGCCATGCCTGCGCAGATGCGTGGCCGTTGCCTGGATCTGCACCGGTGGTCGGGTCAGCAGGACGGGCTGGGCCATCGTAAAATCGATCAGGCTGAATTCTGATTCAGGGCATCAAGAATGTGCTGGGCGCCATTGGCGAGCAGTCTGGCGCCCAGTTCTCGACCCAGGGCCTGGGCCTGCTCCTGGCTGCCACGGATCTCGTCACGCAGGACCTGCCGGCCGTCCGGCGAGCCCACCAGTCCGCGCAGCCAGAGCGTGTCGCCCTCAAGGACCGCATAGCCGGCGATTGGCAACTGGCAACTGCCGCCCATGCAATGGCTCAGCGCCCGCTCGGCCGAAACGCGGATCCAGGAGGCCTGGTCGATCAAGGGCTCAATTCGCGCCCGAGTTGGTGCATCGTCGAGCCGGCATTCGATGCCCAGAGCGCCCTGGCCAACCGAAGGCAGCATGGTTTCAACTGGCAGGATCTGACTGATGCGATGGTCAAAGCCCATGCGTTTCATGCCCGAGGCAGCGAGCACGATGGCGTCGTAGTCACCCTGATCCAGTTTGGCCAGTCGCGTATTGATGTTGCCGCGTAGCAGTCGGATCTGCACGTCCGGCCGCCGGGCCTGGATCTGCAATTGACGGCGCAGGCTGGCGGTACCGACCACCGCGCCTAGCGGCAGGGCCTCCAGAGATTCGGCACCGATCAGCGCATCGCAGGGGTCTTCGCGTTCCAGGATCGCGGTCAGTCCCAGACCAGGCGGGAATTCGGCCGGCACATCCTTCATGGAATGCACGGCGATATCGGCCTTGCCGTCGAGCATTGCCCGCTCCAGTTCCTTGACGAACAGGCCTTTGCCGCCCACCCGTGACAGCGGGGAGTCCAGCAGTTGATCGCCGCGGGTGACCATCGGCAGGATTTCGACCGCCAGTGCGGGATGAAGCTCGCGCAGGCGGCGCGCGACAAACTCGGCCTGCCACAGCGCCAGCGGACTGCGCCGGGTGGCAATTCGTAATACGGACATCAGGAACCTTTGAACAAGAGTCTTCGGACTTCGGCCAGGCGACGCCGGCTGACCGGCAATGTTTTTTCAGTATGCCTGAGCTGCAATTCGCCACCATGGCTGCCGAGCGTTTCCGCCCGGTGCAGATTGGTAATGTATGCGGTATTGACGAGGATTTTTCGGTGCACGCGCAGGAACTGCGGGAGCAGATCCGCCTCCAGCTGGCGCAAGGATTCCTCGATCAGCACCTCGCCTTGCAGATGATGGACGGTGGTGTATTTCTGATCGGCTTCAAAAAAAAGGATGTCCTCGACGGGGATCCGTTTCTGGCCATCACGGGTGGTGGCAATGATATGGCTACGTGCCGGGTTGCGTCGGCCGCTGGTGCTCTGCGCCAGGACCTCGAGTTGCGCCTTGCTGGGCCGTCGCGCCTGCTTCAGCGCTTCGGCCAGTTTTTCCCGGCGCACCGGCTTGAGCAAGTAGGCGCAGGCGGCGGTATCGAAAGCGGACAGCGCGTGTTCTGAATAGGCGGTGGTGAAAATGATGGCCGGCGGGAGCGTCATCACGGTGAGGGCGCGGGCGACCTGCAGTCCATCCATGCCCGGCATGCGAATGTCGAGTAGAACGATATCCGGTTCCATCTGCGCGATTCGATCCAGTGCGCTTTTGCCGTCGCCGGCTTCACCGATGACGCGGTACGCTGGAAACCGCGCAATCAGGCTTTTCAGCCGTTCACGGGCCAGATGTTCGTCATCAACGATCAGGATCTTCATGCCGGTATGCGGAGCTCCGCGCGGTACGTCCCGGAAAGGCTGTGGGTGGTGAGCGTTGCCTTGTCATCGTATAACAAACGCAGACGTTGCCGGATGTTGTCCAGGGCAATTCGGCTTCCGGGTGCAGGGCGCTCGTCTACCGGCACCGGGTTGCTGACCTCGACGATGAGCTGGCGGGCCTGGCGCTGGATGTGGATGCCGATGCGGCCGCCCTGCGGCAGGCGTTCGATGCCGTGATAGACCGCATTTTCCACCAGCGGTTGTAGGCTGAGCAGGGGCAGCCTGAGGCCTTGCATGTTGTCGGGGAGCTGCCAGTCCTGCTGCAATCGCTCGCCAAGCCGCAGTTCTTCGATGCGCAGATAGGTCTGCGCCAGGCGGACCTCATCCTCCAGGCTGTTCCAGGGCTCACGGTTCTTCAAGATGGCGCGAAACAGGTCGGACAAGTCTTCCAGCAGGGTCTCTGCGGATTCAGGACGAATGCTGATCAGAGCGGCCACGCTGTTCAGGCTGTTGAAGAAGAAGTGGGGACGAATGCGCGCCTGCAGGGCGGCGAAGCGTGCTTCGGCGGAGGCGATCAGCTGTCGCGAGTGCGCATCCCTGAGGTAGAAGAAATACAGCAGCAGGACCGCCACCAGACCGCACAGGATGAGATTGCGCAAGATGAAGAAACCGTGCGCCTGGGATTCGGCAAAGCCTCGCCATTGCAGCAGTCTGCCAATCTGGAAGCCGAGCTCGCTGACGATGCCGGTGATGCCGAGCAGGATGATGAAGGCGGCCATGGCGACCACGAAGGTCGGCCGGCCCATCAGGCGCTGGCGCGCCCAGCACAGGGCGGCTGCGGAAGGCAGGCTGATCCAGTGTAGAAACAGGGAGACCAGAATGATGCGACTGGCCGGAAACAGTTCATGTCCCGGCGAGGCCAGGACCAGAAAGAACGCCAGCATCTGGCTGACCATCAGCAGGCTGAAAATCACCGGTCCGCGGCAGAAGTCGGGAAGAAAACTGGTTTGTTGCGAAGCGCCGGTACTCAGTTTCATGAGCCGGCGCCCGGATCGATGCGCTGCGTTGCGCATGCCAGTTCCGCCGTCCGAGTGCCGGCAGGTCCGCTTCGATGTGAGTCTGCCAGCCCGGCCATCTTGGACTCCGTCTTCCGGTACATGCGACCGTGGCAGATCAATCTAACGCAGCCCTCTGCTCACGGCCAGCCGGACGGAAGCTGGACAAATCATGGTTTTGTTATCATTTCGTCCCTTTTGCTGCGTGTGATGGAACTGCGATGACGAGTGCCGAAAAAGGCAAACTATGGGGCGGGCGATTTGCCGAAGGCACCGATGCCTTGGTTGAAGCCTTCAGTGCTTCGGAGCATTTCGATCGCCGCCTGTATGCCCACGATATTCGTGGCTCAAAGGCGCATGCCATGATGCTCGGACAGGTGGCCGTGCTGTCCCAGGCCGAAGTCGAATCCATCTGCCGCGGCCTGGATGCAATTCAGCAGGAGATCGAATCCGGCGAGTTTCCCTGGGACCCGCAGCTCGAGGATGTTCACATGAACATCGAATCCCGCCTGACCGACAAGATCGGACCGGCCGGCAAGAAGCTGCATACCGGTCGTTCACGCAATGATCAGGTGGCGACCGATGTCCGGCTGTATCTGCGCGATGCTGTGGACTTGCTGCATGCCCAGTTGCGCAGTTTGCGTGAAGGTTTGATCGAACTGGCGGAGCGTGAAGCGGACACGATTTTTCCGGGTTACACCCACCTGCAGGCAGCGCAGCCGGTCACCGCCGGCCATCATCTGCTCGCCTGGGAGGCGATGCTGTGCCGGGATACGGGTCGTTTGCTGGACTTGCGTCGGCGCATGAATGTCTGTCCGCTGGGCGCGGCTGCCCTGTCCGGCACAAGCTATCCGATCCGGCGTGATCTGACCGCGCAGAGCCTGGACTTCGCCGATGTCATCGACAACTCTCTGGATGCGGTGTCCGACCGCGATTTCGCCATCGAATTCTGTGCTTTTGCCAGCATCCTTATGATGCATTTTTCACGCATCTGCGAGGAACTGGTGCTGTGGGCCTGTCCGCAGTTCGGTCTGGTGCAGTTGCCGGACCGCTACTGCACCGGTTCCTCGATCATGCCGCAGAAGAAGAATCCCGATGTGGCGGAATTGACCCGGGGCAAGACTGGCAGGGTCTACGGTGCGCTGACCGCATTGCTCACCCTGATGAAATCCCAGCCGCTGGCCTATAACCGCGACAATCAGGAGGACAAGGAACCGCTGTTCGATGCTCTGGATACGGTCACTGCGGTGCTCGGGGTGATGAACGGCATGATTCCGGCGATGCAGTTCAGGGCAGATGCCTGCCGGGAGGCTGCGGGCAAGGGCTATCCGACCGCGACCGAACTGGCGGACTACCTGGTGCGCAAGGGCGTGCCGTTTCGCGATGCCCATGAAATGGTCGGCAAGACGGTTTCCCTGGCCCTCGCCAAAGGGGTGGATCTGCATGAGTTGAGCCTGGATGAAATCCAGCTCAATGCGCCGCTGGCGATGGCCGATGTCTACGCCGTGCTGACCCTGGATGGCGCAGTGGCTGCCCGCAACCATATCGGTGGTACCGCGCCGCAGCAGGTGCGTTCGGCCTGTGTCAGGGCGCGCGCCCGGCTGGAGGCGGTGCAGTGAAGGTGGGAACCCCTTTGTCCGCCACCGCAACCCGGGTGATGCTGCTGGGCAGTGGCGAGCTGGGCAAGGAAGTGGTGATCGAGTTGCAGCGCTTTGGCCTGGAAGTGATTGCGGTGGACCGCTATGCGAATGCACCGGCCATGCAGCTTGCCCATCGCAGTCATGTCATCAACATGCTGGATGCGGATCAGCTGCGCGCCCTGGTCGAGAAGGAAGCTCCGGATCTGATCGTGCCGGAGATCGAGGCGATCCATACGCCCACCCTGCAGGCCCTGGAGGCAGAGGGCTTTCGCGTCGTTCCCACCGCCCGCGCGGCCCGGCTGACCATGGATCGCGAGGGCATTCGCTGCCTGGCCGCGGAGGATCTGGGGCTGAGGACATCGGCCTATGCCTTTGTCGACACGCTGGAGGAATTTCGCTTGGCGGTCGATCGCATCGGTCTGCCCTGCGTGATCAAGCCGGTGATGAGTTCCTCCGGCAAAGGCCAGTCCGTGATCCGGACGCAGGCGGAACTGCAAACGGCCTGGAACTATGCCCAGACCGGTGGGCGGGCGGGCCAGGGTCGGGTGATCGTAGAAAGCCTGGTGGATTTCGATTACGAAATCACCCTGCTGACGATTCGTCACCCGCAGGGCACCAGCTTCTGCGAACCGATTGGGCATATTCAGGTCGATGGTGACTATCGCGAGTCCTGGCAGCCCCAGGCGATGAGTTCCGCCGCCCTGGCTTCGGCTCAGGACATGGCGCGCCGGCTGACCGAGGCCCTCGGCGGGCACGGCCTCTTCGGTGTCGAACTGTTCGTCAAAGGCGATGAGGTCTGGTTCTCCGAGGTTTCGCCGCGACCGCATGATACGGGTCTGGTCACCTTGATCTCCCAGGATCTGTCCGAATTCGCCCTGCACGTCCGTGCCATACTCGGCCTGCCGATTCCCAATATTCGTCAGCACGGTCCGGCCGCCTCCTGCGCCCTGCTGGTCACGGCGGACAGGCGGGCGCCGAGTTTCGGTGGTCTGGATCAGGCCCTGGCCCTGCCCGATACCCAGTTCCGTCTTTTCGGCAAGCCGGAAATCGTCGGTCGGCGCCGCATGGGTGTGGCCCTGGCCCGCGGCGAGACCATCGAGGAGGCTCGCGCCAAGGCGCGCCGGGCCTGTGCCGCAGTGCATCTGCTGCCGGCGCCCTAGGAGAACTTAGAAGCTGGAGCCGGCCTGCTGCAGGAATTGCAATTCCTCGGGCGTGGATTCCCGTCCGAGCAAAGCGTTGCGATGCGGATAGCGGCCGAAGCGGTCGATGATCGCCTTGTGCTTGAATTCGAAATCCAGGCTGTTCTCCAGGCCCGGTACGGCAAACAGCTTGACGGCCTGCAGGTGGATCGCCGCTGATTCGCTGTGCATGTAGGGCATGTAGAGGAAATTGCGCTGTTCCACAGTCAGCGTCTGATCCAGGCCCTGGGCAACCGCTTCCTGTGCCAACGCCAGCGCCAGGGGATCCTGGGCGAATGCGCGGCCATCGTCGCGGAATAGATTGCGGGAAAACTGGTCCAGCACCAGGATTTCGGCGAGCCGCCCACACGTCGACTGACGCCAGGGCCAGAGCGCGCAGACTTTGGCCTGGGCGTGGATTGCGCCAAAACGACGGCGGATTTCCTCATCCAGCCGGCGGTCCTTCTTGAACCAGCTCGGCGGGTCCAGCTCTTCAAACCAGAATGTCAAGATTTTTTCAGCGTCCATGGCGTTAATCTAGCTCAATTGCGTCGCGACGACGAATGGCTCTGGCTAGGAATTAAGCACTCATGTAGACTTCGCCGCCTTTTGTCTTTCCACTTAGATCGGATCCATGATCGAAAACCTCCGCAACATCGCCATCATCGCGCACGTCGACCATGGCAAGACCACACTTGTGGATTGTCTGCTCAAGCAGTCGGGTACGCTGGACGCGCGCAAGGACCATGGCGAGCGCATCATGGACTCCAATGCGCTGGAAAAAGAGCGCGGCATCACGATCACGGCGAAGAATACGGCGCTGCGCTGGAATGACTACCGGATCAATATCGTCGACACCCCCGGGCACGCCGACTTTGGTGGTGAAGTCGAGCGTGTGCTGTCGATGGTCGACTCGGTCCTGTTGGTCGTGGATGCGGTGGACGGCCCCATGCCCCAGACCCGTTTCGTGACGCAGAAGGCGTTTGCCCTGGGCCTGAAGCCCATCGTCGTGGTGAACAAGATCGATCGTCCCGGCGCCCGGCCCGACTGGGTGATCGATCAGGTTTTCGAGCTGTTCGACAAACTCGGCGGCAGCGACGAGCAGCTGGATTTTCCGATTGTCTATGCCTCTGCGCTGAACGGTTATGCAGGACTTGAGGATACGGTGCGTGAGGGTGACATGACGCCGCTGTTCCAGACCATCGTCGAGCGCGTCAGCGCGCCGGGCGTGAACCCGGAAGGTCCGTTCCAGATGCAGGTCACCTCGCTGGCCTATTCGTCCTATGTCGGCGTGATCGGTACCGGTCGCATCAGTCGCGGCGTGATCAAGCCCGGCTCCCAGGTCGTGGTGGTGGCGCGCGATGGCAGCCTGCGGCGCTCCAAGATCCTGCAGGTGCTGGGTTTTCTCGGTCTGGACCGGGTCGAGGTTGAGCAGGCCGAAGCGGGCGACATCATCGCGCTGACCGGGATCGAGGACCTGGGGATTTCCGAGACGGTTTGCGACGTCGGTCATCCGGAGCAGATGGCCAGTCTGGATGTGGATGAGCCCACCATGTCGATGACCTTCGAGGTCAACAAGTCGCCGTTTGCCGGCAAGGAAGGCAAGTTCATCACCTCGCGCCAGATTGGCGATCGTCTGCAGCGGGAGCTGAAGACCAATGTCGCCTTGCGGGTGGCGCCGACCCAGGATCCGGACAAGTTCCGGGTCTCCGGTCGCGGCTTGCTGCATCTGTCGATCCTGATCGAGAACATGCGGCGCGAGGGATACGAGCTGGCGGTTTCGCGGCCCGAGGTGATTCGCAAGGAAGTCGATGGCGAGATCCATGAACCCTACGAAATCCTGACCGCCGACCTGGAAGAAGAAACCCAGGGTGCGGTGATCCAGCAGCTCGCCGAGCGCGGTGGCCGGATGAACAACATGCAGCCTGACGGCAAGGGTCGGGTGCGCCTGGATTACGTCATTCCCTCACGCGGTCTGATCGGATTTCAGACCGAGTTCCTGTCCCTGACCTCAGGCACCGGTCTGCTGGCGCACAATTTCGATCACTTTGGTCCGGTGACCGATACGCAGGTCGGCCATCGCCACAATGGCGTGCTGATTTCCAACGATCAGGGCAAGGTTCTCGCTTTTGCGCTGTTCGGACTGCAGGAGCGTGGCCGCATGCTGGTGCAGCCCGGCGCCGAGGTGTACGAAGGCCAGATCGTCGGCATCCACAATCGGGACAATGATCTCGTTGTCAATGCCTTGCGCGCCAAGAAGCTGACCAATATGCGCGCCTCGGGTACGGATGAGAACGTGATTCTGACGCCTCCGGTGCGACTGTCGCTGGAACAGGCGCTGGAATTCATCAACGATGATGAGCTGGTCGAGGTCACGCCGGAATCCATCCGCATTCGCAAGCGCTTTCTCAAAGAGCACGAGCGCAAACGCTCGAACAAAGGCTGAAGCGCCGGTCCGCCTTCAAGCGGTCCCCCGCCGGTTTGCAGGCAGCGGGGGATCTTGACGAGTAGCGCTTGTCTGCTCTGCCTGCCGCTGGCGTATCCGTTAGCTTGCCGGGGCCACGTCTGATTGACCGTGCCCAGCAGCCGCGCATGATGCCAGGACCCTATTGCAGGTAGGTATAGCCCCGCAGGCCGGCCGCGAGCGCAGCCAGGCTTTTTTGCTGTGTGGCGGAGGGCAATGAAGAGGTTGCCAGCTTGGCGGCATAGCTTTGCAGCAATTCATCGCTGGACAGGTGCACGTAGTCGAGCAATTGCTCGACCCGGTCGCCCTGTTCGATCCCGCTCAGTTGCCATTGGCCCTCGGCGTCGATCTCCACGGTGACCGCATCGGTATCCCCGAATAAATTGTGCATGTCGCCGAGAATTTCCTGGTAGGCCCCGACCATGAAAACGCCAAGGCGGTAGTTTTCGCCCGCTTGTGCCGCATGCACCGGCAGGCTGGAGTCCAGCCCATCGCGATCGACATAGCGGTCGATGCGGCCATCGGAATCGCAGGTCAGATCACGAATGACGGCGCGGCGTTCGGGGCGCTCGTTGAGTCGCGTGAGGGGGACGATCGGAAAGACCTGCTCGATCGCCCAGACATCCGGCAAGGATTGGAACACCGAAAAATTGCAGAACAGCTTGTCGGCGAATCGCTCGCGCAGATCGTCCAGGGTGTCGCGGTGACTGCGCACGCTGGCATCAAGCTGGCCCATCACCGTATGGGCGATGGCACGATGCAGGTTCTCGGCCTGGGCCCGGTCCTGGATCCGGGTCTCGCCCAGATTGAAGGCCTGCTGCAGCTGCTCCAGCAGAACGTCAGCATCGGCCAGGCGCTCCAGCGGCGGCAGGCCCTGGTCGTCTTCATGGAGTTGCCAGAGCTCTCTCAGGGCTGCCGGCGCCTGCTCCCGGGGTGGCTCTGGCGGATCGAACTCCGCCAGCTCGGCATCAATGACATTGGTCACCAGCACCGCGTGATGGGCGGTCAGCGCGCGGCCTGACTCGGAAATGATGTCCGGGCAGGGCAGGTTTGCGTCCCGTGCCGCCTCGGCGAAAGTCTCGACCACCGCGCGGGCATAGTCCTGCGGCGTGTAGTTCATGGAGCAATAGCTGCGTGAGCGGGTGCCTTCGTAATCCACCCCCAGGCCACCGCCGACATCGATGGTGTCGATCGGGGCGCCCAGTCGTCTGAGCTCGACAAAGTAGCGTGCGGCTTCCCGGAGTCCGGTGCGGATATCGCGCAGATTGGCGACCTGGGAGCCGAGATGGAAATGCAGCAGGTGCAGGCGATCCAGCAGATCACGTTGTTGCAGCTCCGCGACCGCGCGTTCGATCTGCCCGGCGGACAGGCCGAATTTGGATTTTTCGCCCCCGGTATTCTGCCAGTGTCCGGCACCGATGCTGGCCAGGCGGACGCGAAGGCCCAGGTCCGGCTTGAGCTGTATCGCGGCACTTTCCGCGACGATGTGGTGCAGCTCGGACAGTTTTTCGATGACCAGTGTGACCCGATGACCAAGCTGCTTGCCGATCAGACCAAAACGTACATATTCCGCATCCTTGTAGCCATTGCAAACGACTGGCCGACCGGCCGGCAGCAGACCGAGCACGGCGAGCAATTCCGGCTTGCTGCCCGCTTCCAGGCCGATGCGACCGGCGGACAGGATCCCTTTGATGACATCGGCCTGCTGATTGACCTTGATGGGATAGACCGGTGTATAGCCGCCGCCGTAGTCAAGCTCGGCGATGGCCTGGTCAAAGGCAGACTGCAGCTGTGTGACGCGGTCGCGCAGGATGTGGGTGAAGCGCAGCAGGACAGGCTGGCGCAAGGAGGCCGCCTGTTCGCTGGCCAGGATGGCCGCCAGAGAAATCTGTCGGGCGCCGGCCTGAACGCAGAGATCGCCATTGGCAGCCACGGCAAAATAGCCCGCGCTCCAGTGTTCGATGTTGTACAGCCGTTCGGCATCTGTCGCGGTAAAACCTGTGCCCCGCATAGGCTCTATACTTCCCCGTTTGCTGCCCGGTCCGGGCGAATGAAATGGTGCGCGCATGGTAAACGAGAATGAATGGTTTCTGGAGCCGATGGAGTCCAAAGGGACGCTGTTCGGGCTGAAGCTGGGACAACGCCTGCATCAGGAGCAGTCGAAATTTCAGCAGATCGAGATTTATCAGACCGAGACTTTCGGCAAGCTGATGGTGATTGATGGCTGCGTGATGCTCACTGACCGGGACAATTTCCTGTATCACGAGATGCTGGCCCATCCAGCGCTGTGCCTGCATGCACGGCCGCGCCGGGTATTGATCATTGGCGGCGGGGATTGCGGTACCTTGCGTGAAGTCCTGCGGCATCCAGAGGTCGAGTCGGCCGTGCAGGTGGACATCGATGAGCGGGTGACACGTCTTGCGGAAATTCACTTTCCCGTGCTGTGTGAAAGCAACAGTGATGCGCGGGCCCAGCTGCTGTTCGATGATGGCATTGCCTATGTCCGCAACGCGCCCGATGGTGCTTTCGATCTGATCATCGTCGACAGCACCGATCCCGTCGGACCCGCCGAGGGGCTGTTCAACCGGGCCTTTTACGGGCAATGCCATCGCGCCCTGGCGGACGGCGGGCTTCTGGTGCAGCAAAGCGAGTCGCCCTTGCTGCATCTGGATTTGATCTGTCAGATCCATGCCTCCATGCGTGGGGAAGGCTTCGCGCAGACGCAACTGGTGAGCTTTCCGCAGCCGGTCTATCCGTCCGGGTGGTGGTCGGCGACCCTGGCGCGCAAAGGGGGTGCGCAGCTGATGCCAGATCCGCAGAGGGTTGATCGGCTGGCACAGCAGACCCGTTACTTCAATGCTCAGACTATGCAGGCGGGCCTGGCCCTGCCAAATTTTGTGGCCCAGGCATTGGATGCGGCGCTCTGAAACTCAGCGCCGCCCATCGGTGGCGGGTTTGGCCTGTGAACGCGCGCAGGCCTCGCTGGCCTGCTCCTGCGTTCGCGTGATCAGGTCGGCGCGATCTGCATCACTCAGTTCCTGATTCAGGCCATCCGCGCCACGGCGATACAAGGCTTGTGCCGATTGATAGCGATTCAGCCGGGCGCGGTATTCGGTGCAACGTTCACTCGCCGTGGCATCCGCCTTGCCGGCGTGAAAGGGCGTTGGCTGCCCAGGGTCATCGTTGGCTGCTGGCGGGCTGGATGGCGGTGCCTTGCCGCGGGTCGGATTTGCGCTAGGAACATGCAGCATCAGGCGTTTGGCCTCGCCCTGCGGGATGTCCCCGTAGTGCACCCGACCCTCATCATCAACCCAGCGGTACACATCGGCCGAAGCGGCAGCGCAGTACCCCAGACTGAGCAAAAAAACCAACACGCGCATGACGGACTCCGCAGGCCAGGACGGGTCTAATGTGACATTTCGTCCCGCCAAGGTCCAACTTGAGGCCTTGCCGGCCCATTGTGGGAAGTCGCCCACCGCGAACTTTCTACGGCGCAGACTCCTCGGTGACCTCCACGCTGGAACTGCGCGCCGGCCTGATTCAGGCCGAATACTCCGCATTGTCTGCCATCACGGCCTGGCGGAGGTCTTCCTGCAGCCCGGGGATGGCGGATTCAACCCGGTTCCAACTGGGAATGAAGGGCGTTTCCATCGGGTTTTCCAGAAAGGTCTGGCCGGCTTCCACGATGTTCTGGGCAAACAGTTCCACCGCCTGTTCTTCTTTGTGAATATCCAGCGGCAGGCCATTGATGGCCGCATCGCTGGCATAGGTATCGATGAAATCGAGCGCCACGCGGAAATAAGTGGCCTTGATCGAGCGAAAGCTCTCGCTGGTGAAGACCACGCCGTTCGTGGCCAGTTTGCGGAAGATGGCCTTGGTGATGTCGATCGACATGCGTGACAGGCCATGGCTGGCGTCATCTGCGGACAGATCCTGGTGTTTGTGGTCGTATACATCCGCGATGTCGACCTGGCAGATCCGGTTGGTCGAGTAATTTCTATGCATTTCCGACAGCACGCCGATTTCCAGGCCCCAGTCACTGGGGATGCGAAGATCCAGCAGGACATCGGTACGCATGGAAAATTCGCCCGCCAGCGCGTAGCGGAAGCTGTCCATATATTCGAGGTAGTCCAGCGGACCAAAAATTTTCCCCAGAGTGCGCAACAGGGGGGTCAGCAGCAGGCGGCAGACCCGACCACGCAGGCCGTCGGCATTGACGCGGGCGTAAAAGCCCTTGCAGAACTGATAATTGAAGCTGGGATGGGCCACCGGATAAAGCAGTTGCGCGAGCATCTTGCGGTCATAGGTGAGAATGTCGCAATCGTGCAGGGCGACCGCGCCCGGCTTGCCCTGAGCCAGCAGATAGCCGAAGGCGAACCAGACATTGCGGCCCTTGCCCGGCTGATCTGGCGCCAGACCGGCCGCCAGCAGGCGCTCGTTAATGGCGCGCATGCGCGGCCCGTCGTTCCAGATGACCTCGCACCGTTGCGGCAGGCGGGCAAAGAACTTCAGCGCATTGCGATATTGCTGGGCATCGGCCCGGTCGAGGCCGATCACGATATGGTCAAGATACGGAACCTCAAGTAGCTCATCCAGAATGCCTTGCAGCGCTGGCCCCTCAAGCTCGGAATACAGCGATGGCAGGACGAGACTCAATGGCCGTCGTCTGGAGAACTCCAGCAGCTCGGCATCGAGCGCGGCGACCGGTCGGTCGGTCAGATTGTGCAGGGTCGTAATGGCCCCGTTCTGAAAGAAATCGGCCATGATCAGAATCCTGGAAGCGGCATGGAAATGGATGCGGGGTCCGGCGCGCAAGGTGGCTTGACTGCGGCGCTCAGCTGTTGCCCTGCGGTTCGGGAGATTGCGCGGTGCGGCGTGGGCAGTGTCGGAGCTGGCGGCGGTGTGGCCTGAACAGATCCGGCTGGCAAAAGACGTCTCCGCTGGGATATGGCATCGGACATGGTGTGATCGGTCCCAGGGTCAGGGGGCCAGCGCAAGCGTGTCTAGCAACTGCTGGATTGCTTCGGCCCAGCCCTGCGGGCCGTAAGCATGCGTGCGGATGGTATGCACCCGACCCTGCGCGGCAGGAAATTCTTGGTGCCTGGAGCGAACCAGAACCGCGATGTCGGCCTGCTGCAATAGGCCGACATCATTGCCGGAATCCCCCAGGCCGATGCTGTAGGTCGGCGCGGGAAACTGCTCGCACAGCCAGCGCATTGCCCTGCCCTTGTCGACCTGTGCATCAAGCAGATGCAGGAAACGGCCGCCGGCAACGCTAGTCAAGCCGATGTCGGTGAGAGCGTGGCGGAACCTGGCCAGACGTTCAGGCGTATCCTGCCACAGCACCGGCTCGCAGTATTCGCGCTGGGCTGCCGCTGCGGCCGCGGTTTCATCCAGGCCGGTATGGTCTGCGATTTCGCTGACCGTCATGGCGGCAAAGCCCCGCCACCGGTATGCCGTATCCAGCCCGGCCAGTTGCAGCCGCTGCAGGATGGTCGAGCGTGATGCGCCAAAGTCATGGCAGTGCAGCGCAGGCATCTCGCCGTGCACGGGTGCTCGACCGGCCAGTGCGGACTGCGCCGGAATCATCACCGCGCCGCCATTTTCGACAATGAATGGATCCTCGTTGCCACATTCCTCACGCAGTCGCAGGACCTCCAGGCGTGTCTTGCTGGTGGTGAAAATGCAGGGAATGCGCAAGCGCCTTAATCGGGCCATGGCTCCATCGGCCGCGGCATGCGAATAGCTTGCGTGGTCGAGCAAGGTGCCGTCGAGATCGGTGAAAACCAGCCACTGGCCGCGGCGGTCGAAATGTTCTGCGTTGAGCATCTGAATATTGTAGCGAGAAATCGACCGCAGACCGCCGCCGCCCTCATCGGTCGTGGCGATCCTGGGCATGGTCGGTCTGGCCCCCCAGCAGCATCAGCAACGGCAGGGTGATGGCCCAGCCGAAGGAAAGTAGCGGCAGCGCCTGGGGCAGAGGGGCTTCGAAGCGTACGACGCCCAGGCTGGCGCCAGCCAGATAGGCCAATGGTGCGGCGCAGGCTCCGAGCAGTGCAAGGCGCCAGGGATGGTGATGGAAGTCGCGCAAGCCGTGATTCAGCAGCAGGGCAAAATTGACCCAGTGGGCAGGAATCCAGATCGGTGGCAGGTCGGCATGCAGCCGCCCGCCGACGAAGTCGAGCAGGTCGCCGTGCATCAGCAGCAGATCATTGATCGGGCCCAGGCACAGCGCCAGCAGCAGGATCCGTAGGTCCAGCCGTCGCTGCGGGCTGTAGTACAGGTGCAACGCCGTCCATCCGCCCAGGAGCACCAGGGTCGGGAGAACCTGGGCATGGAAAGCGCCAAGCACCAGAATGAGCCAGAGCAGGCAGAATCCGACGACATTGACGAGAATGGGCATGAATCGGCTTGCGGGCCAGGCTCTACGTGGTGTCTGCGGTCTTCTTGAACAGATACTGTCCCAATCCCCACTCGCGGCCCTGGTCGGCGCCGAACTGTTCCGCGATGGCGAGCAGGAAGAGGCGCCACCGCCGCAGCCGCAGCTGGCCCAGAGGGCCGCCACCTAGCAACTGCTTCAGCTCCTTGCGGTGGCGGTGCAGGTTCTTGAGCCAGGCTTCGGCGGAACATTGGTAGTGCTCGCCACTCAGCCACAGGCGATCTTCGATCTTGAGGTGGGTATCGTAGTTCGAAAACAGGTCAAATGAGGGCATCATGCCGCTGTGAAAGATGTAGCGGCTCATCCAGCTGTCTTCATCCAGCGCATCGAAAGTGTAGCTCAGGCTTTGATGGCAGCACAGGTGGGCGAAAAATCGACCGTCCTCTTTGAGCCAGCTGGCGATGCGCTCGAATAACAGGGCATGGTTGCGAACGTTTTGCAGCATGCCGACCGAAATCACCCGATCAAAGTCTTGTGCCGGATCGAATTGGTGCAATTCAGCATGGATGACGTGCAGGCTTTCCAGGCCGAGCTCGCGCTTTCTGTCCGCAACATGCCGGGCCCTCTGAGCGGTGTCGGTCACCGCGGTGATCCGTGCGTCGGGGTATTTCTGCGCCGCCCAGAGGCTGAATGCACCCCACCCGCAACCCAAGTCAAGGATGTGTTGGCCGTCGCCGAGCCTTGCCCGCTGTGCCAGAAGCTCGAACATGCTCTGCTCTGCTTCGGCCAGAGAGGCGCCAGGATGGCGCCAGTAGGCACTGACATCGAGCATGTTGGGACCCAGCATTCGCTGGTAAAAAGCGGTCGGAACCGCAGCATGCGTCGATTCGTCCCGAGCGTTGTTCAGCGCAAGCGGACCCTGCGACCAAGTGCTGATCTGAGTTTGCAAGCTGTCACCAGAATGGCGCCGCGCGCGCATCTGTCTGTCCTGCAGCTGTTTGCGCGAAAGGCGCCGGACGCCAAGTCTCAACAAGGCTTCCGGCATCCAGTTTTTGTCACTGAGTTGGGCGAGAATCATACGAGGCCTCGAATCAGGGGCCTCAAAATATCCTAAGGAGATCATGATTAAAAGCTCTGGCACCCCTCACGCTGGTTCCGGTCGCCTGATGGGGGAGGCACGATCCCCGGGTTGAAAACAGGGAACACCTTCCGCCAGCCCTGTGCAGGAGCAGATGAAGAACCGTCGGACAATGGCGCCAGTCGTCACAGTGTGAGCAGCCCACTCGCCGGTCCAGGTAGGACGCTGCCGCATGTTCCTGTCAGGTTTTCCCTCGCGTGCCAGATCGGCCCAGCCTGATATCGGCTCTATAGTTTTTGAATTTCGGGCCTTAGCCTGGATTGCGGTTTGTGAACTAAAAGTCATCGTCTGCAACGCACGATGAACTTCTGGGCCAGTGCTGGCAGCTGCGACGTAAGGTTGCGGTCGCGATCAGGTCGGGCCGATTTCATGTGCGATCTGGAAAGGCCAGGGTTTTTCCCGGCAGCAGGACGAAGTCCACACCCTGCAGGTGCTGGCGTCCGGCAAATCATCGCTGCTCGTGTCGGGCAATTATGGGATAGTTCAGCCTCAATAGAAGACTTATTGCCCGCATGTCCGTTTACGATCGCCCCTTGTATGATGCCCTGCCAGGGCTGCAGGTCCGGCTTCCCGGTACTGGTCTGGCGGCGTTGCCGACGCCGCTGGAATGTCATGATTTCGATGGCCGCACGATCTGGGTCAAACGTGATGATCTGAGCAATCCGATCTATGGCGGCAACAAAGTGCGCAAGCTGGAGTTTATTCTGGCCGCGGCAATGGCCAGCGGGCGTCGCCGCCTGGTCACTTTCGGAGCAACGGGAACGCACCACGGTCTGGCTTGCGCCATATTCTGTCGTCAGACCGGTCTTGAATGCGAACTGCTGTTGTTCGATCAGCCTGATTCGCCCCATGTCCGTGCGAATCTTCGCCGCCTGCACGAGGAGGGCGCCCGTTGCGTACATTGTCACGGACTGGGCAGAACCCTGCTGCGATACTACCTGCACCCCGGCCGGCTGGGTTCCGACACCGCGTTCCTGTTTGCCGGCGGTTCCAATGAATTGGGGGTGCTGGCTTTCATCAATGCGGCGCTGGAGCTCAAGGCGCAACTGCAGAACGCGGGCGGCGACTGGCCGCGGCGCATTTACTGCCCCCTGGGTTCGGGTTCCACGCTGGCCGGACTGACGCTAGGCGTCGCCCTGGCCGAACTGCCGATCGATGTCATCGGGGTGCGGGTCGCCGATGCCTATCTCGGGCCGTTTCCGGCCTGCACCGCGGGCACCGTGTCGACATTGATGAAGAAAACCCTGCGCTGGCTCAGGCGTCGGGGCGTCAACTGGCCCGCTGCGGTGCCGTCGCCACAGTTGGATGAACGCTGGATCGGCCGTGGTTACGGCCATCCAAGCGATGTGGCTGCAGCAGCCGCGAGCCGTTTCCAGCAGGTGGTGGGTGTGCCGCTGGACATGACCTATACCGCGAAGGCATTTGCGGCGGTGCTGGCCGAGCAGGCCGAAGTCCCGGTTCTGTACTGGCATACGCTCAGTTCTGCCGGCTGAGTCCGCTAGGTCAGCATGCCGTGCTGCGAGAGCAGCGCGAATTCTGCTCGAATGACCTGATAGTCGATCCGCAAACAACAAGGCCCGCGGTGGACGCGGGCCTTGTTCTCGGGATGTCGGCTTACTCGAACACGAAATGCTCTTTGTCCAGGGCCATGGTACTGCGCGGTCCGGCGGTCAGTGCCTCGGCATGCGCCGCCTGACGCGGCAGGATGCGATCCAGGTAGAACTCGGCGGTACGCAGCTTGGCTTTGTAGAACTCGGGCGTTTCAATTCCCCCATGCTCCAGCTTGTCGTAGGCAACGGCGGCCATCTGGGCCCAGAAATAGGCCATGGTCACGTAGCCTGAGAACATCAGGAAGTCATTGGCGGCGGCGCCTACGGCGTCGCGGTCACTCCGCGCAGCCATCAGGATGCGCCCGGTCAGGTAGTTCCATTTCACTGCCAGCTGGGACAGTTCGGTCACGTAACGCCGTAACACGCGGCGGCGGCGTGAGCCGGTCACCGGGTTGTGCTTGGTGCAGAACTTCAGAATGTCAGCGGTGAACTCCGGAACGGCTTTGCCACGGGACATGATGATGACCTTGCGGCCAAGGAAATCCAGTGCCTGAATGCCGGTGGTGCCTTCGTACAGCGTGGCGATGCGTGCATCGCGCGCGATCTGTTCCATGCCCCATTCACGGATATAACCGTGGCCGCCGAAGACCTGCATGCCGTGGTTGGCCGATTCCAGGCCCAGTTCCGTCAGGAAACCTTTCAGGATCGGTGTCAGGAAGCCCAGCTTGTCGTCGAATACCTTGTAGGCCGCCTCGTCGCCAGAGACCATCAGGTCGGCATAGCGCGCGCCGAAATACAGCATCGCCCGCCCGCCTTCGGTAATCGCTTTCTGGGTCAGCAGCATGCGGCGAACATCGGCATGGTAGATCAGAGCGTCCGCGGGCTTATCCGGTTCTTTCTTGCCGGAAAGTGAGCGCATGGAGCGGCGTTCCTTGGCATATCGCAGTGCGCCCTGGAAGCTCAGTTCGGAATGCGCCACGCCTTGAATCGCGGTGCCGATGCGGGCCGTGTTCATGAACGTGAACATGCATTCCATGCCCTTGTTTTCCGGTCCGAGCATCACGGCCTGCGAGCCATCGAAGTTGATCACGCAGGTGGCGGATGCCTTGATGCCCATCTTGTGCTCGAGAGAGCCGCAATTGACCTCGTTGGCTTCGCCGACGGAGCCGTCAGCATTGACCTTCATCTTCGGCACGATGAACAGCGAGATGCCGCGAGTGCCCTCCGGCGCACCCGGCAGGCGTGCCAGCACGACATGGATGATGTTGTCGGTCATGTCGTGATCGCCCGAAGAAATGAAGATCTTCGTGCCGGTAATCCGGTAGGTCCCATCCCCGTTCGGTTCGGCCTTGGTCTTGACCTGGCCCAGATCGGTGCCGCAATGCGGCTCGGTCAGGCACATGGTGCCCATCCATTCACCGCTGACCAGCGGGTCGAGATAGGTTTTCTTCTGCTCTTCTGTGCCGTGCAGGAAAATGGTGTTCATCGCCCCGATCGACAGGCCGGGGTACATGCTCCAGGACCAGTTCGCCGTGGCGATGATTTCGTGCTTGATCAGGCCCAGAGACATGGGCAAGCCCTGGCCGCCATGTTCCGGTGGATGCGAAAGGCTGGGCCAGCCGGAGTCTTTGTAGGTCTGGTAGGCCTCCTTGAAGCCTTTAGGCGTAATGACCTTGCCGTTTTCCAGGCGGCAGCCCTCTTCGTCACCGCTTTGATTCAGCGGCGCAATTTCGGATTCCGCGAAGCGGGCACTTTCTTCGAGAATGGCGTCCACCACATCCGGGGTCGCTTCTTCGCCGCCAGGCAGTGTCTTGTAATGCTCGTCGTAGTCGAACACTTCGTGCAGAAGGAATTTCATGTCGCGCAGAGGCGCTTTGTAATCGGGCATTCCAAATTCTCCTGATGACCATGCGGACCGTGCATCGTGATGGCACGGCCGGATTGTATCCAGTGTATGAACAACTGATGCGACCCTGTGATCGCTCACGGAGCTATCCTAGCACTAGACAATACCTTGGCGTATGGTCGGCGCGTGCCAGGCTGCTGTGGAAAGTGTACAACTGTGCTCAGAAAGACTGGGAATTCAATGATTTTCGATGGTTTCGGAACAGTTGTCCCGATGCCGCAAGAACAGAATGGGTTTCCGATAAAAATGGTGCGCTGCGCAAAAAACGGCCTGGATCGCCCACAGCTTGCGGTGGCGGAGCGGACCTTTCTTCAGCTCTCCTGCTGGCGTAGAGCGAGGCGGATTGGTCCTTGAAAAAGTTGCCGCAACAAGTGGCCCAGCAGCGCGTCTGATCGACGGGCGGTGACGCGGCTGCCAGGCACCTGAAGTCTTGGCATCAGCCAGGATCGACCCAATACGCTGTCCACCGCGCAGGCAAGTTGCCAGCTGTTTTCGCGGGCATAGGCCCCCATTTCCTGCCAGAAACCGCGGTGCTTGCCTGCTTGCGCGAGTATCAGTTCGAGAAAAGGCAGCACGCGCAAGTGCTTTGAATCTGCCGCCTGCGGATAGAGTCCGCGGGCTTCGTGCAGGAAATTCTCCATTCCGGCACGTCGCGCACACATGATCAGCATCATCAGAAAGTAACGCTGCCAGTATCCCTCCTGCTCGAAGCGGCGTGCCGAGGTATGCAGATGGCCCGGCAGCAGCGTCCAGCGACCCTGGGCGAAAATGAGGTCGCTCAGGTTTTGATCCTCCAGGAACGGCAGGTGCTGATCGAAGCCGCCGAGCTGATCGAAAAAGGTGGCCTGAATCAGCAGGCCTTGATCGCCATTGATGGTGCCGCGCAGGTTGAGGCCGGATTTATATTCCAGGTGCCGATAGAATCGTGCTCGATCGGCGGTAAGCCGGTCGAAACGCAAGGCGAAATGGCCCGCACTCCCTGCCGGCATCTGCTGCATGTGCGCAAGCGCACCGGCAAGCAAATGGGCGTCGCAGAGACGAGAGTCGGCATGCAGGAACAGGAGCCACGGATGCCTCGCGCGCCGGCGGCCGGCATTCATCTGGCGCCCGCGGCCGGCGCCGCCAACCGCCAGCTCGGCCCCGGCGGAGCTGGCGATCTCAGCGGTGTGGTCCTTGCTGCCGCCATCGGCCACGATGAGCTGCAGGCTCAGGTCCTGCTGTGCTAGCAAATCGGCCAGCAGCGCGCGCAGGTTCTGCTCTTCGTTGAGAGTGGGAATTATCACCGAGACCGCGAGGCCGCCAGTGCTCATGCTGTTCGCAAGCTCAGGATCAGCGGGCATTGTAGCAAGCGCCTCACCAGTTGCCGCCACGGTGGCGACCGAAAGATTTAACAAAGCCGTGCCGGAAACTCCGGCACGACAAGGCTCTGGCCGACGGGGAGTGATCCGGGAGAGCACTCCGCTTGCCGAGCGGCTGCCGCAGTGCCTTGGGGGGAGCCATACGGCAATGGAATACTAGGAGATCGCCATTGCCAGGGCTGTCGGCCTTGAACCCGGCGGCTTGTCAGCGTTCTCCTACTGTGTGCTGATCCACCAGGTCGCTGCCCCGGCCAGACCACACAGCACCAGCAGCCCCGGCCACATTCGGCGCACGGCACCGGCAACTGCGGGTTCCGGCGCCGGAGCGGTGCGGTCCAGCCAGTCAAACAGCAGCTTGCGGTTTCGCTGATTGGCCTGCCAGGCCACGTCAAACAGATCACCGATCAGGGGGATGCTGCCGACCACGGCCTCCAGTGCCAGATTGCCGAGCATGCGACCCTGGAGATGTCCTGGGGCATCGAGCTTGCGAGCCTGAAGGATGAACCACAAACCGATCACGAAGCCGGCGACATCACCGATTCCTGGAATCAGCCCGATCAGGGCGTCAAGACCCAAGCGAATCGAGGTGCCGGGAACCGCGACCGCGGAATCCAGCCATCGGGCCATGCGTTCCATGCGCTGGCGCTGTGAATCGTCAGTTGTTGCAGGTGGGGTAACCGTCATTCCGGTAGACTACTGGCCTCCACGAGGCATGGGAACAGGGGTATGTTGGGGAAAATAGTCTGGTTGATGACGTGGTGGCTGCGCAAGCCATTGCTTGCCACCGTTCGGAGCCAGATCTCTCCTGTTCGTCTGCACGAAAGTCTCGGCCTCGATCCCGCCGTGCCGGTCTGCTATGTGCTGGCGACGCGAAGTTATGTGGACCGCTGGGTGCTGGAACATGTCGTGGCGCAGGAAAAGCTCACGCCGGTGCGGCGTAGCCGCAATACCCTGCCGGAGCCTGGCAAGGCGGCCTGTCTATATCTGCCCGCGCTACTGGATCGCAAGGGCAGCTTGTCACAACTCTATCAGCAGGCCTGCAAGCAGCCGGATTTCGATCTTCAGCTGGTGCCGGTTTCCCTGTTCTGGGGCCGGGATCCCGGCAAGGAGACCTCGCTCCTCCGCATCCTGTTCTCAGATGCCGAAAACCCTGGCTATCTGCGGAAATTTCTGATCATTCTGGCGAATGGCCGCAACATCGTGCTGAATTTTGGCCAGCCGGTCCGATTTCGTGAATTCATTGGCCAGGCCGACGATTATGAGCGTCTGACCCAGAAGCTGGTGCGGGTTTTCCGCTTTCATTTCCGCCGCCAGCGCACCGTGACCCTGGGGCCGAGCCTGTATACCCGGAATCAGGTCGCCCAGGCCATTCTGGCCAATCCAGGTGTGCGTGAGGTCATGCTGGAAGAGGCGGCCGAATCCGGTGCATCCCTCGCCAGCCTTAGGGAAAAGACGCGCGGCTATGTGGATGAAATCGCCGCGATGTACTCGACCAGCACATTGCGATTCATGTATGTGCTGCTGACCTGGGTCTGGAATCGGGTCTATGAAGGCGTCGAGGTGCATCGCATCGATCGGGCGCGCGAAGCTGCAGCCCAGGGCGGGGTGATCTACATGCCCTCGCACCGCAGTCACATGGACTACCTGCTTTTGTCCTACGTGCTGTACCAGGATGGCCTGGTCTGCCCGCACATCGCGGCGGGGATCAACCTGAATTTCTGGCCGGTTGGCGGCATTTTGCGCCGCGCCGGTGCGTTTTTCCTGCGCCGAAGTTTCGCCGGTCAGAAGCTGTATACGGCCGTGTTCAGGGCTTATCTGGATTTTCTCATCGGGCGGGCCTTTCCGATGAGTTTCTACCCGGAGGGGGGGCGCAGCCGCACCGGTCGCCTGCTCAAGCCGAAGACCGGCATGATGGCGATGATTACCGCCAGCTACCTGCGCGGCACGGACAAGCCGGTCACGATCGTGCCGGTCTACATCGGCTATGACCAGGTGGCGGAAGTCAGCAGCTATTTCAAAGAATTGCGCGGTAGCAAACAGAAGAAGCGGGAGTCCATCTGGGAGTTCCTGAAAGTTCGCAAGGTCCTGCAGCGCAATTACGGCAAAGCCTATCTCTCTTTTGGTCAGCCGCTGGAACTGGGCCAGTACATCCGGGAGCAGGCACCACAATGGCTCGAACAGATGCCCATGGCGGCGGGTGCGCAGCCCGAAGGATTTGCCGATTTCATTGAGCAGCTCAGCTTGCGGGTGATGACCCGGATCAATGGTGCGGTCGTTCTGAGTTCGGCGGGATTGGCCAGCATGACTATGCTGGCCACGCCGCAACGGGCGATCGCGGCCGATGAGCTCTCCGAACAGATCGCCACCTGGATCAAATTGCAGCGCGCGGTGCCCTATGGGCCCAACATCGTCCTGCCTGAAGATGATGCCGAAACCCTGGTGCGACAGGCGGAGCCGGTTACGCCGCTGGCCCGAGTCGCCCATCCTTGGGGCGATCTGCTTCTTGCTCAGGGGCGTGAGGGCGTGCTGATGACCTACACGCGCAACAGCGTGCAGCATGCTTTTGCACTGCCTTCGTTGCTGGCCAATTTCTTTCGTTTCAGGGCCGGGATTTCGCGCCAGGAACTGATCGATGCGGCCGCTGACTTCTATCCTTTTTTACGTACCGAACTGCATCTGCGCTGGCAGCCCCGCACCGTGGCCGAACCGATCGGCAAGCTGCTGGACGCCATGATCGAGATGGGGCTGCTGGTGGAAGATGCACGCTACGGCCTGTCGGCGCCTTCGGTTACGACACCGCAGTTTGCCACCCTGATGCGCTTGGGCAACATCCTGCGTGAAACCCTGGAGCGTTACGCGCTGACGGCCCTGCTGCTGCAGGCGCGTTTCGGCATCGGTTTCGTGGATCGTCTGGCATTCGAGCAGGAATCCCAGTTGATGGCGGAACGGCTGGCCATACTCAGCGGACGAGATGCACCCGAGTTCTTTGACAAGGCCCTGTTTCGCGGTTTTGTTGAAACCCTCAAAGCCAGACATTGGCTGTTGCCGGTTGATGCCGCCGATCTGGCCACTGGCGATGAGCGTCTGCAGATCGATGCTCGGGTGAGCCAGCTGGCGGATCATGCCCTGAGCCTGCTCGGGACCGACATCGGACAGATCATTTTGCAGCTGGTTCACCGTCCGCGTGCGGTCGCCGCTGACGCTCCGGTTGGTGCCTGAATGCAGACTTGCTTTCAATGTGAGGGCCGGATAAGGTGCTGCGCCTTCTGGTTTATAAATAATGAGTAGTGAAATGAATTTGAAGCCTCTGGTTGCCTTGGGTGTCCTCTTGCTGGCGGGTTGTGCGCCTTCCGGAAGCGAAAAAACCAGCGATTCCCAGCCTGCCGCACTGGAATCAGATGCGCAGAAATTCAGTTATTCGGTGGGCTACGAAATCGGTGGCCGCCTGCAGCAAATGGGCGATCTGGATGTGGATCTGAACGCATTGGGGGCCGGACTGGCGGCAGCCTATGAGGGTGCGGAGCCCATGCTGACCGAAGAAGCCATGGCCGAGGTCAAGCAGAGCGTGTACAAGGCAGCGGCAGAAAAGCGCAATGCGGATCGCGCCGAAAAGGCCACCGCCAACCTGGAAGCGGGACGTGCCTTCCTGGCCGAAAACGCGACCAAGGATGCGATCAAGACCACCGAATCGGGCCTGCAGTACCAGATCCTGACTCAAGGTGAAGGCGAAGCGCCGGCGGCAACGGATACCGTCGTCGTGCACTACACCGGTACCTTGCTGGATGGCACTGAATTTGATAGTTCACGCAAGCGCGGCCAGCCCGCCACATTCAAACTCAATGGCGTCATCAAGGGCTGGACCGAAGGTCTGCAACTTCTGCATGAAGGCGGCACGGCGAAACTGTTCATTCCGCCAGAATTGGGCTACGGCGAGCGTGGTGCTGGCGCGCTGATCGGGCCTAACCAGACGCTGATTTTCGACGTCGAACTGCTGGAAGTGAAAGCGGCAGCAGCCGAGTAGCTTGGGCAGCGTCTACCGCAGCCCGGATGCCAGCGGCATCCGGGCTTTTTTTTGTCCGTTCTCGATTCTGCCCGTGGTTCAGTCGATTCTGATCAGGTAGCGCCCGCGAACCTTGCTGGCCATGAGCTGTGCGCATGCCTCGGGTGCCTGATCCAGGCTGATTTCCTCCGCAACCAGGCGCTCCACCCCGGGCAGTCGCCAGTCGCCGAATATTCGCTCCCAGGTTGCCAGCCGCAAGCTGTGGGGGATGTCGACGGAGTGGATGCCCAGCAAATTCACGCCCCTGAGGATAAACGGCATCACCGTGGTCTGGAGTTTGAAGGATGCGGCAAGGCCAATGCTGGCCACATTGCCGTGCGCTTGTGTGCTGGCGAGCAACCAGGCCAGCATCTCGCCACCAAGATTGTCGATTGCGCCGCCCCAACGCGGACTTAGCAATGGGCTGGATGCCGGTCCGCATGCACTGGCGGCAAGGATGTCACTGGCGCCCAGATCCTTGAGGTAGTCGGTTTCCCCGCTTTTTCCGGTAATCGCCACGGGGGCGAAGCCCGCACGGGCGAGCAGCGCGATGCTGATCGAGCCGACCCCGCCGGTGGCGCCGGTCACGGCAATGGGGCCCAGCTCGGGTGCCTGTTCATTGCGCAGCATTTTTACCAGGGCAAGCGCGGCGGTGAAGCCGGCGGTGCCGTAAATCATTGCCTCGCGTGTCGAAAAATCAGCAGGTAGAGGAACGCAGAAATCGGCCGGTAACTGCGCCTGCTCGGCCAGGCCGCCATTGAACTTCTCGCCGACATTGGCGCCACAGACCAGTACCCGGTCGCCGACCTGAAAACGTGGGTCGGCCGAAATCTCGACCGTACCGGCAAGGTCGATGCCCGCCGTGCAGGGTAGATTTCGCATGATCGGACTGCTGCCGGTCACCGCCAGGGCATCCTTGTAGTTGAGACAGGAAAACTCGATCCTGATTCTCAGCTCGCCGGCCGAAGGTGGCGGAAAATCCATGTCCACGAATTGCGCCTTTGCGCCTTTTTCCAATACACGCAGGGCTTTGAAACTCATGCGATGACTCCTGACCAGACTGTGGAACGGGACCTCGATCTTAGCAAAACGCCATCATCTTCCGGGGCGCTGCTCTGGCTCAACTCGCGACCCAGTGGGCCTGGGGCAATGGCCGGATGGGATGCGCGCGTGCCGGGTTTGTGTGCGTTGCCATACGCTGGCGTATGTGGTATTGTGCGACGCAGCAATAATTGAGCCCGTTGACCATTGAAGACTTCATTAAGTGCCCAGGACTGGGCGAAGGCAGCGCTGGATGCCATCGCCGAAGGCGGCATCGAGGCGGTTTCGGTGGAGCCGCTGGCGCGGGCGCTGGGCGTGACCAAAGGCAGTTTCTACTGGCATTTCCAGAATCGGAAGGCGTTGCTGCGTGCCGCTCTGGAACTTTGGGAGGAGCGGGAAACAAGCAGCATCGTGCGTCAGGTTGAGGCAATCAAGGATCCGCGGCAGAAAATTCAACAGGTCTTTCGCCTCGCCAATGCCAGCTCTAGAAACGGTCGCCTGTCCGGCATTTTCGCGGCAGCCTCGAGTGACCCCCTGATCGGCCCGGTCGTCGAGCGGGTGGCGAAAAAGCGGCTGATGTTTTTGCTGGCCTGCTACCGGGACCTGGGCATGGACGAGGACGATGCCCGCCGGTGGTCGATGTTCGCCTATGCGACTTTCATGGGGACCCTGCAGCTTCGCAGTGACGATGCCACTGCACTGCCGCGCGGACGCCCGCTCAACGAATATGTGCGATTGTGCATGGAGACCCTGATTCCGCCGGTGGGATCAGAGAACCAGGTTGCGAGTAAACAACAGGACCAGCGGCGGTAACAGGGCCAGACTCAAGCCGTCGTAGACGGTCAGACTGTCCCAGTGACTGCCGCGTTGCACCACGCCAGCAACCTGGATCAGTAGCAGATGTGCCACAAGACTCAGGCCCAGGACGCCTGCCAGGTCCTGCCATGCGCCGTGAAGTTGCAGGCCTGTCTGCTGCTCGAAACTGCCGACCAGCAGCCACGCTCCCGCCAGGGTCTGCAGCGGCAGGATCAGGGCGGTCAGTTTTTGCATGACCGGCAATACAGGCAGCAACGCGCCGAGCAGGAACAGCCAGTTCAGCAGCGCGCTGACATGTGGCGGACGCAGGATGATGTCATCGGCGTATCGCACAATGCGCTCATCCAGCAGCGGGGCAGGAAACACGGCGTTCAGAAAGAAGACCAGAACCAGGCATCGCAGACCGGGCAGATAGACATGATCGGCCAGCACGCGCCACAGCCCATGCAGGTGCGTATGCATCCAGGACTCCAGGGGAACCAGAAGCAGGGCGCCAGCAATCAGGATCAGGAGGGCGGTCATCATCGCCGCGCAGTGTAAACAGATGAAGGCCTGATCTGCACGGTGAAACCCGTTTCTGGCAGTCACTGCCTTGTCGTCCTGATGCGCTATGCTTTGCAAGCAACAAGGCCCATGGCTTGGGATTAGAACTTCGGGGAAATGGATGAAAGTAGCGATTTTCGGGACCGGCTATGTCGGTCTCGTCAGTGGGGCCTGTCTGGCCGAGGTCGGGCACGAAGTGCGCTGTGTGGATGTCGATCAGGCCAAGGTCGATGGTCTGAACCAGGGCTTGATTCCAATTTACGAACCGGGGCTGGAAACCATGGTCCTGCGCAATCATCGGCGCAAGTCCCTGAGTTTTACCTGTGATGCGCCAGACGCCATCCAGTTTGCCGAGGTGATTTTCATCGCGGTCGGTACTCCGCCGGACGAGGATGGTGCCGCTGACTTGCGCCATGTGCTGGCGGTGGCCCAGACCATCGGTCAGCACATGAATGGCACGAAAGTCATCGTTGGAAAATCCACCGTGCCGGTTGGTACTGCCGATCAGGTCAGGCAGACCATTGCCAGGGGGCTGGCGGAGCGGGCCGAGGACTGGGCATTTGATGTGGTCTCGAATCCGGAGTTTCTCAAGGAAGGTGCGGCCATCGATGATTTCATGAAGCCGGACCGAATCGTGATCGGTACCGATTCCGATCGCGCAGGGGAGGCCATGCGGCAGCTCTACGCCCCGTTTTCGCGCCAACATGAGAAATTGATCCTGATGGATGTTCGTTCGGCCGAACTGACCAAGTACGCGGCCAATGCCCTGCTCGCCACCAAGGTCAGTTTCATGAATGAAATCGCGAACCTCGCCGAACGCCTCGGCGCCGACGTGGAGTCGGTCAGACAGGGAATCGGTTCGGATCCCCGGATCGGCTATCAATTCATCTTTCCGGGCTGTGGCTATGGCGGCTCTTGTTTCCCCAAGGATGTTCAGGCACTGGAGCGCATGTCCCGCTCGGTGCAGTACTCGGCGCCGATTCTTTCCGCCGTCGAGGCGACCAATCTCGAGCAGAAACAGATCCTGATCCAGAAACTCAAGGCCCACTTCGATGGCGATCTTGCCGGACGTACGATGGCGGTCTGGGGTTTGTCATTCAAGCCCAATACCGATGACATGCGCGAGGCCCCGAGCCGCACGCTGATGGAGGCGATCTGGCAGGCTGGTGGTCGGGTGCAGGCGTATGACCCTGCGGCCATGGATGAGGCGCGGCGGATCTATGGTCCGCGCCAGGACATGGTGCTGGCGGCCAGCGCCCACGATGCGATATGCGGTGCCGATGCGCTGGTGATCTGCACGGAGTGGAGCGAGTTCCGGGCGCCGAACTACGATGTCCTCAAGCGCGCGCTCAAACACCGCGTCGTTGTCGACGGCCGCAATCTGTGGAAGCCGAGCGAACTTGCCGCGCAGGGTTTTCATTATTACTGTATTGGCCGCCAGACCCTGGCTCCCAGTCTGGCGCCGGAAGAGGTCTTGCCGGCAGCAAGTCGGGCCAGAGCCTGAACCTTGGGGCGATGATGGCGGCGATCCATTGTTGCCCGTCATGCTGGGCTTATCGAACTGGGTAGGCGGCGAGTGCGTGCAAGGCGGAGGCTCAGACCAGGGCGCTGATGAGCAAGTCGGTGCTGATATCCCAGGACAGGCCTTCCACTGTCATTTGCTGCGCATAGCGCGCAGCCTGCTCGCAGAGCCCTGGTGTATCGGCCCAGATCGACAGCAATCGGCCGGCCTCCTCCACGGAACCGCAGACGAAAGCGCCAAACTCCGGGTGCGCGCCAGTGTCGAAACTGATCGCCGGACAGCCCAGAGCCTGGGCTTCGATGATCGGCAGATTGCAGCCTTCCCAGAGAGACGGTGAAACGAAAGCGTCGAGACTTTCGATGAAGCTTCTCCGCTCTGCGTCGGTGGCATTCAGATGCACATGGATGCCCTCCTTCTCGTAGTCCGCTGCATCTTCTGTGCTGCCGCGGCCCATCAGGAAGAACTGTAAAGGCCGGGCGCTGGATGCGGCCGTGATGCGGACAAGCTGACGCAGGATCTCACCGCCCTTGTAGTGACTCTCTCCGCTACCCAGCCGCATCAGGCAGCCGACCTTGAATGCCGTGCTTGCCGGCGAGCGCGGCTGGGGCCGGTCGGTCGGCAGATTCAGGTTGGCGGTGACATGTTCCCAGCCATTGGGAATGATGATCGCGCCCGGCCACTGAATCTGTTCCCTGATGAAATGGGAAATGCTCAGCACGCCACGAATATTGGGGTAGACCGCCTGGCGTTTACGCTGAATCTGGTGCTCCCGCTCCAGCGCATCGCCATCGAAGAACTCGGGGTCGGGGTCACCATGCTCCCAGGCCCAGGTTTCCTTGATTTCGAGCAGCGGCAGCAACTCGAAAAATGGCGAAGTATGCGCGATAACGTGAGTGGCTTGGATCTCGCTGGCCAGGGCATTGAGGGCAGACGGACTGGCCTCGACCTGCCGCACATCGAGAGCGCCGAATGAGCCCTCCATCTCGCTGCAGGCCACGGTCACCTTTACGCCTCGTTGTTGCAGGCGGGCGGCCACTTCGGTGATGACCGTGGTCACTCCAAATCCCGGGCGCATGCGCACCGCAAGAAACAATAGATGCAGGTTCATAGCCAGTGGGTCTCGATCCAGTGATGCCAGCGCCGCATCAGCCGGCGACGATCCTGCCAGTTTTCCTCGCCGATTTCGCGCGTCCCATTTTCGAAATGAACGATGTCTCCGGCATGGACGACCACCGACGTGTAGCCGGCTCGCGCAGCGGCGAGACAGAGATCCACATCCTGGCACTCGGCCTGATAGGCCTCGTCAAACCCGCCGGTCCTGCGCAGCACGTCACCGCGAATCATCAACATTGCCCCGGTCACGGCCATGCAGGTTCGGCTTTCCCTGGGGGCCAGGCTGGGCGCGCTGCGGGCGCCCGGATGGTAGACAAAGCCCCGCAACTCCGGCTTTGCGAAAGCCGCGATGCCTTCATGCTGGACCAGACCGTCGGGAAATCGCAGTACGCTGCCGACGATGCCGATCCGCTCGTCCTGGCCGAACTGCGACAGCATGCAGAGCAAACTGGAGGCCGCCTGCTTGAACTCGATGTCATTGTTAAGGAAAAGAATGTGGCTGTAGCTCTGGGCCCGCTCCAGCAGCTCGTTATTGCAGCGGGAGAACTGATACGCCATGCCGGTGATCAATTCGACACAGTCCGGCAACTGGGCATAAGCCTTGAGGACCTTGCTATCGGTACTGCCGGTATCGCCAACGAAGACGCGGAAGGCCAGGCCCTGACGAGCGAACCGCTGGTGGCAACTGGCCAGGCTCTTGAGCAAGGGAATGATGTACTCCGGCCGGTCCTTGGTCAGGATCAGAACTGCGAGGCCCTGGGTCGTGATCGCCTGTTGCAAGCGGGTGGCGCAACTGGCGGAGCGTAGGCTGTGCACGCGAGCCTGATTGCTGTCGACGTACCATCGCAAGGGTGGATGCAGGCGGTCGGGCTGGGCCCCGGCAGGCGGCATCAACTGCAACTCACGCCACCACTTCTCGCGCTGATTGGCAAACAGCAATGCGGTGGGCTTGAACTTGCTGCAAAGCAGGTTGAGATTGTGAAATGGGTCACGGGCAATTTGCGGTGCCCAGCGTTTCTGCATGTAGGCCACTTCATCGGCGAAGCTTTCCGGGCGTCCTTTGCTGTGATCCTGCAGGGAAACCGATTCATGGTGGATCAAGCGGGCCTGCGGTACCAGCCGGCAGTACAGGCCTGCTTCACGCAGGCGCAGACAGTAATCGACATCATTGAAGGCGATGCCAAGATGATCTTCATCCAGGCCGCCGAGCTTCAGGTACTGGGCGCGGGGCGTCAGCATGCAGGCGGCGGCAACGGCGCTGACTTCATGGGTGCATTGCAGATGGATCGTTTCGGTGGTGTCGGGCATGACGGTGGCGTAGCGATTGGCGGCAACGCCTCCGGGGCCGAGGATCACGCCGGCATGCTGGATGCGTCCATCCGGGTAGAGCAGCAGGGCACCAACGGCACCGCAATCCTTGCTCTGGCCCGCTGCAACCATTTGGCTGAGCCAGTCCGGATCCACGATCTCGATGTCATTGTTGAGAAGGCAAAGATACTCGCCCTTGGCGGCCCTGGCGCCGACATTGCAGACCTGCGAGAAGTTGAAGGGCTTGTCCCATGCGATCACGCGGATCCGCGGGTCCTGCTGCACCTGGCGTAAATAGGTTTTGGTCTCCGGCGCCCGGCTGTCGTTGTCGACAATGATCAGTTCCCAGTTCGCATAGCGCGTTTGATTGCGCAGGCCCTCGACACAGGTTCGCAGATACGGCAACTGGTCCTTGGTCGGAACGATGATGCTGACGCTCGGCTCTTCCTGCAGTTTGGCGGTCTTGGCGCTGAGTGTCGGTCGCAGGCTCGCGACCTCGACCTGGCAGCCGACGAGCGGCACGTGCAGTGGGGCTTCTTGCAGGCCTTTGAGGTCGTCAATGAAAAGCGTGCTGGCGGATTTCTGGCCATGCAGCCAGGCCCAGTTGGCGGGCGTGTTGGCGAGGTACAGGGCATGCAATGACAGGCCGCCTGCGGCATGCAATGCCGGACTCCAGTCCGGCAGGCCCTGCAGCTGGCTCTGCCCTTGTGGCGTTTTCCAAATCTCGTCGAAATAGATGGCCCGCCGAGGATTGTCTCGCAACAGATCCAGTGCGACCAGGATGGCATCCTGACAGATCCGGGTATCCGGGGCGATAAGGATCAGACATTCCGGCCCGTCTGGTCGACCACCTGCCAGCCGATCCCAGCTGGCGGATTGCAGGTCCAGTTCGCTGTCATCATGAAGTCCGGCGATCAGATCCGGTGTCTGCTGGTCGGCATGAATCAGCAAGGCCTGACCCTGGCCATGCAGGGGGTAGGCGCGGCTCAGCAGTCGGTGTTCATGCCGGGTCAGGCGGCCGAATAGCCGGTCCCAGTCGCTGGCATCGAGCCGATTCTGTGCGCTGCTGTGACGGCGGCGCTCGACGATTCCACTGCGCAGGTAGTGCTCCAGCGGATTGACATGGGCCTGAGCAACGTCGGCATTGAGTTCCCAGTATTCAAGGCTGGAGAATTCCGGGCCGGGGTCCTTGCCAGCGAATGCGCCGTGGCGGTGAAAATGATCCAGCAGGTTGCTTGCCTGCGGCGCCTCTGTGGCGGTCAACTGCTTGCGATAGTGAACAGGATCGAACCACGGGTTGGGCCTGTACCCCATCGGTTCGCCAAGACGCAGATAATGGCTGAGCGGGTCGTGCTCGGAGCTCAGGGCATCGGCATACGTGTTGCGGTACCACTCGACCTGAAACAGGGGGTGCGGGTCGCGACCTTCCTTGCAGCCGAAGAGCACGAAATGGACCAGCGGAATGGAACCTGAAGCGGCGACATCGGGGTTGCTCTCCCAGTACCAATGATCGCTGAACAGCGGATTGGGTTTGCGCCCCTCACGATATCCCCATTGCAGGTAATGCACGAAGGGATTCAGGCCGCTGAGCGCGACATCCGAATTCGTTTCCAGGTAATAACGGCTGTCGAACAGGGCATGGGGATTCAGTGCCGCCTGACTGCCATGGCGCAGAAAATATCTGAGCACATCCATGTCGGCCGGCATGCCGGGATACTGCGCTCGGAACCAGGCTTCGTTCCACAGCCCGCTGTTGCGGATCAGCGCCGCCTGCAAATTGTAATTGCTCAGCCACAGACTACGCTTGATCCGTCCCAGGCGACGTCGAAAGGCGGGATTCAGTGGCAAGCGCATGGGTCGGGGGGCTTCCGGAAAATGGTATTCTAACCATCGCCGCTACCGGCTGTCCTACCGGGGGCGGGAAGCAATTCGCTCTGAACAGTCCCGGTGTTTCCTGTGCCAGAAGACCGGGCACATTCGCTGTCCTGTCGTAATCCAGATTGCATGCCAAGTGAGAATCCTGCTGCGCCACCGCCTGATTACGCTGCTCGATGCGCTCGTGCCCGGCGTGATGGCCACGCTGCGACGCGTCAAGTTTGGCGTACTGGGGCAGGCCACGGCGGTTTCCGACGAAGACTATCTGGCCGTTCTCCATCGGCTGGCCAATCGGCCGGTCCGCACACCTCCTGCCGGGACGGCTCCGGGCATTGATTTCCTGCTGCCCCTGGCCAGTTCGCAGGGTTGCGAGGCGATCATTTCCACGGTCACCTCGCTCCAGCGCCAGACGGCCACGACCTGGCGGTTGCTGATCGCCGGCGGCAGCGAGGCGCAGCACCGGCGGATCAAGGCACGCTGTGGCGCTGGCGATGAACGTATTCGCTTTGTTGCCGGCAAGGTGTCCGAGAATTCCTCTGCAGCGCTGTTCAAGGCCGCTTGCGGCGCGGCCGATGGCGATTTCGTCGCGACGCTGAGGCCGGGCGATGTGCTTGAGTCGGGGGCGCTGGCCTGGCTGCTTGACCAGCTGCACCGCCTTGGCGCGACCGTGCTGATCTACTGTGACCATCTTGAATACTGGTCCCGCAGCAAGCGGTCCAGGCCCCATTTCAAGCCGGCATGGGATCCTGTGCGACTCCGACAAGACAATTACATCGGCAGTTTTTTTGTCGTGCGGAGGCAGTTCCTGGCTGCCGTGCTGGCCGACGTGGATCTCGATCACGCAGGCGATCTGCATCATGCCCTGCTGCGGCGATTGGCCAGTGTTCTCGAGCCTGAGTGGTGTCTGCATGCCCCGATGGTTCTGTTGTCCCAGGCTGGGAGGCGGCGGCCGGCGGTAGTCACGTATTCCACCGCTGAAGCAGCAGCGCATTCGGCACTTTTGCGCCAAAGCCTGAGCATCATCGTGCCGACCAGGGACGGATTGCCTCATCTGCAGGCCTGCATCAACGGCGTGCTGCGTGAATTGCGAGGGACATCGATGGATGCGGAAATCCTGGTCATCGATAACGACAGTCAGACGCCCGCCTGTCGTCGCTATCTTGCGCAGATTGCCGGGCAGGCCCCGATTCGGGTGCTCAGCTATCCCCGCCCTTTCAATTACTCCGCGATCAACAACTGGGCCGTGAATCAGTCGCGCGGCGACTTGTTGCTGCTGCTGAATGATGACGTCGAACCTATGAGGGCCGGTTGGCTCAGGCGGATGATCGGCTCGCTTGCCCTGCCCGGGGCTGGCGTGGTCGGCGCCCGCCTGCTCTATCCCGATGGCCGCATCCAGCATGCCGGCGTGGTCATCGGGCTGGAGGGTGTTGCCGGACATGCCTGTCGGGGACTGTTCCCGTATGCGCCTGCCGCCCGCGCCCTTGGCGCTCAGGTCAGGCGCAGTGTTTCAGCGGTCACGGGCGCCTGCCTGCTGACCTACAAGGCGCTTTACCGCGAGGTTGGAGGCCTGGATGCAAAAGCTTTGGCCGTAGCTTTCAATGATGTCGACTACTGCCTGAAAGTCGCTCGTTTAGGTTTTGGGGTCGTATACGACCCGCGTGCCACGCTGTTGCACCATGAGTCCGTTTCGCGCGGAGCCGATGACACCCCGGTGAGAAGAAAGCGTTTTGCCGCCGAGGTGCAGACCATGCTTGAGCGCTGGTCTACCGATCGCTGGATGGATCCGTTCTACAGTCCGCACTGGTCGCTGCAATCCGCGCAGATGCGCCTTGGCCTGCCTGATGCGGGGAAAATCTGCCGGCTTCGTTCCGCAAGCTCGTCCGGCTGCAAGGATTTTGTCCGCCGTTGATGCTCGATGCACTGCTAAACTGCCCGGCCTGCAGCTGGCGAACTCGATCAGCGTGCTGCAGTCCGTCCTCTGGGGGCCAGGTCGCCAGATCCAAATGTCCGGTTGCAGTGTCGACAGCTACAGGAATGAATTGCCGATGTCAGCACAGGAAACTCACGCGATGGTGCCGCCGCCCACGCCTGCGCCGCGAACGGCCTG